>NZ_NSDG01000056.1:0-43589 GCF_002289345.1 Pseudoalteromonas sp. HM-SA03 | reverse complement strand
GGACGTTGCTCTGGACTTCCTTCAACTACTTTGTAAAGTTTACCGAAACGTTTTTTGAACAGAGTATCCGCTGCTATTTCACGATTAGTGTCACCTAGCGCAATCGCAATTTTATCAAATAGTGCATCTTGTCCTTGATTTCCAATAAGCTCTAATAATTGTAAGTAGTAATCTTTTCCCATGNTTTAAGCAGTAGGCGAAGCTAAATAACTTTAAATAGTTCCGTAAATCGCTTTGGTGCAACTCTTCTAAGTCAATGCGCTCAGCTTGTGCTTCTAGAGGTAGTTCATCGGCAAACTTCTTTTGAGCTCGGCGATAAGTTATCGCATCGTTCAAAAGGGGTTTGAACTCTATTACGCTGNTCACCACGAGAGTATTTTACATGCATCAAACTGATTATATTATTTATCAGGTCAAAGCATGTTCTCATCTTAATTTCTATCGTGAGATCACTGGAGTCGAGTTCGGCGACATCCTCGAATATAATTTCTTCATAGCACTCTACAGCTTCGTCGAAATAGGGTTTATCCCGAAAGGTATCACGGACCATTGCAACTCCTTTAAAGTCTTCCTCTAGAACATAGATGATGTGAGTTTCTTGACGTCCATGTCCAGTGATGACTTATCTATTTTTAGATGAATAATTACCTTACTCAACAGCGCTTTTATAACTAAAAGTAAAGGCTTGGCAAAGCGTTAATTGCGGTCCAATCATGAGACTATGGTTCTAACTTATTTAACCGCCATTTTTATTAGACTAATTTGGATTTATATCTCTCTTCAATTAAGCAATGTTTGAACTGCTCAAGTAGTCCATTTTAAAGTCTCTCGTCAGCCATTTGAAAAGACTGTTCTGAGTTACCTGAGATATAATCACGATGATAAAAGCTTTTAATATTAAAGTCTGCTTCTCCATACTCTCGCGCATTCATGCTGCGACTAACTATAAGATCTTCACCCTCTATTGTCTCTTTGACGACGTATTTGTCTTTGGCTAAACCACTTTTGTAAGGAGATCGCCAATACTGAATTGCATGAGGATAGAAAATTGACGCCGGTGAGTGCTATATCTCCGATGTTTCGATAGTACCAAATTTGTTTTAAATCACTATAGATAGCATAGTGATAGGACCTAAAAATATTATTGGTTATGGGGCAAGTTTTTAGCCAATGTGACTATATCCGTCATAACACGCTTCTCTCCAAGCTCAGCCAAAAAGGCCAAATGCTCTGTGGCTTTTACTTTTTGAAGATTTTCAAGCTGAGGCTCACCACCAAGCGCAATAGCTGGTACAAAGCCATAAATCTCACCATTTTCAAGTGGGCCTAACCTCTCTACCGCACGTTCGAAAAGAGGCTGTTCATTGACATCGTCCAAATCCAAGTTTTCTTTATTGAGCACTGCGTAATAAAGATCAATCATCCTTTCTTCTCCGCGCTCTGCTAACTTATCAGTATTATCTGAAGGAAAAATCATTCCGTAAACTGAGTTGATATCTATACTATTTCCTGACTCTTTACCCCATACAATAATTTCTCCAAAAGCGCTTAAGCCTATAACATTGTAGTTTTCATCCCTTTCTTTCTTATCAAAGTCTACACCTTCTAACCATGCTTTCAGTACATCACTATATTCAGACGGGTTTACCGTCCAAAAGATGCCGCTCCCCCAACCACAAAAACCATACTGCCGCCAATACTCCAGCAACCTTTCAGGTAACTGGTGTTTATATTCACATAATATTTCTTCTGTTGGTGTTATCGCTTTAATAGCTGGCCCAAAACCCTTGTAATTATAAAAATTATCAAAAAACTTGTTCATTATTTGCACCTATGCAGATCCATATATAAGTGGTCCCGTGACCAAAGCTCTTAGTACTTTCTCGGCTTCCTTACCTCTGTGTCAATAAGGCTTCATGTTTTATCTTTATCCAGATCACAATCTCCTTCATTCCAGTGCACACCTATATACCTGCAAACACGAGCCTCACCTTGCACTTCCAGCTATTACAATTCGTTGCTATATCAGCGATTGCTGATGTTTCTATTCAGTCTAAAGCGCTAGGTAACGCTAAAACCTGTTAAAAAGTCAGTAAATGATGACGCAATTAAGTCGACATTTTGATAATCTGGATTGGCACCTTCATCAACCTGTTTATCTTTCCACCATATAAATACGCCGCCTTTTTGCGCACCATCTACACCAATGCAAATAACATTACCTATGCCATCACCACCGATCGGCAGGAGTTCTTCGGGAATGCTATCGCAATAAATAGAGAACATAGTTAATAAGTCAAAGCGAGTATCATTTCTGCCAATTCCAAATAAAACATTAATGTCAAAGTCAAAAAGCAATTCACCGTCAGAATTTTGTTTAGTAAACTGATTTTTATTAGGCTGACCACCATTAAACTTTAGAAGAAAATCTATATATTCTTTGGGGAGTTGAAGTTCAAGTTCATTACTGAGCGCTTGGATCTCAAGTAAGCTTGTTTTTGGATAACTGTTTTCAAAGTCCATTCTAATTTCCTAAAATATTGCAAGTCTGTGCTGCTCAATTAAACCAGTATATTTT
The DNA here is from genome assembly GCF_002289345.1 of Pseudoalteromonas sp. HM-SA03. Lineage (GTDB taxonomy): Bacteria > Pseudomonadota > Gammaproteobacteria > Enterobacterales > Alteromonadaceae > Pseudoalteromonas. The sequence continues at coordinate 41,011 of NZ_NSDG01000056.1, read as the reverse complement.
TCTCAAGGCATTTTGCTCTTTTGTCTTTAGACACCTTGATATTGAGATAAAATCCATACTCAAAGTATCCTGTATGGCGACAGCAGAACATTCAATACAACCAACCTGTAGTAAGAGAACAATTTCACAGCTCGCGCTATTCTTTTTTACGGCGCAATCACCAGCATTGCAATCGTTGTTGAAAGATTCTGACGTTTGGCTGGTTTGTTTAGTTGGCTTTAAACTAATAAATCCATCAGAAAAGAGCCAATTGCTACAAGATAACAGCCTAGTTTGATAAACTCCTCCTTTTACTGACTTAGACAGCTCCATGATACTCGATAAAAACTGGCGTATTCTTACCGTTGGCGATGGCGATTTAAGCTTTTCATATTCATTAGCAAAACATTTTGCTCCAGCCCACCTTACTGCCAGTGTGTACGATAGTGAAAATGAACTTAAGCATAAATATCAAGATAATGCATTTGATAAGCTGCATGATTTAGGGGTTAATGTTGTGACTCAATTTGATGTCACTGAGGCACATTGTTGGCAAAAAGTGCCGCCGCATGCCTTCGATGCAGTTATTTTTCAATTTCCTCTCATTCCTGCATTTGATTCGTTTGAAAGCTTCCAAAACCAGACCTTGAGCGTTAACAGCCTCAATCGGAAATTGCTGCGAGAATTCTTAATAAACGCAGCGGCTTATGCACTTGACCCAAATGGCGCTCAGCTCGGGATCATTACCTCAAAGGACGTAAAACCCTATATTGAGTGGGATCTAGAAGGCAGCCTTGTCAACGGACTTGAGCAATATTACCTCGGCCAATCTCGATTTGATATTTCACAATTCCCAGAGTATCAAATTCGTAATGTCGACCGTGATAAACACGTAAAAGACACCAGCGGTATTAGCTATTACTGGTCTGTTAACCCTGCTCACGTCATCAAAGAAAAGCTCAAAGTACCTGATTATTTGGGTGATAATTACTGCACTATCTGTAGGGCTGGCCCTTTTATCAATGACAGCGATAAGCTCGCACACTTGAACTCGAAAAAGCATAAAAATATGCAAAGGCATGAAAGTGCTTGGTTTAACTACCTGAGTACGCAAGAAAAATTGGAACGATAATAAAAAGAAAACATTGAAAATTAAAAGTAACCAAATCAACAAATAACCATTTCAGAAACCAAGAAAGGCATAAAATATACAAAAGTAATTGAGCCATTATTTAGACACGATTAGACTAGCCTTATATCGCCATTTTTAAGCTTGTTATTTATCTTATTGGGGTCTCAATGCCACTACTTAGCCGCGACTTTGTCATTGCGATTTTATGCCTACTTTGCGCTATGGTCACCATTCAATCCGGTGCCTCTATTGCCAAGCAGTTATTTCCGTTTGTGGGGCCCGAGGGAACCACAGCATATCGCCTTGGATTTTCAGCTCTTATTTTATGCTTAGTGTTCAAACCTTGGCGTCATTTACCAACAAACTGGCGACCACTCATCGTTTATGGCCTATGCCTGGGCGGCATGAATATCACCTTTTACTATGCCATTGAACGTATCCCTATTGGCATTGGTGTGGCATTAGAGTTTACTGGGCCGCTCGCCGTAGCGCTGTTTTCATCTAAACGGAAACGTGATTATTTGTGGGTTGCATTTGCTATTTTGGGGATCTTGCTATTGTTACCAGATCTTGGCGATGTCAATGGTTTAGACCCAGTCGGTGTTGCTTTAGCCTTGGTTGCTGGCGCTTGTTGGGCTGGATATATTCTCTACGGTAAGCGCTCAGGCAATGAAAGCTCCGGCGGGGTGACTGTGGCAATCGGCATGACGGTTGCTGCCCTTGCTATCGTGCCGTTTGGCGTGGTGTCACAAGGTGCAGCCCTCCTAGATTGGTCACTGATCCCATTAGGTATCGCGATTGGTTTATTATCAAGCGCCCTACCTTATAGCCTAGAAATGGTAGCGCTTCGAAAAATGCCCGCACAAGGGTTTAGTATTTTAATGAGCGTTGAACCTGCGGTTGCGGCGTTGGCTGGCTTTTTAATTCTTGGAGAGTTGCTGACTGTTTGGCAATGGCTTGCCATTTTTATGGTAATTATCGCTTCCGTCGGCAGTTCAGTATCCAGTAAAGAGTAGGTAGCTTAATTTTCGTATAACTGAGTCAAGTAAATAGAGGGAGTAGATCTACTACCCCCTCCATTGTATCGATTTACTGTTAGTTAACTGTCGCTTCCGTTGCGACCGAAATCATTTCATCTGTTGACGTGTCTTCAGGGGTTGCTTCTTCCTTCTCAGGGAACAGATACTTTTCAAGCCACTGCTCTTGCTCCCAAAGTACATGTAAAATACTCTCTCGTGCTTTATAGCCATGGCCTTCTTCTGGCAACATCACCAGCCTAGCATTACCACCCAAGCCATTCATTGCAGCAAACATACGTTTAGATTGCATAGGAAAAGTTCCTGAGTTTGGATCTTCCTCTCCATGGATCATCAACATAGGTTCGTTGATTTTTTCCGCGTGGAAGAAAGGAGACATAGAGGCATAGACGTTTTGTGCTTCCCAGAAGTTACGCGGCTCTCCCTGAAAACCAAATGGCGTCAAGGTGCGATTATAAGCCCCGCTTCGTGCAATACCAGTGGCAAACAAGTCACTATGGGCGAGTAAGTTCGCCACCATAAATGCTCCATAAGAATGCCCTGCAATCGCAATGCGCTTAGGATCTGCTATACCTTTTTCTACTAAGGTATCAACAGCAGCTTTCGCACTCGCAACCAATTGCTGCCTAAATGTATCATTTGGTTGTGTGTCGCCAGACCCAACTATCGGCATCGTCGGATCATCAAAAACAGCAATACCTTTTGCTAAATACGGCATTGGCCCCCAATAGCCAATATATGGGAATTGATAAGGCGATTCACGTACCTGCGAGGCAACGGCTTTATCTTTAAACTCGAGCGGATAAGCCCACATCAACACAGGTATACGGCCTTTTGATGGGTCATAATCTGTAGGAAGATACAGATTGCCGGATAACTCAACGCCATCATCACGTTTGTACTTGATTTGCTCTTTTACAACGCCTTTAAATGCAGGATATGGATGCGCAAACTTAGTTAGCTGCTCCAACGTATCAAACTGTAAGTCACGGACAAAAAAGTTAGGTTGCTCTTGGCGCGATTCTCGCACAGTAATAAAGCGCATACCTTCGTCATCTAACATTGCACGCACTCTTTCGTAATAAGGTTCGCTCGACTGCCAAATACGAGTTGAAGTGTTGGTTTTTACGTCAAAACGATCTAAAAAAGGAATGTTGCCTTTCGCCGATGCACCGTCGCCCGTTAAAAACAAATACCTGCCTCCAACTAGCTTCAATACTCTTGAACCTAAATCACTATTTTCATATACAAAATTGCCAGGATCTTTGTATGCATCATTATAACTGCGCTCTGAAAACACCACGCGGTTTTGCTCTGGATTGCGCGGAGAAAATACAGAAGAACGAACACTGCGATCGGCAAAGCGCCACTCATTCAAAATCGCGACATTGTTATCAGCCCATTCAATACTCGAAAAACGACGCTCTACTTTTGCGAAAAGTTCAGGCTCTTTTTTGAATGGCGAACTAATCGTGTAAAGGTGATCATGATAGTCAACCTTCGCACTCATGTCCCCACCATCTTGCGCTTCGGCCCATATTAGCGTCGCGCCATGGTCGTCACGCCATTGGATCTCGCGGGGCCCTTCTCTCACGCTATCAAAGCCCGCAGGCAGTGCGTCGGCTAGTGGCTGCCTTGTAACTTCAAATAATGGATAGCCGCGCATTCCCCACACCTGCCATACCGCAGGAAAACGGCTGTAAGGCACTTGGAATGAGAAAGGATCGGCCATCATACCGACCACTAGATTGGTAGAGTCTGGCGAAACAGAGAAATGTTTAAGATAGGTTGGGTTACCAATTTGCTGCGCACTGGCATTAAGATTTAGCTTAATTAGCTGCCCCTCAGAATAGAACTTAAATAGCTGAATATCATAGGGACTAGACAATAAGTTCTGATAAGTGCGTGTCGATGCTTTTTTGCCAGATGTGGTTTGTACTATTGGCGTTAGGCTGGATTTATCTTTTGCGCTTGGCTGTTTGCCATGATTAGTAGCAATATTCGCGATAATCGCAGTACTGTCTGGCAACCACTGGTATGGAGTTGAAGTAACCACGCCATTTAAAGTTGATTGAGTGAGCTGTTTAAGGTTGCGCTGCTCAATATCGTAAGCCCAAAGCGTAGCACTATTTTCTTGTTCAAGAATAAAGGCAAGATAGCGGCTATCTGCACTCCAGCTTGGAGACTTAATCTTGCCTTTAGGTAGACCTGTCACCTTAATTAAGGCACCGGTTGCGACATGTTTAAACTCAATAGAGCTATATTGGCGGCTGGAGGTCCGCATAAAGGTTTGTGGGTTGAACTTTATCCCCGCAAGCGCTTGCTCTGGCTGCCCAAGCTCTTCGAGCGTGAGCACCCTATTGCGCTGTAACAATGCCAACCAATTACCATTTGCACTCAATTTAGAGGTTGGGATCAATGGTGCATCAACAAGCTTTGCTAGCTCTGGAGAAGGTGTCATGTAGCCTTGCTCTTGTGCACATACCGTATATGATACGGTAGTCATTAATATGATAAATGTGATTTGTTTTAATAATTTCACTGTATTTACCTATCTTCGGCGTTTAGCAGGTGATCATATAACGATTATCGGGAAATGTGCAGAGATTTGCGATTTAATGCGATGAAAACTTGATGTACACTTAGTCACTTAACCAGCCATAATTGATACGAATTAGCATGAACAACGATAAAAAACTCGCTAAGGTTACCATTTTTGATGTTGCCGAAGAGGCACAAGTTTCTAAATCAACAGTATCCCTTGTCCTAACCCATAGTGATAAAGTCAGTGATAAAAGCAAAGAGAAAGTATTAAAAGCCATCGAAAAGCTGGGGTATGTTTATAATCGCGACGCAGCAGCGCTACGTAGTAAAAAGTCTAATCTCGTTGCGGTTGTTATCAACGACTTAACTAACCCGTACTCTGCTCAGCTTGCTGTCGGATTAGAAAAGCATATTTACGCATTAGGTATGGTGCCTATGCTGGTAAATACAGGTGAAGATTTTAATCGCCAGCGCCAAGTCGTTAATACTCTTAAAGAATACAACGTTTGTGCCTTTGTTATGGTGCCAGCACCAAGTACCCCTCGAGAGTGGCTGGACCAATTGGCTGACTCTGGATTTCCAGTTATTACCATTATGCGTGAAGTGGCCTTCGCGAAAGCCCCCTGTATTCTACCTGACAATAAAAAAGGGACTCACCTAGCAACAACTCACCTCATTGAGCAAGGCATAAAAGACATTGCTTTTCTTGGTGGCACCCCTGAAATCTCTGATTACCATGAACGACTGTCTGGTTTCCAAAGCGCTCTAAAGCTTAATGGATTAAATGAAGCGCAACCTGCGATCGCAGCTCCAACAAATCGTCAAGGGGGCCGAGAAGCGTTTAATACTCTCATCGCTAACCATAAAGAGATAAAAGCTATCGTTTGCTTTAGTGACGTCATTGCATATGGTGCAATTGAAGCCATGCGCGAACACGGACTAGTACCTGGTGAAGACATCAAGGTTGTCGGTTTTGATGACTTGCAAGACTCCCAGCTGATGAAGCCCGCATTAACGAGTATCAGAATTGATGCCGACGACATCGGTAAGCGGACATGCCATACGTTATCCGAAATTTTAAACAAATCACAACCTGCCGTTAGAACCTTGGTAGATGTTTCATTGCAGATCAGAGAATCATCGTAACTCCTAGCGCTTAGTAATAAATGTAGTGCTGAGACCTGTTTATAAAAAATGCAAATATTTGCGGCCAAAACTATAGACATTACTGAGAATCTGGATAGAATTCGCAGCAATCTTGGCCGCCAAATTTACCTATGCAAATAGTCTGTTGCGAATATCAAATTCGTGAGCAAAAACATCACTAAAATCTAGAATGATATGTATCTTACTAGCAGCGCGTACCCATGATGAGCTCAGTTTGATTTTTTTAATTTCAAACACCATACTTTTTTAACATTTTCGCCAATTCGCTTCATTCAGTAGAATTGGCATTACATATTTAAGGTTCTCTTTCGTTGAATAACGCAACCTTTACAGAGAAACGCCGCTTTATTGTGAAGTTAGGCAAAATGCTTCACAAATACGGTACCCCTGCCTATCGACTCGAAGCACACTTAATGGAAGTAGCCACACACTTAGGGTTAAAGTCTTCCTTTGTCATGTCTCCGACGTCTGTCACTTTTGTGATTTGGACCGAAGGTCATGAAGAAGAATATACCCATGTGGCACGTGTTGACCCTGGCGACCATGATTTAGGTTCATTGGCAGATACGGATGACGTTGCAACACGCGTGTTATCTGGTGAGCTTTCAATTCAAGAAGCCGAACAATGCCTTGAAGCCATTTTGCACGCTAAGCCTCCATATAATAAGTTAATGACGGGTCTTGCATTTGCAACTTCAGGCGGTGCGTTTGCAATGCTGATGGGGACTAGCTGGAATGACGTATGGTGGTCGGCGCTATTATCGCTTGTGGTTTACTTATTCGTGCTTTGGGCGAGTATTTCCAAGCGTGTAACACATATGCTTGAGCCTTTGGTCGCCATCGTATCAGCGGTTGCTGCTTGTGCTGTGTCTGTGTACATTGACCCACAGATCAACATTCGTTTGGTGGTACTTTCGGCCATTATCGTGTTTATACCTGGTTTGGCGCTGGCGCTTGGGTTTGCTGAATTATCGGCTCGTCATCTAGTGTCAGGCACCGCAAGAGTCATGGACTCTATTATGTTGCTCTTTAAGCTCTACTTCGGTGCATTTTTGGGGATCAGTTTAGGGTTTGCGTTTTTTGGTCAAGTTGATTTTATACAACCATCACCATTACCACGCTGGACAGCTTGGCTTGCAGTACTATTACTTTGTAGCAGCCTAGTTATTATCTTTAGAACAAAGTTACGCCATGCAAGTTGGTCGCTCGCATCTGGCTTTATCGCCTACGCAGCCAGTATCAGCTCTGCGGTTTACTTTGATTATGCACTTGGTACATTTGTGGGGGCATTTGCAGTGGGTGTTTTTAGTAATGTCTTTAACCGTGTGGTAAATGCCCCTGCGTCCATTGTTGCAATGCAAGGTTTGATTGTGTTGGTCCCTGGTTCTAAAACCTATATTGGACTTAATTCTTTAATTGAAGGCCAAAGCTTTGTTCATGCGGACCATATTGGCCAACAAACCTTTTTAATATTTATGTCTCTTATCGCTGGCCTTATCTTCTCAAACGTTGTGCTGCCACCTAAAAAGAGCTTATAACGCTCAAGAAGAACTGGAAAGGCTACTCTCCAGTTCTTTTTAGTTATGAATGTTAACAAAAAACAAAGCAAAATCACTCTAGTAAACTTAACTTAAACAGCATAAAAGCCAGAAAAAATTATTTTATAACCATACATTTCAATAAAATAAGAAAAATCAAAGCAAAAAACCACCAAATTCATAACTATTCATTTCAATTCAAGATTTAACAAACCCCGCTGGTGTTTAATCTTTCTCGAGGTCAACCTCTCAATCACAAGTAATACCAATTATCTTAATTAAGTGTTCTATTTTGAGGCGAGAAAACCTTGTCGATAACAAGGCAAAAATTTTGCTATTTAGTTGCTCTAAATAAGAAATTTTTAACGCAGTTAGTGTCAGATTTACTCCTTCAAACTGAGCAAGTATTAAGGCTAATTGGTATATGCACTCAAGGGGAATTTATGTTTCGCAATAACAAGAAAAAACTGGCTGTATTAATCAGCCAATCTTTGCTCGGATCGGTACTTTTTGCACCGGGTCTAGCACTCGCTGAAGAAAACAACAATCAAGAAGCAGCTAAAAATGGTGAAGTTGAAGTTATTCAAGTCAGAGGGATCCGTGGCAGCGTTGTTCAATCACTCAATACAAAAAGATACTCTGACGCCATTGTTGATGCAGTAACCGCCGAAGACATTGGCAAATTTCCAGACCAAAACGTTGCCGAATCACTACAGCGAATTACAGGTGTTTCAATCACGCGTAGTTTTGGTGAAGGTGAACGTGTTAGCATTCGAGGCACAGGTGAAAGCCAAAACCGGACCTTATTAAATGGTCAAGCCGTTGGCTCAGCGGATTGGTGGACTAACTCAGCGGCAAGCCGTGGTTTTAACTACACAATGTTACCCTCTGAAATCATTTCTGGGCTTGAAGTTTACAAATCACCAGAAGCCGATATTGATGAAGGTTCTATTGGTGGAACCGTGATTGTTAGAACACGTAAGCCGCTTGATTTAGAAGCAAATAAAATTGCAGGTTCAATTATCGCACAGCACAGCGAAGTGTCAGGTGAAACCGACCCACAACTTTCCGCTATGTACAACTTTAAGACCGATGATGAATCTTTTGGCGCCTTAATTTCCGTCGTGCGCCAAGAACGTAACTTGCGCCGTGATGGTATTGAAGCATGGTCTTGGACCTATCGTGATATCACACTTGAAGATGGTACCGTCGTCGACAATGTCTACAGCCCTGGCGGTGGCGGCTCAGCAATGTTCTCACAGCAGCGCGTGCGCACGGGTATAAACCTAGCCCTGCAATATCGTCCAAGTGAAAACATGGACATTGTATTCAATGCGTTAGATTCTACACTTGAAGCCGATAATGAAAACCAAAACTTCCTGTGGTTACCCGGTTACGGCGGCTCACAATACACTGACATTACCGTTATCGACCACCCCGTAGTTGGAAAGATGGCCGTAGGCGGTACGCTTGGCTTATCGCCAGATGGTAATAACATTCTGGATGAGACCAAAGTACGTAACTCTGAGCTCAAAACCAAATCGTACGACTTAAAAGTTGAATATCAAGGGCAACTTTGGGAATCCTCTTACCACTTAGGTTACACAGAAGGTTCGGGTGGTTCACAAGCTGATCGCTCCGTTGGTTGGGAAGGCAACTATGTTCACAGCTTTGACGCCTCACAAGAGGAAGACATAAAGACCAGTTATGCCGCCGATCCAAACGATGGTGATAAATGGGATTTAGGTTTTTTACGCTATGACAGCAATGATGCGAAAGATGATGAAACCTACTTTCAAGCCGATTTTAAACGCCCAATTGATGTCGCTATTTTTAACCAGATCAAAGTGGGTTTTAAATATCGTGATCACAGTCGTTTTAATACCAAACACACAACGGACAATCGTACCGACTTAAACTGGAGTTTAGCTGATTACTCCAAAGCCATGCCATCTGATTATCTATCTGGCATAGGCTCAGCAGGCACAACGCGCAGCTATGCAATTACTGATCCAGACAAAATACGCCAAGAAGGTGATGCGCTGGGTTGGAATTACCGAGTGTTGAAGGCCAGTACTTTCGATATCAATGAAAAAATTACCGCAGGCTACATTAAAGCGAATCTGGATGCAGATGGTCTACGCGGTAATTTAGGTGTAAGACTTGTAAATACCAAACAAACCTCATCCGCGTTTGCAGGTGAGTCAGGTGCTGAGGTATGGACAACGGAAGAAAAGGACTACTTCGACATTCTTCCGAGCATTAACTTGGCGATTGACTTAGATGACGATTTATTAATGCGTTTTTCTGCCGCGCGAGTTATGTCTCGCCCAGATTACGCCGATATGACAGCATCAACCTCATATAACCTAGAAACACAAACTGGCACTGGTGGTAATCCTGACATCGACCCATATAGAGCGACGCAGTTTGATACCGGTATCGAGTGGTACTTTAGTGACGCTGGCCTGTTTTCTGCGGTATTTTTCTACAAAGATATACAGTCGTTTATCGAAAGCCAACCGGCACTTGAAACTCACGAAGGTAAAGAAGTGCTGATCAGTCGCCCTGTTAACGGTAAAGCAGGCCGCATTCAAGGTCTAGAAATCGGTTATCAACAAGAACTATACGAAGGTTTTGGCGTTGCAGCTAACTATACCTATGTAGATGGTGAAGCCAAAGACGATGAAGGTAACGATATCACTATCCCTGGCAACTCTGAGCACACTGTTAACCTGAGTTCTTATTATGAAAACGAATTCATTAGTGCTCGTATCTCATACAACTTCAGAACAGGGTATGATACAGGTCGAGACTGGCCAGGATACATTGACGATTACGGTCAAGTAGATGCCAACCTTACCTATAACTACAATGAAAATGTGGCATTTATTCTTGAGGCCATCAACTTGACAGATGAACATACATTTAGCTATCAGGAAAAGGGAGTTGAGCAAGCACTAACAGGTGTCTATGCCGATGGAAGGCGCTTTAGCGCAGGGGTTAGATTTAACTTCTAACGCCGAATAACGAATGAAACTTTTACCGCTAAATCTGGTCTTATTAGTCGTAAAGGAAATAGTTTCATGACTCGAATTAAGTCGCTTCCAAGCTAACACAGGTTCGACTTAGTAAACTCCCTGCCCGGAGTTCCAAAAAGCTGATAGCGTTTGCTATCAGCTTTTATTATTTAAATTTCCCATATATTGTGGTTATATAGCCTATTCAAAATGACCACAGCAACCCCAAAGAGCAGTCCGAGGATGAGTAATCAATAAAATGCGTAATAATCTCATTTCAGGGCTTATTTTTTCATTTTTTCTGAGCATGAGTTGGCTAACAAAAGCCGATCTTTACGATGCTACCCTCGCCTATCAAAATGAAGAATTCACGCTTGCATTTTCTGAATTCAATCGCCTAGCTCAATTAGGTAATGCAGATGCCATGTATAACCTTGGAGTGATGTATTTGTATGGTCAAGGAACCGAACAAAGTGCCGCAAATGCCTTTGCTTGGTTTTCATTGGCTAAAGAATTCGGTATCGCTGAAGCCTTTCAAACTGCACAGCTCGTTTTGCAGCAGTCCGACGACCAAAGTGGTCTAAAGGATTTCGTAACTCTTCAAAAAAACCGTTTGGCAAACACCTATTTATTTGATTCAACACTTGCCCGGCTCAAACAACCCAATATCGTTTCTACGCCAAGTAAAACTCATGATGTATTACCTGACTACCCTGATGAGGCCGTACGACAAGGGATTGAGGGCTGGGTTTGGTTAGAGTTTGATATCGACCAAAGCGGTAAGGCAACCAATATCGAGGTCGTAGATAGCTATCCCAAGCATATATTCACCGCTAGCCTGTTAAATGCTGTAGAGAAGTGGCGCTATAGTGGTCCAAAACAAGCACACACCTTGATTTACCATTTTGCGACATATAAAGGCGAGCAATATCGCGAAACCTTAGCCATTCAAAAGAAAGCCTACGAAAAACAGCTAAGGCAGAATATCGACGCGGCTGAGCGTGGTGTGGCGCAAGTACAATACTATATTGCTAACTGGTTGAGTATGAAAGATTACAACGCGTATCAGCTGCTGCGCTATCACTGGCGCTCTGAAGAGCCGGTAAATGAGCTGTATTTAGCCGCAGCCAAAAATGGCTTGGACTTGGCACAATATCGCTTAGCGACTCAGCTTATCAATGTGGGAGAGCATCGACTTAGTGTACTTTGGCTTGAACACGCAGCACAAACCATGGATATCGCAAAATATCGCTTAGCACGATCACTGCTTACAAACACTGAGCTGCAAGATACTCCACGTGCGCTACAAGTACTTACCGAAGCTTCGAACAACGGCCATTTGCGCTCCACACTTCTATTAGCAAACACTTATTTAACTCGTCTCAACGACAAAACTCAGGCAAAGGCTTGGCTGCGTCATGGTCTCACCATCGATCCCGAACACCCTGAACTGCTGCTACTGTCTGCCAAGCTTACGGATAATCAGGCAGAGGCCAAGAAGCTTGCCTCACAAGCATTGAAGTCGGCATCACAGCGCAATTGGAGTAGTAAAGCAATACGCTTATTCCAGCAAAAGCTAGCTAACTAACTCTTTATCTACACTGAGCTTCGTTACATTACTGTGTTCATCGGTCACCGTACTCCAGTAATACTATGTCACTTTCATAGTTGTTGATCCGATTGAATACTACCTGACTGCCATCAAAGCTTGATAATACCTGTAGCTCGGTAAACCCCGCGTAAAGGTGTAACCCAATTGGTTGAATTTCTTCGACCTTGTTTTCACTACTTAAATAACGATAAAGCACCAATTGGTGGCCTCTTTTCAGTACAAAGTAAACCCCGTCTCGGTATACTGCAGGCTGATAAAGAGATAAAGATCCACGTAACTGCTCTACATCAAATGTCTCAGTGAGCGCAGTAATTAGGTATTCCCTAACTTGTTCTTTGTATCCCACAAAGCTAGGGTTCTTTTGAGTAAGAGGTAAATCAGGTGAGTGCGTTACCAGAGGTTGTTGCTCACTGCGCCCTTGAGATACGGTAAATTGCCATGCCTGCCATTTTGCTTCCGCCGAGAGCTTCGCTCGATAATACAGGTTTCTACCATCCTGTGACCAATGCAAGTCGGCAATTTCGGCAAAGTTATCAACTACTTTTTTCACCTCTTTAGTAAAAGAGCTTATTAAATACACTTTGTGCGACTTTGATAATACGGCGAGATATTCGTTATTAGGCGACAGCAATAGCAAAATAGGCACTTCTCCCAGCGGCATCGTACCAAGCAAACTCGACGTTGGCCGAAAAGCATGTTTATGCCACAGCTCAAATTGTGGCGCATCGTTATTTTTGGTTGTCACCGAGGCATACACAAAATGTGCGCCATCATCAGACAATGCGGCAAGTAGGTCCATCCTTGCGGGCGACGTCAACTGCTTTTGCTGTGCTTCGCTTTGTGCGTCTACAGCAAGCTGATAAAAGTTAATTTCAGCCACGCCCTCAGTGTGCGCCGAAGCACGCAAGTTCGCATTGACATCAATCTCAGATATCGCACCAAATCCGGAGTATAATAACTGTTGCTCACGACCTTTAAGTACACTCAAGTTTTGTTTGGCGATAATAACCGTATCGTCCTCATAACCATGACTCAATGCCGAAAAAGACTGCTTGGAGAGTGTGGTGGTTTGGCTTTCAAGGTCCCCAAGTTGCCCCAGATTAAGCCGATAAACGCCCTGCTCTTTTACCTGATACAACAGCGTTTGTTGGTTAACTTGATAATGTGTTACGTCATGAATAGGCAAGGCCGTAGTGTTGAGCACTTTAGGTTGATTATCCGCAAAAGTGACCGCTACAGATTGCAAATAGGTCCCAGCTTTATCCCAAGACTTAGTGATAAAATGGCCCGCTCGATATTCAAGCCAAGGCGCTGAGTCTTGTGCGCTATTACAGCTGCCAAGCACACTATCGCGCGCTAGTCGCCACATTTCTATTGGACCTTTTACGTGTAACGCGCGTACTTCACAGGAAACCGGATCCGAGCGCGAATAAATCAGCCAGTTACCATCTAAAGACCAACTTGCTGACTCTTCACTATAACCGCTGCTTTTTATCGTATGGGTTGTTTTAGTCTCAAGATCATAGACCGCCAAATCAAATTGATCGGCTCCCTCAGCTAAATAACTGTAGGCTAAATAGTTACCATTTGGAGAAAAGCGCACAAAGACTTCAGCACCCGGTGAGGACGTGATCCGAGTTGCTGTGACGGGCTGCTGTTGCAAGTCACTTTGCCACTGCTTGGTAATAAAAACGCCAAGCAAAGATACCACAAGACCCATAAAAAACCCGAGCAGCGCAAATTGTGCGCCGCGCCCACGAGACAGCTCTTCTACTTGCTCAAGTAGCGTCGGGGCTTTTTTGATTTGTGCAATACATTGATAACCTAGGCGCGGTACCGTTTTAATTATTTTTGGCTCGTTTGAACTATCACCAAGCAGCTTACGTAGTTGTACCACCAGTTGACTAACAGAATTATCACTGACGATAGTACCGGGCCATACGATATCTAAGATCGCATCTCTAGTAACAACCTGTCCCTTGTTAGCAATCAATAGACGCAATAATGCTGCATGTTTCGCTTCGATGCTTCTCCAAGAACCGTCAACACACACAGATAAATTGCTCAGGTCGACAAGTATCTCATTGATTAAAAAACGTTTATCTAAGTTTTCAACCATCAACTACTAAAAATTTGTAAAACTATGGTTAGGCCCGTAATAAAAGCGTATTATGGGTATCAACTAAAGGTAACTTACTCGTATTATAAGTTGAGCACAATGTCAGAATTTCTCATCCGAACAGTTTCTTGTAGCGTATTCTTTATCACAGCTGCAAGTTATGCCGTTGAGCAAAATCAGACAGCTGAAAATACCATAGAACGCATTGAAATCCGTGCTTTTCATGACAGCGTTGTCAAGTCTCTCAGTAATAAACGTCACAATCAACAAGTTTCAGATACGATCAGTGCTGAAGACATAGGTAAGTTTCCAGATAAAAACGTCGCAGAAGCGCTGCAACGGATCACCGGTATCTCACTCTCTCGAGCACAAGGTGAAGGTGAACGGATTGGCGTGCGAGGCACAACCCCCGAGCAAAATAGAACCTATTTGAACGGTCAATACCTGGCCTCGGCTGATTGGTGGATCTCAAGTCAGCCAAGCCGAGGCTTTAATTTTACCTTATTACCCAGTGAAATCGTCTCTACCCTCGAGGTGTTCAAAACACCACAAGCCATGCAGGATGAAGGTTCATTAGGTGGTGCTATCAATATAAAAACCCGCGACCCTCTACTTACGCCTTCAGGCTATGGCGTTGTAACAGCCCAGTTCCAATACAGTGACTTGAGCGATAAACTCGACCCACAATTATCTGCAATTTATAACTACCATAGCGAAAGTGGCGACTATGCTGTACTTTTTACCGCAACACGACGAGATCGCAGCCTCAGACGCGACGGCCTAGAATCGTGGGGGTGGCACGATAGAACATTATACCAAGGTGATGATGATACTTGGTTTGCCACCCAGCAGACCCCGCAAGATAAAAGCCAAACGTTGTGGTTTCCAGGAGGTGGGGGGTCCGCGATTTTTCAGCAGCAAAGAGAGTTGCAGGCTTATACAGTCAATGCCGCATTCCAGCTTTCCCCGCGGCTTAGGTTAAATAGTCACTTACTTTATTCTCATCTAAACGCAGACAACAACAATCAAAACTTTCTCTGGCAAAGTGCAAAGTCTATTGACCTAGGCGGCGGGGTAACCGATTTACAAGTACAAGATGGTACTTTGGTGAGCGCCCACTATTTACCCACAGCAGCGCCGTTCAATACCAGCATGGAAGCCATTTGGCGAGACTCGCAGATCAGCACCAAAAGTGCCCATCTAGATTTGGTCTACGATGGCATTTATTGGTCGAGCCAGTTTCAAGTGGGTCTGAGCCACGGTTCAGGTGGCACCAAAGAAGACGTCACGTCACAGTTTTCCGCTAACACCCATTTTCATGTTGATACGTCAATGCGAAAAAACATCGTCGCAAGTTATGGGACTTCTCCGTTAGATGCGGCGAGTTGGTTTATCACCGAAGCGCGAAATGACAGCCAAGACGGCAAAGATAAATCATACTTCGTGCAAGCCGATTTTGCGTACGATATCGACTTTAAGCAGGTCGACGCGATTAAATTTGGCATTAAACTCAAGGACCATCAACGAGACTTTTTGCGCTATCGCTCCAAAAATGGAGGGCTTGACGGCCTAGCTGGGGTGCTTGACACTACACTGGCCGCCTATCCAGGCACTTTTGTGGATGATTATTTGCGCGGTGTAGGTAATGCTAACACCTTAAAAAACTACAGTTATGCCGATATTGCGCTGCTCGCCAAAGACTTCGATACACTCAACTTTGAACAAGAGATAGAAAAAGCCAGTCGTTTTCATATTACAGAAAAAACCGCCGCCGCTTACGGTCAAGTGCAACTCGCAGGTGAATCCTACGCTGCCAACATCGGGGTCCGGGTGGTCAAAACCTTTCAAGACTCCGCCGCATTTAAACGTGTCGCCTCCCCCATCGAAGCGCCCGACAGCTATATTTGGCACGAAGAGTCTCGGGATTACACCGATGTTCTCCCCAGCGCCAATATCAAGTTTGATTTAAGCGAAAATCTAGTTGGCCGTTTTTCCGTTGCACGCGTCATGTCACGAGCGCAATTTCACCACCTTATGCCTTCAACCAATTACAACGTGACCCAAGCTCAAGGACAAGGTGGTAACGCCAACCTAGATCCATATAGAGCGGCGCAGTTTGATGCCAGCCTTGAGTGGTACTTTGACGATGCAGGACTCGCCTCAATCGCCTTATTTAACAAGGATGTGGAGTCTTTTATTGAGTTTGAGCGAAAACTTGAGCGTCACGAAGGCATTTTGATGTCTATCGATAGGCCTAGTAATGGCGCTGGCGGCAGTATCCGTGGCGTAGAACTAAGTTACCAGCAGACACTTGCGTACGGATTTGGGTTAATCGCCAATTACACCTATGTTGATGGAGAGCGCGATAACACTGATGTTGGCTTACAGAACAAAGTACCAGGTACCTCAAAACACAGCGCTAACCTCACCGCTTACTACGAGAACCACCAATTTAGCGCACGACTTAGCTATAATTATCGAACCCAGTTTGCCACGGGTGTAGGCGAGACCATGATGGATAATTACGGTCAATTAGATGGCAGCCTCACGGTTAAATTAAGTGATAACCTCGATGCGCAGTTTGAGTTTATTAATTTAACCGACGAACAAATCTATACCTATGATCGCAATGAGTACGCACCAACGGGGATATATGTGAATGGTCGACGCTATTACGCGGGGCTAAGGTACCAATTCTGATTTGCATGATAATTGCGCCTGTACAAACCCTAAGAATAAATCTAGCTTTGCAGAGTGCTCTCGTTTCACTTTATATATGGCATGCAAAGTAACTTCGGGCCTATTTTGCTCGGGAAACAGCTCAACCAAAGCGCCCGAATCAATATCCCGTTGGCAGAAATAAGACGGTAGCATGGCAATCCCCAATCCTGCCAACACCGCCTCTCGAATGTGAAAGCGACTATTCGCTATCAAATTGCCTTGCAAAGCATAACTCCGAGTTCCGTCATGCCAACTATCTTCAACATGATTAAGTTTAGATAACAACATGTTATGCCGACTCAGCTCATCCAACTGCTCGGGTTTCCCGTGGGCTGCCAAATAACTGGGAGCGGCAACAAAAGTCGAGTTTATATTGATTAATTTCAAGACGTAAAATTGACTGTCTTTAAGTGCAGCAGAGAGCCTAAAAGCGACATCAATCTCATCTTCGATTAAATCCTGATTTGCTGCGGTAAACATCAGCTCTAACTTTATTTGCGGATAGCGCTTTTGAAAATCGATACAAATTTGGCTCAGTAGCATACGCCCTATCGTATTTGGAAAGGTTATTTTTAGATGCCCGGATTGATGCACACCAACTTGTTCAACTTCCTCTTCCAAATCGCGTAGCGCGCGAAGGATCTTTTTCCCTTTTTCATAAACCAACTTACCGGCGTCAGACAAGGCGAGTTTACGGGTTGTTCTATTTAAAAGTACTTGTCCATAAGACGACTCTAGCTGCGCTATCGATTTACTCACCGCTGAAGTCGTAGTACCGAGCTGCTCTGCAGCTCGACTGAAGGAGTGTTGCTCAGCGACACAACATAATATTTTAAGTAAGTGAAGTTTATCGTATTCCTTTCTCATTATTTCCTCTTAGGAAAAAGTCTTTACACCAAATGAATATATATTAACTAAAAATAAAAAGTAAACTTAACTCAAAAGAAAACAAAGGACATCAACATGATCACCACGTCGTGCCACTGCGGCCAGATCCACTATCGTATTTTCACCACGACAACAGCCAACGAAATATGCACTGGTGTGCAGTTTATTCAGGCTCACGGTCTGATCGAAAACCCTTGTAAATCTCTCGAACGATTTGTGGTGCCGCATTCGAAAGCTCAAACCATCCAAGAGCATGGTTTTTGCAAACACTGTGGTGCTTCTATCTACATCATGGATGACAAAGGCAACATTTCGTATGCTCTTAATCACCTTATGCCATTTCAGGCTGATTATTCAGGCGTGCTGAATTTTGGCCTATAAAAGATAGCTGCTTCGCTTTATCAGGCTTAACCGACAATTAATCGCAAACATTGGTTTTTATTCTGGTGACAAGTAGAATGCCTAAAAACTTCATCTTGAAGTTACAACAAGTGAATGAAAATTTAGGATAAATAATGAAACTACTTAAGTCTGCTTTGGCTTTAGCAATGGGCTTCACCAGTGCTGCAAGCCTCGCAAGCGATACCATCACTATTGAAGACATCCCAAAGATCCAATCGGTAAGCTCAACGTCGGTGAGTCCTGACGGCGAACTCGTTGCTTTTACTCGCTCGGTACCACGTGAGCTTTACGTTGACCAAAATGGTTCTAATTACAGTGAACTTTATGTGGTTGACGACGAAGGGGTAGAGCGCCCATTTATCACCGGTAAAGTGAGCATCTCAAGCATCTCTTGGTCGGCCGACGGTCAGTTCATTTATTTCCTAACCAAGAAAAAAGAAGACAAGCAACGCGCCCTTTATCGCATCGCGGTAAACGGTGGGGAAGCACAGAAAGTGCTTTCACTAAAAGGAACAGGGATCTCGGCTTATAGCCTAAGCCCTGATAGCAAACAGGTTGCAATCCTTGCAATGCCAGCTGCCGACAAGTCAGAAAAAGAGCTGAAAAAGCTTGGTTTTATGGCTGAAGTGTATGAACTGGGTTTAAAAAACAAACAGCTTCATATCATTGATCTTGCGACATCAGAAAAACCGCTGACCCCAGCGGCACTGAATATCGAAGGCTATGTAAGTGAAATTAACTGGGCTGACGATGCCTCTAAATTACTGGTAAAAACGCAGCCAACAGCGCTTATTGATGACAAATATATGAAGTCACAATGGCATGTACTTGATGCAAAAACACAACAAATTACCACGTCATTCAAAACAGAAGGCAAACTTGGTACCGCAGAGTTTTCTCACGATGGTAAATACATCGCGATTTTAGGCGCTGAAGATAAGCACGACCCGGCAACTGGTCGCTTATACCTTGCCGATGCTCAAAGCGGCAAAGTAGAAGAATGGATCCCGAACTTTATGGGTCACATCGGTGATTTTGAGTGGTCAAACCGTAAGAACCAGCTAACTTTTGTCGCAAACGTCGGCGCTGAAAGTTTTGTCGGCCAAATTAAAGTTGGCTCTAAAAAATACAAGAAGCTTATCAAAGAAGGTAAATTCATCGCATCGAATCTATCAATCTCTGATTCGGACAAGACCATTGCCCTACGTGCAAACACCGCTAAGCACCCAAATGAGGTGTTTATGATCCGCTCGAGCAAAGCGACTCGTCTATCGAATTCTAACCCATGGTTAGATAACAAACGTTTTGCAAAACAAGAGGCAATTAACTTCAAAGCCCGTGATGGCGTTGAGATTGGTGGCGTATTAATTTATCCACTTGATTATCAAGAAGGTACACGTTACCCACTCATTATGTCGGTGCACGGTGGCCCTGAAAGCCACGATAAAAATGGCTGGCTCACAAGCTATTCAGATCCAGGTCAAATGGGTGCGGCACGCGGCTATGCGGTATTCTATCCAAACTACCGTGGTTCGACTGGTAAAGGCGTTGATTACTCAAAACTGGGCCAAGGCGACTACGCAGGTAAAGAGTTTGACGACTTAGTAGATATGAAAGAATACCTAGTCAATACCGGTTTAGTAGACACTAAGCGTGTTGGTATTACTGGTGGCTCTTACGGCGGTTATGCTTCTGCTTGGGGTGCTACAAAACTAACCGAACACTTTGCAGCAAGCGTGATGTTTGTTGGGGTAACGAACCAACTATCTAAGTTTGGTACTACCGATATCTCAAACGAAATGTACTTAGTGCACGCTCGCTCTTACCCTTGGGATAAGTGGCAGTGGTACTTAGAGCGCAGTCCGATTTACTGGGCTGGTCAATCAAAGACGCCATTACTCATTATGCATGGTAAAGATGACCCGCGAGTACACCCAGCACAGTCTATGGAGCTATATCGCTATATGAAAGTGCAAGGTAAAGACGTACGTCTAGTTTACTATCCAGGCGAAGGTCACGGTAACCGCAAAGCAGCGGCTCAATATGACTACAGCTTGCGCTTAATGCGCTGGATGGACAACTACCTAATCGAAGGCAAAAAAGACATGCCAGATTACGAAATTGACCACGCTGCGAAGCTAAAAGCCGTTAAAGACGCAAATAAATAAGTAAGTTAGCTTAATGTTTGAGGGCGCTAATTTGCGCCCTTTTTTATCAAGGATAAAAGATATTGCAATTAACTACAATCAAACTCGACACCGAGCGATTCACCCTTAGACCCTTAACCTCACAAGATGCCGAAGCGCTATTTGCCATATTCTCAGACGCAGACGTCATGCGCTATTGGAACACGCCACCTTGGGATAGCCGTGAGGATGCAACGCAATTTATCAAGCAATCACATGAAGATTTGACTACGCAACAAGCGATCACACTGGCCATTGTTTCGAAAAGTGATGAAACATTAATTGGTAAGTGTTTACTGTTTAGCTGGGATAAAGAGTCACGTCGCGCCGAAATTGGCTTTGGCATTGCCAAATCTCACTGGGGCCAAGGTGTCATTCAAGAAGTGGGCTCAGCACTCATTGACTATGCCTTTTCAACACTAAAGTTGCGGCGAATTGAAGCAGAGATTGATCCTGCTAATATTGGCTCAGCCAAGGTACTCACAAAACTTGGTTTTACTAAAGAAGGCCACTTACGCGCTCGCTGGGAAATTGCTGGCGAAATTTCAGACTCTGCACTATACGGCATACTTGCAAGCGACCTTCAATAAAGCAAAGACTAATACCCAAAGGTTTAAATAACGCGTTACCTTTGTTTGTATTGGGTTTTACAATACCCGCGATTGACCGCTTTGCTTCTAAGCTTAATATGCTTTGTGTTGCGGCCTTTTACTCGTTGCCGCCACAGCCTAAAACTGCTGGGTTTTAGGCTATGGCGCATCAACTTGATCACTTCAGGCTCACTAAGCTCAAACTGTCGCTTGATAGCTTCAAATGGCGTCCTATCTTCCCACGCCATTTCAATTATCCTGGAAGTTTCTGAGTCACTAAATTGCACTTGCTTTGCCTTTACACTAGTTAAAAGTAAAGATACGTAGCAAGCAGTTCATTCGATTAAAAATACTTACGGCCATAATTAAGACCCATCACGCTCAAACCAAGCCTGTAAAACTCGATACACTGAAGTACCGCGGCTGGCACAAATTGGCGTGCGGGATACAGTGCATATAAGGCCAGAGTGGGCTTGTCAGCATACTGTAAAATACTAACGACCTCGCCCTTTTCAAGCGCTTCTCTACAGGCAAATTCAGGTAAAACCCCTATTCCCAAATGGCTTTTAATTGCCTGCAACATAAAAAGGACATTATTCACTTTAAGGGAGCCTTTTATTCGTACACCTTCGTCTAATGGCCATAAGTTTTTGCGTTTTGAATAGCTGTATTCAAAACAATTATGATGAATTAAATCTTGTGCTGATTCGATAGCAGGGTGACTACCTAAATATTGTGGTGAGGCGCATACATGATAGCTAAATTGAGTAATTTCTTTTCCTATATAACTTGAGTCAAACGGGCGACTGGAAGCCCGAAAACCTAAATCGAACCCCTGTTCAACTAAGTCGATATCCTCATCCCCTAAATGTATTTCAAGGTCGACATCGGGATACGCTTGCATAAAATCGGCAAACATTGCAGCCAAGTCAGTGATCCCAAGCACCATTGGCACATTCACCTTTAGCTTACCTTTTGGTGCTTGCTGCGACTCTTGTATGAAGGTGTCTGCATCCTCTAACTTATTGAGGATATCCTTAGCACGTTGCAAATAGCCTTCTCCCACATGCGTGAGCTGCAAATTACGTGTGGTGCGATGTATAAGCCGTGCACCAAGCTCAGCTTCTAGTCGGCTGATCTCCTTACTGATCATGGATTTGGACGTATTATATTGCTCTGCAACACGAGTAAAACTGCGTACCTTAGCCAGTTTTACAAACATTTCTATCGCTCGTAGCTTGTTCATACTTTCCTTGATTATTGTTTCCACCACGTGAACTCTTGGTTCTCATTGTAGCTATATATCAAACAGAATCTAGTTTATACACTGGGCTTGTCTTTTAGCCAAGAAGCAAATGAGGAAAACCATTATGTATACGTTATATTACCTACCAGGTGCTTGTGCGCTAGCAACGCAAGTCATATTAAGAGAATTAAAACAACCCTTCGAATTGGTTGACAAACGCGGTATTGATAACTTTTTAGCCATTAACCCAACAGGTAAAATCCCGGTTCTTAACGATGGCGAAAACAGCTTGGTAGAAGGAGCTGCAATCCTACTTTATCTACTCAATAAACACCAAAATAACCTTCTTCCTCAAGCTGATGTTTTTCAAAAGCAACAAGCGATAGAAAACATTCTGTTTGCCAATGCTACGATGCATCCGGCTTACAATCGTCTGTTTTTTGCCACAGGTGCGATTGCTGACGAGCATGCACGCCAGCCATTTTTAGAAGCGGCAGCGGTTGCCATCAACGAATTATGGGTGTTAGTCGAGAAAAAGTTAGCGCAGCAATCATTTTTAGGCGGCGATCAGGTTTCCACTGCGGATATCATGCTGGCTGTATATGCGCGTTGGGGCGCCTATTTTCCAGTCGACATTGTCATTCCAGAAAAAGTCAGCAAGATGTTAGCTGCAGTTGAGGCAAGACCCAGCTTTATCGCCTCGATAGCAGCTGAACAAGCACACAGTACAGGCGCATGAGCCTAATATGACTAAGCCTATTTTCAAACTACGGGATTTAGACAAAGTAACTGCGGTTATTCAACAATATTTTGAAGGGCTACACCAAGGAGATATTAAAAAGTTGGATGCAGTTTTCCACGTTGACGCGGTGCTCAAAGCTCCTGGAATGAGGCGCACCAAATCACAGTGGCTAGATTTGGTCTCATCTCGACAAACGCCCGCAAGCCAAAGCGCTGCTTTTAATTACCGTATTTTGTCGGTGGATGTTGTAAACCATCAAGCAATGGTCAAGCTGTATTGTCCACTGTTTGAACATCACTATATCGACTTTATTGGTTTACTCAAAGAAGATGGACAATGGCGTATCGTCAACAAAATGTATGATGATCTGTAGGAGATAACCAATGCCAATCATCAATATTAAAATCACGAAGGAAGGCGTTACACCTGCTCAAAAGCAAGCCTTAATAAAAGGTGCAACTCAGCTTATGGTGGATGTCCTTGATAAAGCGCCACATGTTACTTTTGTCGTTATAGAAGAAGTTGAAACTGACGACTGGGGAATAGGGTTTGATCAAGTCTCTATGTTGAGACAGCAAAACTTAAGTCCTAAATGACGCACTAAGAAAGAGGCATCAGATGGTGCTTCTTTACCTGCAAAGACAATTTTCTTGAAAAAGAATCTTATAAAATTCAGGTAAATAAAAACTTTTTTAAAAAAGTTTCTTGAAAAATATTTGCCTCGTCCATAGATAGTATTGTGAGGACGCCGACAGGGTCCCAACCCAAACTAAGTAAATGTTTTATATGCTATTTATTGGCTTTAATCAAAGCAATAAATAGCTTAATTATCGCTTTATGAGGATACAAATTATGCGTACAGTAGACCTATCTCCACTTTATCGTTCATTCATCGGTTTTGACCATTTAGCACAGTTAATGGATGCAGCATCACGCAACGAAAAGCAACCAAGCTTTCCACCATATAACATTGAAGCCACCGGTGAAGACAAATACCAAATTACCATGGCTGTTGCCGGATTTACCGAGCAAGAGCTTAGCCTTGAGTCAGAAAACAATACCCTGACAGTCAAAGGCGAAAAGCAAAACAAAGAAGACAAAGCTGAGCGTAAATTTATCCATCAAGGTATCGCAGAGCGTAACTTTGAGCGTAAATTTCAACTTGGCGATCACGTCAAAGTAATTGGCGCAGGACTTGAAAACGGCCTGTTAGTCATCGACCTTGAGCGCGAAATTCCAGAAGCACTCAAGCCAAGAAAGATTGAAATAGGCAAAAGCAACCTCATCGAAAATAAATAATCGATTGAGGTCTCTTCTCCCTGTTTTTACATGATGTCACGTTTCCAAGTCGCCCTCAGGCGACTTTTTTGTTTTGAGTTGTTAGTTTACCCATTTTATAGCGTTGAATACGTTTTGAGTTAGCAGCGTATATATCTATACCACCTAATTGGCGACTAGGACTAACCATCAAACATAAAAACACAAAGATCGCTGCGTAAAGCATCTCCTATTTCGCAGTGCTAGATTTTTAAAGGTGGCACTTTAACTGACATGGAGTTTCGATTAGTAAAAGCGACTTGCTGGGTAGATTGAGCTGTGATTTTTAGGTAGAACACCATTTATACTGACAGCAACCGGAAGAGGGGTGTTGCCTCGCTTTTTCTCTACGTTGAGCTTCACGAGCAGCTTGATTACTAGCTCTGTCGATTGCTTTAACCACCTTTATTGCAGTTCTTAAATCGCTTCCTCGTCTAGCCAATGTTACTCTTCTTTGCGTAATAAAGTTACGCTTATGATGCTAGTACAACTGAATTGGAGTTGTTGTTTAGATCGACTGTAACGTTAAATAAAGCTAGAAGCTAACTTTTACATGGCTAAAGCAGGTTTATCAGACTTTCGATTAGGGGAAAAAGAATATCTAAGCGTGACTTAATGTTTATCTATTCAATCAAGTTTCACTCTATATTAATACTCGCCGTCTTAATGGGCGTTTGCGGATCGCTGAGCATAAAAAATAACGAAAACCGAAAAACAAAAAAAAAGCTTGGCTATTAAGCCAAGCTTTGGGTGCGGTGCGAATAACCGCCTTACTCTTACCGACTATGATCCTTCACTTTACTTCCCTAATGACATCCAAACTCTCAATTTGGAGCTCAAAGATTCTAATAGCGATGCCTCGCTGTACGTATTCCTTTATACCAGTTTGTTTAAACTTGCCCGAAAAAAGGCGCTTAGTTGAACAAATCAGTAATGTTGCCAAATAACTCAACAATAATCATAATCTTTGAACTCTATTCCCTGCTCCCTGACATCAGTTCCTTTTCCTCTGTCACTCCCTTGCGCAGGTAAATTTACTGATATAGCCCTAATCAGCCTTTAAAGTTTGCGAATTCTGCTTCGCTTAGCTCGCCGTTTGCATCAACGTCTAGCGCTTTAAATTGCTCTGCAAGTGTAGTATGCGCTTGTGCTTCACTCATGCTGATTGTGCCGCTTTGATCTGTATCTAGCGCAGCGAAGTCTTCACTCGCCATAGCATTAACAGACGCGAAAGATAAACCTGTGATTGAAAGTGCAATTAGTACGTTTTTCATCATTTATTCCTCAAAAAATGTAAATACTGTTCGTTTCATGAAATTGGAGGGCTATTACTTAGCCTTTGAAATTTGCGAATTCTGATTCATTTAACTCGCCGTCAGCGTTACCGTCTAGCTGAGTGAATTGCTCAACAAGATTTGGATTTACTTTCGCTTCACTCAAGCTAATTGCGCCACTACCATCGGCATCGTATTTGGCAAAGTCGTCACCAGCCATCGCATTAACCGATGCCATTGACAGGCCAGCAAGGGATACCGCTACTAGTAGATTTTTCATCATCTTCTCCTTAAAGTTCAGTCTTGACGGAGAGTCCGAAGACTCACCAGTATCGAGCTTTTAAATTAGCCTTCAAAATGCGCGTACTCTGACTCGCTTAGCTCGTCGTTACCGTCAACATCAAGTGTCTTGAATTGCTCAGCTAACTTAGGGTTAACCTGCGCCTCACTCATGCTGATTGTGCCGCTACCATCAGTGTCGTACTTTTCGAAGTCGTCCATCGCCATTGCCGATGCTGAAACTAATGTCATACCTGCGATTGAAAGTGCTGCTAGTAAATTTTTCATGATCTTCTCCTAAACGATTAAAATGATGTGATAACTGGGCAAATTACCCTTCGTAGTTATCAAATTCTGCTTGGCTTAGTTGACCATCTTGGTCAGCATCTAGCTCGTTGAATTGAGCAAGAAGGCCTTCATCCGCTTTTGCTTCTTCAATAGAGATATAACCATCACCATTCATGTCTAGTTTGTCGAAACCAGTGTTTGCATGTGCACCTACTGATGCCAAAGTCATTACTGCTGCTGATACTGCGATTGCTAGATTTTTCATCGTGCTTTCCTCATAAGATTAAAAATTAAATTTTGTGTGAACCGTTTTGCTATTAAAGCTAAAAACTGACTTTGCATTTGTTTTTGCGTTTCGTTTTTCGCTTTCGAGATAATTATTCCAACTTTGATGCCAAAATTGAAAAATCACGGTTTATCAACAAGTTAAGAAAAACTGTTTAAAAAGATTAAGGTTGGATTAAGGCTGGCTGTTGCTAAATGGCAACAGTTAAAAAAGCGAAAAATAAAAAGTCTTTATTTTTCTTGATGTTAGATTGTCGCAGCTTTGCAACAGGAAAATTTTTGGGTAGAAAATTTTGCAAATCTCGCAACACCATTTGATTGAAACTTGTGCAACCTTTTAAAGGATTTAGCATCGTGAAAAAAATTTTTTCTCAGTCATTACAAAAACAAGCACTTATTGCCATGTTTATTGGTGTGCTGCCAATACTCACACTGACTTTGTGGTACGCCCAAGCACTATCCAAAAACCAACAAAAAACACAGGATATTTATAATAAAAATCAAAAACTTATCCTTGAATACAATTTTGTAAAAGCAGATATCAGTGCGCTTGAAAAAGCACTGCAAAATAATCAGCTGCTGCAAAGTGAAACACTGCAAGAAAGCATCGAGCAGAAGTGGCAAAACACCAAAAAACGCATTCAATTATTAAAAATAAACCTACCCGATTCGCTGTTTGTTGCTAAATGGCGACAATTCGCTCCCGATGAGATCAATGCCACTTCAAAAGCTGAAGAGTTCCAACAATTGGTTAAGGTGCTTAATCAATTCGAGGAAAGCTTTCAACAAACACTTAATAAGCGCTTATCTGATCAAGAAGCTCATTTCGTGCAGCTGCAAACGTGGTTTATGTTCGGTCTCGTTATCTTGCTACCCACCCTAATCGTGATCAGCATCTTTTTGATCAACCGGATTTGTCAGCAGCTTAATCAGGTAGAATCTGCGGTATCTGAGGTAGGTAAAGGTAATTTAGATAAGTCGGTAGAACTCTCTGGCAGTCATGAATTGCAGCAATTGGGTGACAAGTTGAATTGGTTAAGGCTCGAACTTAAACGTATTCAACAACAAAAAGAAACCTTCTTGCGCCATGTTACTCATGAGCTTAAAACCCCTTTAGCATCATTAAATGAAGGAAGCAGCTTATTAAATAGCGGACTACTTGGAGATGTTAACCCAAAACAGCAACGTATTCTCACCATTATGGAAAACTCCGTTGCAAAGCTTGGATCATTGATAGATGATTTGCTCAGCTATAGCGCGGCCAGTCACCCTGATAGCCTACATCACGACGCCGAAATGAATCTTATCCAAGAAGAAGTCTCTAAGCATCTTAGCGATAAGCTAGGCAAGACTGATGTGATAGTGAACTGGCAAAATCATGATGAGCTAAAAGTGCCTTATCTTCCATGTAAATTAGTGTTAACTCAGTTAGTGAGCAATGCCATCGATCATGCTAAAAGCAATGTCACTATTTCAATTGAAGAACAAAATGGCGAAGTATTATTGATAGTCCGTGACGACGGTGATGGCATCGACATCAATGAAGCCGATTCATTATTCCAGCCATTTGTTCGTGGTGAGAAAAATAAAAATAGCAATGGCAGTGGCTTAGGTTTAGCCATTGTCTCTGAGTGTGTGAAGCAATTAAAAGGCGATGTGAAATGGCAATCAGTAGAATCTGGTGCCAGTATTCAAGTCGCCTTTCCAAAAAGGGATCCAAAATGAAATACATCGCATTAAGTATCACGCTATTTTTGCTCGGTGGTTGTGCCGCAATGGAGCAAAACGTCGAACAAACAAAGCAGTTTATTGGCCCTGTAAAAACAGAAACTAGCGCTAAGTTTGTGCCTTTAGCTAAGGTGATCAAAGCCTTAATTAGCCAATGCGCCAAAAAACATAACGTGACATTTAACGATTACTATAAAGGCGCGCTGCACTTACAAGGCTTTATTCACACCTATTGCGGCACAGACTCAACCACCAAGCAACTCAAAGCCATTGAGGAAGTAAAACTACAAGATTATTGGCCAGACGATTACAACATTTGGTTTGAGTCGTTAGCTTGGCATACCCAAAGCCTTCGTGAGCAAAAAATCAGTAGTTATTACTCTGACAATAAGGCGCAACAGCACCAAGAGCAATTATTACAAACACAAAAGCAACTTGCAGAGCTAAAACAAAAGCTTGCCGACATAGAGAAACAACGTTTAGAAACCGATCTTTCTGAAAACCCATCACTCGAGGAGAATTCACTATGAGTCAAACACAACAGGGCGCAAAGTTACTTTTAGTGGATGACGATACGTCTTTAACCGAGCTATTAGCAATGCGTTTAGAAAGCCACGGCTACGAAGTTGAAGTTGCGCACCGCGGTACGCAAGCGTTAAATATTCTCAAGCAAATGCCTATCGACTTGGTCATCACCGATTTAAAGATGGCACACATGAATGGCTTTGAACTTAATGAGCAAATAAAGAAGTATTATACCGGCATGCCCGTTGTCATGATGACCGCTCACGGCTCAATTCCTGACGCTGTTGACGCCATGCAACAAGGCTTTGTGAGCTTTTTAACCAAACCCATTGACTCTCAGCAAATGCTCGATGTCATCAATGAGGCGCTTGCAGGAAAAGTAAGAACCGCACAAACTTCAGATCCAAATAATTTCCATGGGTTGTTATTCCAAAGTGCCGCAATGCGTCAATTGGTACAACAAATTCAAGCGCTTGCCAGCAGTAACGCAAACATTCTTATCCAAGGCGAGAGTGGTACCGGTAAAGAAGTAACGGCAAAAGCAATCCATTTAGCCAGTAATCAAGCGCAAGGCCCATTTATTGCGATTAACTGTGGCGCAATGCCCGCTCACCTGTTGGAGTCTGAGCTATTCGGCCATAAAAAAGGGGCGTTTACCGGCGCGGTGAGCGACAAAGAAGGTTTAGTACAAGCGGCAGATGGCGGCACCCTATTCCTCGACGAAATTGGCGATATGCCGCTTGATTTGCAAGTTAAACTACTGCGTGTTTTACAAGAACGAACCGTTCGTCCTGTGGGCGGCCAAACCGAGCATAAGGTCAATGTTCGTTTTGTCTCTGCAAGCCATAAGAACATTCAAAGCGCCGTTGCGGAAAAACAATTTCGTGAAGATTTATACTATCGCTTAAACGTGGTGTCTGTTGAAATCCCGAGCTTAAGAGAGCGATTGGAAGATATTCCACTACTTGCATCACGCTTCTTAAGTGCACTCAGCGATGGCGAAAAGCAATTTAACCAACAAAGTATTACCCACTTGTTGAATTATCATTGGCCGGGCAACATCCGTCAGCTCCATAATATTGTGGAGCACTGTGTTGCTATTACGCCAGGTAAAATGATCACTGAAGATATCGTACAAAAAGCCCTGCCTAAGGATAAAGAGCAAAACGCGTTTACAGGGTTAAATGAAGCGAAACGCCAGTTTGAGTATGATTACATCCAAAAAGTACTAGCACTTTGCGAAGGGAATGTATCTGAAGCTGCAAAACTTGCGCAACGTAATCGCTCTGATTTTTACAAATTACTTAAAAAACATGAGATCCAATGCTAAACCTAATAGAGGGGTAACATTAGTTTTAATTTCTGATGCGCGTTGCTTGACCAAACCTACCACTGCACAGTGCTTGTAATACGGACTTTAACGAGCCACACCCGTGGCTCAGATTTTGCCCTGAGAATATGCGCTCCCTCTAGGAGCATAATAAAAACACTCGAATAGTTAAGGGTTGTCTGTATGAAAATGCGCAAAAAGCTCATTATTAGCTTTGTTCTCACTGTGATCATTCCTATTTTAGCGATTTCTGTGGTTAGCATTTCTCAAACTAAAAGCGACTCTCTCGATAAATTCCTTGATGCTTCTGGCAACGAGATAAGACAAGCCGAGCAGTCTTTTGTACTGTTTTTTGAGCAGATGAAGAAAAATGCGCGCTTCCTCGCCGAGTCCAAGGCCGTGCAACAAGTGGGTCAAGACACCACCACTTATTTTGGTGCAGAGAAACCGATGACTCCGCTACAAAATGGTCAAACCGAAGCCAGTATCTTTGAGCTTTACCGCGCATTTGGGCAAACCCACGAAGAATTATTGTTTGTATATCTTGGCACTGGATCCGGTGGTTTTATTCAGTATCCTGCGGAGCCCCTTGGCGATTACGATCCAAGAAAACGCCCTTGGTATCAAAATGCTTCAAAAGATCCCAACAAAGTTATCCTCACCGAGCCTTATCAAGGGGTAACGGGGCAAGCCATGGTCTCAGTTGCCACAGGTATAAAACGTGACGGCAAAGTGATCGGCGTACAATCATTAGATGTAACACTCGCAACGCTGACCGACATCGTTAGCAATATTCGTCTCGGGGAGTCTGGGTATCTAATCCTCCTTGATGCCGACGGCACTGTGCTTGCCGATCCTAAAAATAAAAATAACAACTTTAAACACATTAAAGATCTCACCAGCCCACTCTACGAGGCTATACGAAACGCCACAAACGAACCCTACCTCACTATTGAAACCGATAACAAAACCTATGACGCTAAGATTTATCGCTCCGACACTCTTGGCTGGCAATTTATCGCGGTGATTGATGAAGATGAAATCTTGGCTTCAGCTTACGATATGACGATTAGTATCACGATTATCGCGGTCATCATGGTGATTTTGTTTATTATCATTGCAATAACGCTTGCCAATAAGATAGTTGAGCCCATTGAAATGGTGTCTGAAGGCTTAAAAGAAATAGCGCAAGGTGAAGGTAATCTTTCTAAACGTTTAAAAGTCGTCACCCATGATGAAATTGGGGAGCTGGCCGCGTGGTTCAATAAATTTTTGGACTCAATTAATTCGCTCGTAAAAGATATTCAAAGCAATGCCTCGACATTGAATGATGCCGCATTAGGGTCGCAAAAGAGTATCAACGATATCCGTAATCAATGCCATGCGCAGGCTGAAGACTCCGCCAGCGCGACTACGACTACTGAAACCGTAGAGCACCTTGCCGCACAGATCGCTGAGAGCTGCGATCATACTTTGGAGGATGTTGTCACCGCAGACGATCATGCTCAGCGTGGTAACAGCACGATAGAAAGCACGGTATCGCAGGTCGCGAGGCTTAACCATTCGTTGGCTGAATCCGCCAACGCCATGAATCAACTCGAAAGCGAAAGCCAAGATATCACGAACATTTTAGGCGTGATCCGTGCTATCGCAGAGCAAACTAATCTTTTGGCATTAAATGCAGCGATTGAAGCTGCTCGTGCTGGTGAACAGGGCCGAGGCTTTGCAGTGGTTGCTGATGAAGTAAGAACGCTTGCGCAGCGCTCACATGACGCCACACAGGAAATAGAGCAAGTGTTAACCAACCTCATCGCTCAAACAAGGACAGTATCAGCCCAAATGACGTCAAGCGTAAGCGAATCTGAGACGACCATCACACAATCGCAAAGTGCTCAACAAGCCTTTGCCGACATCGCTCAGGCTGTATCAAGGATTAAAACATCGGTTTCAAATATAGCGTCACAAGCTTCGTTACAGGGAGAAAATGCAGGTCATACTCGACGTTTAATTGATTCGGTGGATATTTCTGTACGACAAGTCGGAGAAGAAACGGCAGCATTAAATGCTGGTGCTGACCAATTGGTTAGTTTAGCCAAAGACTTAGAGCGTTTGGTTGGCCGCTTTGATATTAATTAAGTCGCTTACGTTTCAAATGGAAGAACCCAGTCTCTACAATTGTTACAAAATATCGTCTCAATTAGTTGTCCTTATAATGAGAACTGGTTTAGACTGGGCGGATTGATTTATTTTACAAAAACAACAAATGAAGAAATTTAAATTTACAGTAGTGGCTGCATCTTTGGTTGCAGTACTCGGTTGTCAAGAAGCGCCGTCACAACACACAAAGCCTGAAGTTACCGCAGAGCAAACCACAGCGGTAACGGCACCTGTAGCAGAAAAGATCCCACATAAAACAACCATTCACGGTCAAGAACTTATCGATAATTATCATTGGCTACGTGACGATACCAGAAGCGATGAAAAGGTGCTGTCACACTTAACTAAAGAAAATGCCTATACCGACAGCAAGCTCGTAAACACAGAGCAACTACAACAAACCTTGTTTGAAGAAATCAAAAACAAAGTGGTCAAAGATGACCGCAGCGTGCCAGTACTAAACGGCAGTTATTATTATTTTAGTGCCACTGAGGGTGACAAAGAATACTTCACTTATTACCGCAGTGAACACCAAGATGGCAAAAATGCAGAAGCTATCTTTGATGCGAATGTCCGCGCTGAAGGTCAAAACTATTACGGTGTCGGTGGTATTTCCGTTTCAACCAACGAAAATCTATTAGCTTTTGCTGAAGATACCGTGAGTCGTCGAATTTATACTATCCGAATCAAAGATTTAACAACAGGTAAGTTACTGGACGATACAATCGAGGGTGCGTCAGGCCCTATCGTTTGGGCAAACGATAACAAGACCATCTATTACATCAAAAAAGATCCGGTTACTTTGCTTGGCTATCAAGTATTCCGCCATACTCTAGGCACAGCGCAAAGCACAGATGAACTGATTTACGAAGAAAAAGATAACAGCTATTACACCTATATCTCAAAGAGTAAAGACAAGAGCAAAATATACATTCACCACTCCAGCACCGAGGCATCAGGTGTTTCTTTACTCGACGCTGATAATGTAAAAGCAACTCCTGAGCGCTTTATTCCAAGAGAAAGTGGTCATGAATATAGCATTGCGAAACTGGGCGACTGGTACTATATCCACACCAACAAAGATGCCGTAAACTTTAAGCTGATGCGCGTTAAAGCCAGTGATGCAAGTGATATTTCAAAATGGCAAACCGTTGTACCGCACAATGCCGATGCAAAACTAGATAGCTTTGAGCTATTTAATCAGCATCTTGTTTACGAAACACGTGAAAATGGCCTTAGCCAAATCACCGTATTAAATTTAAATAATAACGAAAGCAAGCGTTTAACCTTTAATGACCCGGCTTATGCCGTTTATTTAACCAGTAACGAAAACCTAGATGCAGACGCGGTAAGAATTGGTTATCAGAGTATGACGACCCCGGCTTCTGTGTATGATGTCAACCTTGCTAGTTTAGACAAAACACTATTAAAGCAAGACAAAGTATTGGGCGATTTTGCACCTGAAAACTACCAATCTGAACGTATTTTTGTCACCGCACGTGACGGCATAAAAGTACCAGTTTCAATTGTTTATCGTAAAGATAAGTTTAAGCAAGATGGTTCTAACCCGCTACTACAATACGGTTATGGTTCATACGGTTCTAATGTTGAGCCAACTTTCTCTATAAGCCGTTTAAGCCTTTTAGATCGTGGTTTTGTCTATGCTATTGCGCATATTCGTGGTTCAGAAACGCTTGGCCGTCCTTGGTACGATAACGGCAAAAAATTAAATAAAAAGAACACCTTTAACGACTTTGTTGATGTCACAAAAGCACTCGTTGAGCAAAAATATGGTGATGCTTCACGTATTTATGCCAGA
This sequence comes from Pseudoalteromonas sp. HM-SA03, assembly GCF_002289345.1. GTDB lineage: Bacteria > Pseudomonadota > Gammaproteobacteria > Enterobacterales > Alteromonadaceae > Pseudoalteromonas. The sequence goes on along the minus strand of NZ_NSDG01000056.1, from coordinate 7,086 downwards.
GGTGGCAGCGCAGGAGGCCTATTAATGGGCGCTGTAATTAACCAAGCGCCCGAACTATACGATGGTGTACATGCAGCAGTTCCATTTGTAGACGTGATCAATACCATGCTTGACGAAACCCTACCGCTGACCACAAATGAGTACGACGAATGGGGCAACCCAAATGAGAAGACGTATTTTGATTACATGCTGTCTTACTCACCTTACGATCAAGTTAAAGCCCAAGCATATCCAAACCTGCTTGTAACCACGGGTTTACATGATTCTCAGGTGCAGTACTTCGAGCCTGCGAAGTGGGTCGCTAAGCTACGCGAATACAAAACAGATGATAATCTACTGCTGCTAAAAACTGATATGGAAGCCGGCCACGGTGGTGCATCTGGTCGCTTTAAGCGTATCCACGATGTCGCATTAAGTTATAGTTTCTTTATCGCACTCGCTGAAAATAAACTTTAACTTTAGCGCCTAATCTACAAGTATAAAAACCCTGTGAAACTGAGTAACTTAGGTTAAGTAGTCACGCAGGGTTTATTTTTAGTTGACTACCATTGGGGGACTTACTGATCACAAACTTTCTGCAATGCCCTGCACTGCGGATAAAAAGGATAGACATGGATATTACTCAGCAATCAAAACGGCTGTTATTACTCGCGCTTGTTCAAGGAATTGTACTAGTTTTACTGCATCAGTCGCTCGCGATTGAACACTGGCCCAAGCTTGCAAATGAGTGGCTATTTTCCCTTTATGCTTTCACTATCACATTTCCAGCATTAATTTTATATGCCAGCTTTCAATCAATAACTAAAAAGCAAATACTCAGGTTTATCGCCTGTGGGATCCTCTTTCTCTTGCTCGGGTTTTATACCGGCCTGCAATTACACTCCCCACTCTCCGACACCTTTTTTCAATGTTGGCCTTTCCCGTTAGTGCTATTTCTATGTACTTTCCTAGTGATCCCTTTGGTCGTAACGAAGCGTAGTCACGCATCTTTACCACAATATTCAGCGCTTGCAGAGTGCTTCGCCAGTGTTATCACTGTGTTTTTAACGGCACAACTCTTTACGCTAGCAACAGGCGCAATTTTGGGACTTTGGGCTGGCTTGTTTTCTGTTATCAATATCGAGCTTTTTGCCGATCTTTTCTCTGAGCCTTGGTTCTTTTATCCAGTATTAACGCTAGCTCAAGCAATAGGAGTGATAAATGCGCGAGATAAAGCTAGCACTCTGACCCAACTCTTCAAAGTGTGCCAGGGCTTTGCACGGCTTTTATTGCCAGTGCTTGCATTTATCTCCTCACTATTTTTAATCAGTTTGCTTGGCACTGGCCTTACACCTCTTTGGCAAAACGGTGGCAGCGCACTAGTATTTTTCCTATTAGGTGCGTTACTCGTTACACTCAATACTGCAAACTATGGCAAAGGCTCTAGTACATGGGTGCAAATTCTCGCTTTGGTCGTGTTAATTTGTTTCCCTATTTACGTTGCCATTAGCGCCTACGGATTATGGTTAAGGGTTGATCAGTACGGCTTCAATATCGCCAGACTCTGGGCAATTACTATTTGTGTCTTTTTAGGGCTCTTCGCTATTAGTTATCTCGTTAATTTTGCTCGATTTAAGTCAAGCTGGGTAAACAACCTCGGACTAGCTAACCGCCCCATAATACTGCTAATCACTAGCATCTTGTTGATGTCACAAAGTCCTCTTTTAGACTTTAGAAAGATAACTGTAACAAGTCAGGTTTCACGCTTTTTGCAAAGTAACCAGCAAGTTGACCAGCTCGACGCATACTATTTTGCTAACCAGCTCGGTAAACCTGGTATTGAAGCGATTGAAGCAATAAAACACAACAGCTCAGATGTGGCACTTATCAAAACAATTGAGCGCGCATTAACAGATCAATCTGCGCAACCCGAAGAAGTCGATATTTGGACCAATATTGAATTGCTCAATATGACGAGCGATGCGCTCCCAACAGAAATGCAGCAAGCTGTTTCAGAACATGTAAAACAGAACCCTTACGCATTTCAATACGCAGTAAAAACCGCTCTATTCGCTATTCAGCTTGATAAAACAAAGGAGGCAGAATACCTACTGTTGATAGAAGAGTCTCACGGTACCGAAATCAAGCTAATTTATCTGGATGACAAAAAATGGCAGATTGCATACTTTCCTTTATCCAAATGGAAAGAAAGTGACGATAAGATCATTGAGTTGTTGCAGCAAGGACAATATCAAAGAATCTCACCGCGCTTTGACAGACTTCAAATTGGAGAGAGAATATACAAATCTGAGCATTAGCCACTCAACCATATGGGCTTATCATTTTTCAAATCGATAAGCCTTTTTCACAATGGTGCAATTTCAAGTCATTAGATTTTTTGTAAAAAACCACTATATTTTAATGACCACTACTACATACATAAGTGAAAAATGAATTTATTTCGCTTGGTTTTTATTTGCTGCTGTATATTTCTGCCGCTCTCATCTAACGCCGCTCCTCATAAACCTGAATACTCAGCACCTATCAAAGTCACCATTTTGGTCGACGATGCTTACCCACCTTATAGTTATCAAGTTAACGGCGAGCTTTATGGCATCTATGTCGATATAGTGAAGCAAGCAGCGCGTTTGCTGAGTCATGAATATCAAGTTACCTTGCAAGCCGTACCTTGGAAGCGAGGCGTTTCCTCGATGGCATCCGGTGAAGCAATAGCTTTAATGCCACCTTATATACATATCAAAAAACGCCCCTATATCTGGCCATATTCAATTCCCCTTCAAGAAGAGGTGGTGGTTGCCTTTTGCAATCAAGGAACCACGTTAAAAAACCTACCTCATGCAAAACCAGACAGAGTACTTAATATTGGCATTAATGCAGGTTATATCATCCTAGATGAAAGCCTAATGGAAGCGCAAAAACAGGGATTTATTCAACTTTGGGAAAACAAAAGCACACGTTCAAATATCGAAAAGCTCGCACGTGGGCGCATCGATTGTTACATCAATGACCGGCTTTCCACTTTACTTGGTATCAATAAAATGTCGCAGATAACACCCAGTGTAAACACCAGTAATATTGTTGAAGATAAAATAGTAATGCGTCGCACTGCCCACATTGGGTACTTAAAAGGGTTTGATGAGAAATATCCATTTAAACAAGACTTTATCCTAAGGATGGATGCGGCATTGAGGCAGGTAATAGACAACGCAGCGACGCCTCCTTAGCAGGAGTAATTGCAGCAATACAAGATGTGATAAACAAAATTTACAAGACTATCTAGCACTATTACAAAAAGGAAAAACAATTATGCTAGACGCAATGAAAAATAATACAAGCTTAGAATAAATTGTAGCCGCACGTCCGCGACCAGTGCTTAATCATAACTATGCTAAATTGGCTACCAGCAGAGCGCATTACCACTTTATTTTATCGTAGTTTGAAATCACCAGAGTAAAATAAACGACTAACCTATTTTAAAAAAGGGGATGCCAGTAAAGCACATCCCCTCCACCGAAAATACTTAGCTTAAAAACACTACTCCATCGTTGGTGCACTGGCATAAACAAGGTCGACTAAGTTACTCATTGTTTTAGACTTTTGCATATATGCTTTCTCCATATAAGCGAGCTCTTGTAGCTCAAATAATGTGGTCTCTACTAACGCTAACCATTTAGCCGTGGACTCGGGCACATCTGAGCCTTGCTTACTTGCTTTTTTTAACGCCTCATAATAAATATTAAGATCGTTATACTGACGTAAGTAATCCATATAATAATCCTTTGTCACCAACCGATATTCTATAAAGCTGAGCTTATCAAAAACTTCGCCTGAAAATTCTGTCGAACAAAAAAAATTTACAACAAAAATTAAAACAAGCAATACAATTCAATAAGTTACATAAAAATAAAATCATTTTAGCAACATAAAGACAAAACAAGCTTGCAAATTTTGTACATACAGTTACAATCCAAATTTTACAAAATAGAAACAGTAGCGGCGTTAAAATTTAACCTTTCGCGTTTTCGCGAGCCCGAATAAAAAGGATTAAGTGAGTGGGCAGAACCCGATTTAAGTGTACAGGTGATGATCTTCGAAGACTGCGCATATCGGCTGATAAAACCACCCAGCAGATGGCTGACTTAGTAGGGATCCGGCGACAAACCTATGAAGAGTATGAAAAAGGTATTCGGAAATTTTCATTCGAGTACTTTTTAGAATGGAGTACATACTGTGGTATGGATGTTAATCCAATTACAGACTACTTTATGGACCTACGCACAAAGATGCAAGACGTAAAGCTCTGGCGAGAAAGCCCTTCTCCTGCAAAAAAGCGCAAAAAACCAAAAGGTCAGGAAGATTAGTGTGTTAACATCTACCTTTTAATACAACACCTTTAGTTTCACTTGTTTACAAAACAAGCAACAAGTTATTCTCATTTTTGATGTTTCGCGATAAAGTAGTGCTAACCAAAACACCGAAAATAATCCTGAAGGGAAATCAACATGCAGCTATTCAAAAATGTGACAGCAGGCATACTAACCTTTTGCTTTATCACGATAAAACAATTTGTAAGTAAAACAAAACAAGATACTAACGTGCGCTTACTTAATAGCGCTAATCGTAACAAACATTGCACTATAGCAACTCAGTGCTATCGCAACGGTAATACCATGGCGGAGTCACAACTGTACCGAATGGTGGGTGGTTCAGGTTTAGACCATTATAACGATCCACGAGGTGAACAGATTAACAATATGACTCCCTTGATACTTAATGCACAAGAGCTGCATAAGGTTAATGGTGGCTCAGGTATGGACCAATACGATGATCCTCGGGGATAGAGACTTACAGATGATCAAACTAACAAGTAAGATCTCTGGGTGCAATATAACCTTAAGCCATATTCGAACCTTGTGATGATTTAAGGAATGAAGGAATTTTAGTACATGAAAACTTCGTGGTTCTTTTACTGCATAGCTGTAGCTTTTACAGGGCTGCTGTCATATTTATACTTTTATACCAATTTTAATTATGGCTTAGTTATTTTAGGAACACTTATTCTTACAGCTGTGTGCTTTCGTGCTCAGGTTAACATTGTACATATCATCTTAGTTTTATTCTCGATTACAGCTATTGAGTTTGGGTTACTCAGAATGATCGAAGTTTTTATGCAAGAAGATCCATCGTATAAAAAGAACTTTATGGTTTATTTAATGCACTTCTGTGTTGATGTATCTATTCTTTTAATACTAAGAAAACGAGTGATGTACTCTTTATTGTTTATGCGCCGCTTCCAACCAAATAACTGGCGCGCCATTTACATTACCCATGCCGACATTTTATTGTACGGTATCTACATGTTATTTATCATTGTAGACTCAGCCGCGTTTGTAGAAAACTTGTTCCGAAATATGGATTATATCTTTGGCGTCTCAGAAGCAACGGCTAAGCCCTTCTGGAGCTGGAATTGGGTTTACAAAAGTTACCCCTACATAAAAAGTATTCTGCTTTCTTGTGTTGTAACTACCTTACTCGCCACCATTTTTGTAGAAAATCAGCGCCCCGAACAGGAAGATGATGAAGAAGATGACAGCGATGAGGTAATACATAAAACAGACCAACAACAAAAGCCGTAATGGCTTTTGTTGTTAGGTATCTATTTGCCATTTTTTCCCGCGTCAAGCCCAAATCTCTCATTCAGCATTAGTTCACTTACCTCCTGTTTTCATCTAAGAATGTGTATGGTTCACAAAGGAAATGACCAATGAACGAAGAAAAATCAGTCAAGGATGCCATTAACGCCTTTTATAATGGTGCAGACGTTGACCTAAAATTTTCAGGTGAAATAAACCCTAGGGTCGCTGAAATATTTGGCAAAATGATTGAAGAAACGCGACAGTGCACAACCGCTTTAAAATGGGTGCCTAAACCAACAGGTGCTAAAGCGACAACAGGTTGGATCGCTAAAAACTTTACACAAAGTATTATTAGTCAATTAAGTGAAGAACAATCGCTTTCGTGTGCGAAAAAGGTGATATTAAATTATAAATCTCCAATGAAGCTAGCTTCTCTTGGAGTGTAACAATGAAGTTATTATTATCAATTGTACTTTTTGCGCTATTACCCACCTCTAGCTATGCAGAAAGCTGGCCTAAACCACAATGCCAAGGCGAGCCATACTGGCTAGAATTTAGTACTGTGAAGCTCTGTATCCCCAAGCAAAACGTTACTCATCTCAATATTCTTCATTCAGAGTTACCCTCGTTCACCGTTACAACGGAGCATGGTGAACTCATTTTTCAGGTACAACCGGCTGAGAATATTACCGGTGGTCTACATAGCAAGTATGAACTTGATCTTGCGTCTTATTTTATCGCATTGAAAAACAAAGATAAGCCAGCCATTGATTACAATATTGCCTATCAAGTCCATGAGCTTACATCACCTAACGACATTGGCATATTTAACACTGGAGACTGGCTGGCCGTATCGCTGACCAACAACACTCGTAGTTTTGATGAGCTTTTTATCTTTAACAAATCTAGCCAACACATACTGCATATTGGTGGGCAATTTGATAGTTTTGAAGCTAAAACACTCTTAGCTCAGTTCCGTTTACCATGACTGAATGATATAAAAGACTGTTAAAAATATAATAATTATAAAATAAATAAAGATTTAATATGCGATACCTTACTGCAATAGGGACTTTTTTATTAGCGGCTTACTCCGCCTATCTGAACACGGTAATCTCAGAATTAGAGTTTGAGCGAGATAATTTGGGGGAGCGTATCACAGCTCTCTCCAGCAACATTAAGGCTTCCGACAATGTAAAGCCACACTTCGAAGAAGTAACTATCAGCAAACCAAAGCTTAATGGCAAGTTCACGAATGAGAATAGAACTAATCAATATGCTGAAATTAAAACACCTAAAAAAGTGACGAAAGAACAAATGACGCCCTCGAGTGATAAAGGGTTTAACGAGCAATCGATAGACAAAACTTGGACGTTCTAATTGTAACTCCCCCAAAAAATGAAACAGTTTATAAGTAGAATTTTCCATTAACTAAAATAGGAAAATTTAC
>NZ_NSDG01000055.1 GCF_002289345.1 Pseudoalteromonas sp. HM-SA03 | reverse complement strand
GAGCCAATCATCGGGCACATGAAACAAGACGGTCACTTAGGGCTTAACCGCTTAAAAGGAAAGCTCGGTGATAAACTGAATGCAGTGCTTGCGGGTGTAGGCCAAAACTGCCGTAAAATCTTAGCCCAACTGCGGCTTTTTTATGCCTGGATTTTATCTCAACTATTAGCGGTAAAAAGCGCAGTGCAATAACAGAACTGTCGATAAAGAGAATACTCAGCCTGGACTGTACTAGTTCAGACTTGATCTGACAGTTACCCGTTGTTGTTGTTGGTACGGATCACTCTTCTTAGCTAAATTCTTCTCAGCTAATTCAGCTTAAATGAGCTAACTAATTGTTTTTAAAGATACATTCAATTATTTCCTTATCTAGTCAGAGAGTTTTAGGGATAACTAGACGAATTTACGCACCAATAGCTGGCTATTGGAAGTGAATTCAACGCAGTTAGCGCAAAAACTGGCTGCTAGAAAGGCATTAATTATCCGAAGCTCAGGTTAAACTAGGTATATCGTTTTCCTCATATCTAGACTTTAACTCAAACTTTAAATTTCGCAGGATACAGGCAAGTTTAATTCGCTTATAAATGCGTCTAACTCATCATATATATATTCCCTATAACTTTCACCAGTACTTTTATCTTGCAACTCTACTGACCCGGAAAGGTTATTTAAGCCCATTCTATCTATGTAAAGAACCTCCATACTTTGAGTTATTGTCCATGAATACTTTTCCTCCCATTTTCCCCAAAATAATCCACTCTTTTCTAACGTAGTAACAGTTCCATTTTCAATACGGATTTTCCTGCGGCTAAGTTTTACTGCATGTAAGTCGCTCCCTCCAATATCCCGTAGCATAAATGAATAGTATTCCGACATATGTATCTCCTTAATGATTGCCAGTTTGAAATGTTTGCTTTAAGTCAGCAATAACTTCTTCAAAGTATTCCTTTTGCTCTTTAAGTGCTTGTTCAAGATCTTGATTCGACTTTTTACTTTCTTTTTTAAATTCATGAAATTGTTGGTCAACGCTATCCCTAAAGTAGTTAAATGACGAGTTGATTGAATTCATCTGTGCATTAAACATATGGTTGAAAGAGCCAAACCCCGCAGCAATGACCTTTCTAGTTTTTCGCATCTCTTCAATTTTGGCAAATTGATAATTTGATTCTCCCAATTCTTTTATGCGGCAGTACTCCTTAAATACAGCAATGGGGTTTAATTTAAAATCTCGCTGTTGAAAAAGCGGAGGGAAATTATGCTTCTGCCCTCGTAAAATTGCTTGATATTTCTTTGACTTACTCTCTACAGCGTTGAACTGCTTTTTTGCTAATTCAATTTTTAGTATTGCATCGTCTAAATTATCCCAATATTGAGAATAGAGATTTTTTTGATAGGTGATCTCGGCTTGTGAGATATAGGTACTGGCCTCTTTGAGTGATCGAGGAATATCAGTGTCGAGAATATCGTTAACATCAATTAAGAGCATATTGGCTTGATACTCGTTTTCCTTTAGTGATTCTTCAACTTCTTTATTTTTTTTATGATATTCACTTTTCTCTTCGGCAACTTCATTGCGAATACGAGCTATATAGTCTGAGCTAGACTTTACTTCTGCATCTACCTCTTTCTCCTTAGCTTCAAAGTAGCGGACTATTTTTACCCAAAAAAACCAAGTTACGCCTAGAAGTATCAGTTTCAGTAATAAGTTATTTCGAGAGTCTATAATACTTAGAATTAAGCCCATGAGAATTACACTAAAGACGATTGCTGAGAAAACTATTATCTTTTTGTGAGGTTTGCTGTTTGGCTCATACTTTCTGGGTATTGGTTTAAACTTGAATGGTAAAGGCTCAGGCACCTCTATCTTGTAATAAGGGAGTTTTGTTGAATCCACAGTTATTCCTCCGTAAGCTTGTGGGCGAATAAACATTTAAAACCTAAAGTGATTTCATAATAAGTTCAACTAATTCAATAGGGTAGTGGCATTGCTATATAAAGCTGATATCAATGGTTGCTAACAGGACTGACTCAATTGCTCTACAATGTTGTTAGCTTTTTTATAACATGAGAAGCATGTGCCTTCAACTTGAGCAACCTGAGGTTTGGATAAGAAATGNAGCTAACTCATTATTTTTAAAATCATATTAAATTATTTCCTTATCTAGCCAGAGAGTTTTGGGGATAGCTCCGCTCTCGCGTCCTGCTACCTACATCCTGTAGGCAAGGCGAATTTACACACCAATAGCTGGCTATTGGAAGTGAATTCAACGCAGGTAGCGCTAAAACTGGCTGCTAGAAAGGCATTAATTATCCGAAGCTCAGGTTGAGTAGGTAGCAGAGGGGCACTTTCACCGACATTTATTTTTTAAGACCTATATTGGACTTCTGACTATGATTGAATCAAAGCTGCTGGTTAGCAAAAAGCTTGCTTTTGAGTACGTTCTGTCATTTTGAATAGAGAGTATTACGATTTGTAAGGAAGGGTTAGAGGGGACGTTTAGATTTTAGCTCGATAGCGCCAAACCAAACGCCCCTCCACTAATGATATAGCCACAAGGCAATTTATACCAATCAGCTTAAATATCTGGTCAATTTGAGAGATAAAACCTGCTGCCAACTGCGTTAAAAATTTCTCATTTAGAACAGCTAAATAGCAAAATTTTTGCCTTGTTATCACAAGCTTTTCTCGACTCAAAATTGATCAACTAATTAAGAGAATTGGTATTACTAGCATTAGATTTTCCCGCGACAATACGATTGATTTTAGTGTTTTATCAACAATACTGAAATCACAAATAGTGTCGTTTAGCCGCGTTTAAGTTGTAACTAGCAGTTTTACGAAGAATTTATTTTACTTCTTTACCGGCGGCTTGCTGATCTGCATGGTAGCTAGAGCGTACAAATGGTCCGCAAGCTGCGTGGCTAAAGCCTATTTCGTCGGCATACTCTTTTAGCCCATCAAACTCAACCGGTGGCACGTAGCGTTTTACCGGCAAGTGGTGCTTTGAAGGTTGCAGATACTGGCCTACAGTAAGCATATCTACGTTATGCTCGCGCAAGTCTCTTAAGACTTCTTCAATTTCAGAGATTTCTTCGCCTAGTCCAACCATCAGGCCTGACTTAGTCCTTACTTCTGGATGCGCTTCTTTAAAGCGGCGTAGTAATTCGAGCGACCACTTATAATCGGCACCAGGACGCGCTAGCTTGTAAAGTCTTGGTGCAGTTTCAAGGTTATGGTTGAATACATCCGGTGGGGTTTCGCTTAAGATTTCAAGCGCTCTATCCATACGACCACGGAAATCAGGTACGAGAATTTCGATTGTAATACCTGGATTGTGCTTACGGATCTCGCGAATACAGTCGGCAAAGTGCTGCGCACCACCGTCGCGTAAATCATCACGGTCAACAGAGGTAATAACAACATAGCTTAACTTCATGTCTTTAATCGTAAGCGCAAGCTTTTCCGGCTCTTGTGCATCAGGTTTTAGTGGACGACCATGGGCCACATCACAGAATGGACAGCGGCGAGTACAAATTGCACCTAAAATCATAAAGGTTGCTGTACCGTGATTAAAGCACTCAGACAGGTTAGGGCAAGATGCTTCTTCACAAACAGAGTGTAAACCGTGCTTACGCATTGCTTGTTTAATGCCATCGATACGTTCACTTGATTTTGGCAAACGGATCTTTAACCACTCAGGCTTTCTCAGCATTTCTTCGCGTTCTGTTGGCATGACTTTAACTGGGATCAATGCCATTTTTTCTGCATCGCGGAGCTTTACCCCTGGCTCCATTTTGACTGGTTTACTCATACGTTTTCAAACCCTTCAGTGTATTCGACATGCTCAGCATTAACGCGTTTTAGCATGTGTTTTACCAGACCAGCCCCCGCATCAGCGACGGTTTGAGGTCCATTAATTTCGCTACTTTGCACCATATTCATGCCCGCATAACCACAAGGGTTGATTCGTAAAAATGGACCAAGGTCCATATTAACGTTGAGTGCGAGTCCATGAAACGAGCAGCCTCGGCGGACTCTAAGTCCAAGAGATGCTATCTTGCTATCGTTGACGTATACACCCGGTGCATCGGCTTTAGCGTAAGCTTCTATCCCATATTCTTTAAGGGAGTCGATAATGCTTTCTTCTAGCCAAGTGACGAGTTCACGTACCCCTATTTTCAATCGTCGTAAGTTGAGCAGTACATAAAGCATTTGTTGCCCAGGACCGTGGTAGGTAACTTGACCGCCGCGATCTACTTTTACGACGGGAATATTGCCTGGCGCCAAGACATGCTCTTCTTTACCGGCTTGACCTTGTGTAAAAACAGGCTCATGTTCCACCAGCCAGATTTCATCCGCTGTGGTGTCATCACGCTCATCGGTAAAAGATTGCATTTTGTGCCAAATTGGCTCGTAACTACAAAGGCCGAGTTGACGCACAATTAACTTACGAGATTCCATAACTAGGGTCCTTACCAACTACAGAATGTAACGGACGTCTTCGATGCCACCGATCTCGGTATAAATCTGCTCGATATGCTCTTTGCTGGTTACGGTAACGACAAGAGATACGGCTTCATAGGTGCCTTTGCTGCTTGGTTTAACCTTTGGTGCATAATCACCCGGTGCAATCACCTGCAGTTTAGTTAGGATCTGATCCGTCAAATCGACATTTGCAAGGCCCATAATCTTGAATGTAAATGGGCAAGGAAATTCTAAGTATTCATCAAACTTAGTATTTTTAACTGGTTTTACCACGACGGTATCCTCACAACGAACTACTTGCTGACGCCTTTATTTGGTCACTTAGCGGCTCTTTCAAGCCTTGAGTTGCCAAGGTCGTCATTTATTGGCCGCATTCTATCATTTTTGGCGCAAAAAAAAACGCCTCATGATGAGGCGTTCACTTACATAAAATGGGGTTATTGCGAGATCTGTAAACGTAGGTAGTCGTAGATCTTGCTAAAGAATCCACCTTCTTGGATCTCTTCAAGCGTAACCAGCGGGTATTGTGCTACGTCTTCACCTTCAAGCTGTAAGAACAAAGTACCAACTTTAGTACCTTTTGCTAGCGGCGCTTCGAGTGTTTTATCTAACTCAAAGTTAGCCTTTAAGTTCTTGCTTTGACCTCGTGGAATAGTGATTGGCGTGTCTTCCATAATGCCAAGCGATACGGTTTCTTTGTTACCCANCGCGCTGATCGGCAAAAGCGTCACCGGCTTGGTAAGGAGTAATGGTTTCAAAGAAACGGAAGCCGTAGTTAAGCAATTTTTTGCTTTCAACTTTACGTGCACGCTCACTTTCTGTGCCCATGACTACCGCAACAAGACGCATATCATCTTTAATCGCTGAAGTAACTAGACTATAGCCGGCATCTGAGGTGTGGCCGGTTTTAATGCCATCCACTTCAAGGCTTGCATCCCAAAGTAGTGAGTTACGGTTATATTGCTTTATGCCGTTGTAAGAAAAAGACTTTTTCTTGTATAAAGCGTATTCATCAGGTACATCACGAATAAGCGCTGCACCTAGAGTCGCCATGTCTCTTGGAGTTGTGTAATGCTCATCGGTGTCTAGGCCATGGCTATTGATAAAGTGGCTATTCGTCATGCCTAGCTTTTCAGCATGTGCATTCATCAGATCGGCAAACGCACTTTCACTACCAGCAATGTGCTCGGCCATTGCAACACAAGCATCATTGCCTGATTGAATAATGATCCCGTGGTTTAAGTCATCAACACTGACCTGCTTACCCACTTCGATAAACATCACCGATGAACCAGGAAAGTTCTTAGCCCACGCTTTTTCACTAATGGTGACCTGATCAGATGGACTAATGTTACCTGCTGCTATTTCAGTACCAATAACATAACTGGTCATCATTTTGGTTAAACTTGCTGGCGCTAGCTTAGTATCGGCTTCACCCTCTGCAATCACCTTTCCAGTTGTGAAATCTACAAGGAAATAGCCTTTCGCATTGATCTGCGGCGGTGAAGGAATAATTTGTGCACTGGCACTCATAATAGAGAAAGTGCACACCAGTCCAAGGACTTTTTTAACGATTTTTGGTTTGATAGAAGTCATTATGCTCGCTTTTTTGTTTATCGGCATTCATTGCGGTTATTCTAAAGTTCCTGCTCACTGTAAAGCAAGAAAGCACGACTAAATTGACCTTGTTGTAAGGTTTTTAGTAAAGACTGTGCTTGATTGTCGTCGGTAATTGGGCCGACTCTAAGCTTGTATAGGTTGTTTTCAAACGTGATGGGTGTAGCTAACCCCAATTCTTGTTTTAACTGACCTGCTAATAACTGTATGTTCTCAAGTTTACTGCCAGCAGCAACTTGTACATAGGTTAGCCTTGGAGACTCGCGCGATAGAGTAATGGCTTCGACCTTAACGCGCGCTGTACCCTGAAGGTGATAGCCTAGCTTATAGGCAGCAGCGTAAGATAGGTCGATTAATCTATCGTCGTGGAATGGACCTCGGTCGTTAATTCTAACGATGGCGGAGCGTCCGTTGTCTAAGTTTGTTACTTTGGCAAAGCTAGGGAGTGGCAGCGTTTTATGTGCCGCTGTCATATCGAACATATTAAAAATTTCACCATTGGAGGTGTGGTAACCGTGGAATTTACGGCCGTACCACGAGGCGGTGCCTTGTTGTTGATACCCATGTTCGTCTGAGATTGGTGTGTAACGTTTTCCAAGAACAGTATAGGGGCGATTGGCACTCACGCTCTTTTTTTCGTTGGTGACAATAGCATCCTGCATTTCCAGTTCGGTAGGCTCGCGCAGTGGCGCTTTATCATGACGAATATGATAACGGCTACCGCAAGCACTGAGCACGCTTAATAGGGCAAATACTAGAACCAGTTTTGAAATTAGGGTAATACGAACTGTCATTATTTTAACAACATCCTCTTATCTGTTGCGATTGCCATAATAATGCCAAAACCGGCCATTAAGGTCACCATTGATGTGCCACCATAGCTAATTAGGGGCAGAGGTACACCGACTACTGGCAAGAGACCAGAAACCATTCCGATATTTACAAAGACATAGACGAAGAAGGTCAAAGTTAGTGCTCCTGCAAGCAGCTTACTGAAAGCATCTTGTGCTTGCACCGCGATATACAATCCGCGACCGATTATAAAGAGATACAAGCTGAGTAAAATGGTGACACCCAACAAGCCAAATTCTTCGCTCAACACCGAAAAGATAAAGTCGGTATGGCGCTCGGGTAAAAATTCTAATTGAGATTGGGTTCCATGCAGCCAGCCTTTACCCTCAACGCCACCGGAGCCTATCGCAATCTTCGATTGGATAATATGGTAACCAGAACCCAGCGGATCGCTTTCTGGATCTAAAAAGGTCAGTACACGCTGCTTTTGATAGGCATGCATTCCGTAATGCCAAAACGCATAGCCACCGGGGACCGCAAGTAATAAACCAGAGCCGATTAAACGCCAACTTAACCCAGCTAAAAAGAGCGCAAATATACCAGAGCTGGCGATTAAGATAGAAGTACCCAAGTCGGGCTGCTCTTTGATCAGGATAGTTGGCACTAACACAATCACAAAGCCGATTGTCAAATTCAAAATACTAGGAGGTAAGTGAGAGCGGCCAATAAACCAAGCGACCGTCATGGGCACTGCTAGTTTCATTATTTCAGAAGGTTGAAAGCGGGTAACACCTAAGTCGAGCCAGCGCTGAGCCCCTTTACTACTGACTCCAAAAAACAGCACGGCGACGAGCATGCCAAGACCTAAGAGGTAAACGGGAATTGCCACGCGCTTAAGTGTATTTGGGGAAAATTGTGCCATAAATAGCATGGCAACTAATGCACCAAACATGCGTGTGCCATGACGCATCATCATGCCCATGTCTTGTCCACTAGCACTATACACAATCGCGAGACTACCAATCATCATAGTGAGCAAGGCTGCAAATAACGGTAGGTCGATATGGACTTTTTCAAATAGCGAACGCGGCTTATTCAGCGGGCTCATTGCTGTTGCTCCTTCTCAAGCGGGTAGGCTGAAAAGTAATAATCCATCACTTGTCGCGCCATTGGCGCTGCGATAGCACTACCACCACCTTGGTTTTCGACAACCACAGTGATAACAATTTGAGGGTCATCAAAAGGTGCAAAACCTACGTAGATACCATTGTCTCTGTGTTTTTCTTTTAGCTTTTTGGCATCGTATCTTTCGCCCTGAGCAATGCTGACAACTTGTGCGGTACCTGTTTTACCTGCGTGGTCATAGGTCACGCCCTTAAATGCACTTTTTGCGGTACCTATTTTTACTGTGTTGTGCATGGCTTTTAATGCAATATCCCAGTGATAAGGGTTTTTCAACACAACGGGTGGTTTTTCTTCCGTAAATAGTTGCTCCACTTCAGTGTCTTGCTTAGAAATTTGTACTAAGTGCGGCTGGCGGTGTATGCCTTTATTGACCAAAATGCTCAGTGAGTTCGCAATTTGCATTGGAGTGGCAGTCCAGTAGCCTTGTCCTATCCCAACAGAAATCGTATCTCCCGGGTACCACGACTCTTTAAAACGTTCTCTTTTCCATTCAACGGATGGCAAAATGGCGGAGGTTTCTTCATGAATATCGATACCCGAAAGCTCACCAAAGCCAAACTGGTTCATAAAGTCGCTAATTTTGGTTATGCCGAGTTTATATGCGGTTTCGTAAAAATAGGTATCACAAGACTGCTCAATAGCCTTATACACATCAACATGTTCATGACCCCAAGGGCGCCAGTCACGCCATTTATGTTTTACATTGGGAATTTGAAAAAAGCCGGGATCCCAAATTTTGGTTGTTTCGGTGACAACACCTTCTTCCAGTGCAAGCACAGCGAGATGAGGTTTCACTGTGGAAGCGGGAGCATAACGGCCTTGAGTTGCACGGTTGATAAGTGGTCTGTCTGGGTTGAGCAAGGCTCGGTAGTCTTTGCCGCTGATCCCGTGAACGAACAGATTCGGGTCGTAACTTGGGTTAGAATAGAGCGCTAAAATTCCTCCGTCGCGTGGATCCATAACGATGATCGCGCCTCGGGTGTCTTTTAGCACATGCTGGACGATTTGTTGCAAGCCGATATCAAGCGTTAGCACCAAGTCTTTACCTGGTTGTGGCGTTTCCATGCTTAATGTGCGAATGATACGGCCGCGATTATTCACCTCGACGCGGCGAGAGCCCACAATACCGTGTAGCTGTTCTTCATAAAACTTCTCGACACCGAGCTTACCGATATCATGGGTAGCACGATAGTTCGTGTCTTTGCCTTCTAGCTCTAAGTCAAAGAGTTCCTCTTTATTGAGCTTTGCGACATAGCCTAGGGCATGAGTGAGGGTATCGCCATAAGGATAATAACGGGACAATCGAGCTTCAACGCTAAAGCCGGGCAAGCGGTGTTGGTTCACCGACAAAATTGCGACTTCTTCCTCATTCAAGCGACCCTTTAGTACTTGGCTTTTGAAGCGACGGTTATGCTTGATTTCCTTTTTGAAATCTTCTACTTCTTGCTCAGAAATTTCGATGAGTTGACGTACAGAAGCTAATGATGCTTCGAGATCTTCGACATCTTCTGGGATCACTTCAAGGTTGTAAACGGGGCGATTTTCGGCGAGCAAGACACCATTGCGGTCGTAAATCAAACCCCGATTAGGGGCGACCGGAATGACTTTTATACGGTTATCATTGGAGCGGGTACGATAGGTCTCGTGCTCGGTCACCTGAAGCTTGTAGACATTGTGAAACAAGATCCCAACAATAATGACGACAAAAACAAAGCCGACAAAGGCCCGTCTCGCAAAGAGGTTAGCCTCGGCAGAATGATCCCTAATCGTCGGCCGTTTTTTTATCATTATTATTCTCTGTGGTAAGGATGATTGTTATTTAAACTCCAGCCGCGATACAAGCTCTCGGCAACCACTATACGCACCAAAGGGTGGGGTAGGGTTAAGTTTGATAATGACCACTTTTGTTCAGCCGCAGCAATACATTCTGGTGCAAGCCCTTCAGGGCCGCCAATCAGTAAGCTAACATCGCGACCGTCCAGCTGCCACTTTTCCATATTGCTCGCAAGTTGGTGTGTATCCCATGGCTTGCCAGTCACTTCTAAGGTTACGATCCGATTTCCTTTTGGGATAGCGGCTAAGGTTTTCTCACCTTCTTGTTGCAAAATGCGTTTAATATCTGCATTTTTCCCCCGTTTGCCAGCGCTAATTTCAATTAACTCCAGTGGCATATCTTTGGGGAAGCGTCTTTGATATTCGGTGAAGCCAGTTTCAACCCACTTCGGCATTTTGGTACCTACAGCAATGAGTTGGATCTTCACATTAGCCCCACAGCTTTTCTAGGTCATAAAAATCACGGGTTTGGTCTTGCATTACGTGAACAACAACGTCACCCAAATCAACCAATACCCACTCACCGATGTCTTGACCTTCTTGGCCAATTGGTGCTTCTCCAGCATGACGTGCTTCTTTAGCAACATGATCGGCAATCGATTGGACATGGCGTTTTGAGGTGCCTGTACAGATCACTAAGTAATCGGTGATTGAAGAAGTTTCGCGAACGTCGAGCTTAACAATATCACGCGCTTTCATATCATCTACTTTGTCTAGCGCGAAATCTAATAACTGTTGTGAATCCAAGTTTTTGTCTCTGTATTTCAAATAATCGGCGATTCTAACATGCTTTATGGGGTTAATCAGCATACAAGCCATGGCTATTTATATAATCTATGACAGAAGCGGGCAGCCAATGTTCCAAATATTCTTTGTCATGCTGCGCAATTGCAGCTCTTATTGTACTCGATGCAATGTCTTTTTGCTCACCGTGAAGGAAATAGCAGTGTCCAGCCTTGGTGGTTTGGAGCTTATTTAAGCTATCTGTGCGTGCTTTGGCTAAATAAGCCGAGACTTTAGCATCTGGTGAGCAATGTTCTTTTGGGCGTTGATACACCACTAGATGACACAGCTTTGTGATTTCTTGCCATTGATACCAAGTGTATAGGCTATTAAACGAGTCCATACCCATTAAAAATAAAATCGGCTGATCCTGATAGTCGTTACGCAGCTCTTGCAGTGTTAGCAGGCTGTAAGAGGGTCCTTGTCGGTCAAGTTCACGTCTATCAATAACCAGTTTCTGTTGCCCTGATAGCAAATTTGCAAGCATCGCTAGGCGATGTTCGTCACTGATGCTGGGCTTTTGTTTATGAACCGGTATGGCACAAGGTAAAAATTTTAACTCAGCCAGACTTAGCTCGTCGACGCAGCGCATCGCCATATTTAAATGGCCCAAATGCGGAGGATCGAAAGTACCACCAAACAAAGCAATCATACATGCTCACTCTGGCTAATTGGTAGCGGCATTGCGATGGGGGTGGCAAAGGCTAGAGCAATGTGTGCCAGAGCTTGATATGGCGCAGTGAGCCTTGCTTCTTTATATGCGGTATCAAAGTCTGCCATCATACAGAGCAACTGTTTTATCTGCTCTAGCGTTAATCTGTCTAACGCTTGCTGCGTGATGGTTTGCTGATTTTTCCAGACATTATGTTTTTTATAGGCATCCGCAAGCGTAGCGCCGGTTTGCCACAAGGTTTTAACACCCAGCAAGGTGCGTGCTTGGTTTTGCAAGGTCCAGAGAATACTCGCGGGCTCTACATTATCACTGGCGAGCTTATTCAATACTTTGATAATTTGTTTAGGGTTGCCACTTAGCAATCCGGTATTTAAATCAAAAATATCGAACTTAGATTGATTTAATAAGCCGCTCAGCAATTGCTGTTCATCAACCGGGTTTTTACCAAATAGTAAGGAGAGCTTTTCGAGCTCCTGATGCGTTGCAAGCAAGTTGCCTTCTGTGGCGACGAGCAGGGCGCGCTTGCCTTGTGGTGAGACAGAAAGCTTCAGCCGCTTACATTCATCATCAAACCAGCGTTCAAGATGACGGCCCGTTAACGCATAGCAAGGGACAAACAGGCCTTTAGGCTCTAATGCTTTGAACCACGCAGTACGTTGAATGTCTTGACCCGCGCCCAGCCCTTTAAAAATAACAACGACATCAGGATTGACCTGTTCGGTCAAAGACTTTAAAACCGCGACACCTTGGGTAGGGACTTTTTGCTCGTTAAAGTCGAATTCGATGAGCGTACGCGCACTGAACAAAGACATACTGTTGTACTGTGCACTGAGCTCTTGCCAGTCAAATCCCGGAAGTAGAGCAAACTTAATGACTTCGTCAAAACCTTGCTGTTTGGCTGCAGTTCGTATGGCAAGTGCACATTCGCCTTGCTGAAAGGGTTCTTCACCAAAGACCAGATAAAAAGGCGCAAGCCCTTTACTCAGGTAATTGGAGAGTTGATTGGCATAACAACGCATTACAGTTGCGACAACTCTCGAATAATACGTTGGCTTGCAAGACGGCGCATCTCGGTTAGGATCAGCTCAAGCTCTTTTGCCTTTGCTAGCGCGTTGTCTGGGTCGTCCTGATAGTTACGATACAGTTCGAACATTTGTTTAACGGGTTCTTGGCCTGGACGAGTCAATCGGTACGATACGCGATACGCCAGTTCATACTGGGCAACCTGACCATTTTTGAACAAACTGAGTGTTTGCCGTTCAAGTGAGTCATTGTACAAGTACAACTCAGCAGCTTGTTTGGTATTTTTTGGTGTAAGGGATACCTGAGCACGCTGAAGATCAGACTGTAACTGTTCAAACAAGGCTGAACGCTTGTCGTCACCACTTAAGGTGATTTCTTTTAGATCGTCAGGAAGGTAAGAGGCTTGCTTGAGGTGAAAACCGCAGCTCGCCACGAAGAAGCAAGCTAGCAAAACTGCTAGCTTGCTGGTGTGCCAAAATAGGCTACGCATCTTAGTTTGCAACCACATTAAGTAGTTTACCAGGAACATAGATCACCTTACGGATGGTCTTGCCGTCAGTAAATTTAGTGACGTTTTCTTCACTAAATGCAATCGCTTCAACTTGTTCTTGCGTTGCATCTGCCGCCACGGTGATTTTAGAGCGCAGCTTGCCGTTGACTTGTACAACGATAAGCTTTTCATCTTCAACTAGTGCGCTTTGGTCGACGATAGGCCATGCCGCATCAAGAATATCACCAGCCTTGCCAAGCTCAGTCCACAGCTCGTGACACATGTGCGGTGTGATAGGCGCCAGCATGATCACCATAGCTTCTAGTGCTTCGTTTGCTAGCGCAATGTCTTGCTCATCACTAAGTGGCGCTTTGATAAGCTTGTTTGACAGCTCCATCACCGCGGCAATTGCCGTGTTGAACGTTTGGCGACGTTCGATATCATCTGTCACTTTTGCAATGGCTTTGTGGATGTCGCGACGTAGCGTCTTTTGTGCTGCATTTAGTTTGCTTAAATCAAGCTCGGCAGTGCCTGCTTGCTTTACGTCAACCGCGTACTTCCAAATACGACGAAGGAAACGGTGCGCACCTTCAACGCCTGAGTCAGACCATTCAAGCGTTTGCTCTGGTGGAGCCGTAAACATCATGAATAAGCGAACTGTGTCAGCGCCGTATTGCTTGATAACCGTTTGCGGGTCAATACCATTGTTCTTCGACTTAGACATTTTGCTCATGCCAGCAGAGAATACCGGCTCGCCGTCTTCTTTATGCCACGCTTTAGTGATGCGGCCTTTGTCGTCAGTCTCAGTTAATACGTCAGTTGGTGCGATCCAAATATCGCCGCCTTTCTCGTCTTTACGGTAGTAAGTATCCGCAAGTACCATGCCTTGACACAGTAGACGCTCAAATGGCTCATCAGAGTTCACTAAACCGAAATCACGTAGCAGCTTGTGGAAGAAACGTGAGTACAACAAGTGCAAGATAGCGTGCTCAATACCACCAATATATTGGTTTACTGGTAGCCAGTAGTTTGCTGCACCTGGTTCAAGCATACCTTCATCATAGCGTGGGCTACAGTAACGTGCATAGTACCAAGATGATTCCATAAAGGTGTCGAATGTATCGGTTTCGTGGAATACCGCCTCACCATTTATTGTTGCTTTTGCCCATTCTGGATCTGCTTTAATCGGTGAAGTTACTCCATTCATGACTACGTCTTCAGGTAGACGAACAGGAAGCATGTCCTCAGGTGCCGCAAGCTCAGAACCATCTTCTTTGTTTAACATTGGGATTGGCGAACCCCAGTAACGCTGGCGGCTCACACCCCAATCGCGAAGACGGAAGTTTACTTTACGTTTACCTACGCCAAGTGATTCTAGTTTAGTTGCGATGGCGTTAAATGCGCCTTCAAAGTCTAGGCCATCGAACTCGCCAGAGTTGATAAGCGTGCCTTTTTCGGTAAACGCTGCTTCAGCCAGATTAGCTTCTACTTCTGCGCCGGCTAGAGGCTGAATAACTTGTTTGATCTCAAGACCATAAGCGGTTGCAAACTCATAGTCACGTTGGTCGTGACCTGGTACTGCCATCACGGCACCTGAGCCGTAATCCATCAGTACAAAGTTAGCTACCCAAATTGGCACCTCTTGTCCTGTGAGTGGGTGGATAGCCGTAAAGCCTGTCGCGATGCCTTTTTTCTCCATCGTTGCCATATCCGCTTCGGCAACTTTGGTGTTCTTGCACTCTTCAACAAAACGAGAGATCGCATCGCTGTTTTTCGCTGCTTCTTGAGCGATCGGGTGACCTGCCGCAACTGCCACATAAGTCACACCCATAAAGGTATCAGGGCGGGTAGTGTATACGGTGAAGCTTTCGTCGTTGTCGGCACGTTTAAAGTCGATTTCAACGCCTTCTGAGCGACCAATCCAGTTACGCTGCATGGTTTTAACTTGCTCAGGCCAGTGGTCAAGCTTGTCTAAGTCATCCAGTAACTCTTGTGCATAATCGGTGATTTTAATGAACCATTGTGGAATTTCTTTTTGCTCGACAATGGCACCAGAGCGCCAACCACGGCCGTCAATAACTTGCTCATTTGCCAATACCGTTTGGTCAACTGGATCCCAGTTTACCGTTGACATCTTTTTGTATACTAAGCCTTTTTCGTAAAGCTTAGTGAAGAACCACTGTTCCCACTTATAATATTCTGGGTGACAAGTTGCGATTTCACGATCCCAGTCGTAACCAAAGCCAAGCAACTTGAGCTGGTTGCGCATGTAGTCGATATTTTCGTAGGTCCATTTAGCCGGTGCGGTATTATTTTTAATTGCCGCATTTTCAGCTGGAAGACCAAACGCATCCCAACCCATAGGTTGCATAACGTTTTTGCCTTGTAGGCGTTGGAAACGAGAAACCACATCACCAATGGTGTAGTTACGTACGTGACCCATGTGGAGGCGACCACTTGGATATGGGAACATTGAGAGACAGT
Source organism: Pseudoalteromonas sp. HM-SA03 (assembly GCF_002289345.1). Classification (GTDB taxonomy): domain Bacteria; phylum Pseudomonadota; class Gammaproteobacteria; order Enterobacterales; family Alteromonadaceae; genus Pseudoalteromonas. The sequence goes on along the minus strand of NZ_NSDG01000055.1, from coordinate 43,201 downwards.
AGTACTTCTCTTTACTTTCGTCTTCGACAACTTTGAAGGTATTGTTTTCTTCCCAGTACGACTGTACTTTGGCTTCGATATCTTGCGGGTTATATTGCTCTTGCATCTAGGTTTCCAAACATCTGGCAAAATTAATAGAAAATTGCTCGATAGCATACCCGAAATTGGCCAGCAATCACAGCACCTAAAGTGGAATTATTTTAGTCGATTGCTGCGGACTAAAGAGTATGTCGAAGTAAAGATAAACTACGCGAAGACAAGCCTCGGTAAAAGGGTAAATTTTGTGCTGTTGCAAGTAAGAGTTATTATCACTTACTATTGCTAAATATCGAAAGAAGTTTGAGAATTCCCTTGATAAAATTGTGGTTACGCCGTGCTCACCTAGTAATGGCGCTAGTGGCTGGTGCGTTTATTATCTGCTTAAGCGTAACTGGGGCACTGCTTATATATGCCAAAGATATTCAATATCTTACTCAGCCTCAGTTGTGGCGAGTTGAGCCACAGTCTGAACCTCTTGGGGTAGAGCAAATAGTCAACTCGGTTGAATCTACGACCGCTGAAAGAGTTTCACTATTTATGCCTGAGCAGCAACCGGATTTGGCATGGCAATTGAAGTTGTCTAGCGGTGATTATGTTAGCGTTAACCCCTACAGTGGTAAGGTCCTTCATCGCTACGAGTATTACTCTACGCTATATGGTTTTACGATGGCGCTACATCGTTGGCTGTTGTTTGAAGGTGCTGACAACAAAAAGCCGCTTAGAGACTGGGTATCTATTTGTGCACTTGTACTCATAATTGAGTTAGTGTTGGGCTTTTATCTTTGGGTAAAGCCTAAAAATCGCTTGAAGCGGCTAGTGATAAAACCAAAAGCTAAGCTAAGGATCCTGCTTTATCAGTTACACACCGTATTGGGGGTATATTTGCTTTTACCGATACTGCTCATTGCCTTCAGTGGTATGGCGTTTAACTGGCAGCCGCAAACTAAGGCTGTGGTTGAGTGGTTAAGCTTTGACGAGGTCGAAGTAAGGCCAAAACCACCCACTATTGCGGTTAATTTTCACGGCTTACCCTACGACTTAAATAGCGCTACAAAGCGCGTAAAATCTACCTTCCCAGACAGTCAGCTGTTCCGTATCTATATGCCTGACAAAGCATCCGACAGTGTCGCGTTCAGAGTTCAAAATCCGGGCGAAAGTCATGCCTATAGCTGGGTTTGGGTAAATCCCTATAACAGTGAGGTGGTAGCGCAATATGATGCATCAAAAGCGGGAGTCGCTACGCAAGTTTGGAACTTTAAGTACAAGTTTCATATTGGTGATTTTGCTGGCCCCATCGTGCAATTTTTCTGGTTAATGCTTGCCTTAGCTCCGACCTTTTTCACGGTATCCGGCTTGTATTTTTGGTTACAACGTCATCGCAGGAAGCGGTAATTAACTTCACTCTAAGTTGCTGTTATGTAGATATAATTGCAAAAAATGGTGTAAAGTAGAATAGCTTTACAGTAAAGGGTAATGCAAACCATTCACATTTGCCTTGTTTTTACTGAGGTTTGGCAATATTATATTGCCGCTTTTTACATTATTATTATTCTAAATCCAGCAAGGATAACCATGTTAAAAACTACTCTCAGTATGGTAGCGTTGGCTGTTAGCGCAGCAGCCATTGCAGACGATACCAATGTTAAAGATCTTCAAGCTGCAGATATGGAGCATATCGTGGTCTCGGGCAGTCGTGTGTTTGAAAGCATCGATGAAGTGCCTGCTTCTATTACGATTATTAATCAAAAACAAATCGAAGAGCATTTAAAAGTAAATCCAGAACTACAAAGTTTGTTATCTCAAATTGTTCCTGGTCTTGCTCCTGATACAGGTAGTTCAAGTAACACAGGGCAATCATTGCGTGGACGTGCGCCTCTGGTGATGATTGACGGAGTACCTCAGTCTACACCACTGCGAAATGGTTCTTTGGGTGTAAAAACACTCGATCCAAGTGCCATCGCGCGCATAGAAGTAATCAAAGGAGCAACCTCAATTTATGGTAATGGTGCTTCAGGCGGGATCATTAACTACATCACCAAGCAAGCTAAAAGCGATGGCGAACCAGAAGGTGAAATTAGCCTATCTAGCCGTTTTAGCGCAGTAAAGCTTGCAGAGAGTGCCGGTGCTCGAATTGCGGGTGCGATTAATGGCCGCATTGACCAGTTTAGTTATTTAGTCACGGCAAGCTATGAAGAAAATGGTGTTCAGCGTGATGCTGAAGGCGATATTCTAGGTTTACAGTATGGTCTGTCGGATACCGTGACAGAAAACTACTTTACTAAGCTTGGCTATGACTTTGATGAAGATAAACAACTGCAGTTTAGCTATAACTTCTATAGTTCACAGCAAAAAACGGACCTAGGTGATGTGTTTGGCAACATCAATTTAGGTGAAAAATCTTACGCTATCCACGTGCCACCCGCTCAGCAAAAACAAGGTAAGCCGCAAGGGCCAGAAGGTAATGAAAACATTACGTTGAAATACACCGATATAGAAGTTTTTGCTAATACACAAATGACGCTTGATGCGTATATGCAAGATATTGAAAACGTGTTCTTCTTCTCACCAAGCTTAGCAAACCCAGATGAAGGGTACAGTGGCGGTCAATCTATCATTCGCTCTGAAAAAAAGGGCGCGCGTGCGACATTTAATACCTTGGTTGATTTTGACAATGTTCAAGCTACCTTCATTTATGGTATCGATGCGTTGAATGATGTGACCTCACAGCCACTTGTTGATGGTCGTATTTGGGTGCCAGAAATGGACATGGAAAGCATCGCAGGTTACCTACAGACCAAGTGGATTGTTGCCGATGACCTAGTGTTAAAAGTGGGAGTGAGACAAGAAAGTATTGATCTTGCGGTAGCAGATTACCAAACACTAAAACTTTGCCGTTCAGTGGATCAGTGCTCTGTGCCACTTAACGTGAAAGGCGACACCATTGACTATGACGCCACAACTTACAATGTGGGTATTAAATATAACGCAAATGAAAAGTTCAGCCCATTCGCCAGTTACTCACAGGGCTCTGATATCTCCGATATTGGCCGCCTGCTGCGCAGTGCAACGGTAGAAGACATTGGTCAAATTCAAACAGAAGCATCAATTGTTGATAACTATGAAATCGGTTTTAATTCTCAATTTGAGACGTTACGATTTGAATTTGCGGCATATAGAAGTACATCTGAGTTTGGCACAACGAATAAATTCAATGAAGTAACTGGAGTCTATGAGCCTGTTCGAGCACCACAGAAAATATGGGGTTATGAGGCACTTGTCGATTACAAGATCGACGACACGCTAAAACTCATTGCGACATATAGCTATGTCGAGGGTAAAGATACTGAAGCCGATACTTATCTTGGCTCTAGACAAATTAGCCCACCAAAGCTTACGGCAAACCTAAACTGGCAGCCAGTTGATGCGTTATCGATGACGTTAAGCTGGCTACATGTGGGCGACCGTAAACGTTTTGAGCGGAACGATAAGGGCAATTATGTTGGGGATCAAGGTCCAATTGATAGCTATAACGTGGTTAACTTTAGTGGTCAATATCAATTCGACCAAAGCTGGCAAGCGTTTGTTGGTATTGAGAACTTATTTAACTCAGACTACTACCCAGCTCGCGCACAAGCCTATACGTACGGCGGTTATAATATTAAAGGCCTTGGTACAACAGCAACCGTTGGCGTGAAGTATCGCTTCTAAGCTAATAGCAATGACTTTTGGCTTCATAATCTGAAGCCAAATGGGTTTGCTGAGCACCAAGTTCAGCAAACCCTAATACAATGAATGGTATATCTGGTCTACACTTAATCTATTGGCGAAACAGGAGTGTAGCAATGGCGGATTATCAAAAATGGCTGGATCAATTTTCCGATTGGCTCAAAGACGTCAAAGAACATGAAATTGACGATTTATCTAAACGATTCTGGGAAGCGCAGAGCGTACTGAAAGACTACGCCAAACAAACCTATGATGATTATAGTTACTATCTAAAACGTGACTTGGAACATCTTCTCGAAAACAAATCCTTCTATGATGAAGCGGCTTGGAGTGAGCTCAAAGCCAACATCTTATTTGAAATATCCCAATTAGAAGATAGAACTCAACTTGAGTGGTCCGCACTTTTAAAAGATTTTGAACACCAAGGCATTTATAAAGAAGGTGAATGGATAGCTTTGGGACAATTAGTATGTAAGAATTGTGGCTATAAATTAGATGTTTATTATGCCATCAAGATCCCAGCTTGCAGCGAGTGCGGGCATGGGGAATATACTAGAAAAGCATTAGCGCCCTAAAGTGGGCGCTCAGCTTGGAAGCACCAAGTTGAGTAGACTAACGTATGCGAATAATACAAAGAAGTTAGAATGACCAAATCTAAATTGTCGTCTGAAAAAGCACTGCCTGCGAGCCAGCTCGCGCCATCAGTTTCGTTGACTCACATAGAAAATTGTATCCAAAACCCTTACCCAGAAGCGCTACCGTTTATTGGCCAGCAGCGCGCTCAAACCGCGCTAGACTTTGCCTTGGGAATGGAGCTTCCTGGTTATAATGTGTATGTTATGGGAGAAGCGGCGCTAGGTCGTTTTACCATGGTAAAAGACAAGCTTGAGGCACATAGTAAAACTAAGCCAACGCCCAAAGAATGGTTGTACGTCAACAACTACGACGACCACCGCGAGCCCATCGCGCTATTTATGCAGGCGGGTGAAAGTAAGCAGCTTGAGGCTGATATTGACGCCTTTATCGATGAGATCTTAGATACTTTTCCTGCAGCTTTTGACAATCCGGGTTATCAACGCAAGAAAAAGTCGCTAGATAAAGAATTCGAACAAAAATACGATGCTGCGATCACCGCTGTTGAGCAACAAGCTATGAATATGAGTGTTGCACTGATAGAAGATACGGGGACAGTTGGCTTTGCTCCTGTGGTCGATGGTAAGCAGCTCAGTGATACGGAGTTTTCAGCGCTGGATGAGCATGTTCAGGCACACTTTTTAACCGCAATTGAAACATTAGAAGATGCCCTAATTGAGTCGCTTATTGAGCTGCCAAGGTGGAAGCGTGAATCTTCTGAGCGCTTACGTAATCTTAAAAAAACCACCATCGAAGTGGCGACCAAACCGCTATTAAAAGCACTTGAGCATAAGTATGCGGCACACATTGGCGTGCTGCGTTATCTCAAAGATCTAAAGGTTGAAATTGTCGATGCGGTATTAGATTGGCTAGACGACGATAGTAGCAACAGCGACGAAAGCAAAGATGACTTTGACTCAAAGGGAATGCTCACGGACTTTTTTGCGCCCAATATTCTGGTTGAGTTTAAAGAAGACGATCCTGCGCCTGTGGTGTATGAGCCAAATCCGACCTTTGGTAATATTTTTGGTAAGGTGGAATATGCAACCTCTCAAGGTAATTTGATCACCAGCTATCGCTCTATTCAAGCCGGTGCATTGCACCGCGCCAATGGCGGCTATCTGATCATGGATGCTGAAAAGGTCATGGCTAACGCGCAGGTGTGGGATGGCCTTAAACTGTCGCTAAAAACCCACCAAATTAAAAATGACCTACCGTATCAAGATAATTCGGTGGGTAGCAGCTTTACCTTAAAGCCGCAGCTAATTCCGTTGGATGTCAAAATTATTCTTTTGGGTTCGCGAGACCTGTATTACACCATTGGTGAATACGATGAAGAGTTTGCAGAGCTATTTAGAGTGCTGGCCGATTTTGATTACTATTTACCAAGCTCGGACAAAATGCAGTATCAATTTATCACTAAGGTGATGGAATACTGTAATGATACCTTGAAGATTGAGCTTAGCTCAGCGGCGCTGGCGCGTATGCTTAAATTTAGCTATCGCCAAGCGGAACACCACAGCAAGCTTTCGGCGCGCTTTGCTGATGTTTTGGAGCTGGTGGCAGAAGCCAGTTTTTATGCCAAGCAAGATGGCGTAAACCAAATTGCTGCTAATCACATTGATGAGGCGATAGCTGGAAAAGAATATCGAACAGGACAGTTAAGTGAAAACATGCTCAGCGATATTCAAGAAGGGCATACCTTGATTGCAACCGAAGGCACCGCAATTGGTAAGGTAAATGGCCTGACGGTACTGCATATTGGTGACACCGCTTTTGGTACGCCTGCGCGTATTACCTCTACGGTATACGCAGGTGCTGACGGGGTGATTGACGTTGAACGTGAGGTAGACTTAGGTAAGTCAATTCACTCAAAAGGCGTGATGCTGCTTACGGGTTACCTAGGTAACAAATATGCGCAAGACTTTAGCCTGACACTCAGTGCAAATATCGCCATTGAACAAAATTATGGTTTTATTGACGGTGATAGTGCATCACTTGCAGAGCTTTGTGCGCTGCTATCGGCGGTGACGCAACTCCCCGTGGATCAATCATTAGCGCTCACCGGCTCAATTAACCAACACGGTGAAGTACAAGCCATTGGTGGTGTAAACGAAAAAATCGAAGGCTTCTTTAAACTCTGCAAAATGCGAGGCCTCACAGGTAAGCAAGGGGTGATCGTCCCTGAATCTAACAAGGTCAACTTAGTGTTAGATGATGAAGTGATTGCAGCTGTTGAAAAAGGCTTATTCCATGTCTATGCCGTTGCCACGGTAGATGAAGCGCTTAGCTTGTTAATGGATAGACCAGCCGGAGAGCTAAGTGAAGAGGGCTATCCTGAAAACAGTATCAATGCAGTTGCAATGGCGAAACTTGAGCGTATTGCAAAAGTCGTAAACGGCGATGATGACAAAGGAGAAGAAAACCATGACGACAACTAATATTATCCTCGTTATCGTTGCACTGGTGATTGCAGTGGTGTTTTTTCGAGGTGGTCAGAAACAGAAGCAGCTTGCGCAGTTTAATCGAATTCAAGCGGCAGACTTTTTGAAAGAAAACGAAAAGCGCGCAGAGGTACATAAAACTGACTCAGGTCTTCAGTACGAAATAATTACTCAAACTGACGGTGGCAAACAGCCAAATGCAACGAGCAAAGTTAAAGTGCATTATCATGGCACTTTACTTGATGGCTCCGTATTCGACAGCTCGGTACTGCGTGACCAACCTATCAGCTTTGGACTTAATCAAGTGATCCCTGGTTGGACCGAAGGTGTGCAGTTGATGAGCGAAGGGGATAAATACCGCTTTTGGATTGGTCCAGACTTAGGCTATGGTGACCGTGCTGCAGGTAAAATCGAACCGGGTTCGTTATTAGTGTTTGAAGTTGAGCTGCTCGCGGTAGAGTGATGATCTCAAAGCTATGAGGCTCTAGCAGCTATCTTTATTTGCCCAAGCGTGATAAACCGTCGCTACAATTGTTAAAGTGGGCTGCTAGAGAGAAATGATGTTATTTAAGCTCAGGTTATTTAGAGCTATCCTGTGTTGATTTTGTGACAAGGACGTCACAGAGAACATTTTTGAAGATGTGTATGCCAGCAGCTAATGCTCCGAAAATGAGTAGGTTTGGAGATAGTGGATCATCTTCCAATAAGTAGTTATTCAATAATGCTATTAGTAACATCATGATGACTACGAAAATAAGTGGTTTCACACTATGTTTATCAATACTTTTCTTAATCTCTGCTTCTGTCATCGTTCCCTCTTAGGTTGTAGCTTTAACTATTTAAAATAGTTGGAAAATTAATGGATTGGTATTACTGCTCACTTGTTTCTTTTATCTGAGTAGCGACTGAGTAGCATATTGGCGACCTGTTGCTTAACAGCCCGTTTGTCATTAGGGTCAACGCCAAAACGCTCCGCCAGTAGTGCGATTTCTTCATCGGTTAGATTGAAGGATAAGCGTTGCCGAGTTTTCTTCGATTTAACTTCTAAATCAAGGATCTTTCTGATCATATCGGATGGCGTTAGCTCTTCGTCTATCGCCTGTTTTTTAATGCTTTTTTGTACTTCCGTGGTTAAATCGAAGGCCATTTGTGTGGCCCTCAATGCCACTTCTTGACGTTTCCACTTGTCTTCTCTTGTGGTCACGAGTTAGCTCCAGGAAATAGGTCAACAATATCGCTCAGTGGACGACACATGGTTAGTGACACGTCAGTTTCCCCCCCATCCCAGATCTCGATATTGATAGCGAACTTTTCGTCAGGACTAAGTAACTCGATAACTTCACATACTTCGCCACTTTCATCTTGATAGCGTGGCAAGGCGCGACCGCGATAATCGCTATCGTAAAAATAGCAAACGTAGGGCGCTTCACTTTGTTGATAGCTTTTACCTAAAAATCGCTCGAAAATCTCTGGAGTGGCCTGCGTGTCGATGTGGGTCAGTGCTTCTTCATCGAAAATACGCGCAAATTCATCAAGCGTAAAAATAGCATCGACGTCTTCTCTTTGGATTTTGATAGAAAAATTCGCATATTCCTCACCGTCACTTTGTTCAATTTGCAAAAAAGTAATGTTACCTGAATCACTTTCGAGAACAAATTCATATGCAGCGCTGCGCTCAAATTGGTAAGTTTGTACGCCAACCACTTTTAGGGTTTGCCCCTTGAGCCAGCTAGGGTAAGCAAATGAATCAATGATGGTGAGCATATCCCCAACTTTCAGATCTTTTGCATGAGTAAGTTGTCGCTCAGGAGTTTTTTTTGATTTAAAAAAGCCAAACATAATGCACCTACATAATCAAAAAGGGTAAAAAGGAGGCGAGGCCTCCTTTTTCTATTCGGCAAATATTAGTTGCTTTGTTTCGCTCTAATACGTTCAAGAATATCATTACTCTTTTGCGTAGCGCCAATTCCAGCTTCTGCCATTTTGGCTTTTAGATCTGCACCCGTTGCAGCGGCTTCAAGCTCTTTTGCTGCAGCCAGTTGATCTTGCCTATCTTGCTGGCGTTGCTTGATACGCTCAAGCGACTGACGTGCATTTACCATAGATGACGAATTGGTATTCAGCGTACTGTTTACTGCCATAGTTGCTTTTTGAACGCTGTCTGTGGTTTTTACCATTGTCAGCTGGCGCTGGTTTTCTTTAATCGTTTTTTCAGCTTCTTTAATTTGCTGTTTTAACAGGATCACATGTTTACTAAAGCCGTCTAACACTTGCTGATGCTCTGCGCGCTCAACTTCAAATTCACCGATTTTCTCTGCGATTTCTACCGCTAAAGCTTCGTTACCTTTTTCGAGCGCTTGTCCAGCATAGTTTTCATGCTCGATAATGCTTTCGTCAAGTGCAGCTAATTTGCGTTTTGTCTGCATTTCTTTCGCCATTACTTCTGTTAAGTTCTTTTTGGCTTTAGCTAATGCGTTTTGTGCGTCAGCAATTTCTTGCTCAAAAATACGAATGCCATTTGCGTCAACAATTGACTCACCAACTTCTCTAGCGCCACCACGAACAGCAGTAAATAATTTCTTTAAAATACTCATTTCACAACTCCAATATTACTCATTCAAATACACAGTCACGGCTTCCAATGCTTCGATTGCATTGTCCGCGAGGGTGACCAGTTCGTGCGTGATCTCATCAATTGAGGAGGAAACGGCTAGAGCACCAAATATCGCATACTGCTCATCAATTTTAGCAAACGCACTCAGCGGGATCGGCACATTCAGTTTTAATAGTGCTTCATTTAACTCGTTTAGCAACTCAGGCTTTACCTCACTCTCTTTAAATAGGTAACTAATGCATACAAGTTGTTCTTCAGTCTGAGTCACAAAAATTGGTAATTCGTCATTTCCGTCAACAATCACTTGCAATACATCTTGCTCGCCTTCATTGGCGATTAAGAAAGATTCGAAGTTAGCACCTTCTGTTTCAAATGATGCTAATTTGATTGATAGTTCATTTAATTCCATCTTCATTTACCTTTTTTGTTTTGACATATTATGTCTGAGTTAAGAGTTGCACGTAAGACATAATATGTCAATGGCCGTGCGCTAATTTTTATACAACTCATCTTCTGTTTGCCATGCTTGACGATAATAATCGTATAGTCTGCCCGTTCCTAACTGGTTGACTTCAATATCTTTTGCTCCGTCAAAAAAGCGATTTGGGAAAGCGAAAGTCGCAAGTAAATACTCTTTATTTATCCAGTTACTTGGGACAGGCAAAGACTCGACCGACCTGATCCTAGCACTTGCCGGTTGTCCTGCTCTCGTTGCGATTGTCCATCCCCACTGGCCAAATGAGGGAATATTCTGTTGGTATTGCTCAACATGCGTAAACCCAGCATGTTTTACCGTTTTAGCTATGCTAATAAACGCTTTTTTGGCGTGATAGGGAGATGTTGACTGAATAGCGAGTGCACCATCGGGTGCCAGTAATTGACGCACATGATTATAAAAGTAGTCGCTATATAGCTTATTCAAATCAGGGTGATTAGGGTCAGGTAAGTCGATAATAATAGTGTCAAATTGTCTACCTTGGTCGAGCATTTTTTCTACTTCTAAAAATGCATCTGCAACGATAACCGTTGCTCTTGGATCGTTTAAGGCGTTGCCATTCAAGCGGGTTAATTGACTGGTGATATGTGGTCTAGCAGGGTAGGGTTGCCCTTGTAGTCCAAATAATGAAAGTAGTTGTCCATCCAAATCGATTAAGGTTGCATTTTCAACAGGCCATTCCAGTACATCTCGAAGTGCCAGACCATCTCCGCCGCCAATGATTAATACCTTTTCGCGCCGGTTAGAAGCCAGCATTGCAGGATAAACGAGCATAGTGTGATAGATCTGTTCATCCACAGATGAAAACTGTAATCGACCATTTAAGAATAAATCGTTAATTGGCATCGGTTGTGCGCGGCTCAACCGCTCGGTGATGACAACATGTTGATACTTTGTTGATTCTGAATAGATCACCTTGTCTTTGTAAAGCACATTGCTGAGGTCTTTCATCCAATGGGAGCCATGACTCAGGATGACAAAAAAGATACCAAGCAGAACAAAGTGGCAAGCAAACAGCAGTTTAGCGAAACGGACATGAGCATGGTAACGCCATAGGAAGATAAGTCCTGCAATGATATTAAATAGTGCAGTCCACGCTGCTGCTTGCATTATTGGCAGCGCAAGCATAATCGTGACCCAAATAGCAGCACCAACACCTGCACCGATATAATCTGCACCGTAAATGGTACCTGCGTTATTTTCAAGGAAGCGGCCGTATACTTGTTGACGGATCCTAGCAATCAGCGGAATTTCCATGCCAATTAAAATGCCTAGGATGAGGCCGAAAACATAAGGTAAAAATCGGGCAAATGCTTGTAATTGCTCAAATGGCATGCCATCTAAGACACTATCGGGGGGCAGGCTGTAAAGGCTAGAAAGCGTGTGGGGCAGGGTATAGGTAAGGGCAATAACACTGGCGATCACCAAAATACTGCTCATGCCGAGTAGCGCGATTAGGCTTTCAAGCCAAGCAAAAGCGGTAAAAGGATCTTTAAACCAGCGCGCTAAAAATGCGCCAATGCCCATGGCCACGATCATAGTGCCTATCATAGCATAAATCGCGCTTTCTACAGAGCCTAAAACGCGGCCAGCATAATGGGAGAGCAAATATTCGTAGATTAGGCCGCAACCGGCCAAAATGGCCATGACGCCAATAAGTAGGGTGTCATGACCGAACAACGACCAGTTGCCGGTCACTCTTGTTGAAGTTTGTGGTGCAGGTGCGCTCAAGGGTTATGCACCTAACAAACTTGCCATAGTCGTACCAATCGCAAAAGAAAGCGCGGCTGAGATTGCAGCAACACCAATATTCTTTTGTCTGTTCACTTCATCGGAAATATCTTTACCTGCCAGAATAATTTTTATCATGACGAGGTGTAAGACGATGAAAAGCACAATGCTACCTAGTGCAGCAATACTCCAGTAAAGTAGGCTTGAGTTAATATTGTCAGCTACATACGGCGCTAAACCGGACGCTGCAGTCAGTGCCAGAGCCGATCCGATTAAAAAGCCCGCGTAGCGGATCCCAACCGCGATATTGTTGTCTTTGATTGCCTGCTGTAAACAGTCGCCACTTTTGTTGGTGCGCTTAAATAGTTGTACTCGGTATTGGCTCACAAGCAGCATACAAATATTACCAATAATGAAGGCTGCAACCACAATAGGTAAGCCATACCAGCCTTCTGTGAGTACCCAAAGTAGAGCTGAGCGGATCACAATGGCAACGCTCACCACATGGCCAAAGTCAATCAGTGCTGAGGTGACATTACCCTTAACGATTTCGTCATGGAGGTTTACCTTGCGTAGCGCGACTTTGTCTTGGAAAAAGTGACCGAGCTTGATAAGGATGATACCAACGATACCATAGCCCGCCATTTGTAGCGCTTCTTGAGCTAAAGAACTGGCAAAAGCACCACTTGAAATACCTGAAATTACGATGGCCAAACCTGCTAAACCACCAGCAAAACTGAGGCCAAATGCAAAGTTGTCTTTTTCTGTGATTTCATCGTTTGCATGAAGGTTAGATACCCAACCTTTGATGTATTTTAAGCTAACAAATAACGCGACGATCACCGCCATATCTATTAGCAATGCTTGAAAAGTCCAAGCTGTTAATCCGTTAAATTGGTACATGTGTTAACTCCGCTATATATGCGCTATTTGCCCCGGCTTACGCCACGGGAGGTTCTACTTGAGCTATTGCGAACAGAGCCGTAGCTTGAGGTTCGAGAGTAGCTGCTTCGAGTTACTGCTGATGGGGTATTACTACTTCGGCTTAACCCTGACGCGCCAGACTTTTTCTTGGCATAGGGACTGGTAAACTGTTTGCCTTGGCGTTGATACGATTGTTGAGTACGCTTGGCGAGTTCAGTTTGGCGTTTGTAGCTTTTATAACTGGTGTATCTATGACGACCATAGTCACTGTAGTAACTGTATTTGCGGTGTTTACTCCAGCGGCCATATTCCACATCACCAACAATATCGCCAAGCATGCGATACATGCCATACCACATCCAAAAGCTAGTGCCGTTAGAGTTAGTCTGCCATTCGCCATAGTTGGCATTGCCAACAAGCTGATTGCCGACGATGGTCTGACCGTTTGCCGCTTGTTCCGCCTGCTGACTAATAGCGCCAACTCGCGCTAGCTTGCCATCTGACATATCAGCTAAAACATTGATTGGATCTGTCAGCGCATCATTGAACAAACTGATGGAAGCGGCTTCTTTTAACAACACTGTTTGGTTGATAATGTCGTCGCTGTTCATACTTGGAGCGGGGGACTTGAGGGACTGATAACGAGTCAATAAACTCTGATATAAGGTTCCACTGCTTGTTGCGTCTTGGGCAATAATTTGCGCAATTTCACTGAGCTGAGGTTTTTGCTGACTAAGTACTTTGCCATACTCAGTCAAAAGGTTGGCATTTCTCACCTGCTTTTTATCAAGGGCGGTTCCCAGCGTATTTATCGCTGTTGAAGCTTCTTGAAGTGTATGTGTAATGGTTTGCTGGATACGTTCTTCTTTCGATTCGCAGCCCAGCATTAGGCTCAAAACACACAGTAGGCTAACCAGTTTCCAAATTCTAAAGTTGGACATTCATTGTCACCTAATCTACCTTGACCATTCGTTTTAATGTGCTGTTTTATTGAGCTTAAGTCAACTCAAACGTGCCGTGATTGGCATGTTAAAGGGGGCTTAAATTGTAACAATAAATCAGTTTAGAGAGTTATTATCTATACACCTTAACACTTGTCTTAACATAAACCATAGCGTTAGGTGGACTGGAATAATAATAGAGTTTGTTTATATAGAAGTTGCATTCGTATGAATGCAACGATCACCAAAGCATCAATATAAATCTATCGATACTACAAGGTTAATATACCTTAGCAATTTGCCTCTAGAATGTCATAAATAGCATCTTCTAGGTCTTCTAAATCTGCTTCATCTATCAGCAATCTGGCTTTTGACTCATCAAGGTCTAGCGCCTCCGCAAAAAAGCCTTTAAAGCCTCGCGCTTTGCGGTCAATCTCAAAGATGATTTCTAGTTGCTCACCGCGATTAAAGAAAACCACTTCCACTTCATCAAAGCGACCATGGAAGTCACCTGTGATCGTTTTAAATTCTAGTTCTTGTACGAATGGGAGGCGTGAGAATGACACTTCATCAATGCCTTCACAGTCTGACTCATAAAGTTTAAAGCCAAGCGCTTCCATCGCATCGATAGCCGCTTGTTGTAGCTCGGTAGGTACTATGTGTAAATAGTCCCTATCTGACTTGTCGAGCGCCATATCAATATCAAGGTTGGTAGCAACCCAAGTTTTGGATTGTCCAACAGTAAGCGGAGTTTCTTCAGCGAGGGCAAGCGTGAATGGAGTGTGCTTTTCATCACCGGGTTCGATAGTAAATCGTTCGTTGATTTGAAATTTAGCAAGGGTGTGGCTTTTAGTGATGGTCGTTGTTTCACCTTCACTGTCTTCTCTTTCAACTGTGTAGTTACACATTACGTTAAGATCTATTTTGTTGATCTCTTGAGCAACTTTGCCACCGATGATTTTAACCGTTCCAGAAATGTCTTCGCCGGGAGAGGCGTGATGGGTCTCTAAGATGGTATCTACTTTTGCTGCACCGATACCAACTGCGCCAAGGGCTTTTTTGAAAAAAGACATAGTCATCCTTATATATCTTGTTACCTTCCATCATGGAAAGCGCTGCCGTGTCGATTATAGGAATTATTATCCTTTCGTCAATTGCTTTTCTCGTTCGAAGCCAAAGACTTGAAAATATTTTTTATGATGCAGTTGGTAATTAGTCATTATTCACAAAATTGGTATATTATTTTTATAACGATAGCCGTAGATGAGCTGTGTTCATTGGCATGCTTCAAATTGTAAAGTTCAAGTTTATAGAATTATGGAACAGGGTGTTGCAACGCCTCATGGTCAAGGACCGTCGTATGGCCTGTGCTCAAGCTTTGGCGCAACCGAGCTATGAGGAATTGGCATCGACATTAAGTGCGATGCCGGACTTGATGTTTGAACTGGATGAAGAGGGGCGGCACTGGGATGCCAGAATACTTCGTCCTGAGTTGTTAGTCGCGCCTGCAGAGCAATTGATTGGCCATACGGTGGCTGAGGTGATGCCAGAACAAGCCGCTAAAATAGTGATGCAGGCATTACAGGAAGCAAAAGCTAACGGCTATTCACATGGTAGCCATATTCACTTGTCTACACCTGTTGGTGAGCGTTGGTTTGAGGTCTCTATCGCTCGTAAGGTTGCGACTGCAAGCGACAATCATGCAAAAACGCGCTTTATCGTGTTATCTCGTGATATCAATGATCGTAAGTTGGAGTATCTTGAAGCCGAGAAGCTGGCGTATCATGACCAATTAACCGAATTACCGAACCGCCATGTTCTTCAACATGGGTTGACGGATCAACTCCATGTAGGTCAACAGCTTGGTAGTTACAGCGCAATCCTGTTTTTGGACCTTGATGATTTTAAAAAAGTAAATGACTTGTATGGCCACCATGTGGGGGATCAGTTACTCAAGGGAGTTGCTCAGCGTTTGTGTGCAAGCGTACGCCAGGATGATGTAGTGATCCGTTGGGGAGGTGATGAGTTTGTGATTTTAATCACTCACTTATCTCCACAACAGCCTCAAGCCGAATCTCATGTGGTTGGGATCTGCCAGCAAATAATCAACAAGGTAGATAAACCATATCTCTTTGAAGGCAATAAGCTAAGTTGTCGGATTAGTATCGGTGTCAGTCTGTTTAATAACCTCGACATTGAGACTGGGATCCAACAGGCAGATTCCGCTATGTATCAAGCTAAGCAGTCTGACAATGTGCGCTATGCTTTTCACAACAAGCCAATTAAGGATGTTGGAACCTAGATAAATTCATCTGAGAGCCATGATACATTCCGCGACTTTTCAGCAGTTTGAGGTAGAGAATGAAAGTCGGANTTTGATTACGGAAGCTCTCATTGTGCAATGCTTAGTGTGTTATGCAAAATGGTATCATTCCACGACAAACCTATTAAGGATGTGGGAACCTAGATAAATTCATCTGACAATAACGANCAACCATGATACACTTCGCGACTTTTCAGCAGTTTGAGGTAGAGAATGAAAGTCGGGTTTGATTACGGAAGTTCTAATTGTGCGATGGGTGTCATGCAAAATGGTGAAGTGGACTTACTGCGTCTCGAGCAAGATAAATATTACCTGCCTTCGACTATGTATGCGATGCACAATGCGTTAATTCCTGCATTTGTTAATCGTCATCTCAATGAGCCAGATCCAGTCTACACGCAGTCTCGCCAAGGGCTGCTAACGGTAGCACAGCAAGCTAAGCGCGATCTTGATTTAGAAGCACATGAAGCGGGCATTTTTTTTGGTCAAGCGGCAATTTCTGAGTATATCGAATTTCCCGAAGAAGGTTTTTTTGTAAAATCACCCAAGTCCTTCTTTGGGGCGGTTGGACTTAAACCTCAACAAATCGCCTTCTTTGAAGATATTGCTGCGGCGATGATGGTGGAGATTAAGCGTCGTGCCGAGTCGCAGCTGCAACAGTCCATTACCGACACTGTGATTGGTCGACCTGTTAATTTTCAGTCCGTCGGTGGAGAGGAAAGCAATCAACAAGCGGTTAATATTCTTACCACCGCAGCAAAAAGAGCTGGGTTTAAGGAAGTGGATTTTCTCTTCGAACCGCTCGCTGCGGGAATTGAGTACGAAAGCCGTCTTCTGCAAGATAAACTTGTGCTGGTGGTTGATATCGGCGGTGGTACTAGCGATTGTTCGTTTGTCCGAATGGGACCAAGCTATCGCAATAACACACAACGCCAGCAAGACTTTTTAGCGCATACAGGCAAACGTATCGGCGGTAACGACTTAGATATTGCGCTAGCTTATCACCAATTAATGCCGTTGTGTGGTCTTGGATCTAACATGAGCTCAGGTTTGCCGATGCCTAGTCAACTCTATTGGCAGGCATGTAAAATCAATGATATTCAGTCTCAACTAGACTTCTACAGCGATAAATTAGCGCGAGAATTGCAAAGCATGTTGCGAGACGTCGCCGAGCCGCAAAAGCTGGCGCGTTTACTTCACATTCAACAGAACAAACTTACCCATCAAGTGGTTCGTGAAGGTGAGCTTGGTAAGATAGCACTCTCTGAGCAAGCAAAGTTTAATGCCGATCTTGGTTTTATTGAACCACAGCTAGCCTCTGAATTTACGCAGCAAGACTTTGCCGAGTCGGTTATGTCGAACTTAGAACAGATGGGCATGCTTGCGAAAGAAGCCATTCATCAAGCGGGATCAAAACCCGATGTAATTTATCTGACTGGCGGTAGCGCGCAATCACCGTTACTCAAGGCAACGCTTGCACAGCAAATTGGTGATATTGAAATGGTGAACGGGGATAACTTTGGTAGTGTTACTGCAGGCTTGACTAAGTGGGCGGATAGAATATTTAAGTAATCGAAGTCATCAACAGAGAAGCGGTCACAAACCGCTTCTATTTATCAATCTAAGCGACTAGCAAGGTACTGCTCATAATCAGGTAAATGCCTTGCGATTGGCTGGCTCATTTTATCGCACGCCATCAGTAAATCTGCGGTCGCTTCATTACAGGCGACGGGAATATTCCAAACAGCAGCCAGTCTCAACAGTGCTTTTACATCCGGATCGTGAGGCTGTGACGCGAGCGGATCCCAAAAGAAAATCAAGACATGAACATCTTGCTCCGCGATTTTGGCACCAATTTGTTGGTCGCCACCCATTGGACCACTAAATAGTTTGGTGACTTCTAAACCGGTATGCTTTTCTATCAGATTACCCGTTGTGCCCGTGGCGTAAAGCTTGTGCTGCTTAAGGCTATCTAAGTGAGTCTGACACCACTCAAGTAGGGCTGGTTTCATGCCATCGTGTGCAACTAAAGCAATATGCTTTTTAGCTGGCAGTGGCTGTGAACGTTTTTGCATGTGTACTGCTCCTATTTTGCGTGACTATTTAGAGTAATAAATTGACTGCCAATGCGATAAAAATTAAGCCTGAAATTCGATCAATCCACACCGGTGCTGCGGGATGCTGCCTAAAATAGCCTGCGATTTTATCACCACCATAGATGTACATGCAGTCGATGGGAAAAGCTAAAATAGGATAAAGTAAGCCAAACATGGCCAGTTGCATCGTTGTCGAGGTCGCCAAGCTACTGTCGACAAACTGAGGAATAAAAGCAATAAAAAACAGGGCGACTTTGGGATTTAAGACTTCCGTCATCATTGCTTGGAACATCACGTTTTTAGGCTTTTTGGTGCTCACGTGTGGTTTTTCCTCGCAAGCTATCTGCCCCTTCCCAAGCGTCTCTTTGATAGTCATTATACCTAGATAAGCTAAGTAAGCTGCGCCGAGGTATTGCACTGTGGTATAGGCAGTCTCTGAAGCTTTTAGGAGTGCCGACAAGCCAACAACGGCAAAGAGTGTATGGATCACCCCACCTAGCGCAAAGCCTAATGCGCTTTGCATGCCAGCTACGCGGCCATTAGTAAAGGTCTGCGCCATTAAAAATGCATTAGATGGACCTGGAGCTACGGCAATCACCGTGCTAGCAATTAAAAATGAGAATAAGTATTCAAGGTTTAACATTTTTATTTTCGTTATTGGTTTTTATATCGTTTTTGTGAATAGCCAATATGCATGAAATTGGTATTATTGTGGTTATTTTATACTTTGAAATTCTAACATTATTATGCAGAGCAACAATATTAGTGGTCTTTTCACTGTGATTAAATCATCTTTTTTGTATTGTGGCTGTTTCCTCTGAGTTGATCAATTTTTAAAGTTGCTATTGTGTATGGTAGTTAGCCTTGATTTTTACTATAAAAAAGCCAGCTTACGCTGGCTCCAGCTTACGCTGGCTTTGTTCGATAAAACCGCTATGTCTAGCATAGCGATTTATATTCTCTTACTCTTCGTCTTCAACAAGCGTCATCAGTGAAGTGTTACCACCAGAAGCTGTGGTATCGATACTGATGGTTTTCTCAGTCACTAGACGATTGATAAGCGTATCGTAGTACTCTGCACTGATCACCGGCAGGATAGCACCTTTACGTTCTGCAAGTTGCTGTGAGAAGTAACCAAGGCGTGAAGAGCGCGCAGCCACAACAGCACCTGCAAGGTGAGGGTGTGCCAAAATCGCTTGTAGCTGGTTTTGCTTCGCTACTTGGAATACGCCTTCAGCAACGCCAGTTGAGATGAACTTATCTCTAAATGCCAATGCTTCTTCATAGAACAAGTCAGAGGCTACTGTGATCACTGTGTTACCGGCAGCAAGTGCTGTGATAATTGAAATCGCCCAAAAGTTGAACGACGTACTCTTATCGGCATATACCACTACACAACCACGCGCTTCTAAGTGCAGCGTGTTCGATTCACCAGTAGGTCCTGGTAGCGTTGTGTAAGTACGCATACGCTTTTCTAAGCGGTTTAGCTGAGCACGCGCATCAGAAAGCGTTAATGACAAATCATCCGCCAGCTCATCAATGATGTCTACTGTTGCCACTTTAGCAAGTAGCTGACGCACTGCCGAAACACGGTCATTAAGCGCAGTACGACGCCAGATCTTCTCATCACGCTTAGAGTTTTGCATCAGTTTTTCAACTTGCTCAACGGCACCTGGGAAGTGGTGGATCTCTAGCTCATCAGGCGTCAGATCTGTCATTTGTACGTTGTCTGGTGACGCTTTTTCTTTCACAAGGCGAACTAAGTAGTTTGGACCACCTGCTTTTGGACCTGTACCAGAAAGACCACGCCCACCAAATGGTTGCACACCAACGATTGCACCAATCATGTTACGGTTCACGTATACGTTACCCGCGCGAGACATCTTAGCTAGGTATTCGCAGCGCTCTTCAATGCGTGAATGAACGCCCATCGTTAGACCGTAGCCCGTACCATTGATTTGGTCGATCACATTATCAAGTTGATCTGCTTTGAAGCGTACAACGTGGACTACCGGACCGAATACTTCACGCTTAAGTACTGATAAATCAGAAATTTCATATAGACGAGGCGCGAAGAAGTAAGCACCGTTCTCGCTGTTATCAGGGATCTTAGCTTCGAATAGTAGCTTACCGTTCGACTTCATGTAATCAACGTGCTTAGTCAAAGTGGTCAGCGCTTTTTCGTCGATTACTGGGCCTACGTCTGTAGATAGTAGCGATGGGTCGCCGATATGTAGCTCTTTAAGCGCACCTTGGATCATTTCAATGATACCGTCAGCAACATCTTCTTGTAAGAACAACACACGAAGTGCTGAACAGCGTTGACCGGCACTTTGGAAACCTGAAGAAATAACATCGTCAACCACTTGCTCTGGTAATGCTGTTGAGTCAACGATCATACAGTTTTGACCACCGGTTTCTGCGATCAGAGGAACCTGAATATCGTTACGCTCAGCAAGAATTTGTGAGATAAGCGTACCTGTCTCTGTTGAACCTGTGAACATAACCGCTTGGATACGCTCGTCAGGCACGATGTGTTTACCCACTTCGCTACCACGTGCGATAACCGGTTGTACTACGTGCTCAGGTAAGCCAACGGTGTGCATTAGTTCGATACAACGCAGTGCAATCATACTGGTTTGTTCAGCTGGCTTTGCAATAACGGTATTACCCGTCACGATAGCAGCAGCTACCTGACCTAAGAAGATCGCAAGCGGGAAGTTCCACGGGCTGATACATAAAATCACGCCACGAGCTTCAAAACGCTCATCTTTAGAAAGCTCTTCTGCACGCGCTGCATAGTAGCGACAGAAGTCAACGGCTTCACGTACTTCATCGATGCTGTCTTGGGTTACTTTACCTGCTTCTTTAATACAGATAGCAACAAGTTCGTCATGGTGACGCTCAAGGATGTCAGCAGTACGGCGTAGTAAGTTTGCACGTTCTTCAACAGAGGTTTGAGACCAACTTTCAAAAGCCGCATCAGCATTGGCAAGCACGCTTTGCATGTGTGCTTCATCGTGTAAAGGCACAGATCCAATCACTTGTTTGTGGTTCGCAGGGTTACGAACAGCAAGGTGACCTTCTGGTACTTGGCTTTCATCGATTAGGTGTTCGTTAAACCAGTTGTCTAGGTTTTCTTTAAACGGTGTTAAATCGTTGATGTCTGTTAGGTCTTTACCTTTTGAGTTTGGACGCTCATCGCCATAAAGCTCGATAGGTAGTTTAATCTGCGTATTGTAACGGTTACGTAGGCCTTGCAGTGTTTCTACAGGGTCAGGAAGTAGTGACTCAACAGGCTTAGTGGTATCAACAATCGCGTTTACGAATGATGAGTTTGCACCATTTTCAAGTAGACGGCGTACCAGATAAGCAAGTAGGTCTTCGTGCTGACCAACTGGCGCATACACACGACACTGAATACCCTCGTTTTCAACGATTTGGTCGTAAAGTGATTCACCCATTCCGTGTAAACGTTGGAATTCGAACCCTTTGTTGTCGCCTTTGGCAACTTCTAGAATAGTTGCTGCGGTGTAAGCATTATGCGTTGCAAACTGTGGGAAAAGTGCATCACGTGCTTCTAGTAGCTTAATAGCACACGCTTTATAAGAAACGTCAGTCGTTGCTTTACGGGTGAACACAGGGAAGTGCTCAAGACCATCTTGTTGAGTGGTTTTGATTTCTGTATCCCAGTAAGCACCTTTAACTAGACGCACCATCAGTTTACGGCCTACGCGGCGAGCAAGTTCAGCCACCCATTCCACAACGAAAATGGCACGTTTTTGATATGCTTGCACTGCAAGACCAAAACCATTCCAGTCGCCAAGTGCGTCGTCTGAGAATACAGCCTCGATGACATCTAGTGAGATATCTAAACGATCCGCTTCTTCCGCATCAACCGTGAAACCGATATCGTATTCTTTCGCAGCAATTGCAAGTTCTTTTAGCTTAGGTACAAGCTCGTCCATCACGCGGTCGCGATGTGTGAATTCGTAGCGCGGGTGAATAGCAGAAAGCTTCACTGAGATACCAGGGCTCTTAATTGGGCCACGGCCTTTCGCTGCCTTACCAATTGCGTGAATGGCGTTCATATAGCTTTGGAAGTAACGCTCTGCATCTTTCATCGTACGTGCGCCTTCACCTAGCATGTCGTACGAATATACATAACCTTTTTGTTCTTTATCAGCGGCACGATCGATAGCATCTTGAATGGTTTCACCCATTACAAACTGCTTACCCATGATCTTCATTGCATAGTTAACGGATTTACGGATAACTGGCTCACCAAGACGACCAATTGTGCGTTTTAGCACGCCAAATTGTTCTTCTTTATTCTTGTCTGAGTAATTAACCATTTTACCGGTAACGAGTAGACCCCAGCTTGAAGCGTTAACAAATAACGAGTCGCTGCTGCCTAAGTGTGAACTCCAGTCGCCTTGTGCGAGTTTGTCGCGGATCAGGCTTTCTTGTGTTGCTTTGTCTGGTACACGAAGTAAAGCTTCGGCCAAACACATCAATACCACGCCTTCTTCGGTAGAAAGAGAGAATTCATTTAAAAGCGCGTCGACACCGTTTTGACCATCTTGATCTCTACGAATGTTCAATACCATTTGACGTGCACGTTCCCATGCTCGGCTTCGAGCTGTAACGCCTACCTCAGCTAAAGGTAAAATATGATCAATTACTGCGTTCTCATCGATGCGGTAAAAATCACGGATCTTTTGTCGGATAGGACAGTTAGTTGTCAAATCGCCGTTATAAAGCATAAGCAACCCTCAAAAATTGGAGTCAAAAATACATGTAATTCGCGCCTGCCTATGGAATCACACACCTTAATGTGCAGATTACAAAACTACATCTGAACTGATGCCAAACTAGGCAATCAAAGGTTGAAAGTGTAGTTTAATTTGTATAGGAAGCCTCAATTACGACAAAATGATGCAGTCACATTGCTAACCATAACACACCCATTTGGGGGTTCAAATTTTAGCCAGAATGCATAATCTAAATGTTCGAACAAAGCCGCGTTAAAGACTGAAATAAGCTGCTTTGCCCTTTATCGTTAATTTCGCGGGCATTCTATCGAAAAGACAGCAGAATATGCTGTTTTATTTTCAAGGAATACGGTAAATTTGCGGGTAATCTCAAACCCTCACAAAATTTTATGCTGATATGACGACTTCCATTAAAACTCGGGTATTAGATCGCATCGATTTAGCAATCTTAGACGCGCTTCAGCGCAATGGTCGGATCTCTAATGTAAACTTGGCGAAAGAGGTAAACTTGAGTCCGAGTCCTTGTCTCGATCGAGTAAAAAAACTCGAGTCCGAGGGGTATATCGAAGGATATACGGCAAGATTAAATGCCGCGAAACTTGGTCAGCATTTGGTTGCGCATGTGGAGATCACCTTGAAAAGCTCGACTGAAGTGGTATTTGAGGTGTTTAAACAGCACATTGTAAAAATCCCCAACGTCGTTTCTTGTGATATGGTAGCAGGTGGCTTTGATTATTTAGTTAAGATCCGAGTCCAAGATATGCGTCAATATCGAGAGGTATTAGGTCAAATCGTTGAAATACCTGGAGTTGGCACAAATCATACTTATATGGTGATAGAACACGTCAAAGAAGACATGGGTGTAGAGGTGCTGAACTATCAGTAACTGTTGACCCAGTTTAAGGAATAATAGATGCAAAAAGTGGTACTTATCACCGGTGCGAGCCGTGGGATTGGTGCGGCAACGGCTCAACTGCTGGGACAACAAGGATTTACCGTTGTTATAAATTACAAGCAGAACGTGCAAGCCGCAGAAACGGTTGCTGATACCATCCTGAGTAATAATGGTAAAGCGCATTTGTTACAAGCAGATGTCACAGATGAAAAATCTGTAGAGGCAATGTTTGAAAAGATAAAGACCGATATTGGCATAGTTACGCATTTGGTCAACAACGCGGGGGTGCTGAACACGCAGACTCGAGTTGAACACATGACTGCAGCGCGTATCAACAATATGCTTACTAATAATGTTACGCCGTATTTTATTTGTGCTCGCGAAGCAATTAAACACATGCGTTTGAGTGCCAATCCAGCACAGTGTGCAATGGTGAATGTCTCGTCGGCAGCTTCTTATTTAGGTGGGGCTAATGAATATGTTGACTACGCGGCTGCAAAAGGTGCAATAGACAGCTTCACTAGAGGCTTATCTCTGGAATTGGCCGCTGAGCAGATCCGTGTGAACTGCGTGAGACCGGGCTGCATTTATACCGATATCCACAGCGACGGTGGCGAACCAAATCGAGTTGATCGCCTAGCCGATTTTTTACCGCTGAAGCGAGGTGGAACTGCAATTGAGGTTGCCAATGCCATCGCTTGGCTTTTAAGTGACGAAGCAAGCTTTGTTACAGGAACTTTTATTGATTTAGCTGGAGGGAAATAGCAATTTATGAAAAATAAAATTGTTTATGTCTCAGGAACATTTGATTTATTTCACAGTAATCATTTAAAAATGATTAGTTATGGCCGAGGTTTAGGAGACACGTTGATCGTTGGTGTAAGTACCGATGAACTTGTTTGTTCTTATAAAAAGCCACCGGCAGTGCCATTTGAAGAGCGTTTGGCGATTATCGAAGGGTTAAGAGACCCAGATCTTGCTATTCCACAACGTACTTTAGATCATCGTGAAACGGTGAAAAATCTAAATATTGATGTGTTCGTGATTGGCGATGATTGGAAGGGAAAATATGATTATCTGAAAGAGCTTGGGGTTCAGGTATTTTACTTTCCTTATGGTGCTGGCGTTAGCTCTAGTAACTTAAAGCAAAAAATCTACGATCAGTATAAAAAGCTGATTGAGCAAAGCGACAATCATCCAATCCCAGAGCCACAGAAATGAAAGTGTTGATAACGGGTGGACAGGGTGGTCTTGCCGCTTATTTAAGCGATGAACTGAAGCGCTTAGGATATGAAGTGGAAGCGCCATCGCGCGCGCAGCTTGATGTTTCTAAACCAGCTGAAGTTGAGCGTTTTTTTGACGACAAATCTTATGACTGTGTAATCAATGCGGCAGGAACGCTTTACTCAAGTTTAGTGGCAGACTCTGACCCAAGTCTTTGGATCCGTGACATCGAAGTAAACCTAATCGGCACTTATTTAATTTCTCGTGCTGCAATTAAAGCAAACAAAGCGGTGCATTTGATCAATGTGGCGTCGACGGCGGCATTTAACAGTTACAAAGATTGGACGTCTTATTGTGCGGCGAAAGCGGGCGTGGTGACCTTATCTAAAGGTCTTCACAAGGACGGCTACAAAATAGCGGTACTGTGCCCCGGGGCAATAGATACTAAACTGCGCGATGGACTTACTATCAATAATCCCAATGTGATGAGCATACCGCAAGGCGCTGCGCCAATCTTAGAGGCTGTAACTACACCACAGCACATCGGTAAGCTGTTTTTTTATCGCCTGAACGAAAGTCGTAGCGAGTCGCTTGATTAGACTGGTTTGCTAATATTCATTGGCACAATGCACTAGAGCTACGTTCTCAATACGATTGCGCAAGGTCGGTGCAAGCAGTTTGTAATAGTATGTGGTGGCATGGAAGTCACCGCGCTCATCACTGACAAAATGAGGGATTTGCCCAGCAACTTTGAAGCCCAAACTCTGATATAGGATTTCTGCGTCCGAATCCGATTGTGTGTCAAGGACGAGTAACGATATCTGCTGCCGTGTAGATTCTTGCTCTATGGCTTGCATCAGCTTTGTTGCCACACCTTTTCGTCGGCTGTTTGGATGCACTAATAGCTTTTCAACTTCTGCCCGGTGCTGAGCATTATCTTTTGTTGCTGGAGAGAGTTGCACACAACCTGCCATTACGCCATTAAGTTCAGCGACAATAAGCGTCTTTTGCGACTTGATCACAGCATCGAATACCTGCCACCAGTAGTTTTGTATTGCTCTGCTAGAGGAAGAGGGCAAAAAGCCGATAGAGGCGCCAAGGTTAATACAGGCTTGCGTCAGCGCGCTGAGCTGTTTTACCCAAAGCTGACAATCTAAGCGATTGTATTTCAAGCTAGGCGCCTGAATAATGCGAAGCTGCATAGCGCTATTAGACAAGTTGTTCATGCAGTTCCTTATTTATCCGAGCCAGACTTTGCTCAAGCCTTGCCTTTTCATGCATTAATTTCTGCCATCGAGTTTGCTGTTTCTCTTGGGAGCGTCGCAGTGCTTCGTAAAGTGCTCGCTGCGGCACATGATAGGCTTTTGCGGCTTGTGATGGGGTGAGCATATCGTTCATTACTGCGTGCACTGCTGTGTCTAGTTTGCCAAGTGTCATTGCGCTTTCTCCTTAACATCTACTGGGTTTGTTGCTGTATCGTGCACAGGCCAGATACTCACATCCAAATGCCAAAGTAAGTACATCGTTTGATATAAAGTGTACATAATTACGCTCCTTTCTTTGTGGTGTCAGTGGATAAGGAAAAACTGTGCCAGAAATTAAAATTATTTAATATCAATAGGATGTGATTTTTGTTGGTCTGTAAGTACGTTCACATTGCACTGCTTTAGTGAGGTGGGTGCAGCATTTGCACCGAATTGAACAGAATTAGCGAAAGAGTGCTTAAAAGTTAATTTGGATCAAATTAAGGTGAATAAAGTAAATAAAATGTTTATTTTTAATATTTGGATAGTAGGCTTTGTGCGACTTTATTGAAGGAGCATTTTTTCATGTCTGAATTATCCAGAACCCAAGATATTACAGACCCTGAGGGGTTACAGTTCCAAATTCAAATTGACGACATTGCGGTTAACGCATGCGATGGTGAAACCGTGTTGTCTGTATTGCTTGCGGCGAACTACAAGCAAATCATGGAAAGCGATCGAGAAGCCGTATCCGGTGCTTATTGTGGTATGGGCGTTTGTCATTGTTGTCAGGTAACAATAAACAAACAACATAAACAAAAGGCTTGCCAAACCTTAGTACAACCCAATATGCAGGTTGAAACCAAACAAAATCGTTTCAAGCAGGTTGGAGTATAGTGTGATGCCTAGTTGTCAAAAAGAAAAAATCGTTATTGTTGGTGCAGGACCTGCAGGCGTTAGCTGTGCAGCTGAGCTGGCTAAATATGGCATTACTAGCACTTTAGTGGATGAAGCACCAAAAATTGGTGGGGTGATCTATCGCGGGCCACTTCGACAAGCAAGTAAGCTTCCTCATTTAGATGAAAATCTTAAACGTGCGATGGCTGCACTAAAGGTACGCTACGAACATCATAAACAAGATATAACACTACAACTACAAACCAAAGTGCTTGGGCCCGAGGGTGAGAGCGGTTTGCTGTTGCAAACAGAAAATCAGTTAACACAAATAGATTACACCAAGTTGGTTTTGGCAACTGGTTGTCATGAGCGCAGTGTGCCATTTGAAGGGTGGCAGTTACCTGGTGTGATGTTAATGGGCGGGATGCAACTTCAGCTTAAAAGTGGGTTAGTTCGACCAGGGAAAAAAGTGGCGTTAGTCGGAACTGGACCATTATTGCCACTGGTTGCTTGCCAGTTACATAAATCCGGTGCACAAGTGGTTGGCGTATATGAAGCGAGTCGCTTTAGTGAACTGGCGAAAGAGACCGTGGCGCTGCTCAATAAACCTAAGCTTACGCTTTCGGGATTGAGTATGTTGGCGTATCTCAAAAAGCATAATATTCCGTTCAAGTATGGTTATGGCATTGTGAAAGCAGAAGGCCAAGAAAAACTCTCTAGTGTTACCGTAGCGCCTTACGATGAGCATTGGCATGCGGACTTGTCAAAAGCACAGCATTTAGCCGTGGATAGTCTAGGGGTTGGCTATGGTTTTGTTGCCCGCACCCAGCTTGCCATGCTACTTGGGGTTTCTCATCAGTACACCACCACGAATGGTTATGTGCCTTTATTAGATGACAATTTACGCAGTAGCTTAAATTCAATTTTTGTCTGTGGTGACACCAATGGTTTGCTAGGTGCAGAAGCGGCTATCATTGAAGGGAAAATGGCCGCAACCATGCTTGCCTATGAACAAGCCTGTTTAAGCGAATCGACCTTCCACACGCGGATGCGCAAGCTCAAAACTAAGCGTAAGCAAACACAGAAGTTTAGAGCAGGATTTGACCGCTTCTCGGCGCTCCGAGAGGGGCTGCTTGCGTTAACCCAGGCAGATACTGTGGTGTGTCGCTGCGAACAAGTAAAGCGCCAGCAACTCGATTTAGCATTGCAACAAGGTGCAAAAGATTTATCTAGCGTGAAAATGAGAACCCGTATTGGCATGGGAGACTGCCAAGGAAAAATGTGTTCTAGCTATGCGTTAGATCGACTGCATGCGGCAGGGCACTTAGGTACGCTGGGCGTGATAAGGCCAAGATTTCCACTTGACCCAATTCCATTTACTTTACTGGAGAAAAACCATGAAGCAGTATGATGTCATTATCGCAGGTGGCGGTGTAATTGGTGCGGCTTGTGCCTATTTTTTAAGCCGCGATACCAACCTAAAAATCGCGTTAGTGGATTTAAAGAAGCCGGGTAACGCGTCTCGTGCATCTGCGGGTGGATTATGGGCAATTGGTGAGTCGGTTGGACTTGGCTGTGGTGTGATCTTCTTCAAAACCTTGTCTAAGCTCCAAAGTGAAGGCGATACCGAAGCTGCGGAAACATTGCGGCCGCATCAATTACCAGAATGCTTTTTTGAACTTGCACTCAAATCAAATGAGTTATATCCAGCACTGCATGAAGAAATGCTGGCCAGACACGATGTCGACTTTAAGTTTGAACGTACCGGTCTTAAATTCATTATGTACAATCGCGATGATGAAATATATGCAGATAGCATAGTGTCTGGGATCCCCAATTTGTCCTCGCAGATCAGGTGGTTAGACCAACAGCAATTACGTGAAGAGGAACCTTACATCACCCCAGATGCAATTGGTGCAATAGATTTTATTTGCGACCATCAGGTAAACCCATACCGGTTAGTTGATGCGTACACTGAGGGGGCGCGTCAAAATGGTGTTGAGTTATTTTTGAATACCGAAGTGCTAGACGTACTGCGTGAAGGCAATAAAGTGATAGGCGTGAGGACGCAAGATCAAAGCCTGCATTGTGAGACCTTAATTAATGCCGCTGGTGCCTGGGCGGATGACATTTACCATCAAGCGACAGGGAAACACATGCCAGTTTACCCGGTTAAGGGTCAAATTGTGCTGTCTGAGCGTATGCCGAAAGTATTAAATGGTTGTATCAGTACCAGTGATTGCTACATTGCACAAAAAGACAACGGCGAGATTTTAATTGGCTCTTCAACGGAGGAAAAAGGCTTCGACACCACCAATAGTTTGGATAAAATCACCGAGTTGTCACAAGGTGCTATGAAGTGTCTACCTATTCTTAAAGAGTCGAGTATTAAACGTTGTTGGGCAGGGCTTAGACCCGGTACACCGGATGAGCTGCCAATTTTGGGCCCTGTCGATGGAGTGGAAGGCTATATTAATGCGTGTGGACACTTTAGGACGGGGATTTTAATGTCGGCCATTACTGGCACGCTTATTACTGAACTCATGACAGGCAAACCTACCTCTGTTGACTTGGCTCCATTTCGCGTTGAAAGGTTCGAATAAGCGTTTGATTCTGTTGTCTTAATGGGATATATCTAGTTACTAATGAATATTCCATTAAGGCAAGATAGAAGGTGCAATTACGCAAGCCTAAAAAACTAAACCGAGGTGATACCCTTGCGATTGTATCAAGTCAGCCCGTCCTCCTGACTGATTTCGACGCCCATCCATGGGCTACGACATACTTTTCTTTGATGCCCAAAGAAAAGTATGCAAAAGAAAGGGCACTCCCAACATCACACTGACTCCTCAAGCAAATTGCCAATATGAACGTCACCGCCGTGTAAGGGCCATCCTTGGCCCTGTCACAGCTTTTCACGCATCCATGCGTTGAAATGACTCATTGTCACTTTACTTTCGGGTGTGATGAGGGAGGAAAACGGTGCTGATAGTTTTGTTTGGTGCTTGCAGGCAAATTTGCTGCTTTGAGAGAAAAACTAGAACTCGCAGTCAAAAATAATCTCCCTCCATCACACCCGAAAAGCATGAGCCGATATGCAATGTGCCGACAGGATGTCGGTCAAGTCTTGTCTGGCATAGGGATGTGCCTTACAAGGCGGTTGCACTATATCAGCTTAGGGTTTGAGGATTGAGTGTGATGCTGGGGCGACGTTTTCTTGGTTCGCTCGATCGCGTCGTTTAAAAAGAATGAACGAGAAGCGCATGGATGCGCTTTGATAGCAGCCAAGGAGGGTATGTTTGATTATGGCTGCTTTGTAAAATCAAGTAGTTAACCTGCTTAATTGCTCAGGCTAGCGGCTTCTGTACGCGTAAAAATTTAATTGCTTATTAAGGCAAATTTAGGTGTAATGAATACATAATAAGCGCTGAGCAATGCAGGGAAAGCTTAATTAATAATAGATTAGCTGTTCAAACCAACTGATTTGGCTAATGTCTATAAAAAGCCTACTTTTTCTAAGTAAGTCCATAGCATAAATAACACCAACCCAGCCACATCGAGCGGGTAGCTGCTCAGTCCAACAAGCGATTATGCAACACAAACTGCGTGTCGCATAAATACTAAAATGTTATGTGAAAATTGAGAGTCGAAATGTCTAATTGGTTTGAAGAAAATCCGACGAAGTCAATTATTAGTTACACGCTAGTTGTAATAGCAGCTACTTGGGCTGCGTCTTACTTTGTAATCGACGAAAATAAAATAAACCTATATAAGTCCCAAGTTGATAATGAAAAGTCGGTGAATCGTCAGCTGCAAGCGAAAGTAAGTGTTTTAGAGGGAAAGATTCTTGATTTATCAAATGAAAATAAGCAACTTAAAGAGTGGCTTTCTAGTGAAGCAACTTCGTATCCAGCTTTGGTAAATAAAATACAGGCTCTCGAAAAAAAACTCAGTGAGAGACCTCTGAATGCTGCAGGCTCTACTAAGAACGCTCATGATTCTAGCAATCAGAAAGAGCTTTACTCATATTCGGAAAACTTTGTAATGGGGCAGTCTTTTACAGATCCTTTAACTAATGCAACCATTGGCGTTTCTCAAATAGCATCAGATTATACCGCTGATATTTATCTATTTCTGCCTGGCAAAGAAAGTCTCGAAAAGAAAGGGGTTAAACCTGGTAGCTCTTGGGTATATGAGTTTGAGAAAAAGCAATACAAGTTAACATTAAATAAAATTGAGTGGATTGGCAGTAGCTTAAAAGCAACTGTGGTTGAAATGTAATACAAATAGGAAGCATCATCGATGACACCCACTATTATTAGCATCATCGATGACACCCAC
Organism: Pseudoalteromonas sp. HM-SA03; assembly: GCF_002289345.1. Taxonomy (GTDB): domain Bacteria; phylum Pseudomonadota; class Gammaproteobacteria; order Enterobacterales; family Alteromonadaceae; genus Pseudoalteromonas. The sequence continues at coordinate 11,858 of NZ_NSDG01000055.1, read as the reverse complement.
TATTATTTGTAGAAGATGTAATGTTGGTACCACACAGGTCCTTTCAGCACTGTAAGATAGGGAGCTTGCGGCTAATTGGCGTATTCAAGTTAGATAAAAATAAGTCACACCCATCACTATTAACATCAAAGCTGAGAAAGTGAAGTAAATACTTAATCCGGCGTTACCACAGCCTGCTATTGGCGCATATACGACCGTTAGATTTAACTAAGTTCTACCAATCAAATCTAACATAGCAAGTTAAGGGCTATCAGCTTAGCACTTATTCAGATTGACATAAAAAAACCAGCGTATTGACGCTGGTTTTTTGGATTATTTTTTCTTTTTAACCTTAGCGGCTTTCTTTTTCGCCTTGATTTTCACCGGATCTTTTTTCTTCTTCGGTGCTTTTGCTTCTTTATGTTTAGGTTCGAGGCCTTTAATTACACGGCGCTTAAGTTTTTGGTCGGTGTAACGCTCAACCTTCCCTAAAATTTCAACATCGTGGGCTTCAACCAAAGAAACCGCGGTGCCTTTTTTACCAGCGCGGCCTGTACGACCGATGCGGTGTACATAAATATCTGCGGTGCGTGGCATATCAAAGTTAAATACGTGGCTGATATCCGCAACGTCGATACCACGGGCAGCAACATCTGTTGCCACTAAGATATTCGTCTTACCACTGTGAAAACTTGCCATTGCAGCCATGCGTTTGTCTTGTGGCATTTCACCACGTAGCCAAGTGGTTTTAATGCCTTTGGCAAATAGCTCGCCAACAAGTGTTTCTAGGCGTTCACGCGTTTTTACGAAGATAACCGCTTTGGTTACTTCTTCGTCATCAAGCAGTTGTGCGAGCAAATTGACTTTATGCTCGTAGTTATCTGCAAGATGAACCCACTGATGAATTTTACCTTTTTCTTTACGTGATGGCGTGGCTTCAAGTAGTGCTGGATCTTGTAATATACGTTCAGCAAACTTCTCAACGCTTTCGCCCTCAAGGGTTGCAGAGAACAGAAAGCATTGACGACGGTTAACTGCTTCAGAGCAAATACGTAGCATTTCTTTTCGAAAGCCCATATCTAGCATGCGGTCGGCTTCATCTAAGATCAGTAGCTCAACGTTTTCTGCGTGGAAGTTCTCGGTTTCAAGATATTCCATCAAACGACCAGGCGTTGCGATGAGAATATCATTGTTCTTTTCGAATATTTCTTTGTGACTGCCGTAATTGATACCGCCAGTTACCACGCCTATTTTAAGGTTGACACCTGCGGCAAGGAGTTCACATTGCTCGTGTATTTGATAGGCAAGTTCACGTGTTGGCGTCATGATAAGTACGCGGGCAAAGCCTGGCTCTTTGCGAGGGAAATCAAGCAAATACTGAATCGCAGGGATCAAGAATGCAGCGGTTTTACCCGTACCGGTTGGTGCGCTGGCGAGAATATCTCGGCCAATTAGCGCTTCAGGAATAGCCATCTGTTGAATGCTGGTGGGAGTATCGAAACCCATTTTTTTAATCGCACTAATCAGCTTGCTGTCTAAATCAAATTCAGTAAATTGCATATTGCATCACAAATAAAGGACAATAGCGGAATTATACGTTGCTATTGCATTTTCTCAAAGGTATAGGATGTCTCAGTTTGCATTTAAAAAGTTTTCGGTGACCCAGCATCATGCGGCAATGAAGGTTTCGACGGATGGTATTTTGCTTGGCGCATGGGTTCCACTCGCTGAAGCCAGCCGAATTGTTGATGTTGGAACGGGAACTGGGCTTATCGCATTGATGTGTAAACAGCGAAGTCCAACGAGTAGAGTCCATGCGGTTGAGCTTGATGATGATGCGTTAAAGGATGCAGAATTTAATATCAAGCACAGCCCGTGGCCTGATATTGAGCTACATCGCTGTGCAATACAAGAGTTTGATAGCGAGCTGCGCTTTGACCTCATGGTATCAAACCCACCTTATTTCAACGCGAGTTTGAAAGGAGAAAATCAAGCGAGAAATAGAGCGAGACACACGGACAGCCTGAGTTTTGATGCGTTGCTTGATGCCTTCGAAAAGTTCACAACGGATGCTGGGCAACTTGCGGTAATTTTACCCTATCAAGAGAGTCTGCTTTTTTGCCAGCTTGCCAAAGCGCGAAATTGGTTTCTTGTTTCAAGCTGTGCGATTAAAACCACTCCGAGTAAATCTTACTCTCGCAGATTGCTACTGATCGGAAAACAAAACCTAGCACAACTAAGCTGTGAGCAATCGTTGGTGATATACGACGTAGATAACCAATATACGAACGATTTTGCTTCTTTATGTCGTGAGTTTTACCTAAAAATGTGATGGGTATTTTTTGCTCGTATCATGATTTATCCTCTACACTTTAGTTGAGAGATAGTCCGAATGATCGTATCAAAAGTGTAGTCTGATAGACGTGTACTTAGTTGGTTTAATTCGCTTGTGTAGGTGTTCATGAAAAAGGCCGAGATCCCAAATAACGAAGAGAATCGTCTCAGGGTGCTGCGAGATTATAAGGTCTTGGATACTGCTGCAGAAGCAAATCTTGATGAAATTACGAAGCTGGTGTCAGAGATCTGTGAAACGCCTATCGCGCTTATTAGCTTGATAGACACAAATCGCCAATGGTTTAAGTCTAAAGTAGGGCTGGATGTGGATGAAACTCATCGAGATATTTCCTTTTGTTCTCACGCTATTTTGCAAGAAGATGTATTTGAGGTGCAAGATGCCCTAGAAGATGAACGCTTTTTTGACAATCCACTGGTTACTGGCGGCCCGAAAATCCGCCATTATTCCGGTGCACCGCTGATTAGTTCCGGCGGTTATAAGGTAGGCACTATTTGTGCTATCAGTGATAAGCCCAAAAAACTCACCGATTTGCAAAGGAAAACACTCGCCACTTTGGGTCGTCAGGTAATTCGGCAACTTGAACTGCGCAGAGAAGTAAACGTACTTAAGCTGCTCAATGATTCCAAAGACAGTTTTTTATCTGATATCAGCCATGAATTACACACTCATCTTAACGCCATCATTGGCTTTAATGATGTGTTACTCAACTCTGCTGAAGCTGAAGGGTTTTCTGAATCTACGACAAGCTACCTGCAAAATATAGAAACAGGAGGGAGTAAACTGCTTACTGTCATTGATTCCGTTTTAGAGCTTGAGCTTATTGAAGATGAAAAAGTTCAGTTTGAGCCCACTCTTTGTTCATTATCCGATCTACTCAAGCAGTCAGTTGCTCGCTTTGCTACTGAGGCAAAACAACACGATATTACGATTACGCACTCTATTGCTGGTGTCTATAAAGGTGAGGCTTTGATGCTCGATAAGGATAAAGTGTCGCGCGTTATAGAGACTTTACTCGACACTGCAATTCAGAGCAGTGAGGCTGGGCAAGAGGTGGTGCTCAGAGCATATGTCATTGGTAATGAAATACAGTTTATTGTAAAAGACAGTGGTAAAGGCCTTTCAGCGCTTGAGCAAAGTAATCTATTTGACCGTTTTAGTATGTTTGAGGGCAGAGGAAACTTAGGGGTTGGGTTAAGCTTATGTGTAACTAAAGCACTTATTGATATTATGGGGGGGCGGATCAGTGTCTCCAGTCAAGAGGGCGAAGGAACTGAGGTGGTGTTTATTATTCCGTGCAAAAGCGAAAGTGGAGTAAAAGTCGCTTCGCCGCCAAAAACAGAGCATATCGCCATTTTCTATCATCAAATTGGTGTAATAGAAGACAATCCGCTTAATCAGCTACTGATCACTGCGATACTCGACAAACTAAATTGTAGTTATGATATTTTCGAATCTGCTGAAGCCTATTTTGAAGTGGCAAAAGAAAAACACTTTGACATCATTTTTATGGATGTGAACCTTCCGGGTATGAGTGGTACAGAGGCGGCACATTTAATCAAACAAGAAAATTCAAGGTTACCGATCTTGGCGATAACCGCTGATATTTTCTTAACTCAAGCTCAAAATGAAGTTTTTGATAATGTGATCCATAAGCCGTACAAGCTATCTCAAATTGAGGCCGCATTGAGCCAGTTTTACAGATGATACTAGGGATGGGTGTTAACACTTTGGATTAGTGCTAACGCTTACTGCGCTAAACATCTAATTCGGCGTATTCCGTCATGATTTGCTCTATCCAAGTTGCGATACGCTCGTCGCTTTTATCGTATTGACTGTCTTCATCTAGTGCCAGGCCAACAAACTGACTTTTATCTTCGGTAAGTGCTTTTGACGCTTCAAATTCATAGTCATCTGAATTTGGCCAGTAACCTAAAAAGGTGACGCCTTGAGGAGCAATTTTTTCATGTAGCATGCCGAGAGCATCTTGAAACCATTCACCATAACCTTGTTGGTCACCCATGCCGAATAGCGCTATCACTTTATTGCTCAGATCAACGCTGTCGATATCGTCCCAATGAGACTCCCAGTCTTCTTGAAGTTCGCCGAAGTCCCATGTGGAAATACCAAAAATGAGGAAGTCAAACTTCTCTGCTTGTTTTAGCGGCTCGTCCTTAATATTAAATAAGGTAATTGTGTCTTTGCCGATGATTTCTTGAATCTTTTCTGCGGCCATTTCTGTGTAACATGTTGTCGAGCCGTAAAATAACCCAATTTGCATTGTATTTATCACTTTCAATTTGGCTGGTATTATAGTTGGCAAGTCTACATCATGACGTTGATAATTAATACAGGTACTCTGTGAGCGAACACCAAGCAACTTCCCATACACTGTCCGATCTGCAATATATAGAAGCCTTTTTAGATGCGCTATTTTTGGAACAAGGGCTCAGTGAAAATACCATTGCAGCCTATCGCAGCGACCTTGAAAAGTTTCTCTTATTTATAAAAGCAGAAACCTCTGTGTCTTCTTTACTGGAGATCACAAGTCAGGACGTCGAGGCTTATTTAGCACACAGAATAGATAAGGGCTTAAAAGCAAAGAGTAACGCGCGAGCTATCAGTGCATTAAAGAGATTTTATTTATATTGGTTGCGAGAAAAACAGATTGCGCAATCTCCACTGGATACTATTGCGCAACCCAAAACAACCCCGTCGCTGCCAAAAATCCTGTCAGAGCAAGAAGTTGAGGCCTTGCTTAATGCCCCGGATTGTGACGATCCGATGGGGTTGAGAGATAAGGCAATGCTTGAGCTCTTGTATGCCACGGGGTTGCGCGTGACTGAGTTAGTCGGGCTAAGAATGGAACAAGTTAACATGAGACAAGCTGTTGTACTTGTGCGTGGTAAGGGAGGCAAAGAACGCTTGGTGCCTATGGGTGAAGAAGCATTGCATTGGATTGAACAATTTCTCAAAAAAGGGCGGGGCTTAATGATTAAGCATGCAACTGATTTTGTCTTTCCATCTAAACGAGGCATAGGTATGACGCGACAAACTTTTTGGCATCGCATAAAACACTATGCTATTTTGGCAGACGTTAAGTCGCCGTTATCGCCACATACGTTACGTCATGCTTTTGCAACACATTTATTGAATCATGGCGCTGACTTGCGAGTTGTACAGATGATGCTTGGCCATAGCGACTTGTCGACGACTCAAATTTATACACATGTTGCTAGTGAACGTTTAAAGACGTTGCATCAGCAGCATCACCCAAGAGCTTAATTTGTGTTGCTTGGGAATTATTTATGGTTATTCCGGTCTTAGTGGGTAACACAAAGGGGCGAGTGCTCCCCTCAAATAACAGGTTTAGAGAGAACATAATGAAAAAATTAATTGTTGCCGCTTCACTGGCATTGAGCTTTGGCGCTTTCGCTGAACAAGTTGAGGGTCCTGTCGCACCAACGGCACAAGTAGACCCAATTACGACGCAATTTAGCGGACTAGGTATAACGGTTAAGCAAATCAAAGATAGTCCGCTCGCTGGCTTAAAAACAGTGATCACAGATAAAGGGGTGCTGTATTCAAGTGCTGATGGTAAATACTTGATTCAGGGAACTATGATTGATCTTGATAACCGTCGTAATATTACCGAAGACGCGTTAAGTGATGTGCGCCAAAAAGGCATTGCAGAATATGAAGACTCAATGATCGTCTATAAAGCGGAAAATGAAAAACATCAAATAACGGTATTCACAGACATTACTTGTGGCTACTGCCGCAAACTTCACCGTGAATTAGAAGATTATTTAGCGGCAGGTATTACCGTGAAATACCTAGCTTTCCCACGTGGTGGTTTACGTGGCTCTGGTTATGAAGATTTGAAAAACGTATGGTGTGCAAAAGACGCTGCAGCTGCCCTTACCGAGGCGAAAGCTGGTGGTGATGTGAAACCAGTTGAAAACTGCCAAGCACCAGTAGCTGAGCACTATCAACTTGGGCAAAGTTTTGGCATTTCAGGAACGCCTGCGATCATTCTTGAAGATGGTTCTATGATCCCAGGTTATCAACCTGCAGCAGCTATCGCACAAATGCTAGACGCAAATAGCCCTAAGTCATAATGACTCACGCTTAGCGATGGAGTTCGTGTTGAGAACTCGATAAGATAGCAAGATAAAGAATGTAAAAGGCCATGTTGGCCTTTTTTGTTTTGTGAAAAAGTATGCATACAGAAATTAAGCCAAGAGAGCGGGTTGATGACAGCCATTTACCGGCTTCACTACATCCCGTGATCAAGCAGCTTTATGCTGCCAGAGGGGTGAAATCGGTTGTTGAACTCGATAATAGCGCCGCAACCTTACATGATTTTAAATTATTTAAAGACATCGAGCTTGCAAGCCAAATTCTGGCTGAAGCACTTTCTTTGCAACAACAAGTGTTGATTGTTGGTGACTTTGATGCCGATGGCGCAACGAGCACCGCCGTATTAATGGAGGGCCTACCTCAGTTTGGTTTTCGGCGTGTGGATTACCTCGTGCCGGATAGATTTAGCTTAGGATACGGCCTAAGCCCAGCATTGGCTGAGCAAATCGTTGCCATAAAACCTGATTTGGTGATCACCGTAGATAACGGTATTTCCTGTATTCGCGGTGTCGAAATCGTGAAGCAAGCGGGTATAAAGGTGATTGTTACTGACCACCATTTACAAGGTGATGAGTTGCCGATTGCCGATGCGATTGTTAATCCAAATCGTCTTGACTGCGATTTCCCATCTAAGTCTATCGCGGGTGTCGGGGTTGCCTTTTATCTGCTGATAGCGCTGAGGCATTACTTACGGGCGCAAAACTATTTTGTGGAGCAAAATATCGCGATGCCAAATTTGGCGGCATTACTAGATATTGTTGCCCTAGGGACCGTGGCTGACGTTGTGGCGCTGGACGCGAATAACCGCACTTTGGTACACCAAGGGCTCGCCCGGATCCGCAGTGGTCAAACGCGACCGGGGATCCAAGCGCTTATCGAGGTTTCTAACCGTAATAATGCTAGATTAAATGCCAGTGATTTTGGCTTTGCGTTAGCGCCAAGACTCAATGCCGCGGGGCGTCTTGACGATATGAGTTTAGGTATTGCTTGCTTGTTATCGAAAGACATTAATCAAGCCCGCCGTATTGCGTCCGAGCTCGATAGTCTAAATATAGAACGACGCGAGATTGAGCAAAGTATGCAGCATGAGGCGCAAGCGGTATTGGAGCGTTTAGTACTTAAAAGCCAAGAAGTACCAGATGCCTTGTGTTTGTATCAAGATGATTGGCATCAAGGTGTAATAGGTATTCTGGCGGGACGCTTAAAAGAGAAGTATCACCGTCCGTGCATTATTTTTGCGCAAGGCGATAACGGCGAGATAAAGGGCTCATGTCGTTCTATTGAAGGTCTACACATGCGCGACCTCTTAGAGTCAATCAATACCCAGCACCCAGAGTTAATTTTAAAATTCGGTGGTCATGCGATGGCAGCAGGATTGACCATTTTTGAGTCTGAATTTGCGCGGTTTAAACAGGTATTTGAACAAAACGTCAGTGCGACGCTGAGCGAAGAAGCAAAGCAAAGCATTCTGTTGACGGACGGTGAACTGCCGGGCGATTGCTTTACCATGGATTTTGCTTTTGAACTACAGCAGGCAGGTCCGTGGGGGCAGCAATTTAATGAACCGGTATTTCAGGATGTATTTGAGTTGGTGCAGCAACGTATTGTTGGCGACAAACATCTAAAACTTGTGCTTAAGCATCGTTCAGGTCGATTGGTTGATGCGATAGCATTTAACGTTGACGTTCGGGCTTGGCCAAACCTCCAGGCAACCCATGCTTTATTTGCTTATCAATTAGATATTAATGAGTTTCGTGGTAAATATAATTTGCAGCTCATTGTGCGTGAACTTCAGGCGCAATCGAATTAATAGAGATGTGCGTACTGAGTTTGTTAAAAAACTCCCAAAATTCTCACTTTAAGGGATGCTAAGCGCGGTTATTATTTGATACTATTGGTCGCTTAAATCTATGGTCTGACCCGTTGTCAGACCTGTTTGTGTGAATTCACAAACCGACAAATTTAGTTCTGGAGTAAAGGTAAATGTTTGAAGTGAATCCTGTGATTAACCAAATCAAGGAAATTCGCGAACGTACAGAGCTTCTTAGGGGGTATCTTTGACTACGCTCTAAAGCAAGAGCGTTTAGAAGAAGTTAATGCCGAATTAGAAGATCCTGCTGTATGGAATGAGCCGGAAAGAGCCCAAGCACTGGGCAAAGAAAAATCGAATTTAGAAGTGATTGTTGAAACCATCGACAATCTTGTGGCTGGTGCCGATGATGCGGAAGGTCTGGTTGAGCTTGCCGTAGAAGCCGAAGATGAAGAAACCTTCACTGAAGCAGAGCAAGAGGTCAACGGTCTTGTTGAGCAGCTGGAAAAACTAGAGTTTCGTCGTATGTTCTCGGGCGAGCAAGATGCCAACGATGCTTACATCGACTTACAGTCAGGCTCTGGCGGTACTGAAGCTCAAGACTGGTGTAACATGTTGCTGCGTATGTACTTGCGCTGGGCTGAGGCGAAAGGCTTTAAAGCCGAAATCGTTGAAGCGACAGATGGCGACGTTGCTGGTATTAAGGGCGCGACAGTTAAAGTCACGGGCGAATATGCTTACGGTTGGCTTCGTACAGAAACGGGCGTACACCGTTTAGTACGTAAGAGTCCTTTTGATTCAGGCGGCCGTCGTCATACTTCGTTTGCTTCTGTATTCGTTTACCCAGAAATTGACGACAATATCGAAATCGATATTAATCCAGCAGATCTTCGTATCGATGTATATCGTGCATCGGGCGCAGGTGGTCAGCACGTTAACCGTACAGAATCTGCGGTACGTATTACCCATTTACCGACCAATACGGTAGTGCAGTGCCAGAATGACCGTTCGCAGCACAAGAACAAAGATCAAGCGATGAAGCAGTTGAAGGCGAAATTGTTTGAACTTGAACTGCAAAAGCAAAACGCTGAAAAGCAAGCCCAAGAAGATGCAAAATCTGACATCGGTTGGGGCAGCCAAATCCGTTCATACGTGCTAGACGATTCACGTATTAAAGATTTGCGTACAGGTATTGAAAATCGCAATACCCAAGCCGTGCTAGACGGCGATTTAGACAAATTTATCGAAGCAAGCCTGAAATCAGGCCTTTAATCCACAAGCTAAACTAAGAGCTAAACAATGACAGATCACAATCAAGACGAAAATAAACTTATTGCTGAGCGTCGTGGCAAGCTAGATGCGATCCGGGAAAATTGCCCTGCGAATGGCCACCCGAACTCATTCCGCCGCGAAGACTACACACAAGATCTACAGGCTAAGTTTGGTGATAAATCGAAGGAAGAGCTAGTAGAACTTGATCATCATGTTTCTGTTGCGGGTCGTTTGCTTGCGAAACGTGGTCCTTTCTTAGTGTTGCAAGACATGAAAGGTCGTATTCAGGCTTATGCTTCAAAAGACGTACAAAAAGACCTAAAAGAGAAGTATGGTCAATTAGATATCGGCGATATCGTTGGTGTTAAAGGTCCGCTTCATAAATCTGGTAAGGGTGACCTTTACGTCGACATGGTTGAGTATGAACTACTGACTAAGTCGCTACGTCCACTACCTGAAAAGTTTCACGGTCTGACTGACCAAGAAGCAAAATACCGTCAGCGTTATGTTGATTTGATCACTAACATGGACACGCGCGAAACATTCCGTATTCGTTCAAAAGTGATTGAAGGTATTCGCCGTTTCTTAGCTGAACGTGACTTTATGGAAGTGGAAACGCCGATGCTACAGGTTATTCCGGGCGGTGCGTCTGCACGTCCTTTTGTAACGCATCACAATGCACTAGATATTGATATGTATCTACGTATCGCGCCTGAGTTATATCTTAAGCGTTTAGTGGTTGGTGGTTTTGATCGTGTGTTCGAAATCAACCGTAACTTCCGTAACGAAGGTTTATCTACGCGTCATAATCCAGAATTCACTATGATTGAGTTCTATCAAGCATACGCGGATTACAATGATTTGATGAACTTGACTGAAGACATGTTACGCACCGTGGCACAAGACGTGTTAGGCACTACTACGGTTGTTAATACTGTGAAGAATGCTGAAGGCGAAGTGACAGAGACGATTGAGTATGACTTTGGTAGTGCGTTCCAGCGTTTGTCTATGGCTGATGCTATCTTACAATATGGTCCAGATGCTGAAGCACAAGCTGAAATCTTCAAAGATCCAGAAAACCACTTTGAAGCACTAACAGCATACGCTAAGAAAGTTCACGTTAAGATCCCTGAAAACTGTGTATGGGGCCCAGGTAAGTTCCTATGTGAAATCTTCGAAGAAGTCGCTGAGCACAGACTTATCCAACCGACGTTCATCACTGAATATCCTTGGGAAGTGTCACCGCTTGCGCGTCGTAACGATGAAAACCCATTTATCACTGACCGCTTCGAGTTCTTTGTTGGTGGCCGTGAGCTTGCAAATGGTTTCTCTGAGCTTAATGATGCTGAAGATCAAGCTGCGCGCTTTGCTCGCCAAGTGGAAGAAAAAGATGCAGGTGACGATGAAGCAATGCACTACGATGCGGATTATATTCGTGCGCTAGAGCATGGTTTACCACCAACAGCAGGTGAGGGGATTGGTATCGATCGCCTTGTGATGTTATTCACAGATTCACCGACTATTAAAGACGTTATCTTGTTCCCACACATGCGTCCTGAAGTACAAGCTGAACAGTAAGTATTTTCACGTAATCTGAAAGTACATCTAGAAAAGCGCCTTATGGCGCTTTTCTGTTATTTGCGTAAGATAAATCTCACAGTATTTTTAAATGCTTAGCTTTATTATGTAGTTATTGCCAACACCTATTCATAATAAAAGTTGTTTCTCTTTTGAAACTAGATTATCCCAATTTCCTAACTAGTCTTTTTCAAGTTCTAATGCTGCGTTAAAAATAACAAATAGGGAATCCGATAAGATGAGCAATAATGAGTTTGAAAATGTCGATGAGCACGAGCAAGCGAGAATTTTATATTATCGGGCTTGTATCGCCGAGTTTCAGCAGCTTGGTTATCAAGAAGCATTTTTGGACGAAGTTTTGCGTCAACAACGTGCGTTAAGAAATACCTACAGCGATCCTAACCCTCTACAAAATGAGTAAAAATTGGCGTTAGTGCCGAGTAACTAAGCAGACTGCACAATCTATCACCATTCAGTGCTTTTTTACAAGAAAAGTATTTGACATATTTTTTCTAACCTATATTATACGCCCCACAAGACGGAGAGGTGGCCGAGTGGCCGAAGGCGCTCCCCTGCTAAGGGAGTATAGGGTTTGTAGCCCTATCGAGGGTTCGAATCCCTCCCTCTCCGCCATTTTTAATGGTTGTCTTGTACGGACGCATAGCTCAGCTGGATAGAGTACCTGGCTACGAACCAGGCGGTCGGAGGTTCGAATCCTCCTGC
>NZ_NSDG01000054.1 GCF_002289345.1 Pseudoalteromonas sp. HM-SA03 | reverse complement strand
AATTGAGGTCAGAGCTGTACTTTATAGGCTGAGCGTATTCAGTAGCTAGGTGGGGTTCAGGCGACGCTTACGGCTTTTTGCCAGTTTCTTTGGTTAGATCTTTAATGGTTTTAGCCACAATCACTTTTGAGTTAGTGCTCTTTTTTCTAGCCGTATCTTTGGCCGCTTTTTTCTGCCTTTGCCTTATTTCATCTATTGATAGCTTAACATTGGGCTTCGTACACAAATATTCAGGACGGTAGTCAAGTAAGTCTTCTAGGTATTCAGCTAGTGTGTCTTTTTTGTATTTGTAGAAAGTGCTTTTTGCCGTTTTTGTCAGTCCGTCTAACTCTTCGAGTGAGAAGCCAATCAGCTCATCGTTGATTTTTATAAGCTTTTCAAAAGCTGTGTCTTTATTTAAATGTTGCAAGGCAACAAATAGAATGAATGCTGTTTTATCACGTTTGCCTTTAGGAACCTTGCCTTGCTTACGAAAATGAATTTGAATGGTGTTTATACATTTGAGCCACCAATCCTTGATATTGTGCCCATAACGCCTTTGAATTTGTTGTTTGGGTTTGTTGCTTTTAGGTTTAATTGGCAACCTAACAACTCTCAATTCTTTTTCTAGTCTCAAGCTATCTCTTAATGACTCCAAATTGAGATAGTTTAGTAGATCTTCAAATTGGTACTTAGGCCCACCACCAAAAAACCTTGCTTGTAAACCTGTTCGCCCATGAACAGAGCCTGGTATACGCAGATTTCCATAAGCCCTTTTTGATGCGGCCGTGTCGATGTACCATAACGAGCGTATGCTTTGTAAACTTTCAATTAATATGTTTGCTATCGCTTTCCACAGTTCTTTATTAACTTCTGAAGCTTCTACAGGGTCGTAAATCCAATATAAATGAATCCCGCCAGAACCCGAGCAAACATAGCCTGTAAATGGTGGTATCTTATTCTTTTTTAAAATTTGAATAACTTTTTCAATTAAGTCATGTTCAAGCTCTCGCACCTTTGTTGCGTCAACTTTTTCAGTAACATCAATATCAATCCAGTTAGCCCTGAAAAGAGCCAAATTTATCGCTCTTGGCCAACTAAAAAACTCGTTTGGACTATAGTAGTTGTTAACCGCCTCGCTTTTGCTGTTCAATACTCCTTGAACATAACTAGTTGTTTTTCTTTTAAAAGCTTTTAAATCTGTGACCTTACTGGACTTTCGGTTTCCCAATAAAAAGATCTTTTTACCTGATTCGTGGTTATGACTAAAAAGTGCCCTCACATATTTGGGTGAATGAAAATCTATTAACTCGTAAAAGCCTTTTGGTGAGGCAATAGCATACTCTGGCCACGACAAAGGTGGCCTTTCTTTTAAGGCAAGCATATAATTTGAAGATGCAAAGTGCGGTTGGGGTATGGCCGGTCAAGCAACCCCTTTCGCCTTCTTTACATCTTCACCCCTTCAAAACGAGCAAGCCATTGCTCAACGGTTTCCCGTATAAACAAACGTGATTTGCCTAACTTTATCGAAGGTGGTGCTAAACGCTGTACTTGGTAGCTTTCTGGGTTTTCACCAGCTTCAATTGCTTTTGATTGAGCGCTAATTCGGTTGTGGATAGTGCGTGGTGATAATTGTAATAGCTCAGCTAAGTCTTTAACTTAAATGGTTTGAGATGATGACATGACAGCCCTCCAATACGTTAAAAGGAGCGAAGGGCATTATTCTTTAATTACTTCATTGCCTGAACATTGCATAAGCAACATCCACTTCCTCTTTACGTATTGAAGGCAGCCATAAAGGCGCCTGTTTTCAGTCACCGAAGTGACTCCCTTCGCAGGAACGCAGCAAACGTGCGCATTTGTGAATATAAATGATTGAGTGTGAGGTATCAAGAAGTTAGAAGCAACTTTTGCGCTAGTAATTTACTAGTCTTCTAATTTAAGATAACCGTGTAAATAATTGGATAAAAATAAATATAAGCAGACAGTGCACTTTAACGATACTCAGCCCTAAAGGTGCGCTACGTAAGGAAACCATGAAACAAAATCTACATTGGCGCTATTATCTCTCGCTAGAATCAGATGTATACGCTTTGTCTCGCTACATACACTTTGCCCCTGACAATTTCAAAACATACTCCATAGAGCTGGCCAAACTCTATCTTGCAATTTGTGCTGAAGTTGAGGTGGTACTCAAAGAGATATGTGATATATGCCCTAACAAAAAGGGGAAAAATACCAATATAAATAATTACCGTCAGTGGATAGTTGAAAATCAACAAGGGCTGATAACTGAACAAGCACTGTCCTTTGAGTTCGAATTGCAATACGTCCCGTGGAAAGCATTTGAAGAGGGTCGATCCCCCTCTTGGTGGTCAGACTATAACAAAGTAAAACATGAGCGCAGAGAACATTTCCACAAAGCCAACCTTGGTAACGTATTGGAGTCTCTCGCAGGGCTCTATATTGTGAATCTATATCTTGAAAGAGTGTTATCAGAACGATCTGGCTACAGTCATTTTCCTATAGACATAAATGACGTTTATTCTCAACTTCCACATAACCACAAACTGTTTCAACCATTTTGTCTAGCGGCTAGCTTGGAAAACTATTATGTTTGTTAAAATTGCAACTATAACAACCTAATTTTTAGGTTTCTTACTTTCCAGAACCAGTTCAACCACCTTTGAGTAGCGTTCCAAACGCATTGCAAGGTGGTGTGCAGCAACACCAAAACCATATAGAAATAATATTGAGTAAGCTAGTGCATCAAGCCATAAGAACTTGTCTGCTTTAACATTTGACAACGCAACCAATACAGCGAATATCCCTGGGATAAGCCCGACTTTTTCGATAGAGCCAACAACTAGAGCTATTCTTTTCTCAAAAAACTCTTTCTCTGCTCTTAACTCAAGAAGGACAATATCAAGTGTGCCAATAGGTAAATCTCTTAGTCTGCTTAACAGCCTAGAATCAACTAGGGTACTTCTCTCAATATTTTTCATTAAGAGGCTCATGGGTGAACGCACCGAATTTATAAAGTCACGCCGATGTATCCATATCATTAAGAATGGCTGAATTACCGCAGCAAAATATGCCACAAGTAGCAAAATTAATGCTGCTGCTCTTAGGTGATTATCTCCATCTCCTGACTTTGCAATAAAAGCCAAAATAACAGACACTGCGAACGGTGATACTAAGAAAAGCCAGTGGTAGTTTTTGATAAAAAAGCTTTCTGTATCTTCTCTACTCTTTGTCTTAAGCCTGCTTTCAAAACGACTAGCGGCGCTAAACAAGCGCAGTAACTCAACCCTCTTAGCTTTATTCATTTGTAACTTCCCTATCGACTGAAATTTTTTATTTACTCAACTCCGAAGAGGTTTACCTATTCGGATTAAGGTCAATTTATAACACATCAGTCTCTAAAGTCGTATGTACGCTAATAATAAAACTCTCCCCTATCATCGGCTTCCCGAGCTTCTTGTTCCGTGTACTCGTCACCATAGAAGTTTACGTTACCCATTCCATCATTGTGTTCATCAATAAATTTGTCTTGGTCTGATTTTTTATCGTCATCGATCATGACTTCAAGCGCTATTAACGCGGTTGCTTTCAGTGCTTTTAAAAACATGGTTTAACCTCTCACATTAAAACTAAGGATTCCTGAGTATCAGAATACCATTAAAGCTAAGAGACTCTTAGTTTTCAAGAATTAATTGATTTACGATGAAAACAAATGACGAGTCGCCCTTTCCAAAGCACTTAAAAGAGGCTCGAAAGAGGAAAGGTTTATCTCAAAAACAGCTAGGTATTTTGGCAGGAATGGACGAGTTCTCTGCCTCTGCGAGAATGAACCAGTATGAAAAAGGGGTTCATGCGCCTGATTTTAAAACAGTCAAAGCACTCGCTAAAGTTTTAGACGTACCAACTGCCTTTTTGTTTTGTGAAGAAGATGAGCTAGCAGAAAAAATACTCGCACACAAAAGTAAACATGGCCACTGCAGCTAAATTTAGACTAACAATAACTTTACGAGGAGCTACATTTGAATCAATATTTAACTAGCTTATTTAGCAGTATTTTTATAGATATCGACCACTTAGAAAATCACTATTTAACAGTAGATGAACTCGATTTTTTAAATAATAAACTGAACTCAACACGAGACTTTGAAAGCGATTTTTACACTGATTCATTAGGGAGTAATTTAGAATGCCTTTTATTATTCCTTTGTAAAAATAAGAACTTGATCACAAGTATTATGCAAGGTAATGGAACCGATCAAGATCATATAGATTTATACACATCAACAATAATTTCAGGAAATTATGATTGTTTTCGCTTCGACCTTAATAAGTTCAATAAGACTTATGAATCAAACAGCCAACTCATAAAATTATATAGAATAGGTAGAGTTGGAGAATCCTTAGATAGCTTAGGAAACTCATGGTCTACAAACATTGAAGGGTTAAAAGCCTACTATCAGGCTTCAGGTCTCTCAGAAAACGAAATTATACGCAGGCCTGTATTTTCCACAACAGTTGTTGACTCTGAGGTATTATTTGAGGGGAACAAGCAAGAGGGTGAACTTGTATTAAAGCCCGGATTTAATCACTCTGGAGCCACAATATTGGACACTATATTGAAGAAAACGCTTTTCAAATAGATAAGCCAATCCCCATCGAAGCTTCCTGACTTATGGCTCTTTTTGGTTCACAGCCCCAAACAACACATAGAAAAACAAAACAACTCCTAAAATAAGTAAGTTGCAAACTATCACAGAACCCATTTTTTCACTCCAAAGCTAGATACCTAGTTAAGATTAATTCAGTAGTTGCTCGCCTGCGAATTTGCTAAAAACCAAACCCTTTTAACCGAGGCATCATGAGCAATTTCCTCCTCTTTTAAAAGGGGCTACGCCCCCCGCTATGTCGAAGCGATAAATCGCTCGCTTCATAGCGGGGGGCTTGGTTTTGTTGAGCTTATACGCAGATTTTTATTTGCAGATTGAAAGCTGTTATATTTAACGCTAACCTAAACTTGATTTAGCCCTTTGGGCATTGAATAAAAACGGCGCTGCTCAGCTGCCGACAACACGTAGTGAGGACCCTCACTGTTTTAATATTTATGTCATGCCGCGCCACATTTATGGCGCTTTTCAAATTCGGCGCTTAGTTGCTGCCGCTTCCACGTATCTGAGGTTTTTATTTTAGGCGAGATCAGTCCGAGCCTTGCGCTGTTGCGCTTAACTGGGGCGAATAGGCTTTAGTGCCGCTGAGCAACGGTGTTGCCAGTTAATCTTACAACCAAGGAACAAGCATGACTTTTAACCCAAATACTGAAGTCGCTTTATTAAAAGCGCAAACAAAACTACGTGCCCGTAAACGTCATAAATCATCCAAACTTGATAAGTACCACACTCAACTTTGTAAACTATATGACGCGGGTGCAACTAAAGCTGAGTTACAACGCTGGCTTGCCATGCGAGGTATCGTTGTACAGTGGACGACCGTGAAGCGGTGGCTCGATAAAAATGCCTAAATTTGCCAAAGCCAGCACACAAGCCAAAAACGTTATCAAAGGGCTGACCAAAGCAAAACATATACGCTCTTTAGGCACAGCTAGAAACTACGAGCAGGCACTAAAAACGGTTGCCAGTTGGTCAAAGGATATTGGTATAAACGGCATTCAATCTATGAGTATTGAACAAGCCCGAATTTATCTCGACTACCGAGCTGAAATTGTCGGCCAAAAAGCCCTAGATATGGAGCGTCAAGCAATACAAGCTATGATGCAACTAAACGGTAAGCTACAGCCAAAAGAAACACTCTATCGAGTAAAGTCATGTTTAGAAGAAATCAAGCGCTCTCGGGCTTACACTACAGATCAAGCCAGAGCCATTTCACATCGGCAAACAGCAAAGCATCAACTCGCTACACAAATCGCCTATGCCGCAGGCCTGCGCGCCCATGAGCTACTGACGCTTGCCAAAGCCAGTGATCGAGGTCCAGACAAACGCCCAACCCTAGATTCAAAATGGCATGGTCGAAGCGGCGAGCTATATACCGTGCAAGGTAAAGGCGGCTTAATTCGCCATGTGCTGATTCCAACCACACTCGCCAATAAGCTAGAACAACAACTTTTAGCACAACCGATAACCGTTGTAGACAGAAAAATTAACTACCTTCAGCGCTATGATATCGCTGGCGGTAAAAAGTGGTCGGACTCTTTCTCTAAAGTAAGCGTCGCCTGAACCACACCTAGCTACTGAATACGCTCAGCCTATAAAGTACAGCTCTGACCTCAATTCGGAGCTGAACATGCCTAAACACAAAACCGCAGAGCAATGGCTGAAACTTATCGAACAACAGGAACTCAGTGGTTTGTCTGTCACTGACTTCTGCACGCAGCTCAAGCATGGT
Organism: Pseudoalteromonas sp. HM-SA03; assembly: GCF_002289345.1. GTDB lineage: Bacteria > Pseudomonadota > Gammaproteobacteria > Enterobacterales > Alteromonadaceae > Pseudoalteromonas. The sequence goes on along the minus strand of NZ_NSDG01000054.1, from coordinate 105 downwards.
CAGAATACGGTGTTGTTGCCATCAAACACAGATACCCTGTGGTTGGCTGCACTGCTCAGGGCGCTGTCATGATCTGCTGGCACAATGAGTCTGTTTACTTGCACC
>NZ_NSDG01000053.1 GCF_002289345.1 Pseudoalteromonas sp. HM-SA03 | reverse complement strand
TTCATGTGCCCGATGATTGGCTCTATGGCATTGCGTCGCTTGAGCTTCTTTTTAATGCTCGGTGTCACTCCCTGCTTTTGCCCAGCAATATACACATTATAACGCGTTGCTAAATGCCCGCGATAACCTNATCTACAAAACAGTTGTATGGTCTTTTATCTGTGACGTTTTCTACTATTCTCAACGTTTCCCATAACGTGTTACCATCATAGGGATTGCCGTGCATTGCATGAGCGCAGACCACAAACTGCTCTTTCAATGTTGTCGCGACACTCACTTTGACACCAAACTCATACGGCTTCGCGCTTTTTCCCTTGGAGATACATTCAACATCGGCATCATGTTATTACGCATTTAAACTTACTCAACATCCATTACCTGGAACCCTCGGGCATTGTACAAACCCCGAGCGTGCTATATTTAGATGGATTTGGACATAGCTATGCTGGCTCTTTTCACGTATGACAAACGCAAGCACTCGGAACAATTCTCCACTTCGTTCCAAATTGTCCGGTGTTGTGAGCCTTATCACCACAATTCCTAACTCACTTTTGTCCAAATACGAGTTTGTCCGCTCGTCCGCTATTCGCTCTTTTAGGCCATTAATCAGTTGCGAACTGTCAGATTTGATTAAGCCTTAACAATCAAACCTGTGTTCAATTTAAAGGACTTAAAAAGGTGCTATTGGTTATGGGGTAATTGGTTAGATAGCGCAACGATATCGGCCATAACACGCTTCTCTCCAAGGTCCGCTAAGAAAGCTAAATGTTCCGTGGCTTTTACCTTTTGGAGATTCTCAAGCTTAGGTTCGCCACCAAGGGCAAGAGCTGGCACAAAGCCATAGATTTCTCCATTTTCAAACTGCCTGAGCCATGGTAGTTTACTGCGCCCAAATATTTCGGTATCTTTCCAGCCTTCTCAATTGGATAAAACCGCCGAAATGATAAGAAACAAGACATCAGTAAGAGCATGATGTTGGTTGATGGAAGAGCGCTTATCTTCAACAAGTTAAAGTTAGCTAAATAACGACATAATTAACAAGTAGATAGTGATAATGTGGGCGTTATTAGATCAGAAAAGAGCTGGGTGTTAAAGTCTTTTTACAAAGGCGATCCCACCGTGACTACTAAGCGCTGCTCTCAGTATTTTTGACTTAATTATAATTAAAATTACGAGGTTCTAATCTCAACATATTCACAAAAGAATGAGAAGAAGGAGTCCGAGATTACCTCGTCAACTTGTTTTTTAAATAAGTTATAATTAACCAGTTTGTATTCTTCCTCTTGGGTATTAGAGTCTAAGCACCAACAGATTTCATTTTCTTTATAAAAAATGACAACTAAATGCTTAGGTAATTGAAATTCTCCCCTGCAATCTAGAGTGTCACCTAATATCGTCCCGCCGTGCGTTAAGTTGGCATTATTATCTTCAATGCCAGAGATCTCTGAGTCTATCACTCCCCCGCCGCCACACTCTCTTAAAAAACTCACTAGTGAAGGTGGAAGCCTAATCGAAATTAACTTTTCAAGTAGAGCTATTTCTTTCAGGTCAGCCGCACCTTGCCAAAAGGTTTCGTGTTCGCTCAAATCAAGTTGTTTAATTAACTCACTATATTTATTCATATAACTTTCCTACTCAAAATCTTTTGCTCTAAGTTTCCAGTACTCTTTGTAGTGGTCAACTAATTCCGGACAGTGAATTAAGTTTTTCTTCTGCTACTGCTGGAGCTTGCATATCGTTATGACTATGAGGCCTTCTCCAGTTGTAATAGTTCATCAAGTAAAAGCTAACGTCTTGTTCAGCTTCTTTAAATGAACTGTAGCCTGTACTTGGAAGCCATTCCGTTTTGAGACTTCTAAATAAACGCTCCATCGGGGCATTGTCCCAACAATTTCCTCTGCGGCTTGTTGCATATGCTGGTAGACATGTCATCGAGTGAATCGCGCAGACCTTTGACGATGTTTTTAACTTCCGTGGCGGATTGTTTACCTAGGTCTTGCCAGTTGATGTCTCTTAGGTA
>NZ_NSDG01000052.1:118337-163997 GCF_002289345.1 Pseudoalteromonas sp. HM-SA03 | reverse complement strand
AGAGAAAACTGCTCCAACAACTGGGAAAAATAAACCCCGCTTAAAAAAGCGGGGTTTATCATCAATCTGCGGAGCAAATGCTCCGTTTTTTATCCGCTTCAACCGACTTTAATCAAGCGCTTTTTCTACTTTATTAAATAAGGTAGTGATCTCTTTACTTGGTTCCTTGGTCAGTAGGCTAACAGCAAAGATAGCAATTGTCGCAACAATAAATCCTGGGACAATTTCGTATAATGTCGCACTAAGCGGCTCACCATTATAAGTAAACGGACCGTAGATCCATACCAACACAGTCACCGCACCAGATACCATGCCGGCGAGTGCTCCAGCAAAGTTCATACGAGACCAAAATAAGCTTATCAGTACTAGCGGGCCAAATGCCGCACCAAAACCAGCCCAAGCGTTACTCACAAGATCTAGAATCGAGCTATCTCTGTCGTACGCAAGATAAATGGCAGCAAGCGCTACAACTAGTACACTGATACGACCAACAAGCACCAGTTCTTTATCCGACGCATTTTTGTTCAAGAATATCTTATAAAAGTCTTCAGTTAACGAGCTCGAACTCACTAACAACTGCGAAGAAATAGTACTCATAATTGCTGCAAGAATTGCTGCGAGTAAGAAACCAGCAATCAATGGGTGGAACAATAACTGAGATAAAATCAAGAAAATGGTCTCAGCATCGTCTACAACAATCCCATGCTCATGTGCATAAGCAGCACCAAACAAACCAGTGCCCACGGCACCGAGAGCTGCGACTATCATCCAGCTCATACCTATACGGCGCGCTGTTGGCATATCTTTAACACTTCGAACAGACATAAAGCGCACGATAATATGGGGTTGACCAAAGTAGCCAAGACCCCAAGACATCGCAGAAATAATACCTATTGCACCAGCCGAACCAACCCAAGTTAACATCGACGGATTTAACTCGCTCAGTGTTTGAGAAAGTGGATTATCGAGTAATGAGAAGGTAACTAAAGGCACTAAAATCAAAGCGATAAACATGATGCAGCCTTGGACAAAGTCAGTCAGACTTACCGCTAAAAAGCCGCCAAATAAAGTATAAAGCACAACTACGCCAGTGGTGATGTATAAACCACTCTCATAGCTCATGCCAAATGAACTTTCAAACAGCTTACCACCAGCAACCACACCAGAAGAGGTATATAGGGTGAAGAAAACAATGATCACTAACGCTGAGGCTATTCTTAACGCGTTTCCTTTATCTTCGAAACGATTTGCAAAATAGTCAGGAATGGTTATCGCGTCATTTGCATACTCTGTGTAAACACGCAGGCGCGGAGCAACCAATAAATAGTTAAGCCAAGCACCGATCACAAGACCTATTGCAATCCATGTACTGCTAAAGCCATAAAGGAACATGGCACCCGGCAGACCCATTAAGATCCAACCACTCATGTCAGATGCGCCCGCTGAAAGCGCCGCTACACTTGGTGGTAAGCTACGACCGCCCAACATGTAGCCTGACACATCACTGGTCGACTTTTTAAATGCGTATAACCCAATTCCCAACATCGCTATAAAATACAGTGCGAGAGAGATTATCGTACCGATCTCCAAATTAGCCTCCTAATTGTTAGTTGGGCTCTTCTCCAAATGTGAGCTTTTTCTATCACTTAATTATTCGATTTCTAACTCACTTTGAATAAAAGCCAAAAACATAAAGAACCCACTATAACATGCACAAACCTTACACCCAACCACCTGCGACCATTGATAAAAACAGTATTTTATTCGTACCTAATTCAACTGGTTAATTATCATTCAGCCTATACTCTTTATTTACCCATATTCTGTAAACTCAATTTCCCAGCGTGACCTGATTACACTTTTACCTTATATTAAAGCCAATAGCATTTTGTTTGGACGGTAGTATCTATGTACTTTTACGCGGCTCGTCAGCCAATTTTTGATGTCCAAAGGGAATTGATAGGATACGAACTTTTATTTCGTGATGGCCTAAATAATGTATTTCCCGAAATTGACGGTGATGAAGCAACAAGTCGCTTGGTTGAAGGGAGCCAGTTTACCTTTGGTCTTGATGACCTCACAAATCAACGCCCTGCTTACATTAACTTCACCCTAGAGACACTGGCAAAAGGCTATGTGCAAATGTTAGCGCCAGAGCAAGTCGTCGTCGAAATATTAGAAACGGTACAACCGGGGAAACGACTCTTAGCCTGTGTAAAAGAGCTTAAAGAGCAAGGCTATACGCTTGCACTTGACGATTACCATCACCAAAATGTGTGGCGCCATTTTTTCCCCTATATCGATCAGATAAAAGTGGATTTGTTGGCGACTAATCTAGAGCAAATCCATGCCATTAAAGCGGCAATACAAGATTTCCCTAATATAGATTTAGTGGCTGAGAAAGTAGAGACCTACGAGCAATTTGAACTCGCCAAATCGCTTGGGTTTAAATATTTTCAAGGCTTCTTTTTTGCCAAACCCGAAATGGTCAAAACCAAAGCACTAGCCCCTTCGGAGTTAGCTATGGCTGAATTGCTTTATGAGACTTCGAGCGTTGAGCCCAATCTTGCTAGGATCACACAGGTCTTTGAGCGTGATGTAAACCTAAGCTACAAACTTCTTCGTTATGCAAATAGTGCCGTATTTAAACGCCGAGCAGAAATATCAACGATTAAACAAGCCTTGGTTGTCCTCGGTAGTGAAGAGCTTAAGCGTCTGATCTCATTATTATTTGCTTCACAGCTCAATACTGAAAAGCCCAAAGAGCTGCTTTCGCTCTCATTATTGCGTGCACATTTTATGGAAGCAATAGCAACCGAGGCCAATAAGCTCTCCGATACTGGAAGCACATTTTTGGTTGGTATGATGTCACTGATGGACGCCATTCTCGATGACGATATGGCCAGTTTATTGGCGAAATTACCCTTATCTCAAGAAATTAAATCAACCCTACTGAAAAAACCGAGTGCTTTTGGTATTTATCTGGACCTTGCTGAATCTATGGAGAAAGGTGACTGGGATAGCGTTGAAACCATGTCAAAATCTCTTGGGGTAACCAGCCAAAGTATCGCAGAGCTATATCAAAAATCGCAAATTTGGAGCGACACTCAAATAAAAGCGATAGAGTAACCAGTCAAAGGATGCGACAATCTGTCGCATCCCGCTAAGCCCCTGATAGCGATAAAATAAGTGCACTAAAACAACTTCAAAGTGAACTTATGAAACGCACCTTACTCTCTCTTGCTATTGTTTCCTTATCCCCCATCATCCATGCTGATGAAATTGAAAAAATCATTGTTATTGCGCCAATGCAAACACCAATTACGCTAACAACGGATACAAAAGCAGTACGCCAACCATTACCCTCACAAGATGGCGCGGATTTACTTTCTTCAATTACAGGGTTCTCACTAATTAAAAAAGGCGGTGCCAGCGCTGACCCTGTGTTTCGTGGTATGGCNTAGAATTGCCATTATCACTAATAATGGTCAAACGCTTGGTGGTTGTGGTAGCCGCATGGACCCGCCAACAGCATATATTACGCCACAATCCTACGATACATTAAAAGTCATCAAAGGCCCACAAACTGTGCTGTATGGTCCAGGCAACAGTGCTGCGACTGTGGTGTTTGAGCGTGAGAATGAACGTCTTGCTAAGTCTGAAGTAATCGGTTTCGCCAATGCGGTGCTTTCGAGCCAAGGCCGCCACAGTGTAAACAGTGATCTCAAGGCTGGTAATGAGCGCGGATACGCCCGGGTCGCAGCAAATTACAGTGATGTAGATGATTATGAAGATGGTAATGGCACCAAAGTTCACTCAGCGTATGAACGCTGGAATATAGACACAGAGTTTGCCTATACCCCAAGCGATGACGCCTTTTACTCTATCACTTACGGGGTAAGCGATGGTGAAGTTGCCTATGCCGACCGCATGATGGATGGCAGCCTCTTCGACCGAGAAAATATCGGCCTGAATATCAAATTATCTTCCCTTTCATCACTGATTGAAGAGTTAACATTCAATGCATACTATAACTACGTTGACCACATCATGGACAATCATAGCTTACGTCCTTTTGTTGCTAACATGATGATGAAAACCCCAACCTCCTCCAACCCTGACCGTAAAACTTATGGCGCAAAGCTTACGTTGACTTCAGAAATCAATACCCAACATCCTTTTATTTACGGTGTCGATTATCAAGCAAATGAGCACCGCAATCGAGTCAGCCGAGATCAATTCAACAATCCGGTAGAAACGATACCACGCCAAATAGATGCTGAATTTAGACAACTCGGTGTATTTGCCGAGTTCGAATATCAATTGAGTCGCTCCAGCCAATGGGTTAGCGGATTACGTATTGATGATTGGCAAAGTGAAGATCATCGCACCATGATAAACGCAATGATGTCTATGAAACCAAACCCAACCGCCCTACAAACGCGAGACGATACGTTATTCAGCGGATTTAGCCGTTATCAAGCACAGTCTGAAAACAGCAGCTATTTTGTCGGTTTCGGCGTTACAGAGCGCTTTCCCGATTACTGGGAAGTAGTCGGTGGTAGCCGAGGAAGTGAAACGTCTATTTCTGCCTTTAATGTCGATACTGAAAAGACCGTGCAATTAGATGCTGGATTGGTAAAGCAGTTCAAAGACATTAACGTCAATTTCTCGGTGTTCTATAACCAAATTGACGACTATTTATTAATCGACAATATGTTTAAAAAGATGAATATGACGTCAAAAGTAACCAGAAATATTGACGCGGAAACCTTCGGTTTTGAGGGTGAAGTAATGTGGCAAGCGAGCAAAGCACTTCAACTCACTGGTAGTATCAACTATGTAAAGGGTAATAACCTTACTGACAATCTCGCATTAGCTCAGCAACCGCCCCTACAACTGCGTATTGCAAGCAATTACCAATTAAGCGATAAGTGGCAACTAGGCGGATTAGTAAGATTAGTACAACATCAACACAGAGTAGCGATTGGACAAGGGAATATTGCAGGGCAGGACATCACTGAGACGGCAGGGTTTGGCACGCTTTCACTCAATACCAATTATCAATATAGCGATGCATTACAGCTCAGTGCAGGAGTAGACAATGTGCTCGATAAAACCTATGCCGAGCATTTAAGTCGTTCCGGCACCGCGGTAAGTGGCTTTGACCAAATTGATCGAGTCAATGAGCCGAGGAGGACGCTTTGGGCAAACCTCAACTGGCGCTTTTAACCGTATACTCAGATAACCAAAAGGTCGGCGATTGCCGACCTTGTTTTACAAGTTCTCTAAAAAGTTCTCATCAAAATCATCCGGCTCTTCTTCCATTGGCGGATTGCCATCGAATAGCTCGTACAACTGGCGTTGATAATAGACATCTTTCAAGAAAGTGTATGGATCAAGCGACTCATTTAGCAGTTTTTCTTGTGACATCAAAGCCGCTCTTGCTTCAACCGCACGCAGCGCAAACACTAATATTGTTTGTGGCGTTGTGAGTGCAATTTCTGGCAAAACAAAGTTATCGACTACATCACCCGTTAAGTTTCTCGCGGTCGTCGGTCCCATACCTGGGAGCATAATATACGCACCATCGCCAACACCCCAAACTCCCAGAGTTTGGCCAAAATCTTCGTCTTTAAGCTCAAGCCCAAGTGTGTTCGCAACATCAAACAAGCCAAAAATACCGACCGTAGAATTAACTAAAAAGCGAGCAACATTGATTGCCATATGATCAGGCTTGCCCTGCAGTGCCGCGTTTACCGCATCGGTCGGCGCGGCGATGTTGGTGGTGAAATTGACAACACTACTGCGTACAGGAGCGGGAGTCACCGCGACATACCCTTTTGCAACAGGACGCAAAATATAGGCATCCAACACATCCATGTTGAAATCATAGAGTGGGCGGTTAAGTGATTGATATGGATCTCGTGGATCCTTTTTCTCTTCGGGTACTTGCGCACAACCGACAATGGTCAACGCAAGTAAGCCTGTGAGCACAGCTTTAAGCATTTATTTCCCTGTATTTGTTAAGACACGACTAATCTCGACATTGAGCTGATTTTCACCTTGTTGAAGTTCAATTACGCTTGAAACACCCTCAAGTTCTCCATCTGAAGGCATTACTGAACCATCATTAGAAATACGCGCAGTGACCGTAACTTGAGAAAATTTCGACAAGGTTAATTCAGGCATCATTGCCATACTATCATCTAGGTTTACCATCATTGGCAAGTTAAAGTTTGTAATTTTGGCCACCGCCAATGGCATGGCAGGACCTTCAGCTGCTTTTGCAAAAACGAACAAAGTGCTGTCCTTTGGAATGTTATTCCGTAACTCAGCTGAAATGGTTACAGTAGCGACAATACCAGCTTTGGCAACCACTGGTTCATCTGTTTGTTGACCCAATTTTTGCTCAATTTCAGCAATCCGCCCTGCGATCATCTCATAACGCGGATCATCTTTGGTTAACTGTGACAACAAGACTTCGAAAGCGGCTTTTGACTCTTTCCAATCTTGACGTTCATAGGCAATTAACGCCAGCAGGCTTATCGCATCAATATTAGTCGGATCATTCTTTAGCACTTTTGATAACATTTTTGCCGCGCGATTCATACTTGGCTCTGAGCCCTCTATCAATAATGCTTGGCTATAATTCACCAGAACATTATTGTTATTAGGTTGCATCACGAGTGCTTTATCAAATGCCTGCATCGCCATCTCAAAGTCACTAAGTGACATTGCAACACGACCAAGTAACATCCATGCAACTGCATCATCGCCAGCGGTTGCTAGTTTAGTTCTTAGCCCCAGCGCAAATGCTTGTAGCTCGTTGGCATTTAGCGGCTCTCCAGATTGCATTACTGCACGCTCACCATATTCAGGTAACTTTTCAACGGCTTCATGCCAGCTCGTTATTTGCCTGTGGCTACCCGTGTAGTAATAAAAGACACCTGTCACCAGCACCATAAAAGCAATACCTGTCAGCGCTAATACACGGTTGTCACCACGACTCCTCAATGATTGTTCAGGCGATAACTCGTTCAATAAGCGACGCTTGAGTTCAACCACAGATTCATTATAACTGTCTTTTTCGATACGCTGATTAGCAAGCTCTTCTTTTAACTCTTCCAAACGCTGATGAAAAATATCGATACGCTCGGCGTTCGCATCGTGATCAACCGTGACGCGCTTTTCCTTTTTTATAAACGGAAAAACCACAAAGAGACCGGCAAAGACGCCCAGCAGAAGAAACAAAAACCACATCTGGGTTAAATCTGTCGAGAATTCGCTCACTGCTCACGCTCCTGACGTTGATATTGATTAATAAGCTCAGCTAGCTTTTGTTCGTCAGCGGCATTCCAGTCTTGCTTTTTCGCAGCGCGTTTTTGACGAAATACAATAAAGCCGAAGCCTAAAATAATGATTGCCACTGGCAGTACCCAAAGCACGATCGTTGCAGGCGTAACAGGTGGTTGATAATGAACAAAATAGCCATAGCGGTCGATCATATAATCAATGACCTCTTGCTTAGACTGACCTTCATTAACCAATGCGATGACTTTATCACGCAGATCTTTGGCTACGACGGCATCTGAATCTGCAATGTTTTGGTTCTGGCATTTAGGGCAACGTAGCTCATGTGTCAGTTCTCGGAAAGTCTGCTCACGTTCCGCTGTAGCAAAATTATATTTGTCTTCCGTTGCTTGCGCCGCTGCAGTAATCATCATTAAAATCAAAACAATTACATATTTCATTGCGCCAACTCCTGATAGATTGCCGCAAACTTAGTGCGCCACACGCGTTCATTGATGTCGCCAGTATGATGCAACAAAATCTTACCTTGCTTATCTACCAAAAAAGTCTCTGGCGCGCCTGAAACACCTAGATCCAGTGCTAATGTACGCTCCAAATCAAGAATGTTAAATTGGTATGGGTTACCAGCACGACTCAGCATGTTATTGACATCTTGTCTTAGTGCATTGATATCAAACTGGTCGCCAAAATCAGGGTCATAAGCCTGCTCGTAATACAGGCCTATTATTTTCACGCCACGCTCTCTAAGCTCAGTTAAATAACCTAGCTCAGCGATACACGTTGGGCACCAAGTGCCCCATACGTTCATCAAGTAGACTTCACCCTTAAGCGAGTCGGCGGTCCAAGTTTTATCACTATCCATTAGATCGGGTAAAGAAAACTCAGGCATAGTGTGTCCTAAACGGCCTGTCTGAAGTTCTCTTGGATTACCAAATAGTCCTTGGTACAAAAACACACAAAGGAAAATAAATATCAAAAAAGGCACTAAACCTAATAACTTGCGGTTCATGTTAAGCCTCCACTTGGGATGATTTTTTCACGCGGCTGCGGTAGCGTTTATCCGCAAGCACAATGAAGCCGGCAAAAGAGATAAGTAGCCCACCTNTTAGCCACATCCAGCGTACGTATGGTTTGTGATAGATCCTAAGCGACCACGCGCCTGCAGAAAGCGGCTCGCCGAGTGCTAAATATAAATCACGGAAGAAACCATCATCAATAGCGGCTTCGGTCATAAACTGCATCCCTACATCATAACGGCGTTTTTCTGCATGCAGCTCGGTTACTTTTTTACCATTTTTGAATACCGTCACTACGCCAGCATGACCACCGTAGTTCGGGCCTCGAATTTCTTTTACGCCATCAAAGCGATATTCGTACTCGTTTAGCATCGCCGTTTCACCGGGTTTCATGCTCACGGAGCGCTCAACTGAGTATGCTGAAGTTAGCGTCACCGACGCGATAACAAAGGCAATACCAATGTGCCCAAGTACCATTGCCCAATAGCTCAATCCTAGCTTTTTAAAGCCGATCGCAACACTTGGGTGAACAGTCACTTTATTAAATAAGTCAGCAGCAGTAGCCACACTTATCCACACAGCCAGCGCTGTCGCAACAAACGTTAGTGGTGCCACCACTTCGTAGCTCGAGTACAACCACGTCGCGGTGAGCACTAAACTCACCGCAATCAATACAGCCCATTTTTTCACTAGTGGCGGCATTTTATTTTGTTTCCAGCGCAGCATAGGGGCTAAACCCAGCAAAATCGCGAACGGCACGATTAATATCGCAAACATTTGGTTAAAGAAAGGTACGCCAATAGAAATAGAGCCTAAGCCCAACTCTTTGTGGATCATAGGCAATAGCGTGCCCAATAATACAATCAAGGTCGCAACCACTAAGAAGATATTGTTGATCCATAGCGCCACTTCACGCGAAATGAATTGATAACGCCCTTCGCTATATACTTGAGCTACGCGCAGTGCGTAAAGCGCTAAGCTGCCACCCACAACCACAGCTAAGAATGACAGGATATATAAACCACGGTCAGGATCGGTTGCAAACGCATGCACCGATACGATAATGCCTGAGCGAACGATAAAGGTACCCAGTAAACATAAACTAAACGCGGTGATAGCAAGTAGTACTGTCCAAGACTTAAACACACCACGTTTTTCCGTTACTGCGAGTGAATGCAATAAAGCGGTTGCAACAAGCCAAGGCATCAGTGAAGCGTTTTCCACCGGATCCCAGAACCACCAACCGCCCCAGCCAAGCTCTGAGTACGCCCACCAACTACCAATTGTAATGCCTAGAGTAAGAAAGCCCCATGCGGCCATTGTCCAAGGACGAGACCATTTAGCCCAAGTATTATCAAGTTTACCGGTTAAAAGCGCAGCAATTGCAAAAGAGAAAGACACAGATAAGCCAACATAACCCATATAAAGGAGCGGCGGGTGAATGATCATACCTGGGTCTTGCAGCAATGGGTTTAAATCACGCCCTTCTACAGGGAAGTAAGGAAGCAAACGCTCAAACGGGCTCGACATCCACAGGGTATAGAGCATAAAACCCACCCCTAAAAAGCCAAGTACACCTAACACACGCGCTCGTAATACCCACGGTAGCGACTTTGACATCACAGCAACCAGCATGGTCCACATGGATTGCATTACCAACCACAGTAAAATTGCGCCTTCGTGTCCACCCCATGTTGAGGTGATTTTATAATACCAAGGTAAAGTACTGCTCGAATGATGTGCCACATACGCAACCGTAAAGTCATCCATTAATGTGATGTAGATCAGTACCATAAATGAGAAAACAACTAGAATACACTGACCAACGGCCAGTGAAGGAGCGGCTTTCATCAGCCTCAAATTACCCGTATAAGCACCCCACAATGGGAAAATACACAGTAATAAGCTCAATGCCATCGCCAGAACTAAGGCGAAGTAACCTATTTCTGGGACCATTTTAGTTCTCGCTGTTTAAATTATATTTTGGCTTTTCGTGCTTAATGCCTTTCACGGCTTCTGCCACTTCTGATGGCATATACTCTTCATCGTGCTTGGCAAGTACTTCAAACGCTTCAACTACATTAGACTCAACTAACGTCCCTTGCGCTACAATACCTTGACCTTCACGGAATAGATCAGGAAGAATGCCTTTATAACGAATAGTAACCATAGGACCAGTGTCAATAAGTTTAAATGACACATCTAAAGACGTTTCATCACGCACCACTGAGCCTGGCACAACCATCCCGCCAATACGCAGTTTCTGGCCAATTTGCGGGATTTCTTTTAACTCACCTTTACCTTCAACAAGCTCGCTCGGCGTGTAAAACAAATTGATATTTTCTTGTAGTGCGTAAAGCGTAAGCCCGACCGCTGCGCCAATACCAAAGATAACGGCCACAACGGTGAATAATCTCTTTTTGCGTCTAGGATTCATGCTTGTGACTCCTCTTTTGCTTTTTTAATCCGTGCTTCTCTTGCCATTTGCGCTTTAACTGCTTGCTTTAGCGCCTTACCATCCAAGATAGAGCCGACTAACATACCAGCCAGTATTAATGCACATGAGCCAAATGAGAGCCAAACATAAAAGCCATAGCCACCCATGGCTAAAAATTCACTGAAGGATTCAAACTGCATGATTAACCCCTATTCACTAATTCGCGGACCCAAGGACGGTGCTGCTCGCTTCGTAAAATTTCATTTTTCAAACGAATTAGCGTAACCACGCCAAGCACACCAGCAAACGCCACTATGTTGATCAACAAAGGCCACAACATGGAAGGATCAATCGCTGAAGTATCAAATTTGGTGATAGTTGATCCCTGATGCAGCGTATTCCACCACTCTACCGAGAAATGAATAATAGGCAGATTAACGACCCCGACAATGGCAAGAATACAGGCAGCTCGACCACCTGATTTTTTATCTTCAAAGGCATGATATAGAGACAAAACACCGAAGTACAAAAACAATAGAATAAGCTCTGAGGTCAATCTTGCATCCCAGACCCACCAAGCGCCCCACATAGGTTTACCCCAAGCTGCACCAGTGATTAACGCAATCGCAGTCATTGCCGCACCAATAGGTGCAATTGCTATAACCGCCAGTTCAGCATTACGAATTTGCCATACCAAGGCAACAATAGCCGCAATAGCCATAGAAGAGTATGCGCCCATTGACCAGATAGCCGACGGCACATGAATAAAGATAATACGATAGCTGTCTTTTTGTTGGTAGTCGGCTGGCGCATAGGCTAACCCCCAAACCCATCCAACAATTAAGCCCACTACCGCAATCACGGCAAAGTAAGGAAGCAAGGTGTTACACAGTTGGTAAGCACGCTCCGCTTTGGCATAAGGATGTAACCACTTCCACATTTTAACTTACACTCACTCTTAAAGCTGACGATATGGCAATTGGTGCGGCAACAATTGCGACGGCAAGCATCGCACCAAGGATTGCAAGCTGACCACCATACGCTAAAGACATGCTACTGGTATCTATGGCGGACGTTGCAAAAATCAATACGGGGATATAAAGCGGAAGGACGAGTAAACTCATTAAAATGCCACCCTTTTGCAATGCAACGGTGAGTCCTGCGCCAATGGCCCCAATAAAACTTAATAACGGTGTACCTATCAGTAAGGTCAATACAGTCGCATTGAGAGACTGCGATTCGAGATTCATTAACAGCGCGAACAAGGGCGCAAGCACCACCATTGGCAAACCACTGACTGTCCAATGCGCTGCTACTTTTGCTAATACTGATAGCGATAAAGGATAAGGTGAAGCAATCAATTGCTCTAATGAGCCGTCGTTGAAATCGTCCCTAAATAATTTATCTAGACCTAACATAGTCGATAAAAGCGCCGCTACCCAAATAATACCCGGAGCCATTCTGGTAAGCAGCGCAGGTTCGGGCCCAATTGCTAACGGAAATAAGGTGATCACGATAAGGAAAAACAACAAAGGATTGACTATCTCAGCTCGCTGTCTAAAGGCCAAGGTCACATCTTTGGCATAAACCGATTTAAAAGCTAACCAATAAGAATGTTGAGTCTGCATTACAAACGGTACTCCAACGCCAAGGTTTGTAACTGTGCAAAATGTGCGGTTAAATCTTGGTGGGTCGTCAATAAAATGGCGCCCCCCTTGTCGAGATGAGACTGGAACTGGGTTTGCAACATGGCGACCCCTTTTTTATCCAGCGCAGTAAATGGTTCATCTAGCACCCAAAGCTTGGCCTGATTCAGCCACAAACGTACTAACGCAACACGGCGCTGTTGGCCCGCAGATAACGTTCGCACAGGTACATCTTCAAGTCCGATTAAGCCGAGCTTAGCAAGCAGTGCATAGACTTCTTCTTCATCGGCCTGAGCCCCATGAACCATAAGCCAATGTTGGACATTTTCGTAGGCACTAAGTTGTTGATTGACACCTGTCTTATGACCAATAAATAATAAATCGGCTGCGAATGAATCATAATCAGCACGGATGTCAGTGCTGTTGTAGCGGATCTGCCCTTCGTCCGCTCTGGCGAACCCAGCAATGATCCTCAACAAAGAGGTTTTTCCGGCACCATTTGGGCCTTCAATTTGCATGATCTGCCCCGCATGGAGAGTGAAACTTAATGAGTCAAACAAGCATCTATCTTGTTTGGTACAAGTGACGGCGTCTATCTCTAGCAAACTTGGGCTTCTCTTTACCTAAAATTGGGCGTTAGTCTAACATAATGGTATGGTAATACGAATAATCCGATGCGACCGATTAGCGAAAATTTGATTTAAAATAATGAATAAGCTGCCAATTACAACAAATACGACGACAGCATCTGTGATAAGCACAGATAATAGCGAAGTATCGAGATTAGACTTAGCCAAAAACCAACCGTTTACAGCAAAGAATATCCAAATTAGTAACGATAAACTAAAAATGGATGTGGCAATTGATGGCCGCTGGCAAACTATCCAACTAGCGCTTAAGCCTCCAACTCAGCCCAATCAGCTTCCAGAAGCCCAGGTTAGTATCGATGAAACTGGCAAGCTGGTCACCTTCCAAACGCCCAAATTACAAGCGCAAGTAACGCTGACAAAACAGCTTTTTGATATTTTAACGACGCTAAAGACGGATACGCCAAGCCCAGTAGTACAGTCTTCAGCAACCACGTTGCCAGACGCCACATTGCACATCAAGGCACTTGATTTAAAAATACCGCTTCCGCAAGCCGTGGCACAATTGCTCGCAAGTGAAAACAAACTTATTGCGCATCTTAGTGCCCAACAAAGTAATGTTTCCTTGCAGGTCGTCAATCAATTTAAAGACTTGCTGTTTAATACGGCTTTACCTAAGTCAATGATTGCAAAACTTATCTCTAGCCAACTTAGCAGCGTTGAGGTAAAACCGCAGCCAAGTGGAGTAACACTTAAAATTAATGATCGTCCTGTAGTCTTATCGCCAATTAGCAGTAACTGGCCGGCTGCCACCACATGGCAAAAGGGCGAAGTAAAAACGGCTTTCAATGGAATTGATATCACTAAACCTGCGCAGCAAGTAAAAGTAGAAACCATAAAGCCGCTTAGCGCTTTGCTGCAACAGGTAAGCGCGGTTAGTAAGGAAGCCCCATTACCGTTTGAGTCACGCTCAGGAACAATACATACTCTGGCGTATGACAAACCATTACTTGAAGTCAACCTGCAGCAAATTAAGTCAACAGTAGCAAAAGCACTGCAAGTCCTGATCGGAAGACCTTTTGGGAAGCCACTCACAAATCAGGCTGTTCAGCCCGCGAACTCCCCAGTCGAGAAAGGTAAAAATGATGTTTTGAGTCGCTCGGTCTCAACTCTGATTTCGCCAAGCGAGAAAGTAAGTGCTCACAATGAGAATAAACCAAGCACGCCTCTGCAACAACTCTCAAACCAAATAAAACTTAATCTTACAGAGCTGATGGCAAAGCAACCATTACCATTGCAAAAAAGTCACACACCTTTGCAAAAAGAAAAGTTAGCCAGCTCCATTGCTCGTTACTTACAACACCAGCTCGCAGAAACACCAAAATATCAAGCGCCACCGGTTGATTTTGAGGTGAAACAAAAAGCCCTGTCCTTATTATTGGACACTCTCACGGGTAAACTGTCGCTTAGCAATAAGCAAGTTGAACAGCTGACACAAGTCTTAGCGCGGCCGCTTTATCGTAAAGCGAGTTCTGCGCCTGTAGATTCTGCTAAAACGTTCCAGTTGCAATCTACACATTCACAACGCACAAAAGTAACCACTACGCCTTCTCAAGTACCGCAGCCTACCAGCAATCAAATTAAAGGGGTAATTGAAGCCCTGCTTACTCAGCCCATGGCTAAGCCCGAACAAAAAAAAGGAAACACACAAAATATACTACACCAAGCTTCTGCAACTATTGAAAGGCTCGCAAAAGCAGAAACATTCAAACAGACGCCTGAGTTACAGAAATTAGTCAACCAAGCATTTACGCGTTTGCTTGATGAGCGCTCGGTCAACGCGATTACCATTAAAAACCAGTTAGAAAGCCAACTGGGCATGGCAACATTTGCCAACACGCCAACAAGTTTAACTCAATCGAGCTTTACACAAATGTTAGACCGTTTAATTGTGTCACTATTAGGTAGTCAGGTGGCAAACCTAGCTCAAAGTAATGAGCAAGCAACGCAAAAAATACACGCTTTACTGGATGCGCTGCTGCCACAACTGAAGTTGACCTCACCCGAGCAAACAGCAGACGCGCTACAACAACCACAAGCAAAAGAGCTGTTAAACGAATTGGGGCAATTACATAACCAATTACAACCGCAACAATCACAAACCACAGCGACCAACTATGCCAAACAAGACAGCGAAGCGCAGTTGATTGTTAACCTGCTCTTCCCCACTAAAGTAGGACAAGAGCAACAGCAAACACAATTACAAATAGGGGAATATAAAAAGTCGCCCAAACCTGGCATGCCAGAGAAATCTGTGTGGTTTATTCGTCTTTGTTTTGATTTTGCAGAAAAAGGTCAGATCCATGCCCAAGCCGAGCTGATGGATAAAGCCCTAGAATGCGCATTAATAGCCACCTCCAATCAGGTCAAGCAGCTCGCAGAACCACATTTGGCAACGCTCAGGCATAAGTTAGCATCACATGGGCTGCAAGTCGCTGAAATAGGCCTTAGGGAAGAAGCCAGCTTTCAAGATAAGTTCTTTAATGAACACGCAATTATCAACATTAAGGTGTAAAGAGATGACACAAAAATCTGCTATTGGACTGTTATATGAAGCTGGAAGCGCACCTCAGGTCACCTTTAAAGGATATGGTGAGCTGGCAGAGGAAATTATTGCGTTGGCAAAAGAGAAAAACATCATGATCCATGAGGATGAATCATTAGCGCAAACACTCAGTGCACTTGAGTTACACCAAGAGATCCCAAGGGAACTCTACTATGTGATTGCTGAACTCATCGCTTTTTCTTACATTATGCGTGGTAAATTTCCACCTGGTTGGGAAGGTTTTCGTGGCAAGCTAGATATTAAGGCATAGCCAAAATTTCCTAACCTGCTACTTTCTACTTGCTAGACAATCATTTTGATTTGTTATGTAAAGACATGAGCAGCTCTGCCTCAGCTCTTGGCAACTCACACTCGCGCATCACCTCTTCAATATCAGCGCCAAGTTCCACCATTTTCACGGCACGAGAATACATTTTTGCGTCGGGGTCATCATATTTCTGTGCCGCTTGCTGATTCGCAACATCATTCAATTCTTGCTCGGTTGCGACCACCCGCTTGCCAATACTCATGATACTGGCACGTAACTCTGCAACTTCGCTGCGTAATATTGCTATTTGTTGCTCAGATCCTTGTAGTGAGCTCGAAAGTTGCGCTGTTTGGCCCTGCGCATTCTGTAATTTTTTACCCAGCACAAAAACAAACCTCAAGCATACTAACGCAAGTATGCTTGAGGTTATTGATATGACGAGTAAAACGGTTTGTGCGTTTACTACTTCAGACATCTAGATATGACTCAGCTCATCCCATTCATCATCGCTTAATAGCTTATTAAGATCGACTAAGATCAATAGCTCGCCTTCTCGGTTAGATACGCCTTGGATAAACTTAGCGCTCTCTTCAGTGCCAATGTTTGGCGCGCTGTCAATTTCCGAGCTACGTAAGTAAACCACCTCAGCAACGCTATCGACTAAGATACCAATAACTTGCTTTTCGGCTTCGATAATCACAATTCTTGAATTATCCGTTACTTCTGCACTTTGCAGGCCAAACCTAGCTCGCGTGTCTATAACCGTTACAACGTTACCACGTAGATTAATGATCCCGAGTACGTAGCTTGGCGCACCTGGGACTGGTGCAATTTCGGTATAACGTAATACTTCTTGCACTTGCATTACATTGATACCGTAAGTTTCCTCTTCAAGCTTGTAAGTAACCCATTGCAATACTTCATCATTACTATCAGCATTTTTGTCTGCAGAAAGTAGTCTATCTTGGCTCATGGTTTCACTCCATCAATATACTAGTTACTGCTCTCGACTATCGAGGCCTTGTTCTAGCAAACGGTTTAAATTCTCTACATCAATCAGCGCGCACATTTTCTCTTTAATCACCCCAGCCAACCAAGGCCGTTTACCATCCGCTGTGCGCCACTTTATGTCTTCAGGCTTGAGGGTTAAGTTGTTGACTAGTTTTTCTGCTAACAGTCCCCAGTTACTATCCCCAAGTGTAATCAAATACTGGTAATCCAAAGCATCTTCTAATTCTGGCGTTAACTTTTCAGGCATCACCCATCGTGCAGTATCAACAACATTGAGTTTTTCTTCACGATTTAGCATCACACCCTTGAACCATTTAGGTTTACCAAAGAGTTGATTAACTTCGCCCAGTTGGTGTATTCCCCCAAGTGATTTCAGCGGAACCGCCAGTGTTAAGCCTGCCACTTCAAAAAACAATGCCTGAAATTCACCTTCTTGATAGGCTTCCCTTGCAGAAACAGATTCTATCGTTGTCTGTTCTTTGATAATAGATGTATTTTCAGTGACTTCAAGATCTTGAGCTAATTTACTCGGTTGCTCTTGAATAACTTCACTCACCGACTCCTGTCGCTCTGTTGCAACTACGACTGAGGATTCTATTTCCTCAAGTTTTGATTCTGGTTCTTTTACTTGTTCAAGTAGCTTTGCAACTGGTGATAATTCGCATTGCTCAATCTCTGGCTCCTCTTGCAACAGGGCACCAAGATACTGCTTCATCACCTTCTCATTTGCAAATAAATGCTTACTCATTATGCTCTCTAGCTTAACTGCTTCAAATAGTCCAATAGTGCACGATAAGCGAATACGCCTCGTGATTTAGGACAAAATTGTACAGGGACTTGCTGTGCAAGACTCGCATCCCTAAATTTGGTATCCACGGGCACCACGCCTGGCCAAACGGCCTCTTTGTATGTTGCTAGCAACGTTTTATACGCCTCCAACGACGCCTTAGTCCGTTTATCATACATAGTTGGAATAATAGTATATTGGTACTGTTTTTGCTGTGAAGACTGCATCAGCTCCATCGTGCGCATCATCCTATCTAGTCCCTTCAACGCCAAAAATTCCGTTTGAACCGGTACCAAAATTCGCTCACTCGCTGCTAATGCATTAACCATCAATACCCCAAGCACTGGTGGACAGTCTAAAATAGCATAGTCATATTGATCCGCTATTTTTTCGAGCGATTTCTTTAAGATAAGCCCCATGCCCGTTTTATTACCCATGCTTCGATCTAGCGTAGCAATGGCCATAGTGGCAGGCAAAATATCAAGATTTTCAATAGTTGATGGGCAAAGAGACTGTAAAATTTCTTCACTCGTCATGCTGCTACCACGTGCAAAAATATCATACACACTGACTTCTAGCTCTTCAGAATCAATACCAAAGTAATATGTCAGTGAAGCATGTGGATCGGTATCAATAAGCAAAACTCGGTGACCCTGTTCAGCAAGAATGCCTCCTAAGCTCACCGTTGTCGTGGTTTTACCCACGCCACCTTTTTGATTTGCTACTGTCCAAATTTTCACTCTATATTCCTTCGCTTATCACTATTGATTTTGTTCAATAGATACTATACCAACTCAATGTTATTCATTCTTTTTAGACGTTTGATATTTACAAGCTTCAAGCAAAGCAACCAAGTAATGACTTGGTCTGTTATTGGTTACCCGCTTCTTTATTAATTCTCGCAGCAAAATCTTGTAGGGCAATACTATCCGACGAAAGTCCAGCGCCGGCGACAGCTTGAGGCATACCATAAACAACACAAGTCGCTTCATCTTGCGCCCAAATAGTGGCTCCCACCTGTTTTAGCATACGAGCACCATCTCGGCCATCTGCGCCCATTCCCGTTAAGACAATCGCTAACGTGTCGCCACCATAAGCTTTTGCAACACTTGCAAATGTCACATCAACGCTGGGTTTATAAGTGATCCTTGGGCTATCATCTTCAAACACTTTAAGTGTCTTACTACCACCGCGATTTTCAACCAGCATTTGCTTACCGCCAGGCGCTAGATAGGCCATGCCTGGCATTAATCTATCACCCTGCTCTGCTTCTTTAACTTTAATCTGGCATAAACTATTCAATCTTGCTGCAAACGCAGGTGTAAATGCGGCTGGCATATGCTGGATAAGTAAAATTGGATGAGGAAAGTTTGCTGGCAACTGCGTCAATATTGTTTGCAGTGCAACGGGTCCACCTGTTGATGTACCAATTGCAACCAGTCCATATTTCTTACCCGATGCTCTAGCACCCGCAGCACTGGATGTGCCACCAGATACCGGTCTCTGAAAACTTCTATCCGGTTGAGGGATCGTTGCTCGTCCTGTATCAGCGCGAGTTGCTCTAGACTCGGCGCGCTTTGGCGGAGTCGCAATAGTAGGGCGAGTAAAACGGCTAACGCGACGGCGGCCAATTTCCTTTACCTTATTTTGTAACGATTTAATTGCTTCTTCGCTATTACGAGCGATGTCTTCAAACTTTTTCGGTAAAAAATCTACAGCGCCCGCATCCAGTGCATCTAACGTAGCACTAGCACCTTCACGAGTTAACGAAGAAAACATTAAGATTGGGGTCGGAGTGGCCTGCATGATCTGCTTCACCGCACTAATCCCATCAAGCACGGGCATTTCCACGTCCATCGTAATTACGTCTGGACGCAATGAAGCGGCCTTTTCAACCGCCTCCTTTCCATTAACTGCGAAATCTATAACTTTGATTTCACTGTCTTTTTCTAAAATTTCACTGACTCGACGACGAAAAAAACTAGAATCGTCTACGACTAACACTTTAACTGCCATTGGCAACGCTCTTTAATTTGCTCTACAGCAGAGCAGCAAATGCCGCTCTAGAATTCGAACTACGCCTAATAAAATTAGGCGTAGTATTTTAATAAGTTGGGGACATCAAGGATTAACGCAATACCACCATCAGATGTGATGGTAGCACCAGCCATACCTGGTGTACCTTGTAATAACGCATCTAGTGGTTTGATTACGACTTCCTCTTGGCCTATCAGAGAATCAACCACAAAACCGACTTGTTTAGTGCCAATTTGCGCAATGACAACATGGCCTTCAGCCTTTCTCATGCTTCTGTTCGCACCTTTTACCAACCAATGCTCGAGATAAAATAACGGAATTGCTTTTTCTCTCACTATGATAGTCAACTGACCATCAACCACATTCGTTTTAGTCAAATCTAAATGGAAGATCTCGTTCACACCAGCAAGTGGTAATGCAAACGTTTGTTCTCCGACTACCACCATCAAGGTGGGCAAAATAGCTAGTGTAAGCGGTACCTTAATTTCTAATACGGTACCAACACCCAATTCTGATTGGATATTTACCGAGCCATTCAATTGCGTGATCTTCGTTTTAACAACGTCCATCCCAACACCACGACCGGAAATATCTGAAATTTGTTCTTTTGTTGAAAACCCAGGCGCAAAGATCAAATTATAGGCTTCAGTATCGGACAGTCGACTTGCTTGGTCGGAGTCAATAACGCCTTTATTTATAGCAATTTTTTTGAGCTTTTCTGGATCCATACCGGCACCATCATCTCTAATGGTGAGAAGAATGTGATCCCCCTCTTGAGATGCTGACAACGTGACCGTACCCATTCTTGGTTTTCCTGACGCTTCGCGTACGTCAGGCATTTCAATGCCGTGATCTACTGAGTTTCTCACTAAGTGGACCAAGGGATCTGCAAGCGCTTCAACCAAGTTTTTATCTAAATCCGTCTCTTCACCTTGTAAAACTAGGTTGATTTCTTTTTTCAAGCTGCGAGCAAGGTCTCTCACTACTCGAGGAAAGCGACCAAATACTTTCTTGATTGGCTGCATTCGCGTTTTCATCACGGCACCCTGCAAATCAGCGGTGACTACATCGAGGTTCGAAATAGCTTTCCCCATACTTTCGCTGTTGGTGTTATTCGCTAAGCTAACCAAACGATTACGGACCAATACTAATTCGCCAACCATATTCATGATTTCATCAAGACGTTTAGTATCAACTCGTACAGTAGTCTCTGCTTGTGCCGCAGGTTTCTTCACAGCAGCTGATGCGGAAGCCTTCGCCGCTTCAGGCTCTTTTTGCGGTGCTGGAGTCGCAGGCTTAGCTTCAACTTTGAGCGCAGGCTTTGGAGCAGGTTTCGGCGCTGGCGCTGCTTTAACGGGCTCAGGTTGAGCAGGCTTAGTCTCAGAGACATCTACTGGCGATTCATCTACCGCTTTAGGTGCACTGCCTTTACCATGAAGCTCATCCAGCAAAGCTTCAAATTCATCGTCGGTAATTTCTTCATCGCTAGTTGACTCACTTGAGGCTGCTGGTGATGTTTTAACTTTAGGTTCACTCACTTCTGGAGCAGCAGCATCTTCAGCATTTGGTGTTCCACCGAATTTACCAACACCATGGAGTTCATCTAAAAGGTTATCAAATTCGTCATCGGTGATATCACCATCATCTGCGGTTGATACAGCTTCAGGTTTAGCCGCCGGTGCGACAGCAGGCGCATTACCAGAGCCGTGTAACTCATCTAATAGATTTTCAAATTCTTCTTCTGTTATCTCATCAATGCTAGAACCGCTATCATCGCCTGAATCTGCATCCGCATCCGCATCGAATAGAATATCATCCGCACTTAAATCTGGTACAACAGATTCTGGCTCTGAAACAGGTTCCTCAATCACTTCACTGACTTCGTCTTCAGATGCTGGTTGGCTGAGTTTATGGAGGGTTTCAAGCAACACAGGATCGGCCGCTTCTGGTTCCTCTCGGTTTTGAATACATGCGAACATTTCGTTGATCGTATCCAAAGATTGCAAAATAACATCCATCAATTCGGAAGTTACTTTTCGTTGCCCTTGTCGTAGTACATCAAACACGTTCTCCGCACCGTGACAGGCATCAACCAGTTCGGTCATACCTAGGAAGCCAGCTCCACCTTTTACGGTATGGAAGCCACGGAAAATCGCATTGAGAAGTTCTTTATCTTCGGGATTATTTTCTAGTTCAACAAGCTGTTCAGATAACAGTTCTAATATTTCGCCTGCTTCAACAAGAAAGTCCTGCAAGATATCTTCATCGACTTCAAAGCTCATACACACTCTCCAACTAGAAGCCTAAACTAGATAGCAAGTCATCGACTTCGTCTTGACCAGAAACCACGTCATCTCGCGATTCAGCGTCAATAATTGGACCTTCAGGTCCAGACAATTCATCACTGATAGTCTCAGTTGTTTTTATTTCGTTTTCATTCGCTTTCACAGCAGTGGAAGGCGCTTCATCTGAAGTACCAAACACAGTTAGAAGGTGAATGAGACTATCTTCTACTTCTCTCACAAGCTCAATGACGCGCCGAATAACCTGCCCAGTCAAATCCTGATAGTCCTGAGCCATCAGCACGTTAGTCATTAAACCTTGTAATTCGTCTGTACGTGTCTTTGAAGTCTGCATAAAGCTGTCGAGATCATGACACAGAGATTTAAACTCACCGAGTTGAATATCTCTGCTCATCAACCGATCCCAAGTGGGCTTTATTTGTGCTAACTCATCCGCAAGATTCTGCGCAAGAGGTAAGCTTTCTTCGACCGCGTCCATCGTTTTATTAGCAGCGCTTTCTGTCATTTCCATAACATAATTAAGACGCTGCTTGGCGTCAGGTATAGCCTCTGTCGTGAGATCTGAGAGTCGAGTATCCAGCTCAAAATTCTTCAAGGACTCGTGTAATTGGCGAGTTAGCTTTCCGACTTCTGCAAATAACTCCGATTGCTCTTTGTTAGCAGCTTCTAAAATCAGCTGGTCAGCTTTTTCTTGTTCACCTTGCTCTAGAAGCTCAACAAGTTGTTTAGCTTGTTCAAGTGTAATTTGAGGCGCAGCATTTACAGACATAGGCCATATCCCCTTGCTGTTAGCCTAGTCGCTCAAATACTTTTTCAAGCTTAGTTTTGAGCGTACCTGCAGTAAACGGTTTAACAATATATCCGTTCACCCCAGCTTGCGCTGCTGCAACAATTTGTTCTTTTTTCGCTTCTGCGGTAACCATCAACACTGGAATGTGCTTAAGCTTTTCATCTGCGCGTATTGCACGAAGCAGATCAATACCTTGCATGCCCGGCATGTTCCAATCAGTTACTACAAAGTCAAACTCCTGATTTTGTAGCATCGGAAGTGCTGTACTTCCATCATCAGCTTCTTGAACATTGGTAAAGCCTAAATCTCTTAATAGGTTTTTGATTATTCTTCTCATAGTAGAGAAATCATCAACCACGAGAATCTTCATGTTCTTATCCAAAACTTCCTCCAGTGAGGTTCGAACCCAACTAATTTATGTACTCTAATTTATCCAGTCATTGATTTTAGCTTTAAGCTTTATCATTGCCTGACCGTGAATTTGGCTTACTCGAGATTCACTGACATCAAGGATGGCACCAATCTCTTTTAAATTCATTTCGTCGTTATAGTAAAGTGACAACACCAAAGCATCCCTTTCGGGTAGTGCTTTGATAGCATTTACTAAAGACTCGTTAAAACGTTCATTTTTAACGTTATTAAACGGTTTGTCTAGCGCAAAATCGCTGTTTGCTGGGGTTATCACATCTTCATCAACCCCTAGATCCTCAATGCCGATGACTTTACTTGCATTTACATCATGTAAAATATGATGGTACTCATCTAAAGATATATCAAGTTTTTCAGCGATTTCAGTGTCTTTTGGTTCGCGGCCAAGGAGAGATTCGAGCTCAGATATAGCTTCGGCTACCATTCTGCTGTTTTTATGTACGGACCGAGGGGCCCAATCGCCGCGACGGATTTCATCTAGCATTGCACCTCGAATGCGTATCCCCGCAAAGGTCTCAAAACTAGCACCTTTAGTAGCATCGAAATTTTTAGATGCTTCAATCAATCCAATCATACCTGATTGAATTAGATCGTCGAGCTGTACACTTGCCGGAAGTCGAGCGATCAGGTGGCATGCCACTTTTTTGACAAGTGGAGCATGCCTCTCGACCACTTTATGGATATGGTCAGAAGTTTGATATCCCGCAGCTCTGTTGACCGGAGAAGCCATAATCACCCGTTTACAAGTTGTTCAATGAAAAATTCTAGATGACCGGAAGGTTGATGAGGAATTGGCCATTTAACTGCCTTGGCAGCAAGTCCTTTAATTGCAACTGCTGCTGGAGAGCTCGGAAATAAATCCACGATTGCTCTTTGTCTACGAGAGGACTTACGCATGTTTTCGTCAAATGGTACTGTGGCCACTAATTCCAATGCTACATCAAGAAAACGGTCTGTAACTTTTGAAAGTTTAGCAAATAATTCTTGCCCTTCACGCATACTGCGGACCATATTGGCAACTATTTTAAAACGATAAACGCCATGCTCTCTGCTTAAAACTTTGATCAACGCATAAGCATCCGTAATAGAAGTCGGTTCATCACACACAACAACCATCACATCTTGTGCAGCTCGAGAGAAGCTCAGAACCATATCTGAGATACCAGCTGCGGTATCAACAATTAATACATCAAATTGCGTGTTAAGCTCGCTAAATGCACGAATAAGTCCTGCATGCTCTGCGGGAGTCAGCTCTACCATACTTTGAGAGCCAGAGGTCGCCGGCACAATTTTAATTCCAGCGGGACCTTCTACGAGAATCTCATCTAGTTCACATTCACCCGACAACACATGTGAAAGGTTCTTTTCTACTCGGAGCCCTAACATCACATCACAGTTTGCCAAGCCCAAGTCCGCATCTAAAACGAGAACTCGCTGTCCTTGTTGGCCCATAGCGATGGCAGTATTGAGCGAGATATTGGTTTTACCCACCCCACCTTTTCCACCGGTCACGGCTATTACTTTTACACCCTGGTTGCTATTTTGACTCATTCTACGCAGGCCACTTGCTTGATCTAAAACTGTGTTAATCATACATTCCTACTGACTCTGACGCTACAGGTACACGTCGAGAGTGCTGTGCTTTTATTCTTTTTAAATACAATTGCTCAGCCTTTTTTACTAGCTTTTGAGCATTTGCTACGCGAATGTCTTCTGGCACTCGCTGACCGTTGGTAAGATACCCTATTGGCAAGCGATTTTGAATCGCTATGCTAATTATCTCACCTAAACTTAGACTTTCATCAAGTTTTGTGAAAATACAGCCACTTAAATTTACTTTTTTGAAGTGTCTTACTGTTTCTTGTAACACATTCATCTGTGCTGTCGCACTTAATACTAAATAGCTGCGAATATCTACTCTCGCGCTACGCATAAGTGTATTTAACTGTTCAGTTAAGCGCAAATCTCTTTGACTCATTCCCGCCGTATCTATTAATACTAGACGCTTATTGCGCAAATGATAAAGCACTTCTGCAAGTTCATTTGCATCTTTAACTTGTTTAACCGGACAACCAATGATTCTACCATAGGTAGCCAGTTGCTCGTAAGCACCAATTCTGTAGGTATCAGTGGTTATTAGCGCCACTTTATCTGCACCGTATTTTTGTGCACCTAATGCCGCTAATTTTGCAACCGTTGTGGTTTTGCCAACACCAGTTGGACCAACCATCGCAAATACGCCACCTTGACGAAGAATGTCATTGTTGGTGGTGTGCATTTGGTTAATTACCATATTCAACAGCGCGTCCCAGGCTTCTTTACGAGACACATCATCAGGGATAAAACACGCCATTTGCTCAGCAACATCTTTATCTATACCCATTCCTTCCAAGCGGTCTACAAGACAAGCGCGGGTTGGATCGCGACGTGCCATTTCTTGCTTCATAAGTCCAGACACTTGATGCTCAAGTAATTGACGAATAGCGTTCATCTCTTCACGCATCGCACTCATTTCGTCAGGCTTTGCACTTAATTCAGGTAAATCATCACCAAAACCGTTGTCTAACTCATCAGACTCGCTCCACTGCTGTGGTTGCTCAAATCCATCATCATCAAAGTCAAAAGATTGGCGACGAGATTGCTGAGGCTTCGCCTGGTATGTTGGTGCTGCAGACTGTGTTTTACGTTGACTGTTTAACATTTGATCCGTATCAATTCCTGACTGGGAAAACATTGAAGCAAGCTCTGGTGAGCGAGGACGCGGCGTTTGACGCTCAAGCAATGCCGCTAAGCTATCGGCTACTTGCGCTTGTTTTGCTGGCTGCGCTTGGCGAGGCTCAGGACGGACAAAGCGAGTCGGTGCCTCACTTGAAGCTGTCGCACGGTCAGCTGGTGCTTGCTTAACAGGTGCAGCAGCACGATCATTATCAATTGCTGCGACGATTTCAACGCCATCCGCTAACTTTTTGTTAGACATGATGACAGCATCAGCACCAAGCTCTTCTTTTACTTCATTTAAAGCCGTACGCATATCTTTTGCGAAGAAACGTTTAATTTTCATGTTACAGCCCCTTTATCCTCTATTGTCCAACCGAGCTCACTATCTTAATTTGTCTTTCTTCCGGCACTTCTTGATATGACATCACTCTAAGACCTGGAATTGTATGTTTAACAAATCGAGATAACACACTTCTTAACATACCTGAGGTTAATAAGATGGACGGTTCCCCTAGCATTTCTTGGTTGTGATGTGCTTCTCTTAATGATTCTTGAAGCCTCTCAGCCAAGCCAGGTTCAATACCTGCCCCCTCATCACCTGCGTTCTGAAGTGACTGATGCAACATCTGTTCCAACTCAGGCGCCAATGTTATGACAGGAATTTCTTCTTCGCTTCCAACGGCATCTTGAACAATCAATCTACGTAATGAAATTCTTACCGCAGCCGTTAATACATCAGGGTCTTGGCTACGTGGTCCGTACTCAACTAAGGTTTGTACAATCGAGCGCATATCTCGAATTGCAACGCCCTCATTAAGCAGATTTTGTAGCACTTTTACCACGGTAGTGAGCGGTAAAATATCAGGTACTAAGCCTTCTACTAATCTAGGGTGACTTTTCGCAAGCATATCTAATAGATTTTGTACCTCTTCATGACCAAGTAATAGTGACGCATTATTCGTTAATAATTGACTGATATGTGTTGCCACCACAGTTGCAGCATCTACTACTGTATAGCCAAGCGAATGCGCCTCATCTTTTTGGTCTGGCTTAATCCATACTGCATCTAGGCCAAATGCAGGATCTTTAGTCTCTATGCCTTTAATCGGCCCAAATACCTGCCCAGGATTAATTGCAAGTTCATCGCCATGCTTCAACTCACCGGTTCCAGAGCCGACTCCCATTAAAGTAATATTGTATGCATTTGGGTCTAATTCTAGGTTATCTCGAATATGTACCGGCGGTACTAAAAAGCCCAGCTCCTGAGATAGCTTTTTACGCACCCCTTTAATACGACTGAGAAGCTCCCCGCCTTGGGCTTGATCAACTAGAGGGATTAGGCGATAACCTACCTCTAAACCAATCACATCGACAGGTTGTACATCATCCCAACCAAGCTCTTTTTGATCTTGTTGATGGCCTCCTTTTGCGGCAGGCCCTTTGGCAGCTTGTTCCGCCTTTTCGATCTCCGCCTTTTTCTTTTGCTGACTTGTGTAATAGGCTATATAGCCAAGTAATACGCCTAATCCTAAGAATGCTACATGTGGCATGCCTGGGACGAGCCCCATGGTAATCAAAATGCCTGACGCGATAGCCAGCGATTTTTCATTACCCAGTTGGTTCTTAAACTGATCGCCCATGTTGTGCGATTCATTTTGACGCGTTACAACAATTGCCGTACCAATTGAGAGTAAAAGAGAAGGAATTTGCGCGACTAGGCCATCACCAATTGTCAGCATGGTATAAACTTCCATCGCGTGACCAAAGCTTAAATCATGCTGGATCATCCCGACGAAAAGGCCACCTATTATATTAATGGCAAGGATCACGATACCTGCAATGGCATCACCTTTAACGAATTTACTCGCACCATCCATTGAACCGTAAAAATCAGCTTCTCGGGTCACCTCTTCACGACGGGCTCTAGCG
This sequence comes from Pseudoalteromonas sp. HM-SA03, assembly GCF_002289345.1. Lineage (GTDB taxonomy): Bacteria > Pseudomonadota > Gammaproteobacteria > Enterobacterales > Alteromonadaceae > Pseudoalteromonas. The sequence continues at coordinate 136,120 of NZ_NSDG01000052.1, read as the reverse complement.
TCATCTGCAGAGATAAAACCGGCATTTAAGTCCGCATCAATGGCCATTTGCTTACCCGGCATAGCATCAAGGGTGAAACGTGCGGACACCTCAGAAATACGGCCCGCACCTTTGGTAATTACGACAAAGTTAATAATGATAAGGATAAGGAATACAACTAAACCGACGGCGTAGTTGCCACCAATAACAACACTACCAAAGGCTTCGATCACCTTACCTGCCGCATCACCACCATTATGACCTTCAAGTAATACGACGCGAGTACTCGCTACGTTTAGTGCCAATCGCATGATAGTCGCGATCAGTAGTACCGCCGGAAACATACCAAATTCAAGTGGCTTCAAGGTATAAACAGTCACCAATAGCACCACAAGTGCCAATGCAATGTTGAAGGAAAATAGAATATCAAGCAAAAAAGGAGGTAGCGGCAGAATAACCATGCCAAGTGCTGCAAGCACCAACAATGGAGTACCCACACCTTTAGCATATTCTTTTTTATCTCGATTGAGTTGTTGTAAAACCGCTTTAAATTCCATAACTTAACACAAGCAAAAAATTGACACATAGCAACAAATGCAATATGCGTTCCAATTAATAGCTTATTTTTATAAGAGCAATTTTAGTGCTTCAAATCGTCTGGGATTGGTAAATCTCGAGTAAGTGCAACGGGTCTTTTCCCTTTACCCTTTTGGAAGCGATTCAGCTGAAATACATAAGCAAGTACCTGTGCAACCGCGGTAAACAATTGTTCAGGGATTTGATCACCCACTTCTGTGGTGTGGTAAAGCGAACGAGTCAATACAGGTGATTCCACTATCGGCACTTCATTTCCTTTGGCTATTTTTCTAATTTGCATCGCAAGCTCATCAACCCCTTTTGCAATAACAATAGGCGCTCCCGCTCGTTCAGTGTCGTATTTAAGCGCAACCGAATAGTGAGTAGGGTTGGTCACAACAACATCTGCATCTGGTACATCTTGCATCATACGTCGTTGCGACATTTCTCTTTGTGTTCGGCGGATCCGCGCTTTTATTTGCGGATCACCTTCTGAGTTTTTATATTCATCCTTGACTTCTTGTAGCGTCATTTTAAGCTGCTTATGGTGATTATAGCTTTGATAGGGCGCATCAATTGCGGAGATCACAATCATAGTGCAACTAAGCGCTAAAAACATCCACGCAATGATTTCTAATGCATGTTCTATACTCGAAGGGATTTGCTCAATACTCAAGTGTAATATTTCGTTAAAATACATATTGATAAGCAAGATTGCAAAACCTGCAACTAATACAAACTTAAGAACTGACTTCAATAACTCAATGGCCGCTTGCGGACCTAACATTCGCTTCAGTCCCTTCATAGGTGACATTTTACTTGCTTTAGGCGCGGCTGCCTGCCAAGAAAAGTTAAAGCCACCGAGTAACGTATTCCCCACTATTCCTGCAATTGCGATGATAAAAACAAACATGGCCATTGGAAATAGCAGTTCAGCAGCAATATCTCCCCACACAGCAAACATTTTGGTTATGTCGTAGGTTTCATTCCGATTGAGCGACAACATTCGCCCCATAACATTGTAGAGCGCCTTCCCAATTCCAGGCCCATACAAAAGTAGAGCTATTGCAGAAAACAACAACACAAACGTCGTTCCTAGTTCTTTTGAACGGGCAATTTGGCCCTTCTTCCTAGCATCGTCTATTTTCTTGGAGGTGGGTTCTTCGGTGCGTTCTTGACCGGAATCTTCTGCCATTTCAGACTCCTATACCGTGCAACCAATTAGATCGCACATCAGCTCTGTCATTTTGAGCCATTGAAATTCAAATTGTGCTAAAAAATTACCCAATGTCGCCCAAATAATGGTAAGCCCTGCAACCAAGGTAAAAGCAAACCCCACAGAGAAGATGTTCATTTGAGGCGCGGCTCTAGTCATAATCCCAAATGAAATATTAATAATCAACATTGCCGTTAGCGGAGCTAACGCAAGTGCAAGAGCCGTAGAGAACATCCAGCCCCCCCAATTAACTATTCGCCAAAAATTGTCTACCGCCCACCAGTTCCCTGCAATGGGAAAGCTTTCAAAACTATACACTACCATTTGGATCATCATCAGATGGCCGTTATAAACAAAAAACAGTAATGTCGCTAATATTAAATAGAACTGACCGACAGCAGGTACACTCAACCCATTGGCCGGATCTACGACAGATGCGAAACCAAGACCGGTTTGCATAGCAAGGATTTGACCCGCAATGATAAAAGTATTCAGAAGTAGCAATGAACCAAACCCAATAGCTACCCCAGTGACCATTTCTTGAATAACAACTAAAATCATCGAAAAGGAGAACAAGTCGGTAAATTCTGATTTGGGCAAAACGGGGACCACGGCAAAAGTAACGACCACGGCGAGTGCAAACTTAATTCGGGCAGGTACACTCTGTGCCCCAAGCCCCGCCATTACCATCATCATTGAACTTATCCGCACCAGTGGAAGTAAAAAATCACTTAGCCACTGCATGATTACCGCAAAGGTGAACTCCATGGTTAGCCTGCAATTTCAGGAATTCGCATAACTACGAGGTTAAAATAGTCCATCAGTTCTTGAGTTAACCAATGGCCACCAAAAATAAGGGCTAGAATTGTGATAATTAAACGCGGTAAAAAGCTTAATGTTTGCTCGTTAATTGATGTTGCAGCTTGAAACACAGCAACAACTAAACCAACGAGCAGCCCGGGTACTACAATCGCCGCCACCAGCTTGATGACTAAAAACAATGCATCACTTAAGATATCAACAAAGACTTCTGGTTCCACATTACACCCCCAACCCGAAGCTTCTGGCCAGCGTCCCCATAACCAAACTCCAACCATCGACGAGCACAAAGAGCATAATCTTAAACGGCAAGGAAACTATCATTGGAGATAACATCATCATACCCATAGCCATCAAAACACTGGCTACGACTAAGTCGACTATCAAAAATGGAATAAAGAACATAAAACCGATAATAAAAGCCGTTTGCAGCTCGGATGTAACAAATGCTGGAATAATAACGATGAACGGCGTGTCTTCAGGGCTATCAAGCTTGTCATATCCCGCTATCTTGGCAAAAGTTTCAAGGTCTTTAATTCGAGTTTGTGACAACATAAAGGCTTTCATCGGTTCTTTGGCACGTTCAAGTGCTTGGATTGATGTAATTTCTTCCTTTATGTACGGCTGCACCGCTTCATCATTTATCTGCGAAAATATGGGTGCCATTATAAATAGCGTCAAAAACAACGATAAACCGAGTAAAATTTGATTCGATGGCGACTGCTGCAGACCAATCGCTTGTCTCAAAATCGCAAGTACAACAATTATTCGAGTAAATGAAGTCATCATGATAACGGCAGCCGGAATAAAACTCAGCGCTGTCATAATGGCGAGTACTTGAAGTGTCACAGAGTACTCTTGAGAGCCATCGGGGTTTGTTGTAACGTTTATTGCTTCTATTCCTTCCGCAGAAGCTACGCCAGAAAACAGTAATAAACAGAGTATCAGCAATCTAATCATGACTTTTCTTATTATGGTTGTTGGCGGTTTGCCCTTTACCCGCTAAAAACTTTTGTAACTCGTTTGCAAATGGCGCCCGCCTAACATCATCCAGCGGTGTTTCTAACTGGTATAAGTAGTTGATATTATTCGGGGTTACCCCGAGTAAATGCTGTTTATCATCCAACTCTACAACCAACAAACGTTCTTTCGTACCGAGCGATATACTGCGGATCACCTTAAAATCTTTTTGGTTTACGATGTTGGGGTTTAAACGCTTCAGCACAAATGCTAACCCCAAAATAAGTAAGATCACCAATGTCAGAGACAACCCCATGGAAAGTAGCTCTGAGCTTAACCCCGCGGTACCTGCCCCTACAGAAGATTTAGGTACTGCCTCTGAGGTTGTAGCAGTGGCAGCCTGCATATAAAAAACGATGCCAAACACTGCTAAAGACCAACCCCAGCGCATTAACGTAGCTTTTTAATACGCTCAACCTGACTAATAACGTCCGTTAAGCGAATACCAAACTTGTCGTTTACTACAACTACTTCACCGTGTGCAATCAACGTACCGTTAACAAGTACATCTAGCGGTTCACCAGCTACTCGATCCAGCTCAACAACGGAGCCCTGATTTAGCTGTAATAAGTTACGAATATTAATTTTAGAGCGGCCAACTTCCATCGAGATGGTAACTGGAATGTCTAAAATGGTATCGAGTTTACGTTTTTCATCTGACGATAATGCAGGCGCTGAATCTTTGAGTTCATCTAACTCTGCAACTTCTGGCTCACTGCCATCTTCGGCACCTTCGGCTTCAGCTAGTGCTGCTGCCCATTCGTCCATAGTATCTTGATCATCGCTCATTGGATTACTACCTGATTAAGTTAATTTGTTGTCCATAATTAGTTTCACGATTTTGCATACACAAGCCCGCAACTACCAATCTAAATCTACACCTTCGGAAAGATGTAGATCTTCTTCTAATTCTGCCAGCTCAGCATCTGAATCGAGCTTTTTACCACCTTTGGTAAATACATGAAGCTCAGACTTAACTGATTCTGGCCGTTTAATTTTTTCACTGATCTGTAAAGCAACATTATCGCGAGAACGACCCATTTTAGCTCTAAAGGTTGGCAGCTCTTCTACAAAGACGGTGACATGCTCTGGCATTTCCACAGGAATAACATCGCCAGCTTGAAGCTTCATTATTTGCTCAAGTGATAGGTCCACTTCCAGCAACTGGGAGGAAATCTCAACTTCAACATCCATAATTTCATCGCGAAGCGCCTTACTCCAACGCAGATCGGTATCTTCCGTATCTGATTGCACACCGGCATCGAGTAACTCTCGAATAGGTTCCAACATAGAGTAAGGCAATGAAATATGGAAATCGCCCCCTCCACCATCTAGTTCAATGTGAAAAGAACTAATCACCACCACTTCTGTAGGTGACACAATATTCGCCATCGCTGGGTTAACCTCTGAGTCGAGGTATTCAAATGACACATCCATCACCGGTGCCCAGGCTTCTTTGTAATCTTCAAAGATGATCTTAAGTAGCATCTGCACGATACGACGTTCTGTTGGTGTAAACTCACGCCCCTCTATCTTGGCGTGATAACGACCATCTCCACCAAAAAAATTGTCCACTAGAATAAAGACCAACCGGGCTTCCATGGTTATTAAGCCAGTACCTTTTAGCGGTCTAAAACGCACCATATTTAAGCTGGTAGGAACGAATAGAGTATGGATATATTCGCCAAATTTCAGCATTTGTACGCCATTGATAGACACTTCAGCGGTGCGGCGCATCATGTTGAAAAGGCTGATCCGCATATGGCGGGCAAATCGTTCATTAACGATTTCAAGCGTCGGCATCCGCCCACGCACAATTCTATCTTGAGACGAAAAGTCGTACTGTAAGGCACCAGCACCTTCGCCGTCACCACCATCGCCGATTTCGTCTTCTTCGACTTCATCTACACCATGGAGTAGCGCATCAATTTCGTCTTGGGATAATAAATCGCTCACAAATACTACCTTATTGCATTACAAAGCCAGTAAACAACACACGCTCGATTACTTTACTACCTTCAACCCCTTCCATCGCAGCTTGTACTTTATCTAGCGCCGTTAAGCGCAAAGTTTCTTTGCCTGCACTTGTGCTTAGCTCATCTGCCGTGGTGGTGGAAAACACACTCAGTAAAGTACCTTCAATCAAAGGAATATGCTTCTTTGCTACTTCTTCATTAACATCACCGCGAACCAGCAACTGAACTTTAATCTGCACGATTCTATCGCGACTGGCACCTGGCACATTAAAAACAAAAGGTCGAGGCATAGCAACGTACAGTGCACTTCCCATCTGAGCAGCACTACCTTGCTCCGCTTTGACTTCACTTGCTGTCGTTTCTTCTGCTAAGGATTCTTCTGGCGCATCTGAGCCTGAAAATAAGAAAAACCCAGCTACACCACCTAATACCAATACCGCAGCGGCAATAATGATAATTAGCTTTTTCTTCGAGCCACCCGTCTCTTCTATTTCTAAGTCGGTTTCTTCAGCCATAGCAAGCCCTTATGATCTTTAGTAACTATAATAATAGCAGGTGTTAGGCATAGTAATCTATTGCAGAATCAGTATTTCTCTTTTGCGGCGATTGTGAGTTGTCAGAAATCCCCTGTTCATCATCTAGAGCTTGCTGTCCACTCGTATTGCCACCAGCAGTTCGTGACTCTGACTCCGTATTACCACCTTGCTGATGCGATATTTGGCTGTCACCCAGTTCAATACCCTGCTCAGCTAACATTTCTCTTAGTCTTGGCAGTGATTGCTCTAGCAGTTCTTTAGCTTGCTGATTTTGCACCACAATATTCACTTGAGCCTGCTCTGCATCGCTTTTTATCCGAATTTGCATCGCCCCAAGCTCTGGCGGATCTAGGCGAATCTCAGCTTCCTTATTGTTAAGGTTAAGCATCAACCCTACCCGTTGATGCAGCTCTTTAGCGGCATCTTGACGTGCTATGTTAATCGCCTGTTGAAGATTAGCATCTGTCGCTTGCTTTGTCTGTGTTGTGCTTTGGTTTGTTGGCTGAGACTGTTGAATTTGCTGAACTTCTTTCAGTGTTTGGTTTAGTGAGCTAGTGTCTTGCGATACACTTACAGGACTTGCTTCAGGCTTAACTTGATTTGGTATCGCTGCTGCAGTATTAGCCGATTGACGCTCATTTTTAACCGCCTCTTTCGCGATGCTTGCTTCCGCTTGCATCAGCCTACTATTTTCTTTATCAACTACCTTTTCACTTATTTGCTTTTCTAAGTTCTGTTTTTCTGAACTTTGCTTCTCTGCTGCTAACTTTTCATCGCTAGTCAATTTATTCACAGCTATATTTTTTTCAGCACGTTCACCCTCTTTAACTACCACGACCTGCTGCTCACTATTGTTAGACTTTTCTTGCGCGCTATTTACATTAAAAGACGCTTGGGTAGTATCTTTAACATCCGTAGCAGCTTCTGGCGGGGTGTTTGTTGAAGTTTGTGTTACGACAGAGGATGACACAAACGCTTTAAACGGCTGTACATTTGCGATATCAACACCTTTTCCAATTAATTGAGCTACGGATTTTTGTACACTTGGTGACGCATCATAAATATCCAGCTTACCAGCCATCACGGCTTTTAATTCTTGTTGTTGCTGTACGGTCAACTTTTCTACCATGGTTTGCACATCTGTAGTGCTTTTTGTACTTACTGCGTTTTTGTCTTTCGCGGTTTGTGTACTCACCTCAGAAATGATTTGCTTTGTTTCTGATTGCTTAGCTTCAGATGAGGAAACAGATTGAACAAGCTCTGATTTCTTAGCGGCTAAGAGTTCTTTCTGTTGCGCGGTTTCAGACTCACTTTCAACTTGAGACTCGACTGGCTTATTAGCGCTTAGATCCCGTTTTTCTATGTTTGTATTGGTAACCAAGGCTTGAGTACTAGTATCCTTTTGCAACTTAGGCTGTAATGTTTGTTCTTTAGCTTCTGAACTGTCATTCAATAACGAAGGTTTAGCAACCTCACCTTCTGAGTCTTGGCTGTCCAAAGAAGTTGCCTGCTGTAATAACGAGGTTGGCTTAGTGCCGGCGTTTTCAGTTTGGCCTTTCCCCCCTCGAATGAGTGGACTGGCTTCGTCTTGTAGCTGCTCCTGAGATGGTGCACTATCGCTAGCTACAACCTCTTCATCAGTCAAAGAAGCATTGCCCAATGCTTCTTTGACTGATTGCGCAACTGCTGTTGGGGTTTGGCTCAATGAAGTGCTCTGCTGTTTTGCAGCGTTGATCTGAGCATATAAGTCATTATCTGGGGAGTCAGGAAGCGGTTTGTCCGCAGCTACCTGGCCTTTGTCAGTGTAGCTAACAGTAGAAGTTGGTACTTCCCCTTGTAGCTTAGAGGAAGCGGCTTGTGCTTTACTATCTGACTGCGGAGCATCATCTGATGCTACTTCGCTATCTATTGGCGCATCCAGATCTGAGGTTACAGGATCTACAGACTCTTTTACCTGCTTGTTTGCAATCTCTTGCTCGGCTAACTCAGCCATTAAAGCACTAAACCCAGAGCCGCGCTCAAACCCCTCAGCATCCATATCTTGGGGTTTTTCTTTAATATCAACCTCGTTACTGCCTCGTTGCAGCATGGATGCAAGCATTAGATTCATCTTAAAGCTACCTCATAAAGTGGCAATGTCCTGCCGTTGTAATACACCGTTAAAAACCAACACTATGAATATTCGTGACTTTTACGAGTGAACTACCTAAATAATAAAACGCTAATTATTACGAAGCATATTTCGAGCCAACTTACCAAGCACGCTCTCTTCGTACAAACTGATTAGTTGCAAACTCATCAAGCATCTTTTGTTCTGCTTTGGCCAGACGAGTTTGCTTCGCAAGGGCTTGCTTCTCGATAAGCTTTTCAATTGCCTTCGTTTTAGCCTGCTGTGCTAGCCAGAGCTTGCGGCGTTGTTCAACCACCTGCTTCGCGGTGTTGACCGTTTTTGCTTGCTGATCAATAGCCTGCTCAATCTTATTAATAAAGTTATGGTATTGATTGAAACCGCCACTAGACAGACCAACTTGTGCTTTACTATGAAGCTGCATGCTGTATTCCAGACGGAAATCGTTTAGTCCCGATAACCGTTGTTGGTTTGTTGCTAAGTGCTGCTGCGCTTGAACAAAATTCGCTCGAAGGTTATCTTCTTTGTCTTTTTCTAGCTTAAGCAATAAAGTCAGCTTGTTATTTGCCATTATGCTTGTCCTAGGAGCTTAGCGAGGCCTTGTAAACACTCGTCATAATTGATCACGTCTTTCATGCCTTGCTGAAGGAAGTTATTCACCGCAGGCATCATGTTTATCGCCTGATCTAGCATCTGGTCACTGCCGCGTTGATAAGCACCTAAGGTGATCATGTCTTTATTTTGCTGGTACATTGAATAGACTTGCTTGAGCACTCTGGCTTGCTGCATGTGTGCCTCTGACACCACTTGCGGCATGACTCGACTAATGGACTTTTCAATATCTATCGCTGGATAATGACCACTATCGGCAAGCTCTCGTGATAACACAATATGACCATCCAAAATAGCTCGCGCGGCATCGGCAATAGGGTCTTGCATATCATCACCTTCACTCAATACCGTAAAGAATGCGGTAATTGAGCCTTGTCCCTCACCACCATTACCTGCGCGCTCAACCAACGCTGGGAGCTTTGCAAACACGGAAGGCGGATACCCTTTTGTGGCTGGCGGCTCGCCTACCGCAAGCGCTATCTCACGTTGTGCCATGGCATAGCGCGTCACCGAATCCAGTAACAACAGTACGTTTAACCCTTGATCGCGAAAATATTCCGCAATAGTCACTGCACTCTCACAGCCTTTTAAGCGCATCAGCGGTGAGGCATCGGCGGGAGCGGCAACCACTACGGAGCGGCGTCTACCCTCGACTCCCAAAATCTCATCGATAAATTCTTTCACCTCACGACCACGTTCACCAACCAAGCCAACGACAATAACATCCGCTTCACTGCCTCGTGTCATCATGCCAAGCAATACCGATTTACCCACACCACTCCCTGCAAATAGACCCATACGTTGGCCTTGACCCACTGTCACGATCGAATTTATCGCACGCACGCCTACATCCATTGGTGAGTCGATTGGGCGTCTTGAAAGTGGGTTGATTTGCGCTGCGGCAAATTTCAGGTGTTTCTCAGCATCAATGGCACCAAGACCATCTAGTGGTCTACCAAGTCCATCAACTACACGGCCAAGTAGACCCATTCCGACAGGTAATCCAGCATCCTTAACTTTTGGGATCACTCGCGCTCCAGGAAGGACGCCTGTAATATGGTCGTTTGGCATAAGATAAAGCGTTTCTTGATTGAAACCGATGACTTCTGCATCAATAAAGCCGCCCAGCGTCTCGATTTTACATTGACTGCCGACGGGAGCACTTAGCCCCCTAGCTTCAAGGGTGAGGCCAACCACACGGGTGAGGCTGCCTGCAACCGCAACCCCATATGGTTTGATAAATTTCTGATACTTACTGATGCGCTCGCTCATAGCAGCAGATGTCGACATGTTCGCAATTACCTTAGGAAGGCATCGTTATCTTGATTTGATTGCTTCGCTTATCTTGATAACAGTGCAGTATTATTGGTTTATACCGCTATCTTGCAAAAATGATTCCAACACTTCGTTAATACGGTTTTTAAGCGTCATATCAATGGATGACTGTGGCGTTTTCACCTCGCAGCCACCTCTGTCCAACGTCGGCTCTGGAAGTAACTGCCAATGCTGTGATTGTATATGTTCTTCGCCGTACATGGCTTGCACTAAGGCTAAATCTTCTGGATGCAGATGGATGCGTACTGTTTGCTCTTTAACAGGCAGCGCGTCCATCGCTTTTTTCAACGCGTTTAAAATAAGTTCTGGCGTGGTCTTGAGCTCTTTAAAAATAACCTGCTCCGCCAATAAATTGACGAGTACGACCAGCTGCTTTTCACACTCATCATCAACCTTTTTCAGTGGCGTTTGCATACCATCTAGAACAGTGGATAGCGCTTTCATTCTTTCTTCAATAAGAGGTTGCGCTTCCTCAAGTCCCTTTTCCTTTCCTATTTCTACACCTTCTTTATAACCGGCTTCTTTACCTTCAGAAACCCCTTTGTCAAAGCCTTCAATATAACCCTGTTCATGGCCTTGCTTTATTCCTTCATCGTAGGCGTCCTGACGGATCTGCTCTAATTCTTCAATGGTCAAAGTAGGAAATTCAGGCTCTTGCGGTTCTGGTTCTGCGCTCACCTCTCTCTTAGTATACAACTCTTCCAATGGCGTACCGAAGGCTGTAGAGCGACCGCGGAATTTCTCAGGCTTATCCGTAACATCTGGAATGGGCCAGTTTTCTAATAACTCATCCAGTGCTTCGGTGTTGACTGGGTGGCCTTTATACAACTTTTTATCGACCATGGTTTATAAAAACTCCTCACCACCGCCGCCACCAAGCATAATTTCACCTGAGTCAGCCAAACGTCTAGCCGTTGCCAGAATCTCTTTTTGTGCAGCTTCGACTTCACTGATCCGCACTGGAGGCATAGCCTCAAGGTCATCTTGCATCATCTCGGCAGCGCGCTTGGACATATTCTTCATAATCTTTTCTTTTAAGGATTCGTCCGCGCCTTTAATTGCTTTCATCAGTACGTCTTGCTGCACTTCACGCAGAATGGCTTGGATCCCTCTGTCTTCTACATCCATCAAGTTTTCAAACACGAACATGAGGTCTTGAATTTGTTGCGACATTTCTTCGTCATGTTCTCGAATTGAATCCATCAACTGGCCTTCTACATTGGTGTCTAGGTAATTCATGATATCCGCAGCGGCTTTTAAGCCACCCATTTTCGCCGCTTGTGCACCTGCTTGACCTGCGAACTGTTTCTCCATAATCTCGTTGAGTTCTTGTAGTGCTGCCGGCTGTACTTCTTCTAAGTTTGCAATACGCATAGTCAAATCTAAGCGTACTTTCTCTGGAAACTGGGACAAAATTTCAGCGGATTGCTCAGGCTCCAGATAAGACAATACAATAGTCTGGATCTGCGGGTGCTCGTTGCGGATAATATTAGCAACTTGCTTTGAGTCCATCCATTTCAACGAATCCAACCCTTTTGCACCAGACCCCATGACGATTTGGTCAATAAGACTTGCTGCTTTGTCTTCACCAAGCGCTGCGGTTAGCGCCTTCTTAATAAAGTCTTCGGATTGAAAACCTATCGTACTAAAGCTTTGAATTTGTTCGATAAACAAATTATGGACAGCTGCAATTTTGGCCTGAGACAGGTCATCCATGGAGGCCATCGCCATGCCGACCTTTTGCACTTGCTTAGGCTCTAAGTGTTTTAAAATCTGAGCCGCATCTTCTTCAGTTAAACTGAGCAGTAAGATGGCAGCCTTGTCGACGCCATCTAGCTTGTCAACGTCAAAGGCTGCAGGCAATTGTTTTTGTTCTTGATCAGTCATCTTCTGTCAACCACGCTTTCACAACTTGTGATGAGAGTTCTGGTTCGTTAGCAACTAGCGCACGTACTGCTTTGAGTAAGTCCTCGTCACCATGTAAGTCTGGCAATTGTAATCTACCGTCAGAAGAGAAGCCAACCGCAGACTCATCGAAATCGTTATTTAGCATATCGAGTGTACTGTCGCCTAAATCTACACCACTGGTCAACGCATCTTCATCAAAATCTTCAAGCGTGTCATCTGGATAGATTAAACGTTTAAGCATAGGTCTTACTACCGCTAAGATTAGCACAATGATCACTAAGGTACCTGCTGCAAGACGGATCGTCTTTTGGAACCAATCCTGCTCCCAAAGTGGCAACTCTTGCATTTCAGTGAGATCTTCACGCACAAATGGTACCGTTACCACTTCTAATGCATCACCTCGCTGCATATCAAAGCCCACACCACCTTGCAGTAAGCGACGGATGTTGTTTAACTCTTCTTGCGTACGCGGCGCCATTGCCATGTTACCTTCAGCATCAGGCTTTGCGAGATAGTCAACGGCTACACTCACGCTGATCCGGCGAATAACCCCTGTTTGCTGACGCTTATGGCTGATAGTGGTATCTAACTCATAGTTACGGGTTGCTTCTTTTTGATTACTGCTTGGTGTTGCACTTTGACCATTGCCGCCTTGACCCGCAACCTCTGGGATATTTGAGTTTATGGGAGGTTGATTAGTCAGCGCTCCGGGAATACCGACAGCTAAACCACCAATATTATTTTCTTCATACGTCGTTTCGCTACGAACCGCTGGTAAATCTGGGTTATAACGTTTTTGCGTTTCTTCAACTGCGCTGAAGTCCATCGTTAAGTCAACCTGCGCGGTAAAGTTACCAAGGCCTACAGTTGGGATCAGGATACTATCAATTTTTTCTAGATATTCTTGTTCACGCTTACGTTCGATTTCATACTCTTTTCTCGAGCGTGCAGCTAAAGAGTCTTGAGAACCAGAGTTGAGTAGGCGACCGTTTTGATCGGTGACGGTCACGCGTGAAGGCTCTAGGCCTTGTACCGCTGATGCCACAATGTCTACGATTGAATCAACTTCTTCGCCGCCAAGCGTTTTGCCACGTTTAAGGGTAATAACTACGGTTGCAGAGGGCTTTTTCTCACGACGTGCAAAGACGTTTTCTTTTGGGATTGCGAGTAACACTTTTGCACGGTTCACGTCTTGTAACTCTTCAATTGTTCTCGCAAGTTGTTGCTCACGACTATGCTTTAAGCGCTCTCTTTCAAGACGTTGGCTAACACCAAAACCCATATCCTGCATCAGAATATCAGTGCCAGAACTCGGAGATTGGGTAAAACCGTCACGCGCCATGCGTAGTTTTATGTCTTGATAGTCCGACTCGGCAACTAAAATGGTATTACCATCGAGTTGGTATTCAATTTTCTGTTGGTCTAAAAAGTCTAACGTTTCGACAAGTTCTTCTGTTGGATATTTACCAAGTGGGCGCATATCTGGTTGGCGCGCCCAAATGATAATAAAGATTGCGATTGCTAAACAAATAGCAAGGGCAATAACCAGAGTAACCTGGCGCAACATATCAACACCGCTTAGCGCACTGAAGTAGCCTGATTTTTGCTCTTGTTGCTCATCCGAACCGCTGTTATTATTCAGCACTGCGTCGGAAAGCGTAAGATCTGTTGATTGATTAGTAGCCACGATTACTCTCCACAGTCACTCAATTAAACTGGCATGCTCATGATTTCTTTATAGGCCTCTACAAGTTTATTACGAACTTGCACTGTTGCCTCAAAAGCGACCGACGATTTTTGTTTCGCTATCATGGCTTCTGCAAGAGAAACGCTTCTGTCACCCATTTCAACAGCAGTGACTTTTTGTTTTGCTTCTTGTTGTAAGCCATGAACCGTATTAAGTGCGTCTGAGAGTAAATCGCCAAACTGAGCCGACGAAGATGCCGCCGTCTTAACCGGCTGCACTGATGGCTGTGTGTTTCTCGTCGCTTCTGCAGCCATTGCCTGCATTTCTTGAAATAGCGCTGATGATTGTACTTTCATGATGCTTTACTCAAAATAACTCTTAGTTACCTGTAATAAAGCAGAAAACGTGCCAACTTAAAATCGTTAATATTCAGTACCTTGCAACATTTTAATTATGTCGGAAAATTGGCAGTGTATAGAAGTGAAAACTAGGCGCCTAAGATCTGCTGATCTTTATAGGCACCTTATTAAACTTGAATTAACAGATAAAATTTAACTTGAGGTTTGGATAAGGAATGAGTTAACTCATTCCTTTTAAGCTCAGGTAATTTAGGTTAAGCGGGTAGCGCAATCCCTAAATCTCGCATTTTCGCCAGCTTATAGCGAAGTGTGCGAGGGCTCATGCCCAATACCTCCGCTACCTCTTTACGTTTACCATTAAACTTTGCCAGCGTATCTAAAATAATTTGGTGCTCTTTATCCTGTAACTCATCTTTATAGCTAATGATCTCATCATCACTTTGCGAGCGCTCCATTAAAACTGATGCCTCATGGTTTACAGTTGGAGATGACTCAACCAAAGCCATCGGTGAGAAATTTTCGATAAAAATATCATCTTCTTGAATTTCATTACCTTGGAACAAAATTAGGGCACGTTGAATCACGTTGTCTAGCTCTCTTACGTTTCCAGGCCAACTGTGTGAACTGAGCTTACGCTTTGCACCACTGCTTAACATAGGTGTTGGCTTGCCTGCCTTTTGCGTATGCCTTACCAACAAATGCTCAGCTAACACAGCGATATCACCCGCTCTGTCTTTCAATGGCAACCACTCTAGCGGGAAAACATTGAGACGGTAATATAAATCTTCTCTAAATACCCCATCATCCACCGCTTCTTTTAAATCGCGGTTACTGGTTGCCAACACTCTGACATCCAGTGAAATGGTCTTTCTGCTGCCTAGACGCTCTACCTCACGCTCTTGTAGCACACGAAGTAGTTTTGCTTGTAAGCCCAAATCCATCTCAGTGATCTCATCAAGCAAAATTGTTCCCTTTTGTGCTTGCTCAAATTTTCCAGGACACGCTTGAATGGCACCTGTAAACGCCCCTTTTTCGTAGCCAAATAGGGTTGCTTCAAGCATATTCTCTGGAATTGCAGCGCAGTTAATTGCGATAAAGGGCTCATCTGCTCTGTCTGATTTATCATGAATATAGCGAGCCAACACTTCTTTACCTGAGCCGCTTGGCCCAAGCACCATAACGCTGGCATCCGACTTAGCTACTTTTGCAGCCAGTTCAAGTAGTTTAATACTCTTTGGATCGGCAACAATGGGGCCGTCAGTCTCTTTTTCCTTCTCAGGTAAATAACGACCAACCATATTGAGCAACACTTCAGGTGCAAATGGCTTAGCCATATAGTCGATAGCGCCCAATCTCATCGCTTCAACCGCATCATCAATGGTTGCGTATGCTGTCATCATCAATACTGGTAATTCTGGATAGTTGAGTTTAATGGTCTTTAATAAGTCAAGCCCACTCATGGCACCCATTTGCACGTCACTCACCACCAAAGAAAAGGTTTCCTGCTTGAGCAATAAAACGGCTTGTTCCGCACAACTTGCTTCTACGCACTCAATATTTGAAAGCTGTAATGTATCGATGAGTGCTTCTCTTAAACCAGCATCATCTTCAACAACTAAAACTCTGTTACTCATAGTTCCTCCGCCTCAATTAGTGGTAGTACCAAGCTAAAACGCGCACCCTTACCTTCAACATTGTCTGCCTGCGCAAACCCTTTATGCGCGTTAGCAACCGAATTAACCACCGCAAGACCAAGCCCTGTCCCCTGCGACTTAGTTGTAAAAAATGGTTCAAACAACTTGTCTACTAAGGTTTCATCAATGCCAGGCCCATTATCAACAACTGAGATACGTACATACTCGCCACACGGCTCGCGCTCTGCATTAAGTTCAATGTGTGCCGCACTGCCAATAATTTGAATACTGTTGTGGATCAGGTTTTGGATCGCACTTGCAAGCGCAGTACGATTACCTAATATTTCGATATCTGGTTCGGGTAAAAATGCTTCCAACTTTGCTTGGTTAAGCTCAACCATAGCGTCAGCACCCGCTTTGACTTCACTCAATAATTGTTGCATTGACACTCGCTCGACCACTTGTTGTTCACCGCTTTTAGCAAACAACAGCATGTCATTAACTTGGCTTTCTAAGTCTTTTAGCCGAGACATCAACTTATCGTGAAACTTTTCTCGAGAAGCCGAAGGAAGATTAGCTGCACCAAGGTTTGCACCATATAACATCGCAGCCGATAGCGGCGTACGCACTTGATGCGCCAGTGAAGCAACCATTTTTCCTAACGCACTTAACCTTTGCATATGCGCAACACGACTTTGGAGCCGGCGCGTTTCGGTAAGATCTGTCATCAAAATGAGTTGCCCAGGTTCCGGTGTTAGCGCGGTAATATCTAACTTAATTCTTCTGCCATCTTTAAGAGAGACTTCATGACCATCGTCCTGCTGTGGTCGAAATGAACGCTGAATAACGCTAAACCACTTTTCACCCTCGAGTGGTTCACCCAACATATCCATCGCGATTTGATTTGCCTTGGCAATCATACCTTGACCATCAAGTACCACTACACCTGCAGGCATAGTATCAACAAGATGGCTCAACCAACTCGCCTGCTGCCTAAGGTCGCTTAATTCACCGACGTAGGCTTCTTGCAGCAAACAGGGATTGTAGCGATTCGTCGTTGGTACAAATTGTGGATTAATAACATGTGCTAATGCCATTTTTCCGCTCTCTTAAAAATAAACTCAATGGATAAAAGCAAAAAACGATCCAACTTTATATTTCATTTAAAACATAGAGTTATGTAATGTTTAACAATATCAATTTATTGACACTGTTTTTATATACAGCATTATGCTAGAGTTTTTGAAAGCCAAATGTGATGCCGTAATGAGTAGTTGGCGTAGTAAATCATTTAGCTTATTCACATTCACAATTAGTTAGAAGAGAGCCAACAATGACAATACGATGCGGCTGGGTGGACGAAAGTAAACCCGATTATATTGAATATCATGATAAGGAATGGGGAAGGCCCGTACTGGACGACCAGAGTTTGTTTGAGTTTATTACATTGGAATCTGCGCAAGCTGGTCTAAGCTGGTATACCATCTTGAAAAAACGTGAAGGCTATAGAAAAGCATTCCACGATTTTGATGTACACAAAGTGAGTAAGATGACAGAGCAAGATGTCGAGCAGCTATTAGCATTTGACGGAATTATCAGAAACCGCGCAAAAATCGCAGCAACGATAAACAACGCTAAGCGATTTATTGAAATTCAGCAAGAGTTTGGCAGCTTTGCAAAATACCAGTGGCAATTTGTTAATTACAAGCCTGTTATCAACCCCATGCGTGACAAACACGATGCCGTTGCCACCACTGAACTCAGCGACAAATTTGCCAAGGACTTAAAAAAACGTGGATTTAAGTTTTTAGGTTCAACCACCGTGTATGCACATATGCAAGCTTGCGGCATGGTTAACGACCATGCCGATAACTGTTTTTGCAAACAAACCATTATTGCCAGTTATCAAGACTTGGATTTTACTCGACTTTAAACAATAAAACACAAGGCCGTGTATTAAGCGGCCTTGCTGTGTTGATTAGGTAACCTGAACTTGGA
>NZ_NSDG01000052.1:38774-118330 GCF_002289345.1 Pseudoalteromonas sp. HM-SA03 | reverse complement strand
ATAACAACTTGTTCTCTAGCAGCTGTTATCCCTTACTACTGCGTTAAATTTGCTTGCAATAGGCCAGCTATTGACGCACAAATTTGCCTTGTATTAAGAAATAACTTCTGGCTAGAGTGATACTTCGCTTTTGAATTTAGTGATTTTAGTGATTTTAGTGGATTAACTTACTTCTTATCCCGAGTTCAGGTTAAGTAGTAATTGATGAACTATCAGTCACGATTGAGATTATACTTTTTCATCTTCTCAACTAATGTTGTACGGCGAACGCCCAAGATTTCAGCCGCGCGAGCAACCACATAATCGTAGCGCTCTAAAGCTTGAGTGATCAAATCAATTTCAAGCTCTGCTAAATATTCTTTTAACTCTATCCCTTCATCTGGCAGTATGCCAACATTCGATGCTTGCGGCGCAAAATCTTCCGCTACCATGTCCTCTTCGTCGTCACTAAAGCCATCGCTAAATAGTTCATTAAACGCATCTTTTTCTAACAGTTCTTCTGGATATTCAGGTTCAAACGCTTCGACTTCTATATAGCGGTACTTTTGTGGTAAATCCGTCACATCGACAACCTTGTCTGGGAACATAATCACCATTCGTTCCACAAGGTTTGCAAGCTCTCGAATATTTCCAGGCCAAGCGTGCGACTTTAAGCTGTCTACGGCTCTATCCGTAAACTTAACCGAATTGCCCGTTTGTTCATTTACTCTACGTGTTAGTTCTTTTAGCAGTAGCGCAATATCTTCCGCACGCTCGTTTAAAGAGGGGTTTTCAATGGGGAATACATTGAGTCTGTAAAATAAGTCTTCGCGAAACTTGCCGTCTTCAATCATGGTTTCAAGATTACGGTGCGTTGCGGCAATCACACGAACATCCGCCTGAATAGGCTTTGTGCCCCCGACTCGTTCATAGGTACGTTCTTGCAAAACTCGTAACAATTTCACCTGCATTTGCAGTGGCATATCACCGATTTCATCGAGAAAAAGCGTACCACCTTGCGCGAGTTCAAAGCGCCCTTTTCTGGCTGAAATCGCGCCAGTAAACGCGCCTTTTTCATGACCAAAAAGCTCGCTTTCTAACAGTTCACCAGGGATAGCACCACAGTTGACTGGCACAAATGGTCCTTGAGCACGTTTAGACAATAAGTGCACGTTACGTGCAACCACTTCCTTACCAGTTCCCGATTCACCCAAAATAAGGACATTGGCGTCGGTTTTAGCCACTTGAGAAATCAAGAAACGAACATTTTTAACCGCTTCGGTTTCCCCAACTAAGCCATCAAAGCTCTTATTTTGAAGCTTATTTTCTTTGTTTGGAAGCATACGCAAGTATTGCTGACAGTCATGTAGCAATTGCATTGTCACGTCTTGCCCAAAGGGTTCGGTGATGAGCCCTATCACATTCGGTAATGCAAGTAGCGGCCTGAGCGTTTCACCTATTAATAAAAACGGGACGGCGGGATGAGATTTTATCAATGCTTCATGTGTTAAGCTTTGCAAAGCGCCTAGCACAAAAATTGGTTCTTGGTTATTATCAAGGATCTTGGCCTCATAACGCTCTTCGGCCAGCACTTCATTTGCTTGGCCGACAAAACTAAGTGCCGTACCTAATCCGATCGCTCTTTTGTTGTTGTTATCTAAGATCAAGACCATTGCTTGAGAACCAATCTACTTAAAATTTTTTCAATAGTTAGATTGTAAGAGAGATTAAGGGGGATGCAATACCTAAGTGGCAACTTTTTGACATTAACGCCAAAAAATCGCCACCAGAGCTGTTCTATATCAATACTTTGGTATTAATTTACAATAAACCTAGTACCGATGATGCAGACTGATTAGCTTGACCACGCAAAGCAATAGACGCTTGTGACAAAATATCGTTGGCAACTTGATCGCTCACCGCTTGCGCGTAATCGGTGTCTTGAATTCGACTTTGGCTCGCTGCAATGTTCTCACGTTGGTTACTCGCAGAGCGAATTGTACTAGATACCGCATTTTCAAATGCGCCAAGCTCAGCGCGTTGGNCCTCAGAGACTGTATCTGCCGCATCAATGGCAGTTTGGGCACCCGCTTGCGTCGATATGTCCACATTCAATATTGCACTGGCAAAACCACCATCAGTCTGCTGTAGCGACTGAGTAGTATTAGCATCGGGACCTACCTGAAAACTACGAGACTCACCATCAAAAATTTGTGCGCCGCCAAATGTAGTATTTTCAAACGTTTCACTGATTTGCGTTTGCAGCTGCGATACTTCCTCTTGCAATGCTTGACGGTCACTATCTGTCAACGCCCCATTACCAGCTTGAATCGATAATTCTCTAATCCGGGAAACCGCATCATTCACACCCGATAATGCCGAGTCAGCAGTTTGCGAATACGAGATACCATCATATGCGTTACGAATAGATTGACTGTAGCCGTCCTGTTGAGAAGTCAAACGATTAATGATCTGCAAAGCTGCAGCATCGTCTGCAGCAGAATTAACCTTCTTACCAAAAGCCAGCTGTTGATTGAGTTTATTAGCAGTCTGCTCCGTGCGATTAAAAAAAGCAGTACTTTGTGATTGGACTTTCATATATACCCCCATTCACTATTATTAGGTCAAATTTACGCTATTGTGAGCAAAAAGTCACCATAGTCGTTAAATTTCCTGCAATGGCTGGCATAAATACTGCAAAACCTATAGAAGTGATATAAAGTATTGAGTAGTAGCTAATTTATTGTATCGATAAGATATCTAAAGCAGTTTCGATACCCGATACTGTAAAGTTTTGATTGCACCTGTAGGTGGACACCCTATGTTTGATAATAAAACCATATTAATAACCGGCGGCACAGGCTCTTTTGGCAAAAAATATGTCAAAACATTGTTAGATCGTTATAAGCCAAAGAAAATCATCATATTTTCGCGCGACGAGCTAAAACAGTTCGAAATGCAACAAGAATTTGACCAACCCTGTATGCGATATTTCATCGGTGATGTACGCGATAAAGACAGGCTGCGTCGAGCAATGCGCGGAGTTAACTATGTGATTCACGCCGCAGCGTTAAAACAAGTGCCTGCCGCTGAATACAACCCAATGGAATGCATTAAAACTAATATTAATGGTGCAGAGAATGTGATTGATGCCGCCCTTGATAATAACGTAGAAAAAGTCATTGCTCTTTCGACTGATAAAGCTGCAAACCCTATAAACTTATATGGTGCGACAAAACTTGCTTCTGATAAGTTATTTGTTGCTGCTAACAATATTGCAGGCGGTCACAAAACGACTTTTTCTGTTGTTAGGTATGGTAATGTTGTGTGTTCTAGAGGCTCTGTTGTCCCAGTTTTCCAAAAGTTTATTGATGAAGGCAAAGATCACATACCTATTACTCATCCGGATATGACTCGCTTTTGGATTAGCTTGCAGCAGGGAGTAGACTTTGTACTTAAGAATTTTGAGCGAATGTTGGGTGGCGAAATCTTTGTACCCAAGATACCCTCAATTAGAATTACCGACTTAGCAGAAGCAATGGCCTCTCACCTCCCACAAAAAGTAACTGGTATTAGGCCTGGCGAAAAACTGCATGAAGTTATGTGCCCTTCCGATCTTTGTTTTGATACATATGAGTATGACGACCACTTTATCATCGCCCCAGGTATAAAATTTAGTAGTAGAAGCAATGACTTCACGACTAATGCTTTAGGGGAAAAAGGCAGACCTGTGCAATCGGGTTTTGAATACAACTCCCTTGATAATAACCACTACCTAAGCGTAGATGAGATTATTGAATTTAATAAAAATGCGCTGCAGTGAGCGATAAATTATGATCCCTTACGGTAAACAAAATATCAGTGAGCAAGATGTTGAAGCGGTGATTGAAGTTTTACACTCTCAATGGCTTACTCAAGGCCCAAAAGTGCCTGAGTTTGAAAAAGTTATAGCGGATTATTGTGAAGCTAAATATGCGTGTGCAACCAATAGTGCAACATCGGCGTTACACATTGCTTGTTTAGCAATTGGAGTTGGTAAAGGCGATTATGTTTGGACGTCACCAATTTCGTTTGTTGCGTCGGCTAACTGCGCTCTTTACTGTGGCGCACACATTGATTTTGTCGATATTGAGTTAGAGACGGGCAATATGTCAGTTGAAAAGCTGGCTGAGAAACTGATTGAGGCTAAACGACTCAATAAACTCCCCAAAGTCATCATTCCTGTACATCTAGCGGGCCAATCTTGTGACATGGAAAACATCCATAAGCTGGCAAAAAAATATAGTATTCGAATTATCGAAGATGCTTCACATGCAATTGGAGCAAAGTACCAGGGCAAAGCGGTAGGGGGATGTCAGTATTCAGACATAACAATCTTTAGCTTTCATCCCGTCAAAATTGTGACATCTGCCGAGGGTGGCATGGCAACAACCAATTGCGCATATTTAAATAAATCAATGCAGCGTTTAAGAAGCCATGGTGTAACCAATAAACAAGAAGATATGACCGAACCTAGCCATGGCCCTTGGTATTATCAACAACTAGAGCTTGGCTTTAATTATCGAATGACTGAGCTACAAGCTGCTCTTGGAATTAGTCAAGTCAAAAGGTTAGACGAGTTCGTAACCATTAGAAATCAATACGCTAAACACTACATGCAACACCTCGCTGGGCTGCCCGTCGAACACTTAGCGCAAGACTCTAACTGTTATTCTAGCTACCACCTATTTATTATTCGATTACACAAGCAAGCTAAAATGGCTCATAACGCACTGATATGCCACCTTAGAAAGAGGGGAATATGCGCTCATATGCACTATATTCCTATTCATCTACAACCCTATTACAAAGCGCTTGGTTTTTCAGCTGGCGACTTTCCTAATGCTGAAATGTACTACCAGCAGGCTATCACCATCCCTCTATTTCCAACGATGACGAAGCCAGAGCAAACATTAGTTATAAAGGAACTACAGCAAGCATTATGCGATTAGCTTTAGGTACTGTTCAGTTTGGTCTGGACTATGGTGTGAATAATCCTCAAGGTAAGACCCTCGATAGTGAGCTTGATTCCATACTTAATTTGGCAGCGAAGCATAACATTGATTTATTAGATACTGCCACAGCATATGGTAACGCCATTGAGCGCTTGGGTAAAAGAGACCTATCCCCATTCAAAGTGGTGAGTAAACTCAAACCGATACAAGGCGAGCGTTTAGCTACCGTTGACATAGACAACTGCTTGCAAGAGGTCGAAAACACAGTCAAACAACTCAATGTTACCCAGCTGCATGCCATTATGCTGCATAATGCCGGAGATTTATTAAAGCCTGAATGTGATGTACTACTTCAAGAATTAAAGCGTTCACAGTTTGCTACCAAGGTTGGTGCATCTTTTTATTCGCAACAACCTATTTTAAATTTGTGTAAAAGCAATCAGCTAGACATCGTGCAATTGCCACTTAATGTAGCAGATCAAAGCGCCTTAAATACTGGGCTGCTAAATCAGTTAAAGCAAAATGGTTGTGAAGTGCATATACGCTCAGTTTTTCTACAAGGGTTGTTGCTAATGACAAGTATACCTGACTACTTCGAACCGTGGAAAAACTGGTTTGGACATTACAAGCAGCTGATCGCCTCGCTCGATACCAACCCAATAGAGTTATGTCTAGGGATTGCAAAACACTTAAATAGTGTTGATAGAATTGTAATTGGTGCTAATTCTCTTGGGCAACTTGCCGATATTATTAATAGCTATAACAAATGTGATATTGATCATAGTCAACTTGTTAGCCTAGCTACAGAAGATGAAAACTTTATAAATCCGGTCAATTGGAAATTATAGGTGCGAAACAAATTGAAACTTGATAAATGTAATAAAATGCTGGGAAAAGCAAAGCAGCTGATCCCTGGGGGAACTCAACTCCTATCTAAAAGACCTGACATGTTCTCTCCAGATGCATGGCCAACCTACTATCAAAAGGCAACAGGAGCAACAATATGGGATCTGGACGGTAATGAATATATTGATATGAGCATCGCAGGGATCGGTGCGAATGTGCTAGGTTATGCAACAGAAGAAGTTAACCAAGCAGTGATTGATGCGATCAACAACGGCGTAAGTAGCTCGCTTAATTGTCCTGAAGAGGTTGAATTAGCCGAGCTGTTAACACAACTCCAC
The DNA here is from genome assembly GCF_002289345.1 of Pseudoalteromonas sp. HM-SA03. Lineage (GTDB taxonomy): Bacteria > Pseudomonadota > Gammaproteobacteria > Enterobacterales > Alteromonadaceae > Pseudoalteromonas. The sequence goes on along the minus strand of NZ_NSDG01000052.1, from coordinate 112,173 downwards.
CCTTGGGCTGAACAAGTCAAATACACCCGCAGTGGTGGGGAGGCTATGTCGGTCGCAGTAAGAATTGCTAGAGCAGCAACAGGCAAAGAAAAGATCGCATTTTGTGGTTACCATGGTTGGAGCGACTGGTACATAGCCGCTAATGTCAGCTCAGATAAAGCCTTAAATGATCATCTCATTCCAGGGTTAGCGCCCAAAGGAGTGCCCAAAAGCTTGGCAGGTACCTCCATACCATTTGGTTATAACAATATTGAAGAGCTTGAAAAAATAATGGCACGACATGGGCATGAAATGGCTGGTGTTGTAATGGAACCTTTTCGCAATTATATGCCTGATGAAGACTATTGGCCAAAAGTAGAGCAGCTTTGTAAAGACTACAGCGTACCTTTGATTATCGATGAAATATCTATGGGTTTTAGGCTCAACTGTGGTGGTGCGCACCTAAAGTTGGGTATAACACCAGATATTGCCGTATTTTCCAAAGCACTTGGAAATGGCCACGCAATCGCCGCTATCATCGGCAAAAAAAAATGGATGGAGCACAGCCAAGATTCGTTTATATCTAGTACCATGTGGACAGAACGTGTAGGTCCAGCCGCTGCGCTGGCGACCATCCGTACTTTTGAGCAAAACCAAGTGGAAAAACATTTAGCGCATATGGGCGAACAAGTCATGTCTGGTTGGCAAGAATTAGCAAATAAGCACGGCTTAAAAATTTCAATCGGTGGCATCCCTGCCCTCGCCCACTTTGGTTTGCAATACGATAACTTTATGACTTTGAAGTCTTACTTTGTACAGCTTATGTTAAAACAAGGCTATCTAGCATCAAACTTATATTATGCAATGTATGCACACACTCAGACTCATATAGATGGTTACTTATCGGCAGTGGATAATGCTTTTGAAAAACTAAAAAAAGCCATTGACAGTGGACTCTTTGAAACACAAGTAACACCAGCAACAAGTGGATTTAAACGACTAAATTAGGCAAAAAGTTATGAAGTTAAGAATTGCCGGCAAACAAATTAGCAACGAATCTCCTTGTTATATTGTTGCTGAAATGTCAGGTAACCATGGTGGTAACATCGATGATGCTCTAGAGATTTTACGCCAAGCTAAAGCTGCAGGCGTTGATGCTGTTAAACTGCAAACCTATCGAGCATCAACCATTACCCTAAACGCCAACACTGAGGACTTTCAGCTACCTACCACAAGCCCTTGGGCAAAGCATAAAAACCTCTATGAGCTTTATGAAGAAGCTCATACTCCTTGGCAGTGGCATGAACAATTATTTGCAGAAGCGAAGAAACTCGGCCTAACCCTTTTTTCTTCGCCATTTGATGCAACCGCTGTAGAACTACTTGAATCTCTCGATGCCCCTGCGTATAAAGTTGCTTCTCCTGAGATAACCGATCTAGCTTTGCTAGAATGTGTCGCTAAAACTAAAAAACCCGTTATTTTATCTACCGGAGTTGCCGAATTGCATGATATTGAGTTGGCAGTATCAACTTTAAAAAAGCATGGCTGCTCACAGTACATTCTCTTGAAGTGTACAAGTGCTTACCCCACCCCTTATGAAGAGGTTAACCTAAATACAATTGTTGATATGAAGCAGAGGTTTTCTTGTCCTGTAGGTATTTCTGACCATACACAGGGAGATACTGTACCAATTGCAGCCGTAGCGTTGGGTGCTAAGTTCATTGAAAAGCATATAAAGCTGGATGATGATAATGAATCTGTCGATAGTTTTTTTTCATTAACGGCAACAGAGTTTGCAAACTTGGTAAAAAACGTTCGCAATACTGAAAGTGCGCTTGGCCAAGTAACCTATGAGCTAACCAAGACGGCTCGTCAAAGTTTAAGGGGAAGACGCTCTTTATACTACAGCAAAGATATTAAACAAGGTGAAACTATCACTCTGGAGAATATCAAAAGTGTGCGCCCGAGCCTTGGGTTACACCCAAAATACTTACCCAATATGCTGGGAAAGAAGGCCAAGCGTGAACTGTCGTTTGCAACAAGAGCATCGTTAGATGATGTCACTGACCAATGAACACACATGCACCATATTGTTTGCGCCTATATGTGGCAGAGCAGTCGGCTTTGGGCATGTTAGTCGCTGCTTAAGTATTGCCACATATAGCGAACATAACAAAAGCTATTTGCTCTTGCCAGAAGGCTTGGACATAGTTGATGAGCGCTTAACTAATGTCACTATTATCCACAGTATCGAGCAACTAACACAATGTGACATTATTATAAGTGATCAACTGGATGCTCCAGTACTCGAGATACAACAAGCTAAAAAACAATTTTCCTGCTGTGTTGTCAGTTTAGACCACTACCAAAATACAGCCCCCGCAGACTTGATAATCAACTTGAAGTCGCTTCCTGCCAAGCTTAGTGAAGCGCAATGCAAAGCTGTCGCGGGGCTAGAATTCGCAATCATTGCACCAAAGTTCGAAAACTACCGAACCCCCAAAAAGGTTCAACAACAAATTCACAATGTATTGATTATGTACGGCGGTAGCGATCCAAACCAGTACACGCTTTCTACGCTGGAATTCCTGTTATCACTGGATAAAAAGTTAAATATCACAGTAATCTTAGGCCCACTAAACCCGCTTTACAAGCAGGTTTGTGACATGCAAAACTCAAAGAAAGCAACTGTGAATATTCACAGCGCGCCTGTCCAGTTAGCACACTATATGTCAAATCAAGATTTAGCATTTTGTGGTTGTGGTACGTCACTTTTTGAGCTGTCATACCTTGGTACACCCTGTATCGTACGCGCACAGAATGAGCGAGAAAAAATGTTTATCAATGATATCGCTCACTATGAACTAGCAATTGATGCTGATGATGACTATCAAAAAGCATGGCAACAAGTACAAGGTTTTCAGATAAGGCAAAAAATGACAGTTTCACAGCAAAATACCATTGATGGCTACGGGGTGAACAGAATCCTAAAATTATGCGAACAGCTAATTGCTGATAAGCAAACTCAAAAAGTGGAGCACTATGAGTAAATGGTTTGTAGCAGTTACAGCTGGTCGCTGGCAACTGTGTGGAATAGTAGCAGCAAAGCGCCTTGGCTATAAAGTAGTTGCCATTGATAGTGATGAAAGTGCACTTGGTTTTAAATATGCCGATGAAGTAATTTGTAAGCCGTTTTGCGCTATACAAGAAATATTGACAGCCCTTAGCAATAAATCTATAGCCGGTTGCCTAAGCATATGCTCTGATGCAGGTATGACATTGGCAGGGTTGATAGTCGACCATTTCAATTTACCAGGCCCAGGTCTTGTTATAAGTCAGCGGTTAACAAGTAAAAAACTACAAAGGTCAGCTTGGCAGAATATCCCATCATTGGCCAACCCAAGTTTTATATGTAGCTCAAACTTTGATGCTCTTGTTGAACAAGCCCATCAAATCCCTTTCCCCGCTATCATTAAGCCTGTAGATTCAGCTGGCAGTCGGGGGGTACAAAAATTAACTGATAAAGCACAATTAACAGAGCATGTTTTTCAAAGTGCACTGCAACACTCCAAAAGCCAAGAAGTTATATTAGAGGCATTTGTGACAGGTGAAGAGTATACCGTCGAGTCATTACAAATAAATGGGCAAAGTACCATTCTTGCAATCACCGAAAAAAGTAAATTACCACAAAGTAACTATACGGTAGCGTACAAACTAGAAACAGCGACATTTTCAGAGCAATTATTAGATAAAATTCACAACGCGATTAATAACGCATACAGTAGCCTTGGCTATTTTGATGGCATTGGCCACGCAGAAATATTACTAGATGCTCAAAATAATATCACCATTGTTGAAGTGGCTGGTAGAGGGGGCGGCTTTTTAGTCTTCGAGTCTTTAATTCCTAAAGTTACGGGTTTGGAAATCGTGCCATTGACAATAAGAATTGCGTGTGGTGAGCAACCAAAGCTTGAAACGTTTACACCTAAACACGCTATTTTAGAGTTTTTCCCAAGCAGTGAAGGAACAATAAGCGCTATTGCCAATTTTGAACAGCTAGCAAATATTGAAGGTTGTGAAGGAGGTAACTTCTTTGAAATTGGTGATAAAGTGACATCAGCTAATTGCGATGGAGCCAGATTAGGATATTTATTAACATCTGGCGTTAACAGTGAGCACACTCAAAAACTGCACCAAACAGCCCTAACAACGATAAGTTATGAGGTAACACCCAATGAAAGTAATTGATGCTCATTTACACTTGAACTCATGGCAATTCCCAAAATTAGATGAGGCCATAAACGAACTCGAACATCAAATGACCAGTGCAAACATTAGCAAAGCGGTGCTACTTCACCTACAAATTCAGCCTTGGAGTAAAGAAGAGTTAGCTAAAGCGCTTAGCGGCAAAGGCAAATTTATTCCCTTTGTTAATATTCACCCTATGGATGAAGATGCTAAACAAGCGCTTTCACTTTCAATTAGTAAGCTTGGTTATCAAGGGCTCAAACTGCACCCGAGGCTACAAAAATATTCACCCGATGATGAGAGAGTCATTACATTATGCCGATATTCAGGAGAGCTAAACGCACCTGTATTATTAGATGCATTTCCAGATGGCACAGCTTTGATGCAAGGCTTTGATCCTCTTGCTTTTGCCCGGCTAGCTAAAGCCTGTCCAGACACCTCATTTATCTGGGCTCATATGGGCGGACATAAAGTCATTGATTTTATGATGCTGGCAAAGCGCTTACCGAATGTATTTATGGATTGCTCTTATTCACTATTGTATTACCGAGGCAGCAGCGTGGTAGATGACCTAATGTATGCGATGAAAAGCATGAGATACGATCGCATTTTTTATGGCTCTGACTACCCTGATCGTTCATTAAGCGATTCTTTAACACAAAGCTTAGAACAGTTCAAAAAATATAATGTTCAAGGCGAAGCACTCGAAAAGATACTGATACAAAACTTTGAGGATTTGATCCGTGACTGAATTGAACAATGAAGATTACGAACAAATCAAAAACTTTTATAACGACCGCTTCTATGCCCAAGGTGATTGTATTGGCTCTGTTGGCTGGCGAGATCAAGCCACCCAATTTTTACGATTTGAACGGTTAATCAATACATTAAAACTAGATAACAAAACTATTTTAGATATTGGCTGTGGTTTAGGTGACTTGGTGCATTTTCTCGATGCTAACCAAGTACAAAACTACCGATATGTCGGAATAGACATCGCAGACAAAATGATAGAACAAGCAAGCTCTCGGTTTTCAGGGCGGGATAATGTTGAGTTTTTCGTTGGTGATATATTTGAGTTCGCTGATGCAAACGAGCATAAACAAATTGATATAGCGCTCAGCTCTGGCATGCTAAGTTATAAAATTAGCGATAATTTGGCTCATGCTCAGCGAGTCATCACTAAAACTTTCTCTATAGTACATGAGACGATGGCATTCAATTTCTTATCTGATCAAGTTGATTACCAACTCGATAAAAACTTTCACTACAATAGCTTAGATATCTTAGGCTGGATCAAACCTTTAACAAATAAATTCGTATTGGATCAAAACTATCCATTATGGGAATTCACATTGCAAGTTTTTAAACCCGGGAGAAACATATGAGTATTAAAGCTAAAATTGTGGACTACATAAAGAGTAATCGGGTTTCTACAACAGAGGTTGCAGATGCTTTGGGAAAGACTGGTGCATTAGAACAAGTGTTACCTGTAACGCCAGAGCAACATAAAGTCGGTATAGTCCGCTGCATTTTTGCCAGTCATGGGTCTAATTATCATGTTCATGACCAAGTCCGCGCGATAGAAAAGGACGAAATCGCGCTCGTACTGACCCATGAATGTGACAATAAAGCAGTACTGGGTGAGTTAGTGAGTAAGTATTGTTTGCTTTATAAAGAAGCACAAGCACTTGTGGTGGATGGTTTTTTGAGAGATATAGCAGCCGTCAAAAGGCAAAGAATGAGTATTTGGTGTACAGGCACCACACCAATTGGCTGCGTTAATCAAGATAAAGGCTCATTCCCTGAAGCAAAGCAACAAGCATATCTAAACAAATATGAAGGTGCAATTGCTGTGTGTGATGATGGTGGCGTAGTTATCATTGAGCAAGATAGAATTAATGAAGAAACATTAGAGAGCTTACACACAATTGAAATACAAGAAGATATTTGGTTTTTTTGTTTAGATACTCTTAAATGGGATACTAAAAAAATTGTCTGTGAAAAGGCTTATTTAGAAGAGAAGTCATTGCTTAGTGAGGTGCACATACAACAGCTTAAATCATTAAAGGGCTCATAAATGAATAATCTGTTAAGTTTGATGGGAGAATCTACTAATATCGCTCTTGCCAACCGTGTTAGAGAAATGATTGCCGATGGTAAACCTGTACTACAATTACAAACTGGCGACCCCGATTTTGCAACCCCGCAGCCCATAGTGCAAACGCTCATCAAAGCACTTCATGATGGCAATACACATTACTGTGCAAGCTCAGGCTTAGCTCAGCTAAAAAGCGCGGTTGCAATGAAGTTAATAGAAAAAAATAAATTTAAACAAGCGCATAGCACCAACGTAAGTATTACGCATGGAGCAGTTCAAGCGATTCAATTATCGTTGGCTAGTATTATAAACCCTGGTGATGAAGTTGTATTAATTGCTCCCTTTTGGCTCGCGTACCAAAGTGATGCGCTACTTGCAGGGGCAAAGGTTAAGATTTTAAAAACTCAGATGTCCGCTGGCTTCATTCCTGATCTCACAGAATTAGCATCGCTATTGAGCACTAAAACAAAAGCCATCATAATTAATAGCCCAAACAACCCCACCGGAGCAATGTACCCAGTTCCACTACTTAAAGAGCTTGCTGAGATTTGCAGAAAAAGGGATATATACATCATTAGTGATGAAGTCTATGAAGACATTATATTCAACACGACCCATACCAGTATTCAAGCCGTTGCCCCTGATTATCAGAAGATCATCTCAGTATTTAGTTTCTCAAAGTCATATGCAATGACAGGATGGCGTGTAGGCTATCTATATTCCAACGCCGAGATTGCGAAACAAGTTAATAAATTACTACAATTTCAAAGTACCTGCCTCAACCCAGCTTCACAGCTTGCCGCAGTATGTGCATTACAAGACCCTCAAGTAGCAAAATTGCAAACCGAGCAAGTCGATACATATGCTCATCGAAGAGCTAAAATTCTTGATAAAATTCAGGGCACTTGGTTAGAGAAAAGTACCAGCATTTCGCAAGGCACATTCTATATCTGGGTAAATATCAGCCGCTTTAATCTCAGCGCTATCGAGTTTTGTGAGTTGCTGTTAGAGCAACATAAGCTGTCGCTTACGCCCGGCAACGCATTTGGCGAAAACTATCATGATTTTATTCGTTTTACTTTCTCAACAAATCTGAGCGATATCATGACAGCACTCGATATACTTATAGCCTTGGAAATTTAATCATGTTTGCATACATACCAGCTCGAATCGGCTCAAAGCGAGTACCGAAAAAAAATATAAAGCACCTTGCTGGCAAGCCCATTATTTGCCACGTCATTGAAAACCTGCTCCAGTGTCCCAACCTGCAAGGTGTAGCTGTCTCCACCGACAGTGATGAGGTAAAACAACTAGTTGATAAATATGATAAGGTGGTCACACTATCATCAAGAACATCAACGTTAAGTGGTGATGATACTGGGTTTATGGACCTTGTTAAATATGACTTGGATCGCTTTGGCCAACACTTTAGCTCAACTGATGTGCTTTTTACCTTGGCAACTTCCGCACTTATAAAACCCCATGAGTATTCCGCTGGAATTGATAAATTCAATCAAGGTCAACACAACTTAGTCATGAGCGTCACCGAGTATCTTCATCATCCTATGTTGGCACTCATCGAAGATGAGACAGGCCACTTATCTCCATTGCATCCTGATGCCTACCTGGCGCAGACGAAAAGCTTGCCTAAGTCATATATTGATAGCGGTAACTTTTACGTGTTTAATTATAAAACAATGAAGCAACACAATATGTTCTTAGAGCACACACCTATCGCCCCGATTGTGCTACAAGCAAATAGAGCGATTGATGTTGATACCATGGATGACTGGCATCGACTTGAAGAAAGCTATAGTGAATACGAAATATCGAGATAGAATGTCATTCTACTGTGTTGCTAGAAGGAGCTCTCCAATCAAAGCCCGTAACTAGTTTGCAAATAGCAAATCATGGAAAAGCTCCTTCTATCTAGAGCAAACAAAGCTCACCAGCTCAATTCGCTACACGTTTAAGCTCAAACGTTTGATACAAGATATAGCAATTAATAGATTAGCAAAATATAAAATTGAAATGCCATACAAAAAATCTGTAGCTCAAGAAATTCTGCTTTTAATATAGAAGCTATCTACCATTGATAGCTTAAACAGTAATATGGACTAATTACAGCACCAAAACTAAGTTTAAACCATCCTCTATCAGGACTATTTACCCCTTCAAAGTCAACTACTTCAATACCTAATTTCGCAAGTATTGTAAATGCTTGCCATAAAACAGCAGTCCCTGTGGAAGTATTTCTATATGCAAAATCATTCGCACCAAAAAGGTAATATGCAGTATTTCCGAGCCAAACAAACACCGCCATACTCGCTAAGCTTCCACATTCAGTTTTTGCTTCAACCATCAGTGCATTTTCAGATTTTAATAATTTCGTTAGGAGCCTGCGCATTTGCGGCAGGATATTTTCATCTAATTTAATTTTTTGCCGTTCAAAAGTTCTGCAATATAAATTCAAAAATGCTTCTACATCTACAGACTCGTTGACGACAACTTGGTCTCGGTAAGAGTAACGAACTGCTTGCCTCCTTGATACAGACGCTTGTTCATATAACCTATACATTGAAGGTTGCTTAAGCTCTTTGAACTCTTTGATATCAGCTTTACATGTATACCGAATCGACTCCACGTACATAGGCTTATCATCATGATAGTGTACCCACTGGAAAGGCCGAATATCCTGTAAGAGTGGGGATAATGCAACCTGAACACTTGAGTAATTATCAACCAAAAACTCGGCAATACATTGCAAGGCTTTAAACTCTTCAGAGCTCTTCTGAGCTTGGTTTAAGTCTTTTAATTCTTTTACAAATATCCCGTCGTGAACAACTAACTCATGTCCTATGACATTCTGTGAGAGACTATCAAGGGCTAACAAGCATCCCGCGACTACCTCATCTCCTTTCTTACATATAAAAGCTGAAAAATTTCCATCTAAAGAGTTAATAAAACAAGACAAAGCAAATGGGGTTGAATTATTTGAAGATCTAACCAAAGAATCCCAACTTTCATCGATAGCGCAAGCAACCATTCTATACTTGTCCAATTTAGCCATGCATTCCCTCAACTTCTTTAATCAAACCTTCTTCTAACAACATGTGAATAGTTGAGATTAATTCAAGTGCATTTACATCAATTTTTTCAGCAATGGATATCAAATCACGTTTGCCGTCGCAATAAGCAATAAAGTTAGTCAAAGTTCTGATATCCGTATAGTCAAGTGACATACTGCTTAAAGTTGGATACAACCCTCTTTTACCCAACTGCGGCTCACAAAGTACTGTCACCTCATATGTCGAGTTGGCTTCAATTAAACATATAGCACGAAAAACAGACTCTAAACCTCCAGCTAGTCCACTCTCCGTTACAAGGTTTAAGTCGTCCAAAGAGGTATGATACTCAGGATAATCTCCGTACCTTGTTCTCATTATTGAGCCAATAGGTAAGTCAACTCCTGGTGCACAATATTGCCTTTCATCGCTCCCTCTAGATAAATAATTATATAAACGATAATTAGGTGCAAAATGTTTATACATATGTATTGCTGCGCGGTCAGACAGTGTGCACTCTGCCCTTGATTGTAGATAAGAAAAATTCCTATCGTCTCCAATGCAAGTTAAAACATAACCTGCCATAGTTTTGTTCTTAATCTCTTCGAGCCTTTCTGACAAGAATGTAATTGCTCCGATTGTTTCTGGGACAAAAACAAAGCGATAGCTGTATTTTCTAGAGCTTAATTTCTGTAATTCCCTAAATAGCGCCATAGATACAACAGGCCCGGATAGTTCATTATTGGCCATTGAAGGGTGGCAAATATATGTAGAAATTAAAACCTCCTCCTCAGTCTCTCCTTTTAAATAGAGTTCTCCATAATTTAGCTCGCCATCAAAGTGTTCAGAGTCAATGTGTACTTTATAGATTCCCTCACCAAGTTGTTTTCTTTGCTTGTCAGTGAGGCAAAAACCCCATCTTGGAGCATAATATGAGGTAACATAAGGTATGGCATCTGGTTGCTCAGGCAATGAGTAAAGATGCTCTTGCAATTCATCTAGAGTTAGTTCTTCATCAACAGCTATGGAATAGCTCATTACATGCAGGTTATTGTGCTTGAAGTCTATTATTTTCTCACCATTCGGGTCAACTACGAAAGCATCCTTGATTAGCCACTCCTGAGGAACAGTCCAATCAAACACATTCGTGCCAGTTGGCACTGAATGTACTTGAAGATTCGGCAGTTCATTTTTGATAAACTCAAGTGTTTCCCTAACACCCTCGCCAGTTATACTTCTGCAAATTGGAAATAACTGCTTGGCCCAATGGTGCATTTCGCTAGCAATACTCATGAAATAGCTTGATGATTTAATCATTCTTAATGCTCCAAGACATTAACAGCCCCCCCTCACTATCAATTTTTGACAGAGGTCTCTGCTCAGGTTTAAAGCCTATCTTTTGATAAACAGATATTGCACGCGTATTATTTTTACTAACTCCCAAAACCATTAATTCGGTGTCAAACTCCGAGCTGGCATATTCTGCAAATGCACAAATCACCTCAGCAGCAACACCTTTTCCTTGATAAGATTTCTCACCAATTAGGATCCCCATCTCAACAATACTTTTATCCTTTTTTAAGAACTCAAATTTCACATTGCCTATGTGTACCCCTTCAGCTTTATCAAATATTCCTAGCAGAAAACAGCTCTCATCAAGTCTGAATTGCTCAATATAATCTCTTAGCTCATCAAGGCTAAAATTAGTATTAGTTATATACCTAGCTTCACTTCCTTTTAGCCAAGATAAGTATCGCTTTGTTGCGTGCTCTTGCCTTAGCTCATTTAAGAAAAATCTTTTTGTGGAGATCATAAAACCTACTTCTTTAATACTATGTTCCACCCTGTAGTTTTTTGGTCAGTGCCATAGACTTCTAAACTTGTATGCTCTAAATGAATAAGCTCAAAATCTTCCGTTAATTCCTTAATTATTTCGCTATCGAAGAAGTGAACTTTGCCAACTCCAGAAAACGGCCCTTCCTTATAACCTGTTCGGACATAACCATTATCACCAAAGGGTTTACCGCCACTGTAGTGGCTGTGTTTTGTACTAAACCAATCTGTTATGATGAGATAGCCACCATCACTAAGATGCGTATGCGCTAACCTTAGATACTTTCTGATTGAAGGTGTGTCGTTGTGAACAGAAGCAGCCCTATCTACTATTAAATCAAAACTCTCTTTAAAAGGTATAAAGCTTGTAAAGTCTGCTACTTCTAAATTATTAACAAGTTGTGGGAACTTTTGTTTCAGTGATGAAATAATATGCTCACTACCGTCTATACCATAAACTTTATCGGTGTGGGCTAAGAAAAAAGGTAAGTTAGCTCCAGCTCCACACCCTACCTCCAGCACTTTGCAAGCCCTTCCAGTAGTTGCTAAATCAGTGTTTCTAAGACACAAACTTACAAGTTGACTCCATGGCCATACGGAAAAATGTTTGTTGTTTTTGTATAACTCGTTCCACTCTGGTGAAAATCCCATGTTGTCTCCTAATTAAAAAATGCGCGCCTCAATCTCATGATTTATGGCTTTAATTACGTCAGCCAGACAGAACCACTATGCCGCCCAGCAATAATAACATTTTCGAGCTCAGCTTCTACCTTACCTTGAATTTCATTAGACAATATTTTTAATTTTTTGTCTGGTACTGGATAGAGTATTATGTATTACCTGTTCTGATTCGTCAGTTAAGCGATGATTTTTTCCGATAATTTCCATATCACGCAATTCCTTCAATATATCTTCACTACTGATGTGCAAGCTCTCTTCAGGGCTAGATAGAACTTCTGCAGTCACCTTACTATTATTATCGAGAGTCGTATTTCTGGTAAAATTATTGTAAAAAGTTAACCTAAACGTTCTATAGTTTCTGTCCCAGTTCCAAACGTAGTGATTATTACAATTAAGTAAGGGTTTGTCGAAAGAGTAATGGAAGAGGTTTGCAGTTTTTAAAACAGGTTTATAATTAAAACTGCACTCGATATTACTAAGCTTTAATAGTATTGATGGTGGAGCAGTCCAAATTATTAGATCGCTGTTGTAAACTTCACCATCAGAAGTGATTATACTAGTTACATTCTTTTTATATACATTAACCTGTTGAACTTCAGTTGAAGTAAGAATGTTTACTCCATTTCTAACAGCTCTTTCTTGCATCTTACCTATCCAAAACTGTATTCTTTTTTATCTTTAGGACGCAAGTAACATTCCTGATCAGTAACTTTGCCTGAATAATATCTAATAGAACTATAGGCAAGCTTTTCATCATACTTAGGTATTTTCTTGAAGCTTTCAGTCGTTATGTCATCTAAAACTACGACTCTATCAAGATAAAAATAACCAACTTTCGGTTGAATGGACGATAAATCCACATCGCTTCCATAAAGCTTATAAATAGCGGGCTTAAACAACCCATGATCATACATGATCATAATAGATACCTTTTTCAGATTGGAAGTAATTAAGAAGTCCGCCACAGCTTGAGCTGCTTTCAATTAAAGTAATATTGAGATTTTGATTCATAGTAAGCTTATTTACAGCAAATAAGTCTGAAAGACCCCCACCAACCACAACAACATTCTGCTTTCGCATTAGTAATTACCTCGTTCTAGACTTCAAAAGTATGATCGCTAGACTTATTCCAGTTCTCTCGATAAAGTTTAGGTGCTGAAGCCAAAAAGTCACACCAGACGCCTTTTAATTCTTGATAATAAGGCAAAACGCTTTGTGAACTTCCATAATTAAATAACATATTAATAATTATAGAGTTTAAGTAAAGCGCTTCCCCCTCCAAAACCATATAGTGATGGCTGAACTGAGTTTCTTTCAAGGAAATGAGTAAGTGTACTTGTTTTATAACTTGTTCATACGCCTCAGTCCTTGAATTAACTGGCTCGGAAAGAATATCAATTAGCGTTTCACAAAGTTTCTCAAAGCCTTCAAAATCTAAATGCTTTTCTATTTTAAAGTCAGTATCAGGAATATAGAAAAGGCTATTTTTCACGTACTCGACCACATCAAACCTACTAACACTTTGATTTTCAATAATTAAATCAGATGAATGTAATGGTAAAGCACCTTCGATTTTCGCCCCACCGCTGCAGTTATAGCAATATACTCCTTTCGCTCTTTCTGTTTTCAAAAGGCGTTCCATTTGCACTTTACCCGAGTAGAGAAAGTGNCAATTACATCTTGACCAAAGTTACCAGGAATGACCATCTTCGAGCCAATGTGTAACGGCTGATAAACTGTATCCCCCTCTTTATTATAATACATACTTGACTTTGAGTGGTGATGTGAAGGGTCAACATAGCCGTTATCTACACCAAATAGATAAATATTTTTAAAGCCCAAAGTCACAACATAACTCAAGGCCATATTACCTACTAATGGATTGCAAAATGGCAAAGTAGCACTCGCGGTTTTTCCTTCCAGAATTTCCGAGACTTGGTGTAAGCTAGTTCCAGCTTCCCTGCCTTTTAACCCAGCACCAGCCCAAGCAAAAAGTTCGGCTACATCTTGATGCATAACATTCACAGTAAGTAAAGACATTTGCTTTCTAGCACTTTCTGGCAAAAAGGCCTTGAGAAAATCATATGTTTCACGAGAACGCTCCAAGGCAGCGTGGAAATCCGGAATAATACCGTTGTTAATTAATGCAGTACTCGCCGAATTGCAGGAAACGATGATGACCTTCTCTCTAATGCTCTTTAAAAGCTCTATTTCAGAATCCAGAGATGGGCCATTGGCAACAACTACGACGGGAAAGTCTTTGTAATCATTTACTGTTGTACTATGGGCATGGCAAAAAGGAATTTGTCTGTTTACATTTTCGCAACTGTGTGCCAAACTCATGAAAGCATCGTCGATGAAACCCCATCCCATAAAAAACTCATGAAAATTATCCCGAAGTTTATAAATAATATTATCTATAGATTGAGAAGGGTAATGTTGAAAAAACCACGAATTTGAGATTGTAAATGGGCCTTGGTCTTGTGCTCTGCTATATAGATCCTGATAGATTTCATCCTCAGAGACTCCTATACTGATATACAGGAAAGAGCCTGCTTCATTAATATTCTCGAGGTAATTTGACCAGTCAAAAGTAAATAAGCTTGCGTAAAAATAGTCCTCTTCAGGCTCGAAAAGGTTGATATATGTACTAGGCACGTGTTTTAAAATCTTTTCTAGATGATAACCTAAGCCGACACCAAATATCACAACGCTAGGCACTTTACCTTCAATAACACGATTTTCAGTTAATTCTTTTTGTGCTTTTGAATACACCTTACCAGCTTTTTTTAAAAGCTCTACATGAATAAAGTCATATTTATTTTCCATTTTTTCGAGGTACTCATAACTTATTTTCGAAAAAATAGGTGACTCTATGGCATTGCTTACTTGGTTACTAACTTGCTTAACAGGCGTTTTGGAGTACATTGGTACTTTAGTTGCGTAATCTACGATATTGGCATCACCATTATCTTCGATAAAAAGCTCAAACTCATCACTAGGGAGAAAATTAACAAACCTTTCATAGATTTCTGGCAAGTATTTTTTAAAGGCAAGTAAGTTTTTTTCGTATAATAAGTTTGCCTTTTGTGTAAACTTAAGCTCAAGAGAGTGTTTATTTAAAGACTTGCTTAGCTTGCCCTCAATATTTTTTAACTCTTCATTAATATCACTGGTATTATAATTCATAATCGTCTCTAGAGGTGCTAAATTGACTTATATACTTTCACAGCTTTGGAGCTTTGCATCACTGATTTAAGTTCTTTCTTGATTGAAGATTGCTTTAAAGTAGCAGTATGTATTGCTTTCTCTAGCTCCTGATAGACAACCTGAAGGGAAACTAATACTTCAGGGGTAAGACTATTTTGATCTGATATGGATTCTAATAAAATATCAAGTTCTGAGAACTTTTCCATAGCATCTTTAATATTTCCTTCTGTAATACATTTACCTACCTCAGTGATCCCCTGATTGATATGCTTTACCTTATCCTGCATCAGCACTACTGCCATTTTGCTTAAGCGTTTCTTGTCTAACCTCTACTGGAATAGCATCCCACGCCGACTTAATTTCTTTGAGTAAATTAGAAACTTCATCAATTATGTCTGGATCATTTTTGACACTCGCTTCAAGAAGCCTGTCCAGCATATAGCTATACAATGCGTACAAATTTTCGGTAACCTCACCACCGACATTAAAATCTAACGACCCTCTTAATGCATCGATTATTGCGGAAGCTTTTGATATATGTTCGGCCTTGGCTTCTAAATGCTTTTTCTCGATGGTGACTTTGGCGAGCACCATTTTCTCAATCGCACCAGACATCAACATCTGAATAATTTCATAACGATCTGCACCCGCCACTCGAGTTTTAAGCGCTTCTCTCTGATAATTCTTAACTTTTGCATTATACATGTTCAATCCTCTCTATTACTTGGACTTAGTAAAGCCAGGAAGATTAGAAAGTTGAGCCCCCAAATAAGATTGAGTTTGCTTCATTTGCGCGATAAGCACATCTAGCCCCGCATATTTTTGGCGTAAGCTGGCTTCAAATGACTTTATACGTTCTTGATGGTTTATGACATCGTCCTCTAAATCATCAAGTTGAGAATTTAAACTAGTCTCACGTTGTTTTATAAGTCCATTTGAATCGACATAGTTTCCGAGCAACTCTTCTAATTTTTTGGCCACACCATTCTCACCTGCAAATGCTGTACCAATATCATCGTAATTATCATCCATAGCTTCATTCAAGCTGCGAACTAGTGATGACTTTTCTAAATAGCCTTTTTTATTAACGCCAAGCCCTATGTCAAATACTGACTCAAATGGTCCAGCATCAGTCAACGTAGAACCCAGAGTAGAAACCAGCTGATCACTCAATGCTCTCATCGAAGCATCACCATTTAGAGGCTTTCCGACTCGAGTTTGCAAGCCAATCATTCCAACAAGATTATTGTAGTTTGTAATCAGCTCATCGACGAGCTTAGTGACAGACTCTCTGTCATAATCTACGTCCAATTTAGCTGTTAATTTTGTACCAGATGTATCTTCAGGGCTAACCTCGAGTGCCCTTATCGTCATATCTTGAACAGCGTCTTTAAATGTATTTGTATCGCTGTTAACTACGAGGCCATCTACTGTTATGATTGCATCTTGAGCTTTGTCCGCATCGGCAATTACCATGCCACCGGAAGGGTTTGTTGTCTCGTCATATGTTTCAATAGCATCAAGCTCAGCGGTATCACTTGTAATCACGAGGTCGTTTCCATCGCCACTGACATTTGACGTAAAAACAAGTTTGGAGCCTATATCAGGATCACCTGTGTTAATAATATTGGCAGTGATACCGAAGTTGGTATCTGATGCATTAATAGCATCTCTTAACTCAGCCAGAGTCATTCCAGCAGTTACTTCTAAATCAAATGATTTATCCGCACCTGCTGAGAAAGACAAAGTACCACCACTTGCACTAACAACTGCGTCGGCTGAAGCAAAAGCACCGTCCGCAGAAACGGCTCGGCTTCCTTGCGCCAATTGTTCTACAGCAATCTTGAAATTACCTGTAGAAATATCTGACGTTGGTGTCACGCTGATTATTTCAGCACCATCTGGTTGACGAATATTCGCGATTCGCTTGCCAAAGTTATCGATGTCCGCTAATTTTTCAATTGTGTCTTTAAGTTTTGAAATGGCAGATTTAACTTCACCGATAGAAGACAACTCAACTTTCAGTGATTCTTGCTTTGCAGCAAACCTTTGCATCTTGGGTACGTTTTCCGCATCCACAGAAGCTTTTATAATTGACTCTAAATTAAGCCCTGAGCCAACACCCGCAGATGTAATAAGTGGCATAATCTACCTCCAAATCTATATCAGGCGGTTCTATCAAATAACACGCCACGCTTTGTAAGTTTATCGGCAAACTCTTCCAAAGCCTTAGCGACTTCCCTAAACTCTTTTGAAGGAATTTCCCTAATTACTTCATTGCTAGACTTATCTAAAACAAGAACAACAGGGGGATCACCCTCCTCATCAAGTTGAAACTGTAAGTTCGTAGCCGTAACGGGAATAACATCGTTTAATTTCGCTAAATTGTCTTTAACTTCTGATATTAACTGTTCATTACTACTAGCACCTTTGCCATTATGCTCAGGTGAATCTTCAGGTTTTACTCTATCTGGAGTAATACCACGCTCATTGTTTAACTCTTGTTTTGGCTGCTTAATCAGTTGGCTATCAACTGAATAGTTTAGCCCTTGAGAAATTTGAACATCACTCATCTAGACCTCCTGTAAAGCCTATAAAGAGTATACGCCAAGTTTAAAGAGATCGAAACTTAGCGTAAGTGCTACTGATAATTAGCCAAGTAAAGATAAGGCTACCTGAGGCCTCTGATTTGCCTGACTAAGAATCGAGCTGCTTGCCTGCTGCAAGATCTGCATCTTTGTTAAGTTTGCAGTTTCTATGGCAAAGTCAGTATCTCTGATACGTGACTGTGCTGATGAAAGGTTTTCAGATACATTACTTTGGTTTCTAATCGTTGATTGGAAGCGATTCTGAACAGCACCTAATTCGGCACGTTTTTTGTCTACAACGGCGATCAAAGCCTCCATACCCGCGAATACTTTTTGTGCATTAGACTGCGATGATACTGAAATATTATCAGCTTGAAATACAGCAGCATAAGTAAATGAACTACCAACAACTGCACTACTACCGACAGAACTTAGCTCACTCAAAGATGCCAACGAAGTACCCGCCGTACCAGTAACAGCACTTGCAACTGATGCCAATCCAGACAAAGTAAACCCACCACTTGCTGTTAATGAGTTAGCCCCATTAGCAGTTGTACCAACAGTTTCCATGCTGAATGAAATAGTCTGAACCGCATCAGCACCAACTTGAAAGCTGGCATTATATGTGCCATCCAGTAAATTCTGTCCACCGAAAGTAGTGTCTGCTGCAACTCTATTTACTTCCTCAGATAAAGATCTTATTTCCTCCTGAATTGCTAAGCGGTCTTCATCTGTATTGGAGCCGTTAGAAGCCTGTTGTGCCAACGTCCTAATCCTCTGAAACATTTGCGTTGTTTCATCTAACGCCCCCTCTGCAGTTTGTGATAGAGAGATACCATCATTGGCATTTCGAATTCCCTGATTCAATCCATTAATTTGACTAGACAGTCGGTTAGATATTTGCATACCAGCAGCATCGTCACTGGCACTATTTATCCGAAAACCTGATGACAACCTTTTAAATGAAGTGTCTAATGAATTAGAAGAATTCATTAGTTGTCTCTGTGCATTTAGAGAACTCACATTCGTGTTTACATATATAGCCATAGTAGCCTCCGCTTTATAATGGTTAAACTATTACTACGGGATACCCCTACCCAGCAGTAATAGTAAGTTAGAGTCCTAAAGTTATAGTTCTCTAACTCTGTTATCGTCATATAAAGTGAAAGCTTTAGTCTAAATGAAAAAAAGTTTAAATTTTTTAGCCTTGCAGAAGACTTAATGCAGCCTGCGGTCTCTGATTAGCTTGGCCCAATATCGTCTGGCTGGCCTGTTGTAGAATCTGATTTTTCGTAAGCTTCGCTGTTTCTAGCGCAAAATCAGCATCTTTTATTCTAGATTTCGCTGAAGATAAATTTTCTGATATGTTTGCTTGGTTTCTAATCGTAGATTGAAACCTATTTTGAACCGCACCTAATTCTGCTCGTTTCTTATCTACTACCGCAATCAGGGCATCCATACCAGCTAGGACTCTTTGAGCGTTGGACTGTGATGAAACACTTATATTATCAGCTTGAAATACGCCAGTATATGTAAAAGAGCTTCCTACAACAGCACTACTACCAACTGAGCTCAGATCCGAAAGGGAAGCGATTGAGGTACCTGCAGTACCAGTTACTGAACTCGCAACACTAGCAATTCCTGACAAGGTGAAACCGCCACCAGCGGAAAGGGAATTAGGTCCATTCGCTGTAGAACCGACATTTTGCATACTAAAGCCAATAGTCTGGACTGCATCCGCCCCAACTTGGAAACTAGCCTTGTAAGAACCATCTAAAAGGTTTTGCCCACCAAAGGTGGTATCGCTTGCGACACGGTTTACTTCATTAGACAGCTGTCGAATTTCCTCTTGAATTGCCAACCGGTCTTCATCTGTATTGGAACCATTTGCTGCCTGCTGAGATAGCGTACGGATACGCTGGAACATAGAAGTGATTTCATCCATTGCACCTTCAGCTGTTTGTGCCAATGAGATCCCGTCATTCGCATTTCGGTTACCTTGGTTCAACCCCATAATCTGAGATTGAAGACGATCAGAAATTTGCAAACCAGCCGCATCGTCAGCAGCACTATTAATACGCATACCAGATGACAGGCGTTTGAAAGATGTATCTAGTTCATTGCCCGAGTTAGTTAGCTGTCTCTGTGCATTAATAGCACTAACGTTTGTATTTACATATAAAGCCATAATTCACTCTCTTTTTGTCAAATCAATATCTAATTGATAGATAGTTAAATGACAAAGCGGCACTTATGCATCGGGTATTCAACCAACTAAGGCAACCAATTGCCACTTTGACGCCAGAATTTACTGTAACTAGTAACAAGCAAATAGCAGGCCAAAAATACAAAGCTATGATTAAATAACATAGGGAACTTAAAAATAGGTATTAAGTACTTTGTTAATCGAGAAACTGCTATCTAGCATTCCGGCATTTAGTTGCAGCTTTTTTTGATGGATGGAGAGGCTTCCGCTCAAAGAGTCAGGAAATAAAAAGAGGCCAGTTGGCCTCTTCAAATAAATTTGAGAGTGAGTGTCATTTTTATAGCATAAAGTTGGCATACTTAATGCTTTAATTAACGTGTTCATATATTTTATGAACGCTATTGGATTTAAGCACCTCCGCTTTATCATCCAATTTGGTGCCTAAGCAAATACCCCATTCGGCTTAGGCACCTTTACCTTCCAACTGTTATCCTAGAAGACTTAAAGCAGCCTGAGGACGTTGGTTAGCCTGACTTAGGATTGTTTGGCTCGCCTGTTGAAGGATTTGCATTTTGGTCAAGTTTGCAGTTTCCTGAGCAAAGTCAGTATCTTTGATACGTGATTTCGCAGCCGACAAATTTTCAGAGATATTTGATTGATTTCGAATTGTCGACTGGAAACGGTTTTGGACCGCCCCTAGCTCCGCACGCTTTTTATCAACAACAGCTATTAACGCGTCCATACCAGCTAAAACTCGCTGTGCATTTGATTGTGATGAAACTGAAATATTCTCAGCTTGGAAAACTCCAGCGTAGGTGAAAGAACTACCAACCGTCGCGCTACTACCAACTGAGCTTAATTCAGATAATGATGCCAGAGAAGTACCGGCAGTACCAGTAACAGAACTTGCAATACTCGCAATACCAGATAGTGTAAAACCACCACTTGCTGATAATGAGTTCGCTCCATTAGCGCTTGTACCCACTGTCTGCATGCTAAAACCAATTGTTTGAACCGCATCCGCGCCTACTTGAAAACTAGCTTTATATGAGCCATCAAGCAGATTCTGACCACCAAAAGTTGTATCTGCAGCAACTCGATTCACCTCGTCTGACAGTGAGCGAATCTCTTCTTGAATTGCCAAGCGATCTTCATCTGTATTTGAGCCGTTTGAAGCTTGTTGCGCCAGTGTACGAATACGTTGGAACATTGACGTTACTTCATCCATCGCACCTTCAGCAGTTTGTGCTAAAGATATGCCGTCGTTCGCGTTACGGTTACCTTGGTTAAGACCATTGATTTGTGAACTCAAACGGTCAGAAATTTGTAGGCCTGCAGCATCATCAGCAGCGCTGTTGATACGAAAACCAGATGATAGACGCTTGAATGATGTATCTAGTGAGTTACCAGAATTCATTAATTGTCTTTGTGCGTTCAATGAACTTACGTTAGTATTTACATAAAGTGCCATGATGGTTCTCCCACTTTAAATCGAGTCTTTCACTCTCAAACTTAGATTCTTTTCCAACCTTTGAATGTTTTTCACTCTCCGGCTTGGTTAATTAAGTTATCGGTCGGCAAAAAATTTCCTTTAGTATTTTTTTAAAAAAAAAATTATCGTCATGATTTCTATATGCTTTTATTATTGCTCAAACAAATATGCCAAAGTTTTGACGCACCTAGGTTACGATCAGAGAGTTGAATGAAAATGTATTACTGTTCAGCTTGTTACGAGGAAAAATTGAGTTTAGAGTGGTGTGAGAGTAAACGGCCCGCAAAGGCCATCTTTTAACGAATATAGTCTAATAGAGAAAGGTTAGTTAGGCGGCCAAATGTTGCCTGAGATGCCTGCAGCGCAGTTTCATGCTTGGTGAGTTCTGAAATCGCAGAATAAAAATCGACTTCTATTAAAGCCGCTTTATTTGCCTTATTATCAACGTCCAAGTCTGAATTTGCATCAGATACAAGCTTTGCAGCATTTAACCTGCCACCAAGCCCCGCTTGTCCTTGCGATATCTTGATTTTGGCATTGTCTAGTCCAGAGATCCCGTCTGCAAGTACCTGTTTGTAATCATCGCCAGTAATACTGGGGTCTCTTAATGACGTAATCATAGATTCTAATGTATTTAGAATATTTTCCTTCTGGGGCTTTTCCAAATCAAAGCTTATCTGGCCCGGCGCAGCACCAGCGAAGTCAAACTCCATACCTGCGACTTTAATAGTTCCGCCTTCTGCAGTACCGGTTGAAATAACCGTTCCCCCCTGCTCAAGCTGATAAGTATTAGGTGTTCCGGCTGTCACCACTAAGTCAAAGGTGTTTGCACCTGCAGGCGCACTAGGATCAGCGTTGTAATTTGCTTTATGAAACTTATCAAATACAGCCTGCTCGTCTACATAAACCGATGCAGAAGTAATTCCACCAGAAACCACACCTGTATTTGAAGTAATATTCAGTCGCTTCTCTGCACTTTCAAATACATCAAAACCGTTATCACTTGAGCGTATTTCAACCCCTTCAGAAACTTTTATTTTATGCTGTCCTTGGTCACCGTTATATACGTACTTTCCAGTGGCTGAATCAAAACTATAAGTTTGCGTATTATCTTGGTAGCCGGAAAATATAAACTTACCATCCTCACTTTTTGAGTTCATTAAATCCAAAATAGTATCTTGAATGGACTCTAGCTCATCAGCGATTGCTTGACGGTCAACATCAGATAACCCGCCGTTACCGGCCTGTATCGACTTGGCATAAGCGCTATCAATGGCCGTTTTAATATTTTCGAGTACTGACTCTTGAGTGTCTAATCTCGAAGACAGCATAGTCAAATTCTTAGTAAACTGATCGTTTGCTTGGATCCGGTCGTCAAAAAGCATCGCTCTAGCAGTCGCTGAAGCATCATCAGAAGCACTCAATACCCGCTTTTGCGTGTTCAGCTGCTGTGTTGCTTTGTTCACATCTTGCTGATTACGCAAAATAGAATTGAGATTTGAATTAAAAATTTGATTTTGAGATAAACGCATAATTACCTCGCTGCACTTAATAAGGTATCGAACACAGTTCTTGCTGCTGAAATGACTTGCGCAGAAGCCGAGTAAGATTGTTGAAAACGTAACAAATTGGCAGCCTCTTCATCTAGGTTTACACCCGATAGAGACTCAAACCATGCGCTTGACTGATTGGCTAGCGCTTCGAATGCCGCACCATTAGTTTTCGCTTGATTGGTAATAACTCCTACCCCGGTGACAATATCAGCATATGCTTCATTAAAGGTTTTATGGCTTTCGGTACTACCTGTAGACTCTAGATTTTGTCTAACTAAATCAGATGATTTCAGACCATCGAGCGCTGCACCATTACGGTTGTCATCAAAGCCACCAGTGTTAAAGCTAATCTCAAAACTATCACCGGTATTAGGTGTCCCCTCGATATCGAAAGTGAAGCCAAGATTATCAAAAGGTGCTGGCGCTGCTCCCACTGTAGAAAGTATATCTTTGCCATTCGCAGGAGCCGTAAAGGTATGCGTTGTACCTGAATTACTGGTCAACGTATATTCGTTAGCATTGGCTGTTTTAGTCAAAGTATAAGGACCATCATTCAACGTTGGCGGCGTTCCCGCAGTAAACGCACTGGTCGCGGGGTCGGTATCAGTGACGACTCCAGCTGAAATGGTCGCCGTACCATTATTGTCTGCTGATTTTTCAGTACGAATTGGTGACGCTAATGCAAGTGCTTCTGGTCTTTGAGTTGCAAGCTCCAACCCAGTTGCGGCCTGTTGATTTAATTTCACAAGAAATCTATCGCCTGTTGCACCGCTACCGGTTACGTTCATTTGTAAGCCAAAATAATCGCCCGTTCCCGTGATGACTCCACCTGCGATATTACCAGTCGTCGGAGTACCGATAGGATTTCCTTTGGCATCTACAGCTATTATTTCAACGGTTGTTGCACTGGTATAAGTAACTTGAAAATCGGTAGCTGGCAACTCATTGCCGCGTCCAGGCTCAAGTGTTGCCGTAAGCGCTGCGGTACCTGTATTTTCGCTGTAAGCAAAGCCACCCACGGTAGGTATTTTAAATATATCTCCACCTATGTTGCCATCTAAGTCCATTCCCAATCTATTTTGCTGATTAAAAGCATCTGCTAATGCGAGGCCAATTTGGCCTAGTTGGTTTTGTGCTGGGATCAACACTTCATCTCTAAACGCCAGTAATCCGCCAATTTTGCCTTTCAAACTGCCACTATCTAGCTCGAGTTGCACAACATTTTTATCTTTAATGTCTAAGATTAGTGATTTGTGGTTAGGGTCTGGGTTGCCTTTCATCGCAAATAAATTAAAAGCGCCACCTTGCATCACAAGCGCGTCCCCAGTGCCTAAGAATACAAGCTTCTCGCCATTTTCACCGTCGAGTGTTTCTATATCTACGAGCTCGGCAAGCTCTTTAATTGCTTGATCTCGCTCGTTTAGTACACTGTGATCGACATTGTTAAGATTAAGTGCAGATTTACTCGCCACTTGCTTATTCAACTCGCTAATTTTTTGAACAAGGTTATTAGCTTCTTCTGAGAAAATATCCAATTGCTCATTCACGATACTGTTTTGATCAACAACAATACCTGACAATCTATCCATTTGATCGACAAGACCTTGAGCGCCCGTCATGAATAGAGATCGGTTAGTTGTCGACGAGGGCAAGTTTATCGCGCTTTGTAAATTATTAAACATCGAGTTGATACTCTTGCTCAGGCTATTCGAGTCTTGTGCAAATAACGTATCAACGCGACTTGCCTCAGTGACAAACTGCTCATAATAAGACTGATTGGAAATATCACGATTCAGTTGTTGCTGCGCGAATTGGTTGATCAAACGCACCGTTTCACCACGACCAACCATGCCACCAATCATCGTTCCGTGCTCAGTCCGTTCACGGATATACCCTTTGGTATTTAGGTTAGCGATGTTTTTACTGGTGGTTTGTAGTAACTCGGAATTAGCCCTAACACCTGCCGCACCAATATTTAATAGATCAAATGACATCTCATCTGACTCCCTTTGTTAACGCACCGGATAAGAAATCGGATACATCAATACGCTTTAAAACTGACTTAATTTTGTTGGCATAATTCGGATCGGTTGCATAGCCCGCATTTTGAAGTTCACTTAAATAGGCATGACTATCACCAGCCTTATTTAAGGCTTGCTCGTATCTCGGATTACCTTTTAGGAAACTGACATAATCATCAAAGCTTTGTTCAAGCGACTTATAAGCACGGAAATCAGCTTGCTTTTGCACCGGTAACCCTTGCTCAAATTCAAGTGTCGATTTTCTGGCGCTTTCACCACTCCAGCGGCTATCTGCTTTGATATTGAATAGATTAAAACTGCTACTACCATCCTTTTTGCTGATGATGTGTTTACCCCAACCGGTTTCCAGTGCAGCTTGTGCAACCATTACCGCTGGGTTCAAGCCTAACTTTTTCGCCGCTGTTTGAGCGTATTCCCAAATTCTGTCGACGAATTCCTCTGGAGAACCAAAGCCTGTTTGTTCATCGCTTGAGGTATCTGCCTTAACATTGACAGCCTGCGGTTCAGGTTTATTCACACTCGCTGTCGCCTGCCTTTTAAAGGAAATATCGCCGTCAGCTCTCATTACAGAGGCAGGCTTATACTTTTCAGAATTAGGAGACAACTGCTGCACAATCAGATCTGCAAGTCCTAAGCTACCCTGCTCAGATAAGTGCATCGAAAGTTGCTGATCATGCATTTCTTCAAAAAATTTGACACCACTAGAGTTAAATGGACTGTCTTTATCCTCTAGCGCCTCATTCGCTTTACGCATGCTTTGTAACAACATTTGCGTAAAGATAGACTCAAACTGTTGTGCCGCCTTCTTCAATGCCTGATCTGAGGCACCTTGATCGCCAGCACCTTTCAGCGCCTCTTTACGGATCGAATCAAGGTTTCCTAGGTCAAAAAAGCTTTGATTTTTCAATTGGTCGGTGTTCATACACTCAGCACTGTTTGACGTTAATAACTATACAAATAGAAATGCAAAATCCGAGCCAAAAAAAAGCCCCACAATTGCGGGGCTAACTAGTTGATTAATAATGGAACATCAAATGACGACTAATTGACCATTTATCGCGCCTGCTTCTTTTAGCGCTTCAAGGATCGCCATTAAATCGCCAGGTGCTGCGCCAACCTGGTTAATTGCCCTAACCAAGTCATCAAGACTCACGCCTGGGTCAAACACAAACGCTCGAGAGTCATCCTGATTTACGTCGATAATGCTTTGCTGCGTCACTGTTGTTTCGCCATTCGCCAGCGCATTAGGTTGTGAAACATTTTGCTGCTCAGCAATTGTTACGGTAAGGCCGCCATGAGTAATTGCCGCAGGCTGCAACTTGACATTTTTGCCGATAACAATCGTGCCAGTGCGCGAGTTAACGATGATCTTCGCAGCGGTATCCGCTGGTTTGAATTCAAGATTCTCTAGCGTAGATAAATACGCAACGCGCTGAGACGGATCTCTTGGTGCAATTACTCGCACTGAGGCTGCATCCATAGGTTTAGCGCTGTTAGGCCCAACAAGGCCATTGATAGTATCGGCTAAGCGTTTTGCGGTAGTAAAGTCTGGTCTATTCAAGTTAAAGGTAATGTAATCTCCCTGAGTAAACGGACTTGGTACCGCTCGCTCCACTGTCGCGCCATTTGCTACGCGACCAACAGTCGGGGTGTTGATCACAACTCGGCTCCCATCGGCACCATCAGCGCCCAAACCACCAACAATCAAACTACCTTGCGCGATTGCATATACGTTGCCATCGACCCCTTTAAGAAAAGTCTGAAGTAAAGTACCGCCTCGTAAACTACCAGCACTACCAATAGATGACACAGTCACGTCAATGGTTTGACCGGGTTTAACAAAAGGTGGCAAGTCAGCGTGGACCGCAACAGCCGCAACATTTTTAATTTTTGGCTTTAAGCTTGCGGGCATCGTTATGCCAAAGCTATTCAACATCGCTTTAAAGCTTTGCTCGGTAAATCTGGTTTGCTCACCGGTACCAGGCAAGCCTACAACGAGCCCGTAGCCAACCAGTTGGTTTGAACGAACCCCTTCAACCATACTGACATCTTTAACTCGCTCAGCAGAAGCCAAAGAAGAAAAGCCAACCAACGTAATGGCCATACCGATAAGCAAAATATTCTTAAGCATATTGTTCATTTTCAGCACCTTAAAACGGCATCAGCGCGCTCATAAAGAAACTCGTTAACCAACCTGCACTTTGCACTTCTTGCTGGTCACCTTTACCTGAATATTGAATTCTGGCATTTGCCACTCGATTGGACTCAACGGTGTTATCTGCGGTCACATCCTGAGGTCTTACCAACCCTTCTAAGCGAATAAATTCCTCACCAGTATTAAGAGTTAACCACTTTTCGCCGCGGATCACTAAATTGCCATTAGGAAGCACTCTGGTAACATTGACTGAAATATTACCAAATAAGCTGTTGGACTGATTAGACTTCGAATCACCAGAAAAAGAAGAACTGGATTTAGCACCAAACTGTATTGCTTCTTTTCCGATATTAATGGCGTTGCCACCTAGGCCAATCACAGGGTCTAGGCTCGAATCACTAGATTTATCCAGCTCAGAATTTGCAGCTTTGGTCGCCTGAGTCGTTTCTCTAAGTACGATGGTAATAATATCACCGACTCTTAACGCTTTTTTGTCAGCGTAAAGATCATTGGAAAACTGCGTATTAAATAATGACCCTGTTGCCACCATTTGGGCTTGATTATCCTCGGGATAGATAGGTGCATAATACGGATCGTCACGCACCACATTTTTATTTTGTGTTGTACTACATCCAGATAATGCAGCGACCGTTACGATGGTTAAATATAATGCACGCATAATACCCCCTACCCAATTACAGCTGTTGATTAATGTAGCTCAGCATCTGATCTACCGTTGAAATCACTTTTGAGTTCATTTCATACACACGTTGAGTTTCGATTAGATTTACAAGCTCTTCCGTCACATTAACGTTTGACGTCTCAAGTGCGCCTTGAACAACTTTACCTAACCCTTCAACGCTTGGGTTACCTTGTACGGGTGCACCACTCACCGCAGTTTCCGTATAAAGGTTTTGTCCAATTGGCTCAAGACCTGATGGATTAATAAAGTCACTGATAGTCAACTGCCCTATAACAACGTTTTCAGCTTGCCCTGCAACGCGCACTGATACTTCGCCATCTTGAGAGATAGTGATTGACTGTGCATCGTCGGGTACATTCATCTCAGGTAACACAGGGAAACCTGCGCCTGAAGTAACAATTCGGCCTTCTTCATCCGTCGTGAACTGACCGTTTCTTGAATACGCAGTTGTGCCATCTGGCATCTGAATCTCAAAAAAGCCCGGGCCTTGGATCATCCAATCCAAAGAATTTTCGGTACTTAACATATTACCTTGAGAAAAGTTCTTTTGGTTGGCGACCACCTTGGCACCTGCACCAAGCATCAAACCAGACGGTAGTTCTGTATCTTGAGAGCTGCGGCCACCAGGTTGGTTGATGTTTTGATACAGTAAATCTTCGAATATCGCACGACTCTTTTTGTAGCCAACGGTACTGGCGTTCGCCAAGTTGTTCGAAATAACTGAAATATCAGTTTGCTGAGCATCTAAACCTGTTTTACTTATCCACAATGCCGGATTCATAATCTCTACCTCACTCTTAAACTATGCGTAGGAGCGAAGTGTGTCGCTCATCTATTTCTTCAGCTGTTTTCATCAGCTTAATTTGCATTTCAAATTGTCTTTGATGGTTGATCATATCCACCATCTCATGAACGGGATTGACGTTGGACATCTCTAAGAAGCCACTCATCACTTTCGCGGTTGGTGATATTTCACAAAAGCCACAGATCCCATCTTCTAGCTTATCTTCTTTTGGTCTATATAGGCCGTCATTACCTTTTTGTAGCTTACTATTATCTGCTTCAATAATTTTCAGCCTATCAACCACTTCAAGAAAGTTAGCAGGAGCGCCTTGTGGGCGCACTTGAATAGAGCCATCGTCACTAAACACCACTTTATCAACGGGAATAGGTAAGACAATAGGTCCACCTTCGCCAATAAGTTGACGCCCATGGGCTGTGACCAACGCACCATCATTACGAATATTGAGCGTGCCGACTTTGGTGTAAGCTTCTTCGCCCGACGCGTCAACAACACTGATCCACGACTTATCATCTACTGCAATATCAAGCTCACGACCAGTTTCAACGATTGCACCACCAGTCATATTAGTACCAGGGCGCTCCTGCATCGCGAAGACTCGAGTAGGTAGACCTTCACCAAACGCCTGCATTGAGCGCGCTTGAGCAAAATCTGCTTTGAAGCCAGTCGTGTTGGCATTAGCAAGGTTATTCGCTTTGAGTGCCACACCGCGTAAGCTCTGCTTAGCGCCTGACATTGCGATATACACCATTTTATCCATGACGATGACCTATAAAATTCAAACTTAACCTAGTTAATGCAAGCACAGTGCCAAAGTGAGGAGATGTTTTTGACGGACATAAAAAAGGCTGCCTTTGGAGCAGCCTTTGGAGGGCATAATATATTATCGGATCTGTAATATATTTTGTTGTAATGTTGAATTAACCTCAAGCGCTCGAGAATTCGCTTGGAAGTTACGTTGAGCGCTAATAAGGTCTACTAACTCGTTAGTCAGGTTAACGTTCGATTGCTCTAGGGCCGATGAACTAATACCACCAAGCGTACCTGTGTTTGGTTCGCCTGCAAGCGGCTCACCAGAAGATAGACTTTTCTTCCACTCAGTATTACCAATCGCTTGGAGGCCTTGAGAGTTGGGGAAGCGTACTAGCGCGACTTGCCCTAGGAACGTCGAGTCACCGTTAGTGTATGAAGCTACTACTTTGCCATCAGTACCGATATCAATACCTGCTAAGCGGCCAACGGTCGCACCGTCTTGCTCCAATGCTTTTACTTCAAATCGACCCGATGAATATTGAGTTGGTAGCTTCTGAGCCGTGTTTGCTTCATCACGCCAGTTAACAACAATATCATTCGGGAAGGTTGCACCATTTTCTAACAAGTTTGACATACCAATAGTTGGATCGACCGCATCTTGCGGTCCAGCAAGACTTAAGGGGTTAAATGTCGAGCCGGTATTATTGTTAAACACAAGCGGCGTAGCTGAAGGATCAGCTGCCGTTTCTGATGGAATACCGCTTGCGTCGAAACGGAACACGCTAACTGGCGTATATGGAACAGGCGGTGTTGCTGCTGGATCAATTTGCTGAGCATTATGGTTAAAAGGTTTGTCGTCCATCGTTGCATATGTAGACCACTCATTATCCGCCGTTTTTCTAAAGAACAACTGCAATGTATGTGATTCACCCAATGAGTCATATACCGTAATTGCAGTTCTTGAATTATATGAAGCACGTTGTTCAGGATCAAAAGCAATTGTCGGTGGTTGCGCCGTCGCATCTAGGTTAAACGAAGTATAGATTTGTGAGGTTGCACGAGGAGAACCCGATGCATCAGGAATTTGAACAGGCGATGTTGTGCTTAAACTCAAAGACGTGGTATCACCGGTTGATGGATCAACAGGGAAGCCTTGCAAGTAGTCACCCTTAGCATTCACGATAAAGTTATCTTTATTGAGCTTAAATGCGCCGGCACGAGAATAGGTGAAATCCTGCGACTGAAGAGAGTTTGACATGGCAAAATAGCCTTCGCCCTCAATCGCCAAGTCTAGCGAGTTTTGCGTAAACTTTAATGATCCTTGGTGGAATTGCTGTGCAACCATGGTCGTTTGTACACCATCACCATTTTTCGTTTTGCCAGAGCTAAAAACCGAAGACGCGTAAACATCAGCAAATTCTGCGCGAGACTCTTTAAAGCCCGTCGTGTTCACGTTAGCAATGTTATTTGCTGTTACGTCCAAGTCTTTTTGCGCGGCGGCAATACCTGTCAGTGCTATATTGAAACTCATACTCTCACCTCTAAGTTCTTAAGGTTAATTCTTTAAAACTACTATGCTATTTCAGCAATATCAGTTAAGCGCACCGCGCCTTCTTTGGTATTAATGACGATGCCATTAGCACCATTAACATTAACACTGTCTATATTTCTAAATGTGGCCGACGGTAAAGTTTGATATTCACCTTCAATCATACCCTCCGCTTTTATGGTGTATTCACCTGGAGGCATCATCTCACCGTCTTTATTTTTACCATCCCAATCGAATCGCACAGCGCCCACACTTTGTTCGCCAAATTCAAGCGTGTTTACAAGCGCTCCAGATTCATCATAGATACCCACTGATAGATTCTGAACCGGCTCCTGTACAATCACAGACCCTTTCGTAAGTGCATCGTCGCCATGTTCCAACGTCGTTGACTCGAGTAAGGCTTTTTTACCAATCAGCGTTGATGCTTGAAGCGCCGAGTTAGAAGTCATCGATGCAGCTAATGAATCAAAGTTCTCATTTAACTTTGAGATCCCCTCGGCCATGGTAAAACTTGTCATCTGCGCGATCATTTGATCGTTGTCCGCAGGCTTACTTGGATCTTGGAAAGAGAGCTGTTGAGTAAGCAGCGAGAAGAAATCTTCTTGCGATAGCTCATCTCTGGGCTTTTTCTCCTCAGCCTGTTTTTGCCTATCCCAGTAGAGTGAATCTACACCCGTTGAAGAAGTGGCATTTACATTATTACTCATCAGCTGTTACTCCCAATTTAGCGCTGGCCTAGTTGCAATGTTTTACTAAGCATTTGCTTTGCAGCGTCTGCAACTTGAACATTGGTTTGGTAAGAGCGAGAAGCAGAAACCATGTTTGCCATCTCCTCTACCACATTCACATTCGGTTTATAAATGTAGCCATTTGCGTCAGCACTTGGGTGGTTTGGGTTGTACTCAACTTGAAGCGGCTTATCGCTTTCAACCACACCTAATACTTTTACTCCAACCGAAGATCCCGCGACATTGTTTTGGGAAGCTGCAGCTTTGGAAAGTTCTGCGGCAAATACAGGATGTCTAGCGCGATATACGGTATCTTGGCTAGAACTCACTGAGTTTGCGTTTGAGATATTACTTGCGGTGGTATTTAGTCGCACATTCTGTGCACTCATTCCTGAACCCGCAATATCGAAAACGTTATATAAACTCATAATTATGCCCCTTGCCCGCCGAGTGCCTTTTTAAGACCACTGAACTTACCACCAAGAAATTGCAAACTGGCTTGGTACTCTAATGCATTTTGTACATACAAATTTCGTTCCACTTGTATATCAACTGAGTTACCATCACCTGTATCTGCTTGATTTGGTGAACGATATAGTTCAGATGAATTACTCATTTTGGTACCACCACTAAGGTGTTTTGCATCAGTTCTAACCATATCATTGCCGCTTCTTTGCATTGTCTTTGCCGCTTTTAAAGCACTAGCAAAGTCAATATCTTTAGCTTTGTATCCTGGAGTGTCTGCGTTTGCGATATTGCTTGCTAGAATTTCAGCGCGCTGTGAGCGCAGCAGCATCGTATGCTGATGTATACCCAACGCTTTATCGAAACTAATTGCCATTATCTGACTCCAAAAAATTGACTCAGGTATGATAAAGCAATCTTTAGGCCAGTTTTAAATCTAAATTTATCTCTTAAATTTCAAAACGTTAAATTATATTTTTGGAATAATTAAACTTGAACCAATGTTAAAGAGGTGACTTAAATGAGAAAAAGCGTATGAATAACTGGTAGCTTGGCTGAAGCAATTTAAGATTAAAAGGCTGGAGATAATTATTGGAATTGCGTTACAAGTTGCACATAATAACTATAGCGACCATCCCTGCCGCTATATGTGAGTATTAAGTCTTTTTCTGATAGATAATCCCAGGATTACAACGGATCATGTTAAAATCGTCACTCAGCCCCGCCATCGACTCCGACGCCCCTAAAAACAAATAACCATTCGGGTTTAACGACTGAGCAAATTGCGAAATGATTTTGGCTTTCACTTCAGGTGAAAAGTAGATCAGGACATTACGGCAGAAAATAACATCAAACTTACCCATCAACGCATAAGAATCTAGCAAGTTTAAATGTCTAAAACTGACCATTTTACGGATAGGTTCAACTACCTTAGCCATTCCATTGCCACTATCCATAAAAAATTTCTTTCTGCGCTCAGGCGATAACCCTCGCGCCAACGCCAACGCGTCATACTCAGCATTCTTACACATATCAAGCATCGTGTTAGAAATATCTGTACCAACGATCTGAACACCCATTTTTAGCGCGCCAGGGCTTTTACTCACATATTCACTCGCAGACATCGCGATTGAATACGGCTCTTGCCCTGACGAACTTGCCGCCGACCAAATCTTAACTGGACGTCTCAAGTCTTTAAACTCCGGTAAGATTTTCGATTTAATTAGCTCAAACGGATAAGTATCCCTAAACCAAAGTGTTTCATTCGTTGTCATCGCGTCCACCACAGCGGCACGCAATTGCCGCTCATGGGGACTGAGTGTTTTAGTTACTAAGGACGAAAGTGTTTCCACACCAAAGCGAGCCATCAGAGGAGCGAGTCGGCTTTTGACCAAGTACAATTTATTGTCACCCAGTACAATACCGCACTGTTGCTCCAAAAAGGTTCTAAATTGGTCGTACTCTTTTTGCTCTAAATGCTTATTTTCCAAGTGCTACCACCAGCTTTAATCACAATGAACCCATTTTTTAACCGCTGAAGCTAATTCATCTGGGTTAAACTTAGCAATAAAATCATCAGCGCCGACTTTCTCAATCATGGCCTGATTAAATACACCACTCAGTGAAGTATGGAGTATCACATGCAATGGCGCTAATTTTGGATCAGCTTTTATTTCCGCCGTTAGCGTATAACCATCCATTTCTGGCATTTCAACGTCAGAAATCAATAGCCCTACTCGCTCAGTGACATTATTTTGGCAGTCCATTTCCGCTATTTCACGAAGCCTAATCAGTGCTTCTTTGCCATTCTTCGCAAGCTCAGTCTGAACACCTAATGGCTCCAATGCTCGCTTGACCTGGTTACGAGCAACGGCGGAATCATCAGCAATAAAAACAATACGCTCGCCTAAATCTTTTTGCATTTCACCATCAGAGACAATGTCAGCACTGACTTCTGTGTTGATCGGGCAAATTTCATTGAGGATCTTTTCGACGTCTAATATTTCAACTAGCTCGTTTTCAATTTCTGTAACCGCGGTCAAATAAGAATACCGACCAGCCCCAGATGGCGGTGGCATTATTTTTTCCCAGTTCATATTCACAATGCGTTCTACTGCACTGACTAAAAAACCTTGAACTGAGCGGTTGTATTCTGCAATCACAATAAAACAGTTACGAATATCTTGAATAGGAGGTCCACCTACCGCAAGTGACATATCAATTACGGATATCGTTTGGCCTCGAATATGAGCAACCCCTCGGATAAGCGGGTTTGACTTGGGCATGCTTGTCAATGCTGGACATTGCAGCACTTCTCGAACTTTGAAAACATTGATGCCGAAGCGCTGTCGACCTTGAAGTCGAAAAAGTAATAGCTCGAGACGGTTTTGTCCAACCAGCTGTGTACGCTGGTTAACCGAGTCTAAAATACCTGCCATTTCAATCTCCTACTGTATAAACCGCTAATCGGAACGATCTTTGCTTCGACTCTGATATGGTTTACCACCCTTGATTAGGTGCAGTTATTAAAGCAGAATCTTTATACCTTGTTTCACCCCATAAGCATAGTCGAAACATCATGAGTTTGTTAAAAAAAACCCATTACATTCAGTTTTTTTGTTTGTTCGCTTATTTTATAGGCGTTGACTATGGTTATTGTCAGCAATATGACAACAAAATTTTAGAACAAAGCGCAATAAAATTTGTAGAGCCGAATGTAGAGCAAGATCCCGACAGCCAGCTATCCCTGACTGCTATACCACTTGATTCAAGAATTCCAGCACGGGATTGTCAATCCCCACTGCAATATAGTACAGCAATGACTCCGCCTTTTAACACTCAAGTGACAGTACAAATTAGATGCAACGATACGCTAAGCTGGACTCAATACGTCCACGTGCGTATCGATCACCTCTTCCCCATTCTAGTTAGCGCAACCATGTTAGAAAAAGGTCGTGTTATTCAGGATGAAGATGTAAAAGTAGAATATCAGCCAAAGCGTTTTCGTAGGGTGTCTTACATAGAAGATAAGTCAATACTAATAGGCAGTAGAAGCAAACGTAATATCAGAGAGGGTCAAGCCTTTACTCAGGCCCATATTTGCATGGTCTGCAAAGGCGATACCGTGACGATTATTGCCAAATCAGGTGGACTCGTGATCAAAACTCAAGGAGAAGCGCAGCAAGATGGCAACCGTGGTGAGCTGATTAATATTAAAAACTCTCGCTCTGGCAAAACCTTACGTGCTAGAGTAATAGAAGTGGAAACAGTAGAGGTGAATTTATAAAAAATTTGCTAAAGTAATACTACTGAATGCCGATAACATGGCTGAGAGTATAATTTTATTGGGTCTACAAACATGGTTAATCAAGTTAACGGTCAAAATCAGTCTACATCCGTTGCTAATAATGTTAAGCAACAGAAGGCTGAATTGCAAAGAAATGATGCTAATAGTGCGTCAGTTAAATCACCAGCTACACCTAAAGCGGCTGCGGATTCAGTCAGTCTGACTCCACAAGCGCAACAGCTGAAAACAGTCAATGAAAAAGCGCAGCAGTCATCAGGCTTTGACGACAAAAAAGTCGAAGAACTGAAAAAAGCGATTGCAGAAGGCAAGTACCAAGTTGACGCGGAAAAACTAGCCAAAAACATAGCTGCATTTGAGTTCGAAATATATGGATGATTTGGTTCGGCTTTGCCACCACAAACTTTCAGAGCAAATCTCGACGCTAGAAGCTATGACCCTGCTTCTGGCGCAGGAGCTTGACGAGCTTGCGTCTCGGCGTGGCGACAATTTAAAAGAAATCGCTCGTGAAAAGCTAACTCTCATTTCAAAACTACAAAAGATCGACAATGAATTGTCAAAAACCGAATCCCATGTTTTTGAGCACGATGATGTAATTCCGCTCATCGCCAAAGTACGTACTCTACTTCGCGAATGCCAAACTAAAAATGAAATCAATGCTAAAACGGCTCACCAAGCTAATGTAAGCACACGTGAATTAAAAGGGATCTTAATTGGCGCACCTACTTCGATTACATATGGCCAAGACGGCAGCGTGAAAAGTAGCGACAGTGAATTAGTACGTAACCTAAAGGCGTAGCCACGCCAATCGTATTTTAGTATTGAAAAACAACCGAAGTGAAGCTTATCAAGTAAACAGCATGCAATAAGAGCTTACTTAAAGCTATAGGATATCTTCTTAATTTTCTGCGGCTTAACCTGGGTAACATACAAATCGTAAACGCGTTTCATATCAAGCTCTAATTCCGTTGCGTAAGTATCGCCAACAGCATAACTTTTCAGCACCTTAGCCCCACGAACAAGTCCATTTACTTGGCTCTTAAGGCCGTCGTTTTGCGCAACCGCACCTTTTACCGTAATAGTGGATGTTAAGTTTTGACCATACAGCTGCTCAGCCAATTCACGATACGCTTCTAATTTTGACACTTTAATTGCCATTAGCTGCTTTTCACCAGCAGTTTTACCAGGCTGAGCACTCAAAGGCGCGTACCCCACAGCCCGTAAAACAGGAAAAGTTTCCGGTTGCACTGTTTCATATTCAATGTGCTTGTCAACAAGGCTTGAACAGCCACTGAGCCCTGCTAGCGAGCAAATCATAACAACTGTATTGATAGAATTAGTGATACGCATTTCCTGCACTCCGCTACAATCTATACCAATCAAATTTAACACCTCCCCTGCATCTTAATCTCGCAGGGTTATTGCGGCTTTATTGAGTATTGGCAATAAATAAAATTAACCTTCATAATGTATGATTATGCACGAACCTTGCCAAAATTTGGCACAGGTATTGCTGAGTTAGAGGGTAGTTTTTGATCTGGGCATTTAAACATGAAAAAGCAATTTGCGAGTAGTCTATCATTGTTGTGTATCACCTTAACTAATCCTGCTTATGCTGAATGGTTTGAAGTTACTGGCATGGCTGACGTTAAAAATGGCGATCATCAAAAAGCAAAAAGAAAGGCGGTAAACGATGCCATTACACAAGCTTTGCTGTTTTCTGGGGCTGCGGTAAGCAGCGTACAAACCGTCACCGATGGTGTGCTCACCCAAGATCAACTTAAGATCCGCTCAAATGCTGAGATTCAAAGCGCCAACGTAATTGCTGAAGCAAAAGTCGGTGACTCATGGCAAGTGACATTACATATTGATATAACCCCACAGAGTGCTCAGTGCCCGACCAGTGCATACAATAAACAGGTTGCAGTCACACAAAGCCAGTTAAAAAATAAACACCAAGCAACTTTAGGTCAAATTTTTGACATAAATAAAGCCGTGAGCGAGCGCCTATATCAGACGATGACTGAACAAAAGTTGAGCTTAGAGCCCGTTCCCTATTTTGCACAAACCATAGATGTTAGCCGCTTTTTCAGTCAGCGTTTTGATTATAATGAACAACTAATCGAAACCATTACAGCAAATACCAACAGCCAATTTGTATTACTGAGTCAAATTACTGATATTGCTAGTGTCGACAAACTTAATAGTGATCTCGCTTTTTGGCAAAGCGATAAATACTTAAGAAGCTTTAAAGTAGACTTTGCGCTGTTTGATGCACTTTCTCATGAAAGGGTGTGGCAAAAGCAATATGCCACTCAAGGCGTGTGGCCGTTTAAGAAGACCAAATTAATTGATGTGTACAGTGAGCGCTTTTGGCAGACAGATTATGCTGATGAGATCCAAACCACGCTGACACAAATCGCAACTGATTTAAACGCAGCGGTCGCCTGCTTACCAACCAACGGCAAAATCCTACATATCGATGATGAACAAGTCGTTATTAATTTGGGCCGCATGCATGGCTTAGAGAATGGCCAAATCCTTAACGTAGCGCATAGTAATCCGCTGACCAATGTCGATGGTAAAATATTTATGCATCAACTTAAAACCATTAATAAGCTACAAGTGATCCAGGTGAATGCGCAAAACGCCATTGCGGTAAATATCAGTAATCGCCCACTTCACAATGTGCAAATTAATGATTTGGTTGAAATTCAAATAGAAAATGAAAATGAGTTTGAACTGTAAGGTTAAGACTACCTATGACGCAGACAAGATTTTCGACGACTTTACACACTTTCACCATGCTTCCGCCGCCCATTTACTTTGGTCATTCCACGCAGAAATGATACCAATGGCGTCCCCAGTAGGAATCGAACCTACATCTAAGCCTTAGGAGGGCCTTGTTTTATCCATTAAACTATGGGGACAATCTCTAAAGTCAGATAACAATCGCCTTTTTTGACCTTCACTAGCGGGATCTGCATTACTTAATACCCATGAAAGTCTGGAGTTGTCGATTCTCTGTTGTACTGCATCTCAGTGACTTCGCTTTAGTATACTGATCTTAATGAACTTTTAAAGATTAATAGTCAATTTATTCGCGGTAATAAATGAGCTGGTTCAGTAGGTGAATACGCAGCAGTTAGGACCCACTACTGCGCTATCAGTTACTTCGCTTGAGGTGTGAATAAGAAGTAGGATAGTTCTTCGTTTAATAAAACCTAAACGGTATTTCTTCTAAAAAATGCTATTTGAAGTACTACCTTGAAGCGGTTGCCTGATCATCAAGGATAAAATACGGGATGGTCACCACCGTACTTGCTATCACTAAGTTGGTATTAAACTCTAACAACCTTGCATTTACCTCCACACCTCGTGGACGGTAAACCATAGTGCCTGTCAGCAAATGGCTGGGAGATTGCGTGTTTTTCAAGCGGCTTGCGTTACGCGAAAAAGTCAAGTCGCCACCGGATGTCACTTCTATTTTTCCAAGCGCTTTAAAATCTAACGCTTGATAACCCAACTTTTGCATTTGATGCATTAAGGACTCAGCTAATTGGTTTCCTAGCTGGTTTGTATCCCTTAATGATTCATTAAAGTTGACAAAACTGGCTACCGCTATCGACTCAGGCTTTTGCCCTAACACAGTATCTGACAGTTCCAATGCAATTTGATTGGCGTAGTTAGCAATTTCTTTGCGATGACGATAGCTAATGAAGCCAATATCTTGCGATACCACAGCTTGTGAATCTTCATTACGCTCTTGCTCTTCCATCATGGCATATAATATTTCCATATCGGATTGCTGCGTTTCTGTAGATTCAGGAGCAGTCGGTTTTGTCATTTCGCAGCCACTGAGTAATGCGAGTGTCGTCGCGAATAGCACTACATTTTTCATCATCGCCTCCGAATTAGTTCGCACGCTCTATACGAATGCCATCGTATGCCGCACCATCTTGTAGGGCGTTAACTACGTTTTGCGGTAAAAAGCCTTGAGCAGAACCCACGACACTTTTACTTCGAAGCCCAACCACTCTGGCATTAACCATAACCCCGCCCTGATGATTCACCAAAGTACCACCTAGCACATACAAAAAAGGATGGTCGTCAGATAGCTCTAAAAAGTCACGGCTAAAAATGAAATCGCCTTCAGGTGTCACCCGGATATAGTCTGTTGTTTTAAAGTCCACAACAGGGATCCCAAATGCATGAAGCTCATGGATAAAGCTTTCAGCCAACTGGTTACCCAGCAAGGAACCTTTATCAAATTCTTTATCTAAAAATACAAAGCTTGTCACTGCTACCGGCGTTTTCTCATTCACGTGTTTCAAGTTTGCAACCATGTCTTGCATAATAGACTGGACATAGTGAGTGACATTTTTACCAGCCATTTGCTGAGAAACAGAGAATTGTTTCATACCGTTTGGATTACTTTGATACATCGAAGATTTCTCAAAGCCATTGCGCACGGGCTCAGCCTGAGCATTATCTACCGCAAAAAAGTTACTCTGAGCACAGCCAACCATCAATGAAAGCGGCAAAACCAAACTTAATACTTTTTTCATTACCTTCATCTCCACTAATATTGGCTTCGTATAATCTGACCATCACGATTTGTGACACGCTCCGTACCCCACATAACAGCTTTTGGAATGCTGATTGATGCGGCTGAGACGGCTCGATTATGTAACGTATCGACCAGCCGCGCATTGACCAAATAGGTATCTCGACTTTCTACAATTGTCCCGACCACCACGAGGTCAATTTTCTGGCGCTGATTCAGCACATTCAATTCTCGACTTAACATACTATCGGCAGAACTTTGTAAAGATAAAGCGTTTCTGAGTCGATATTCCACGACATCTGCCCCCATTTGACTTAAATGGGTCATGAGGGATTCTTGCAAGGCCACGCTCAAGCCAGAACCTTGCCCAGCAACGGTGTCATCCAGCTGATTAGCCTTAAAAAAACTCATCACAGCAAGCGTTGAATTCGGTTTGAACGGCCGTACATACTGAGCGAGCTCCGCGGCTAATTGAGCGCCAAACCCATCTAAGTCAGGTAAGATCTCTTGCTGCTGGGTCGCTTCTCTCTTGCCGACCTGTTGGCTGTTTGTGCACCCCGCCAACAATATAATCACTATGAGTGCTAGATATTTCATTTCACCAAGCCCACGATAAACTTATTGGATAAAATGCAAAATACGCACCAAGTTTTAAAGTCGATGACTGGTGTAATGGCTAACCAAACAGCTTAAGCCTGCACGCTTAAGCTGCTGGCAACCTTTATATGCAGAGGCCTTGTCTGTGAATGCTCCCAATTTGAGCCGATAATATTTCGTATTTTGAATATCTATTTGCTCGATATTCACTTCACTTGTTGCAAAGTCTTGCGGTAACTTATCCTTGAGTTGCTCGTAGGTTTGCCTAAGCTTGGCATATTCCGTTGTAGAGGCCAATTGAATTGCAAATTCAGCCATCTCTACAGGCGGTTCTTGTTTCTCGGTGGGCTTTGTTGTTCGCTCTATCAGTTGTTCAGGCTGCTTTGCTAAAAGCTCAGCGTCCTTTTGCTTTGCAAGCGAACTTGATAGCTGCATAGCAATAACATCTAAATCTTCCTGCACTTGTTCAAACCTAGCAACCTGCTGTTTTAGCGCTCTGAGCTGCTCTACTTCTTGTTGTAAGGTGCTTACCTGCTGTTCCAGTAAAGATAGCTGCTTCTTCATTTGTAATGAGTCAAGTTGACTCTTGCTCGCAGTTGCTTGGCAACCACTTAACGCAACGAAACTGAGCATAATGAGGTGCCACTTAATTGATTGCATTGTTTTCTCTTTCATAAATAGTTAAGGCTTCCACCGCGCAAGAAACTTTGAAGGGAAGTAGGTTTTGGCAAATATTTGCCGCATTTTGCGTGGCGTCACCTCTGAATATAAGTAGATAAGTCGCATCACCTTCTTTTTGCGCATACCCAAAACCACCGCGTAATAATGCGGGATAACGCTTAGCCAAAATCGCCGCATACACTTTTAATATCGTTAGTGTCTTAAAGCGCCCAACGACAGCAAACTCTTGCGTGGTTGCGCGCTGTCGTTGTAATTCGTGATTTACATCAAGCAGCAAGTCTCCCTCTGCACTTAACTCTACTTCTACCTGTTGAGTACTGGCTAGCGCGAGTCTTTCCGCGTCACTTATCGCTGTACGGTAAGTCCCTGGCTTCAAACCAGTAAATACATAGTAGCCGTCATATGCTGTCTGAGTGCGCGCGACCTCGTTACCCTTTTCATCAAGTAAACTGACTGTTGTGAATCCTGCAGGTCGGTGCTCAGTACCCTCATTGATTTCAACAATACCTTCAACTTCCGACGAGTTTACAAATGGTATTTCGACATATTCAATATGACCCGGTCTTGGAGTGAACGAAAAGCCATCGTTCGCAGGAATTAAAAAAGGTTCGGGGATCGTTTCTTTGTCAACAATAATATCTGTTCGTTTGTAATTT
This sequence comes from Pseudoalteromonas sp. HM-SA03, assembly GCF_002289345.1. Classification (GTDB taxonomy): domain Bacteria; phylum Pseudomonadota; class Gammaproteobacteria; order Enterobacterales; family Alteromonadaceae; genus Pseudoalteromonas. The sequence continues at coordinate 70,215 of NZ_NSDG01000052.1, read as the reverse complement.
ACCATTGCCGGTAGTAGTGCAACACCATCGTCGTCTGTTTTACCTTGTGCAAAGTTTTGCAATGCTTTTATGGTTACTCCTTTCAGCGGTAACTCCCCATCGTCAAGATAGCCGTTATTATTTTGGTCGATAAAAGCACGAATCATCAAAGAGCCAAACTGCGACAAGCGTTTGCCAGTTAAAAAAACCTGATCTACGGTTTCGCCCGCTCCAATACTTACTTGGCCTGATAGACCCACTTGCCAGTTATCATCGTTATCGTATTGCAAGTCTGTTAACAACCGAAATTTATCATGGTTCCAGCTCAATCCAAGTTCGGTTTTATAGTAATCAGCAGCAAAGTCTTTGTATAAGGTAACGCCAAGATCAAGCTCGGGACTTAGCGCTTTGCTCAACTCAAGCTCTGCTGCTGTAATCTCATTGGCAGGTTTTATGTCATACCAAGTAGTCAAACGACTATACACCCCAAGAACCCTACGTTGCCAGCGCAAGTAGCCACTCACATCGCTGGCTTGATCTGTCTGCTCTTGCCACACAAATTGGTTACTGAAAGTGCCCCAATAATTACCCGTGCTAAACAGCAGCGACGCTTGCTCGGTGGTGTCTATATTAGCTCTATTAAGCCGAAAGTATTCAGCACGATAGTAAATCTTAGCGGCATCAAAAAGAGACCAATCTCCTGCCGCCGTTAATTTTATCTCGGTCGCATTTTCATCCCGCTCTAAATCTTCCTTTAGTTCAAATTTAGCACCTACCTGCTGGCCAAATAGACGGGTTCGAGTATTTGCAGAGAGACGTTGGTTCGTTTCGCTCTTACTATAGTCAACATCCAGTAATAGTCGTTTATTAATATTGGTGTTAAACCCTGTAGAAAAGTACTGTTCTGAGGCGCTATTTTTCACACCTTGACGATGCTGCAAACCTGCATACACCGCAAAATTTTTAGTAAGACCGTAGTCAAATCGACCATTTACTTGCCAGCTTGATGCTCCTGATACCGCAGTCTTGTCGCCCAGTATACTTTTGCCCGTGTCAGTAATTGATACGGCAAAAAAGCCTTCACCTTCGTTTACGGTGCTCTGTTCAACATAATAGGTCTGCACTTCTTTTGATACTTGAGCTTGCCCTCCATACATCACCAGTTCAAAGGTATTTTCACCAAATAGTAAATCAATATTTTCAAACTCATAGCGCCCAGATTGGACATTATTTTCTTGCCCTATTAGCAATCCATTTCGATAAAGCTCTACGTCCCACCCTACCTGAACAGGACCTGAGATGACAATACGCTGACGGTTAGTGCGGCTATCTAACGGCGCGTTACTGAAGCTCACTCCTCGCCCTTCTTCATTTAGCGCATCAACTCCAACTTGAACACTCTGTACATCACCGAGCGATACCTTGGTAAAGTTGCCAAACGGTAAAACATCGGCTTTTTTAGAAGCACGGTTGAGGGATAATCGTGAGCGATTAATCACATCTCCCTCTCTACCAGCAATAAAATACTGAGCTTGCCAATAGGCGATGTCTTGCGAACCAATAAGGGAATAAGACGTCTGACTAATGTCTTCAGTCAGCTGCGCATTTATCTGAGCATCCAGCACTGGTTTACCGATGCTTTGATAAGGACTTGGTCGCCACGGTAATGTTGCGCTGGCATTGCGGTCAAACCTGACAACTTCTCTTCTTAATCGCTGTTGCTGTGCTTCTATTGGCAGAATTTGCCTACTTTTAACCGTAAGAGATAAATCCTGTATATCGGTAAACAGGCTCACATCGAATAAGGTCGCAACGATATAATCGGCGAGAAATACCTCACCATTGATAACCTGAACCTCCTTATCACTCAATTGCGTTCGCTGCCCTTTGCTCTCAACTAAATGCGCTTTGGCATTAAGACTAAAGGTGTTTTCAGGTGTGAAGAACCAACCATCAAAAGTTCCTGATACATCTTCTGATACCACAAAGCCCAAAGCTGAAAACAAGCTCAAGAGTTCCACATTGACGCCTTGTTCCGACGTCACCGCGATCACTTCACCTAAATATAAATTCCCTTTGTAAGCGGATAAAAACAGTTCCGTACCAACATCAACCCGAGAGACCACCCGCTCACTTTGCTGTACCGCAAGTTTTGCTTTCACTCGTTCAACCCGTTCTAATAGCTGTTGCAAAGCATCAGCCTGCGATGCCATAGCAGGCTGATAACATAGTATGCCTATTAGTAACGTGCGCCAAAAAGCGGGGGCTTTCATCACGTTCGCTTACCCTAAACTACAAGGATACCGAATCATTTACAAAAGTGCGGTCAGCGTACTCTTCATCACCCACATACTTGATTAAGACCTTGCCTGATGGCCCGAGCTTAATTGCCGGGTCTATCGAGAATTCTACGCTCCTTTGATTAAGCTCTGGATATACGGCAAACTTATTTAATACTCCGATCCGCACTGGTTTAACGTCATTTTTCCCCTGCCAATAAGCGGATAATTCGCCAAAGCTACTATATTTCCCGGTTCGATTAAGTAGTACCGTAATTGCCTGACGACCACCTTTTGCGTTGCTTACAATGACATCCTCAAGCTGTACTTGCGGGTTCGCATCTCCAACTCGTAGCATCACCGGAATGCTATAGCTCATCAGCACGTCAATATTGATACCCTCTTGCAGCTTGCCTTTATTATTCGGCAGCTCCCTAAAGAGCAAATGTGAGCGATACTCTCCTTGTTCCATCTTCGCCTTTCTGCGCACAGCCAACTTTATTACCTGACGCTCACCAGGCCCCAGTGTTACTTGCCTAGGTGAAATACGGATGAAATGGCTTGCAGCCATAGGGTTCATTTTTTGCTCGGCAAAGTTGGCATAACCACCTTCTTTAAGTGCTAGCTTCTCTTGAAATTCAAGTCGATAAGATTTGGTCACATCACCATTATTAATGATTGTAACCCTCTCAATTCTCTGACGCTCTTCGAAAGCAACCCGTGTTGGGGTGATCATCAGATTGGCGCTTACTTTACAGCAACAAAACAAAAGCAGCGTTAATATTAATTTATTCATAATTTAGGGCCTGTTTATCTTTCAAGTTTGTTTTTGCAGCAGTTTGATTGCCATTTATACAAGGCAGAGCCTGCGTAGCATAGTTATTCTATGTGAGTCAGGCGATAAAGACTTTGTGCTCCTGCAAAGTCACCTTACCCCACATCCTTGTGGGGCAACACAGAAGAAATGCCAATCAAGCGCTGCCCTTTGGGTTCCCCTGAGTGCGCTTTGTTCATTGTTGCTCAACTTTTGCTTAGATTACTAGGCGGCAAGTCGAGCGCCGCGACCAAAACCCACTCAGGGGAACAAAAATCAAACAGCAAAGGTCAACAGACCCTAGTAAGACAAAGTTATTTCAACGTTCAAGGTTTGCACCCCATCCGATAGCGATTTACCATTGCCAGCAAAGCGCAATTGACCACCGACTTTAAACTCACCAGCCCCAACACTATCGGTGTAAATCGCCTTCTCATGATACAGCTCTGTCAATTGGAAGGCATCGGATGCACCAAGATTCCAATATCCAAACCAGTCGTTGTAAATGGTAGATTGGACGCTAATTTGGCGATTGTGAGGAAAATCGGTCAAGAGGATTTCTGCCGCATGACCAAACTCTACGAATAGAATATTGCTTGAGGTTTGTGGCCTAACATTAGGTTCTATCGTCACCGTACCTGCGCTATTTTGGTCAATAATCGCAATGGTGCCAAAGCTCAATTTCTTAACGACCGATATATCTTGAGCTTTGGCCAAGTGACTGGCAAAAAGCAATGCCAGTACCATGTAACGCCACATGTTTTAGTAAGCGATTTCGATATCAACTTTACTGGTGTATACACCACCACCATACGTATCTGTTCCAGAAAGTGCTTTTGTGCTTAATGTCGCACCAACGGAAAGCGTTGCGGCACCATTTGCATCAACTCTAAATTTGTTGTTTGTCACTTCACTATTAGGCTGTGCACCGCTTACCACATAAAATTCAAAATCCTTTAAATCAAAAGAGGCATTGCCTACGCTATCAACCGTAGTTGCGGCCGGAACCGTAATCGTTAGCTCAGTGTTTGGCGCAGCATCAGTGATATTGATAGAGCCTGCTCCACCTGTACTAATAAGGTTTATTACCGCGTCACCAGTATTCTTGATTTCAGGATCGGTTAATGTTGGATCCGCCTCAATCTTCATCGTAGCGACATCAGCTGCATCGCCCTGTACTCGAATGATACCGAAATCAAGCGGATCACCGGCTTCAGCTGAGAATAAGTTTTTAACTTCTACCTTAACTTCAAGACGAGCAGTATCTTTAGCAATTGCTGAAGAAGTAAGTAAAGCAGCGGAAATAGAGCTTGCAATAAGCGCAGATTTAATCAGTGTTTTCATCTTTAAATTCCTTTAGAGTCATTTTTATCATCACCGCAATGCCGTTTTTTTGGTGACTTATTATTTATCGTTCCCAAATGGGAAAACTTTAGTAAAAATTAAAGCATTAATCTTCTACAATCAATGCTTTGAATAGAAAATAGTCTACAGTAGATTTTTGCTTCTTGAGTTGATCTCAATCCAGAAACTGTTGCCCAATCTCGCATTTCAAACGCTTGAATTTGCAATTCTGCTTCAGAGAATATACTAGGAAACCTCCGCTTTACTGCCGCTAATAGCGTTTGATGCTGCTCAACTTGAGGCATAGAATTGATAGATAGGGGAAACAACTTGAGTTGAATTCCAGTCGTTTGATTCGCCTTTTGTTTACTCGCTGAATAACGCTTAACCTCTACGTCAGTATTCGATGCTGCTTGGATATTATCGACGCTAGCTTGAGACTCTAACAAAGTCAGCAGATTTGAGAGATCCTGCTCTAACGAGCTCAATCGCTTAATACTTTTGAGCTGTTGCTCACTTAACTGCGAGGGCTGTTGAACTGAATGACTACAGCCACCTAAGGTGACTACAGAGCCGAGAAGTAAAATTTTAAAAAACTGAATATTCACAATAAGTTATAACAAAAATCCATTTTCTGCTATGGTACATAAATCGCGGTAAATAACCAAATGCTTTTACCGCAAATATCGGTACATTTAACTTTTTGCAATAGATTCGATGAGAGAATCAAGCTCAGCCGAATACTCTCCTCTACGCATCGCATGCTCAACTATCGCTTTTAAATAGCCAATTTTGCTTCCACAATCATGGCTTTTTCCATGTAACGAGTATGCATCTACTTGCTCTCGCTCCATCAACATAGCAATAGCATCAGTCAATTGAATTTCGCCACCAGCACCTAGCGGTGTTTTTGCCAAAAGTGGCCAAATAGATTTATTTAACACGTAACGACCAACAACGGCTAAGTTTGAAGGCGCACTTTGAAGATCGGGCTTTTCGACAATAGATTGCATCGTACCTGACTCACCTTGCGCAAGCGCTGCCCCTCCCAAATCTACAATACCAAACTGAGAGACGAGTTCAGGCGCTACCGCTTCTACCATCACTTGGCTATTACCTGACGCTTTAAAACGCGCGATCATGTCAGCAAGATTATCTTTTGTTAGATCGCATGCAGCGTCATCGACTAATACGTCGGGTAGCATAACCACAAAGGGCTCATCGCCAATCACAGGTGCAGCGCAATTGATGGCATGACCAAGGCCACGAGCCTCACCTTGACGCACATGGATTAGCGTAACGCCTTTGGGGCATATAGATTGTACTTCTTCTAGCAATTGACGCTTAACCCGTTTTTCCAGTGTCGCTTCCAGCTTAAAGCTCTTATCGAAGTGGTTTTCAATTGAGTTTTTACTTGAATGGGTTACCAATACAATTTCTTTGACGCCAGCGGCCGCAGCTTCATCTACCACATACTGGATCAGAGGCTTATCGACAATAGGCAGCATTTCTTTTGGAATGGCCTTCGTCGCAGGCAACATCCGAGTGCCAAGACCCGCCACTGGAATAACGGCTTTCATAAATGCTCCTAAATCGCGACGGGTGCCTTTATATGCGGGTGACATTCGTAGTTCACCAACTCAAAGTCTTCAAATTTAAAATCAAATATGTCTTTTACTTGAGGGTTTATCTGCATTTTCGGCTTCGCAAACGGCGCTCGGCTTAGCTGCTCTTCAACTTGTTCCATATGGTTTAGGTATAAATGGGCATCGCCGAAAGTATGTACGAAATCACCCACTTCTAAGTCACAAACTTGTGCAATCATCATCGTTAACAGCGCATAACTTGCGATGTTAAAGGGCACACCCAAGAAAATATCTGCACTGCGCTGATAAAGCTGGCAAGAAAGCTTGCCATCTAGTACATAAAATTGAAATAACGTGTGGCAAGGTGGCAACGCTTGTTTGCCCATCGCTGCATTTTCTTTCGGTGAATAGTTAGTATCAGGCAAAAGCGCAGGGTTCCAAGCACTCACAATCAGGCGACGAGAGTCAGGGTTGGTTTTGATTTGCTCTACAACATCTTTGATTTGATCTATCACTTCACCATTTGGCCCCGTCCAAGAGCGCCACTGGCTGCCATAAACTGGCCCTAAGTCCCCTTCATCCGTTGCCCAGCCATCCCAAATGCTAACGCCATTTTCCTTTAGGTATTTGATGTTAGTATCGCCTTGCAAGAACCAAAGTAGCTCGTGGATAATCGAGCGTAGATGACACTTTTTCGTCGTTACAAGCGGAAAGCCTTCTTGCAAGTTGAAGCGCATCTGGTATCCAAAAACACTCACTGTGCCAGTGCCAGTGCGGTCTTCTTTTTTTGTGCCATTATCACGCACATGGCGCATCAGTTCTAAATATTGCTTCATTGTTCGCTACTCTTTAACTTTTAACTTGCTCGTTAGATGGGTTGCTATCTTCTCGCTTATATGCCCACACCATAAGGATAGTGCCTGCAATCACCATAGGGAGGGATAAGATCTGACCTTGAGAAATAAAGCCACCATATAAGCCAATATGTGCATCTGGTTCACGGAAATACTCGATTGAGAAGCGGAAGACACCGTAACCTGCTAAAAATAGACCTGCTACACTGCCCGCTGGGCGCGGTTTTTTTCTAAACCATACCAACATCACAAACAATACCAACCCTTCAAAAAACGCTTCATAAAGTTGTGATGGGTGGCGCGGCTGTGGTCCGCCCGTTGGGAAAATAAATGCCCAGGGAACATCCGTTACGCGACCCCATAATTCGCCATTAATGAAGTTACCAATACGACCGGCAAAAAGCCCAACTGGCACCATAGGAACGACAAAGTCACCTACCGATAAAATCGAACGTTTGTTTTTAAGCGCATACACGATAATTGCCGTGATAACGCCCAATGCACCGCCATGGAAAGACATACCGCCTTGGTCCACCCTAAACAAATAAAGCGGGTTTTCAATAAAATGAGAGAATTGATAAAACAACACGTAACCAATTCGCCCGCCCAAGATCACACCGAGCATACAGTAAAAAACCAAGTCACCAACTTGGTCTTTATTCCAGCTCGAGTTTGGCTTTTTTGCTTCTTTCCCTGCCCACCACATGGCGAACATAAAGCCGATTAAATACATTAATCCATACCAACGAACACTTAACGGTCCGATGGAGAAAATCACAGGGTCTATCTGTGGAAACTGCAAAGCCATAGCCTTTCCTTAATTCATTAACATATTGCCAGCGATAACAATGAGTAACGCCGCAAACACTTTCTTAATCGTTGTGACTGGTAAGTGGTGCGTAGCTTTAGCACCAATAGGTGCCATAAACCATGAAGTTGCCACTATACCAAACAAAGCCGGTAAATAGACAAAACCTAAAAATCCATGTTCAATATCCACATGTTGGCTGCCTGAGGCGATATAGCCAAAGGAGCCAAAGATAGCGATAACAATACCACTGGCAGACGCACATCCTATCGCTTTTTTCATATCAACAGAGAAAAATGTCAGTAGTGGGACGATTAATGCGCCCCCGCCGATACCAATCATTGCAGACAGCGCCCCCGTTACCGAGGTTAGCATCGCAAGTATCGGTCCTTGCGGTATAACTCTGGTTGATTGTGGCGGTCTTCTGGAACTCCACGCCATTTTCAATGCAATGCCCACAACACTAACCACAAAAATAATTCTGACCAGTTTTTCAGGCAACATCACTGCGGCAAAACCACTGCCCAACGCGCCGGCTGCCACACCTAACATCACCCATGGAGCAATGTGCCATGGAACATTGTCATTTTTATGATGCGCTTTGGCTGAAGATGTCGAAGTGAAAATAATGGAGGCGAGAGACGTCGCAATTGCAACTAACACCACTTGATCTGTGGGTATAACATTAAATTTGGTCAAGATGACAGATAAAATAGGGACTATCAGCAGCCCGCCGCCGATACCAAGTAGACCTGCCAAAAAGCCAACTGCACAGCCGAGCAAAGCGCAAAGTACAACGATGAGTATAATAGTTTCCATCAACAAGCTCTTATTCTTATAGCGCCGTAATGGTAGCGTAAATAGCCTTAAGAAGCACCCTTTGCTTGGTGGCTGGTATAGAGTAATTCTGCAAAATGATGTTCTATCATAAATTCTTTAATAATTCGGCGCACTTGCTTAGATGACGGCTGTGCTAAACACCTTTCAAGTAAAGCTTCCATATCCGTTACTTTGAGTCTACGTAACACCCATTTTACTTTGTTCAGTGATGAAATATTCATGCTCAAACGGCGATACCCCATTGCAATAAGCAAGATTGCTCCCTCAGGCTCACCGCCTAATTCTCCACACAGGCTAAAAGGCAGCTCGTGTAATTCACACTGCTGTGCAATCTGGTTTAACACTCGTAATACACTGGGGTGATAAGGGTCAAAAAGATCCGCCACTTGTGCGTTGGTTCTATCAACGGCTAATAAATACTGCGTCAAATCGTTACTACCCACAGAACAAAAATCGATTTTTTCCGACCACTCAGGTAACAAGTACACGCTAGACGGTACTTCGAGCATTACGCCGATTTCTGGCCGGTCGATGGTATAAAAAGGATCTGCCCATTCGTCTCGCAGCTCAAAACAAGCCTGCTCAATAAGCCCCATCGCTTCATCTATTTCCTCACTGTGGCCCACCATAGGCAACATAATCTGTAAGTTGCCAAGACCCGCGTTTGCTTTGATCATCGCTTTGATTTGATCCAAGAAAAGCTCGGGGTGATCCAGCGATACACGAATGCCCCGCCATCCTAAAAATGGGTTTTCTTCTTTGATATCAAAGTAATCTAGAATTTTGTCGCCACCGATATCTAAAGTCCGCATCACTACGGGTTCAGGGTGATAACGTGATAGCACCTCGCGATACCAAACTTCTTGCTCCGATTGTGTTGGGAATTGGCCTTTTTGCATAAACCAAGACTCAGTACGATAAAGACCAACCCCGTCGCAATAACTGGCGCTTAATGTTTCGGTCGATAGATCAAGGCCGGCATTCAAGAGTAAATTTATACGCTCCCCATCGAGAGTAATAGGCGGCAAATCATGTTCTGCTTCAAACTTATCATGCAGAATGTTGTCTTTACGTTTAATTTCAACATACTCATTAACCAACATTTGTGAAGGCGAAATATAAAGCCGTCCAGAATACGCATCCATAATCATAGACTTACCATCAAACTGTAACAATGGAATGTCTTCTATCCCCCAAATAGCAGGGACGCCCATCGCACGAGTGAGAATGGAAGCATGAGAGTTGGCTGAGCCATGTACACTGACTACCCCTTTGAGCTTTTCTTTTGGTACTTGCGCTAACATAGTTGGGGTCAAGGTATGGGCGATTAGAATCGTATTATCTGGATAGTGTTTAACGGCTTGTTCAGTAGAGACTAAATGCTGGAGCACGCGCAGGCCAATATCATTAACATCAATCGCACGCTCTTTGATGTACGGGTCGCTCATCATATCAAACTGAGCCACAAGCTTTTCAATAACAAGCTTTAGCGCTGTTTTCGCGTTCCAGCCTTGTTGTATTTCAGACTCTACTTGCTTACCTAAACTCTTGGCATCCAAAAGTTGTTGGTAAACCTCAAACACAGCTACCGCTTCTTTTGGAATATCATCACTCAGAGTTTTGGCTAAAATATGGAATTCTTGCCGAGTCGCGGCCACCGCTTGATGAAACAGCTGAATTTGCTGCTGAATATTGTCACTATGCTGTGGTTCAATACTCGCAAAATCAATATGGGGTAACACCACATAACCATCGCCTAAGGCAATACCTGGAGCACTTGATACCCCTTTTAACACTGAGGTTCTGTGACTGCTTGCATCTTGTTGAAGTAAAGTTTGAATTTCGGTGTTGGCAAGCTGTGAAGCCAATTGCGCTGAAAGCGTAATAAGAAAGGACTCTTCATCATGGCTAAACACACGAGCAATCTTTTGCTGCACCACAATAACCCCAAGCACTTTGCGCTGGTGTACAACAGGCACTGATAAGAAAGCATTGTAGCCTTCTTCATTGACCTCAGGTGACAGCTTGAATCGTGGGTGTGATTGGGCGTGGGCAACGTTAATTGGCTCTTCACGCTGGGCAACAAGACCGACTAGGCCTTCCGTAAATCCCATGCGGAATTTTCCGATTGCTTCAGGGTTTAAGCCATCCGTTGCCATCAGGATAAAGTTATCTTGACTATAATCGGCAAAATAAACTGAGCAGCATTCAGTGTGCATGGCATCTTTGACCATAGTAACAAAGCAATTTAACGCGCTTTGTAGGTCACTTTGCTGCGCCACTGACTCAGCAATCGATCTTAACGTTGCTAACACCTGCTGCTCCTATTTTTATCGTTTTGTGCGCCAGAAATCCTTCTGCCCTTGCTGTTCACGTTTACCAAATGGCATCGCAAACGGAGCGAATTCCTTCATCACTCGACGATAGACATCACGCTTAAACGATACAACTTGACGTACTGGATACCAATAGCTAACCCAGCGCCAATCATCAAACTCAGGATGATGCGTACGTAATAAGTCTACGTCTTCATCTTTACACCTAAGTTTCAATAAAAACCATTTCTGCTTTTGCCCGATACAAACTGGGCTTGAATCTCGTCTAATTAACCTTTTTGGTAGTTTGTAACGTAACCAATGTTTAGAACTTGCTACTATTTCAACATCTTCTGGCCTAAGTCCAACTTCTTCATGAAGTTCACGATACATCGTTTGCTCAGGTGTTTCCCCTTGGTCTATTCCGCCTTGAGGAAATTGCCAAGAGTGTTGTCCGTAACGACGGGCCCAAAAAACCTGCCCCTGATTATTACAAATCACTATTCCGACATTGGCACGAAACCCTTCGGCATCAATCACCTTAGTGCCTCATTTATAAGTCGATTTTTAATGATTGTTCCACAACTCCCGCGTCACGGCAAATTTAATTCCATTCTATACCTAAATTATCTCAACATACTCTCAAGTTACCCACAACTTGTGCATAACCAAGTATTTTTCAGTTCAAATTACGAACAAATCCACAATTACACACTTCAAATCTCAGGTTTTCCACATATTCTGTGGATAATTATGTTTATAGTCTTGTATTTATCCAAAGCCATAAGATTTCCAAGCCGCTCCCGCTGTAGCAAAATAAAAATAACTTCATATTTATCATATAGATAATAAAGTTCTTACTTTAGTCAACTGTTGAAATAACAAGCCACACTTAAGTTGAGTGTAAAATAACCAACTTACTTCACCACATGATTTCTTTTATAATCGTGTTTTTAGGGGATAGACTCAGGAGTATCGCTTGCCATCAGTTACACCACCACACTCTGTGGGCGAACTTATGCAACGTGTTGAAAACATAGCCGGTTTAACATTGGGTGAGCTCGCTCAGCGGCTCTCGTTTAAAACACCACAAGACTTGCTCAAAGAGAAAGGTTGGGTAGGACAACTCATAGAAGCAGCCTTAGGTGCTACCGCGGGCTCAAAGCCTGTGCCTGATTTTGAGCATATTGGCGTTGAACTCAAGACTTTGCCAATAAGCTATCAAGGCAAACCACTTGAGACCACCTATGTTTCTGTCGTGCCACTTACTCAGTTAACAGGATTAACGTGGGAAGCGTCGAGTGTTAAAAAGAAATTAGCTCATGTTCTTTGGCTGCCCATATTAGCCGAACGAGAAATTCCTTTAATAAATAGGGTTATTGGACACGGCTTCTTATGGCGGCCAGACGCGCATCAAGAACAGTTGTTACGAAGAGACTGGGAAGAGCAAATCGAGTTAATCGCTACAGGTCACGTAGACCAAATCTCAGGGCATCTTGGAGAAGTCATGCAGATAAGGCCAAAAGCGGCAAATGCCAAAGCGCTCACTGACGCCATAGGGCCGAACGGTAAAATAGTGCAAACGTTGCCAAGAGGTTTTTATTTGAAAATCAATTTCACTCAATCGATATTGGCGCGAGAGTTTGGTACCTAAAAGTACTTGTTGACTTTCTGTACAAAAAGTACAAATGTAAAACAACCAACATCTTGTATAGATTTGGTTAATATTTATATTTTTTATAGAAGGAAACGACAATGAAATTAAAGTTCAACAAAAAATCGATTAAAGAACTTAGTGTGAACAAAACACTTACTACTAAGATGACGCCGGCTGTTGCTGGAGGTAATGGTCCTGCAACGATGGATAACGCTTGTAATTCACTTCAAGTCTGTTGGACATTTAGAAATGGTCAAGCAAATTGTGAAATTTGGGGTGACGACCGCTAGCAATAAAAAACGCCAGTAGCTAAACTGGCGTTTTTATAATACATAAAGTAATAACTAATTACTGGCCTTTGATTTCGCTACGGCCTTTGTATACTGCTTTCTCACCTAGCACTTCTTCAATACGTAGTAACTGGTTGTATTTAGCTACACGATCCGAACGACAAAGAGAACCTGTCTTAATTTGACCAGCTGCAGTAGCTACTGCTAAATCAGCAATGGTTGCGTCTTCAGTCTCACCAGAGCGGTGTGAAATAACGGCAGTAAAGCCAGCATCTTGCGCCATTTTGATGGCATCAAGCGTTTCAGACAGTGAACCAATCTGGTTGAATTTAATCAAGATTGAGTTACCAATGCTTTCTTCAATACCACGCTTTAAGATCTTAGTGTTAGTAACAAAGAGATCATCACCCACTAGCTGAACTTTATCGCCAATTTTATCTGTTAGGATTTTCCAGCCAGCCCAGTCGCTTTCGTCTAGGCCATCTTCGATTGATACAATTGGGTAACGTGCAGCAAGATCGGCCAAGAAACCAGCAAAACCTTCTGAGTCGAATGTTTTACCTTCGCCCTTTAGGTCATACTTGCCATCGACGTAAAACTCAGACGCTGCACAATCAAGTGCTAGCGTTACGTCTTTGTTCATTTCGTAGCCAGCTGCAGCAACCGCTTCTACGATCACTTCTAGCGCTTCTTCATTTGATTTAAGGTCTGGAGCAAAACCACCTTCGTCACCTACCGCAGTGTTTAGGCCACGTGACTTAAGTACGTTTTTCAGGCTATGGAAGATTTCAGCCCCCATACGTAGTGCTTCACGGAAACTTTTTGCACCAACAGGCTGAACCATAAACTCTTGAATATCAACGTTGTTATCCGCGTGCTCACCACCATTGATAATGTTCATCATCGGAACTGGCATTGAGTACTGACCTGCTGTACCGTTGATGTCTGCGATATGCTCGTATAGCGCCACGCCTTTGTCTTGTGCAGCTGCTTTTGCTGTTGCTAGAGACACCGCAAGGATAGCGTTCGCACCTAGTTTTTCTTTGTTTTCAGTGCCGTCTAAGTCCAACATGATTTGGTCGATTGCACGTTGCTCTAGCGCGTTTTGACCTTCAAGTGCTGCCGCGATTTCGTTATTTACGTAGTTTACCGCAGTCAATACACCTTTACCTAAGTAACGAGACTTATCACCGTCACGTAGCTCTAGTGCTTCACGGGTACCCGTAGATGCACCTGATGGCGCACATGCACGGCCCCATGCACCTGACTCTAGGTGTACGTCCGCTTCTACTGTTGGGTTACCGCGTGAGTCCATAACTTCACGGCCAATCACTCTAACGATTTTTGACATCTTGATTCCTCTTATTCCCAAAGTGGTGTGTGTTGCACTGCTTCTGTCGCAGGCGAATTCAGGGTCAATAAACCCGCTTTAAAGTTTGCCTTATCTCTGTTGCTTCGCAAAGTGAAGAATTTACACGTATCACATTGACGCGCCGGCAGATAAGAAAAAGTTTGGCGATAAACACTACACTTAGCGCCTATTGCAAAACCTTCTGCAACAAAAAAGCCGTGCAAGAGCACGGCTTTTTCTTATTACGAAGATGCTTTTTGGTGGCTGTATGCCGCCGCAACAAAGCCTTCAAATAATGGGTGACCATCACGAGGCGTCGACGTGAACTCTGGGTGGAACTGAGCCGCGATAAACCAAGGGTGATCTTTATTCTCGATAATCTCAACTAGTTTCTTGTCTTCTGACAGACCAGTAAATTGCAGACCCGCTTTTTCAAGCTCAGCAACATAGTTGTTGTTTACTTCGTAGCGGTGACGGTGACGCTCTACGATTTCGGCATTACCGTATACTTCACGCACCTTAGAGCCCTCTTTTAAGTGGCAAAGCTGCGCGCCAAGACGCATAGTGCCACCAAGATCAGAATCGTGGTCACGTACTTCAATCTTACCATCTGCATCTAACCACTCAGTGATCAGACCAACCACTGGGTGTGGGCTTTCAAGATCAAATTCAGTTGAGTTAGCACCAGTAAGACCAGCAACGTTACGCGCATATTCGATAAGCGCAACTTGCATTCCTAAACAAATACCTAGGTATGGTACTTTGTTTTCACGTGCATACTTTGCAGCTAAAATCTTACCTTCAACGCCACGGTTACCAAAGCCACCTGGTACTAAGATAGCATCAAGGTGTTCAAGTAACTCAGTGCCTTTGCTCTCGATATCTTGAGAGTCAACATATTCAATATTCACCGTTAAACGGTTTTTCAAACCAGCATGCTTCAATGCTTCGTTAACTGATTTATATGCGTCCGGTAATTCGATGTATTTACCAACCATACCAATTGTCACTTCACCAGTAGGATTTGACTCTTGGTAAAGTACCTGTTCCCACTCAGATAAATCCGCTTCTGGACGTTCAAGGTAGAAACGACGACAAATGATGTTATCAAGCTCTTGCGACTTCAATAGTGCAGGGATCTTATAAATACTGTCTACGTCTTGTAGCGAGATAACTGCTTTTTCTTCCACGTTAGTGAATAGGGCAATCTTCGCGCGCTCGTTCGCTGGTAGTTTACGATCTGAACGACAGATCAAAATATCAGGTTGAATACCGATTGAACGAAGCTCTTTCACAGAGTGCTGAGTTGGCTTAGTTTTCACTTCACCCGCAGGGCCTAAGAAAGGCACTAGCGTCAAATGCATAAACAGAGCACTTTCGCGACCAAGCTCAGTGCCTAGCTGACGAATTGCTTCTAGGAAAGGTTGTGACTCGATATCACCAACCGTGCCACCGATCTCTACGATAGCAACATCATGGCCTTCCGCGCCTTCAAGCACGCGACGCTTGATGTCGTTTGTGATGTGAGGAATAACCTGAATAGTGGCACCTAAGTACTCACCTCTACGCTCTTTGCGCAACACGTCTTCAAATACACGGCCTTGTGTAAAGTTGTTACGCTTGGTCATTTTAGTGCGAATAAAACGCTCGTAGTGACCGAGATCGAGGTCGGTTTCCGCGCCGTCTTCGGTTACGAATACTTCACCGTGTTGGATAGGGCTCATGGTCCCAGGGTCAACATTGATGTAAGGATCCAGCTTTAGAATCGTTACTTTCAAGCCACGTGCTTCTAAAATAGCGGCTAAAGAAGCAGCTGCAATACCTTTACCCAAGGAGGATACTACTCCGCCCGTTACGAAGATAAATTTTGTACTCATGCGAACCCTAGAAATTTCAGGAAAATTGGAATTTAAATAAGAATCAAGACGGGGCGATAGTATAGCAAAAGCACCTAAGTCATTCCAGCTAAAAATGACTTAGCACGGTAATATATTTTATCAGGAGGTCGTTTTAAGTAACGAACAAACCGTAAAATCAGTCTCTGTTTTTACTGCGTTGACGACGTTTCACTGTCTCCCAAGCACCATCCATCTCCTCCAAGCTCGCATCTTTAAGTGATAGTGAGGACTCATTCAAAACGGCTTCGACTTGCACAAAGCGATTTTTAAATTTCTCATTGGCTTGACGTAGCAGCTGCTCTGGATCTCGTTTTATATGTCGGCTCACATTCACAGTTGCAAACAACAAGTCGCCCACCTCTTCCGCAGTATGTTCAGAGAGTGGATCAACTTGCAACGCCTCGCTCACCTCTGCGACTTCCTCTTGTACTTTATCCCACGCGCCGTGGTAACTTGGCCAGTCAAATCCGAGTTTGGCTGCTTGCTTTTGAATTTTGTAGGCTTTTGACAATGCAGGCAAGCTGCTTGGAATATCCGCCGCGAACGCCCCTTGTTTTTGCGCCTGTTTTTCTTGCTGTTTAATGGCGTGCCATTGCTGCTCAAGCTCTGCTTCGCTTAAGCTTTCCTGCTTTTCAAATACATGAGGATGACGTCTCACTAATTTGTCATTGAGGGTTTGCACTATGTCCGCAAAGTTAAATAATCCCTGCTCTTTTCCAAGCTGAGCATAAAAAATCACTTGGAACAGCAAGTCCCCCAACTCTTCTTTTAAGTGAGCAAAGTCGCCTTGCTCAATAGCATCGGCAACTTCGTGTGCTTCTTCTAACGTATAAGGGACAATGGTTTTAAAGGTTTGCTTCTTATCCCACTCGCATCCAGTGCTTGGGTCGCGCAGCTGCGACATAATCTCTAGCAGCTGCTCTATCCCCGCTGCTGTAGAAGGCTTAGAGTCGTTTGGCATCAAAAACACCTTCGATTTGCATCAATTTAGTCAGCAAGCGATGCATAGCAGAAAGGTCATCCACCTCTACCTTCATCATAAATACCGCCACGTTTTTATCGTCTTGTGTTTGTACATTCATATTGAGCACATTGACTTTTTCATTGGCAAGCACAGAGCTAATGTCTCGGATCAGCCCTTGGCGGTCGTGCGCTTCAATTTTTAATGTAATGGCGTATGATGCTTTTACATCCTCAGACCAACTGACCGCAATTTCCCGCTCTGGATGTACATCCGTAATATGAGCAAATGACTCACAATCAGAACGATGCACTGCAATACCTCGCCCTTGTGTGATGTAACCCACAATTTCATCACCCGGTACTGGCTCACAGCATTTCGCCATATGACTCATTAAGCTGCCTACCCCATCAACGACCACTGCATTTTTGTCGCCTTTAGTGTGTTTTGGCGAGGAGATTTTTAACTTAGGTGTATCCTCAGGTTTATCTTGCACGTAGTTCAGGAATTGATTGATACGAATATCACCGGCACCAATCGCCACCATTAAATCGTCGAGTTCTTTAAAGTTAAAGCGGTCAATCGCGGGTTCTAAATCTTTATAGGTAATGTCTAGTTTTTGCAGATGACTATCTAAAATTTCCTTACCCGCTTGAAGATTTTTGTCTCTATCTTGCTGCTTAAACCAGTGATGGATCTTACTGCGCGCTCTTGAAGAATGAATATATCCCAGCGACGGGTTTAACCAATCTCGACTTGGTGAAGCATTTTTCTGGGTAAGAATCTCTACCTGATCGCCTGTGCGCAATGTGTAAGTGAAAGGCACTATTTTACCAAACACTTTTGCACCAATGCAGCGATGTCCAACATTAGAATGAATGTAGTAAGCGAAGTCGAGTGGCGTCGAGCCTAGTGGCAAATCAAAGATATCGCCCTTGGGCGTGAATACATAAACGCGGTCCTCGACAACCTGATTCTTCAGCTCATCTGCTATTTCACTGCCATCTACCACTTCTTCTTGCCACTGCAACAGTTTGCGTAGCCAGCTAATTTTTTGCTCGTATCCTGAGTTTCTGCCCGGCAATGCACCTTCTTTGTACATCCAATGAGCCGCCACCCCAAGCTCTGCATCTCGATGCATGGCCTCAGTACGGATTTGGATTTCTACCGTTTTGCCCTCAGGACCAAATACCACGGTGTGGATAGACTGATAGCCGTTTTGCTTAGGCGTAGCAATATAGTCGTCAAACTCTTTGTTTAAATGCCGCCAACTGGTGTGCACAATGCCCAACGCAGCGTAGCAATCTTGAATTTCATCTACCACCACACGCATCGCGCGAATGTCGAACAACTGTTCGAATTCATAGCTTTTTTGCGCCATTTTTTTATAAATGCTGTAAATATGCTTAGGGCGACCGTAGACCTGCGCTTTAATGCCTGCATCCGCAAGTTTTTGCGCCACCGAATTAACCATATTTTCCATATAGGCTTCGCGGTCTAGGCGTTTATCAGAAAGCTTCTTGGCAATAGACTTATACGTATCCGGATGCAAATAACGGAAAGAGAGATCTTCAAGTTCCCATTTTAATTGGCCAATCCCCAAACGGTTCGCAAGTGGTGCAAAAATATTGGCAGCCGCTTTTGCAGCAACGACTCTTTCTTCTTCAGATGCTTTCTTAACCGCACGTAAATGGCAGATTTGCTCAGCAAGCTTAATCACTACAGCGCGCACATCTTCCACCATAGCGAGTAACATACGGCGGATGTTGTCGACTTGTACCTTACCCGAGCTTTGGTGTGCCAAAGTGCTGATGGTGTCCATATTCTCCACCCCTCTTAAAAGCAGAGAGATATTTTTGCCAAGCGCTTCTTCCACTTGCTCAAGGGACAACTTTCCAGCAACAAAATAAGGAGTTAAAAACGCAGTTGCTAAGGATTCGCTATCAAAATTTAAGTCTGCAAGGATCTCTACCATTTCGATGGCGTTATTGAGATGTTCCGTTGACTCATCCGCGGGACAAAGTTCATAGGCCTTTTGCAGCCATGCTCTTTGATCTTCAGACAAGTTTAAGATAGTGAGTCGCGCATCAAACTCCAGTGGCAAAGTGGTTTGATGCGACTGCCGAGTAGCAACCATGTTTTGATACCTCCTTAAAATTACTTACCCGCCTCATTTTCGGGTAAATTACCTAGCCTAATGCTCGGGCAATAACAGCCTCAAAGCTCAGGCTATTTACACTGTTTTTTAAACAGCGCCATGGTTTCGATATGTCCCGTGTGGACAAACATATTCATTAAGCCAAGCTTCTCTAATTCAAAGCCTGCCTGTGCTATTACCAAAGCATCGCGCGCCAGTGTAACTGGGTCGCATGACACGTATAAAATACGGGTAAACTGCGTCAACGGTAACTGCTGTAAAACCTCAAGTGCACCTGGCCTTGAAGGGTCCAGTACTAATACATCCAGATTTGCGTCGAACCAAGCAGCCTCTGCAATCGACTGGGTTAGATCAAAACAGTGAAACTGAACATTACTGATTTTATTAGTTTGCGCATTTTGCTGAGCCATTGCAACCGATTGCGCTTCACCTTCTACCCCAATCACATTTTTTGCTTGTTTTGCGAGCACCAAAGAGAAATTTCCCACTCCACAGAAAAGATCGAGGACACTTTCATCGTTACTCAGCTGTAGCCAGTCTGTCGCTTGGCGCAGCATTGCTTCGTTTACAGATTGATTTACTTGAATAAAGTTGTTCAATTTAAACTCAAGTGTTAAGCCAAATTCATTAAGGTGATAGAATGGCAACTGAGAGTACACAACTGGCGTCTCGCCATCGTCAAACAGGACCTGACAATTTTCCAGCTCGTTTTGTAGCGTTTCACGAGTCGAAGCGGACAATGACTTTGTATGACGACACAACACATAATTATGATTGTCGGCCTGACAAAGCTGAATATGACTGATCAGCCTAAACTCACTTAGCGACTGCGCAAGTGCACTTAGCGTGTTAACAATACGGTCAAAAGGCGACACCAATACGTCACACTGCGCTATTTCGATAATCTGCTTCGACTGACTTGCTCTAAAGCCCAACTTGACGCTTTTGCTTTGTTTATCAAAAATACATGCCAAACGAGCAGCACGGCGATAATGAAGCGCCATTGAGGTGATCGGCGCTTGCCAAGGTAAGTGTTTGATATTGGCAAAACGCGCAAAAAGTTTTTCAACTGCAAGTTGCTTTTCATCGAGCTGAGCATTAACACTTTGATGCTGCAAGCTACAACCACCACACTGCTGGTAATGCGGGCAAAACGGCTTAACACGCTCTTTGGAGGCATTAAGTACTTTGGTCATCTTCGCTTCCAACAGTTTAGACTTGGCCTGTACAACCTGTGCTATCAATCGCTCGCCAGTCAAGGCACCAGTCACAAAACAGACCTTACCCTCATGGCGAGCAACACCTCGCCCCTGATGATCCATTGACTCTATGCTTAATTCTATTTGCTTTGACGGCTTAGCAGCTTTCTTAGCACGAAAAATCTGTGCCATTGGGTTCCTCATTTGTTTGCTTATCACGTCGGTAAAAGATAATCTTAGTTACAGATTTCTCTGCACTTTTTTGACCCTATGACAAAATTAAACCTGCGTGACAGTATTTTACTACTCACTCTTTTGCCAACCCTTTTGGTTGGCTTGCTACTTGGTGGTTATTTTACTATAAATCGCTACGTAGAGCTTGAGGAAATTCTGATAAGTCAGGGAAATCGCATTGCAGATTCTCTGGCCATGTCAGTAGAATACCCAATAGAAAAACAAGATAAAGTGCATTTACACCGCATTTTAAGCCAGGCACACAATAAACACGCACCACTGGTGAAAAGCATCGCGCTGTTTGATAACCAAAATCAGCTTATTCTTACCAGTAATTATCATAGTGAGTTCGACAAGTTACATTATTTTGGTGAAGTGCAAAAGCTACAAACCACCGAAGTCACTACACTAAAAAATACCTTTGTGTTTTATTCACCAGTTAAAAACCATTTAGCCAAAAAAACCGATTGGCACAGTGCAGAGCCGGCTACGCTGGCGATTTTAGTCGTAGAGATCAGTAAAGACCAAGCGTTGATATCGCAGCAACGCGCGCTGATTTTGAGTGCCATTGTTATTATTTTCTCCTTTTTACTTAGCGTTATGTTGGCCATGCGATTGTCACGTATGCTAACCAAACCAATTGCCAATTTGATTTTAGCCACAGACAAGCTCAACGAAGGTAAACAAGACATCGCAATCAATGAGCCGATGCGGGGTGAATTTGAGCTTTTGCGTCAAGGCTTGATCGTTATTGGCAGAAAGATGGCCAATCAAAAAGACGAAATGCAAAAGCACATTGACCAGGCAACTAGTGATTATCGTGAAACCCTAGAGCAGTATGAAACGCAGAATATTCAGCTTAATATTGCCAAAAAAGAGGCACAAGATGCTAACCGCGTAAAGTCGGATTTCTTGGCTAAGATGAGTCATGAACTTAGAACGCCGCTCAATGGTGTCATAGGCTTTACCCGTCAACTTTATAAAACACCATTAAATAAACACCAAAAAGATTATTTAGATACCATAGAGCTATCTGCAAACAGCCTGCTTACCATCATTAGTGATATCTTGGATTTCTCAAAGCTAGAAGCTGGTGCTATGGAGTTGGAGAACATTCAGTTTGAATTACGCGACGCTATCAATGAGGTCATGACCTTATTAGCGCCAAGTGCCCACGACAAACAGCTAGAGTTTTCCATTTCTGTTAATCGCCAAGTGCCCGACAACTTAATTGGCGACCCTACGCGATTTAAACAGGTATTGACCAATCTAATCAGCAATGCCATCAAGTTCACGGAGAAAGGCTCAGTCAAAGTAGATATTAACCATCGCTTGATGGATGAATCTCAATCCTCATTGTTAGTGTCTGTCAGCGATACCGGGGTCGGTATTGCGCAGGATAAGCAAGACGCGCTATTTACGCCGTTTGCTCAAGCCGATACCAGTATTACCCGTAAATTTGGCGGCACAGGTCTAGGCCTTATCATCACTAAGCATATTGTTGAGGCAATGAATGGCCGTATCACTCTTAACTCAGCGCCTGGAAATGGTACCTGTTTCTCATTTAATGCCGTCTTTGCCCTACCAAACCGTCTCTACAACGACGATTTACCAAGCAAGCCGCTAGAAAATAAGCGCGTGCTTTACTTTGAACCGCAAGAGCATACTCATTACGCTGTAATGGCCCAGCTACAAGCATGGGATATGCAAGTGACTCGTTGCCTCACCGAAGAAGACTTTGATATAGCCTTGGCACAGGATTTTAATTACGATATCTGTTTAATCGGCTCTATGGCAAGCGTCGATCAAATGCAGACGGTTAAGAGTTACATCAAGCAAGCTCGCGGATCCGCCGACTATTTATATTTGATGGTTAATACCGTGTCTCATAATATGCGTGAGGCGCTTATTGGCAGTGGTGCTGACGCTTGTTTAAGCAAACCACTTAATCACAGAAAACTATGCGAAATGCTTGCAGCACCCTATCGTTTAGACCACCCAGATATGAGCGCCAATGAAATCGAAGCCACAAGTTTACCGCTTAAAGTACTCGTTGCGGACGATAACGATGCTAACTTGAAGTTGATCTGTACTTTGTTAGATGAGCAGGTAGAGGCAATAGATACCGCACATAATGGCGCTCAAGCAGTCAGTTTATGTAAATCAAGGAAATACGACCTGATATTTATGGATATTCAAATGCCCATAATGGATGGCATCAGCGCCTGTAGAAGCATAAGAGATTCGTCCTTAAATGAGGATACCCCCATCATCGCCGTCACCGCACATGCACTTGCTGGCGAAAAAGAGCAATTGCTTAAAGATGGCTTTAGTAACTATATGACTAAACCCATAGATGAAGATATGCTCAAGCAAATTATTTGCGACTATAGCGCATCTTCACCAGTAGCGAGACAAAAAAATATTGAGAGTCATCAGCATAGTGTGCCGCCATTTAATAGCCAAATGTTAGATTGGGGGTTAGCATTGCAACGAGCGGGTAATAAACCTGATTTAGCATTGGAAATGCTCAACATGCTGCTTTCTAGCGTGCCCGAAACGTTGCAGCAGTTAGAATCTGCACAAAATACAGAAGATCTCCCAACACTGCTCAAAGTAGTGCATAAGTTTCACGGAGCCTGTTGTTATACTGGCGTACCAACCCTGAAGAAATTGGCTGAAACCATTGAAACCGGACTAAAACAAGAAAAATCACTCAATGATATCGAGCCTGAGTTATTTGAACTGGTTGATGGACTCACTTTATTACTTTCTGATTCCGAGCCTGCACAATCCAACTGATCTTTATATTCACACTCATCTATTCGCTACTTTTATGCAAACAACCATAGCAATAGCGAATAGATGGGAAGTATGGTAAATAGCTCCCTAACACACCAGACAACGCTTCCCGACAATTTATTACACTTTCTAACAGCACTTTTCCAAGTATTGTAACAAACTTATTACATTCTAAATTCTCGCAACCTTTAACTTACGAAAGGAATTCTGTATGTATCTCATCAAGTCAGCACTTACGCCTGCTGCCGTCTTCACTCTCGCTTTTGCTTCTTGTAGCCACGCTATTGAAACGTCATCTGACGAATGGCAAGTTCGTCTGGGAGGAGGAGCTGCCGCTGCAGATTTGCCGTGGAAAGGCATTGAAAGTGAGCTGGTCTCAATTCCCATCATCGATATCCAAAAGGGAAACTGGTTTATCAACCAAGACAGCTTAATTGGCTATCGCTTTCCTATTACTAGTGATTTATCTGTCTACTCCGGATTGGGCTATCGCCAAGACGGCTATGACGGTGTGTTCCGAGATGCTAAATCTGAGGACAAGGTTTTTGAGGGATATGATGCACCGGATGGCGATGTTACTGTTAACTACGGCGTTACCTACCTGTGGTTTACGCTAGCTGGTCACAGTGATATTTCCGATAATTCAGATTCAACCACAGCTACCTTTTCGGTATCAATCCCACTGTACAACGATGGCCGAGGATTTAAAATCTCAGCAGTAGGTAATGTAGAGTGGCTGCAGTCTGATTACGTCAATTATATTTACGGGGTGAACGGGAAAAATATCGATATAAGCCGTGGTCGAGTGGGCTACTTAACTGCTGATGACGCCGTGAACTATTCGGCAGGGTTGACTGTGTATTATCAGTTAAAAACACAACTCAGTCTGGTTGGTGGGATAACACGAACTAAGCTCGATGATGTTATTGCCAATAGTCCTTTGCTAGACAGAGACACCAGTGACCTAGCCTATGTTGGCCTAGTCTATCAATTTTAAGCTATTATCTGAGTTAAAATTAAATAAAAAACCCAAGTTAAACTCGGGTTTTTTATCATAATGCTTGTTCACATCATCAAATAGTTTTAATCGCTTTCCGCTTCTTGATTATGTAGCTCAAGGCTAGCAGACATCGCAGCTTCACGATTAGACTTTGCCGAATCGTTGCGTAGCTCATCAATGTGATTGAGATAGTTCTGGTCAACGTCACCTGTGATGTATTGACCATCAAATACCGAAGTCTCAAAGCGAGCGATCTCTGGATTTTCTTGACCTACGGCTGCAATTAAATCGCTTAGCGATTGGTAGATCAAACCATCCGAACCAATACTTGCATTGATATCTTCCACTTCACGGCCATGTGCGATTAGCTCTGATGCAGAAGGCATATCAATGCCATATACGTTCGGGAATCTTACCTCTGGTGCAGCTGATGCAAAGTACACGTTCTTCGCACCCGCTTCACGCGCCATTTCAACGATTTGCGCTGATGTAGTGCCTCGCACAATGGAGTCGTCGACAAGTAGCACGTTCTTACCAGCAAACTCTCTGTCAATCGCGTTAAGTTTACGACGTACAGACTTCTTACGCAGCTCTTGCCCCGGCATAATAAAAGTTCGGCCAATGTAGCGATTCTTAACAAACCCTTGGCGATAAGGAAGCCCTAGCACGGAAGCAATTTCAAGTGCGATATCACATGAGGTTTCAGGGATTGGGATAACCACGTCGATATCTTTATCGCCCCACTCAGTTGCGATTTTCTCACCGAGCTTGGTACCCATATTCACGCGAGTCGCATAAACAGACATTTTATCAATGTTTGAATCTGGACGAGCAAAATATACAAACTCGAAGATACAAGGTGCAAGCGTCGTTTTAGCAGCGCAGATCTGCGAGAAAAACTCACCTTTTTCAGTTACGTAAATAGCTTCACCAGGTGCAACATCTCGCACAAACTCAAAGCCATCCGTTGCCAATGCAACACTCTCTGAAGCGAACATGTATTCCATGCCACGCTCTGTTTCTTTCCTACCGAAAACAAGCGGACGAATACCGTGAGGGTCTCTAAATGCCAAAATACCATGGCCGATGATCATCGCGATACTCGCGTAACCACCAGAAACAATAGACACAACCTCAGTTACTGCCGTAAACATGTCTTCCGCGTCTAATTTCATCTTGTCTGTTTTGCCAAGCTCGTGAGCTAAGATGTTCAACAGGATTTCTGAATCAGACGTAGTATTAACGTGGCGGCGTGCTTGAGTAAACAAACGCTCTTTTAATTTTTCTGCATTGGTCAAGTTGCCGTTGTGCGCAAGGGCAATGCCAAATGGAGAGTTTACGTAGAAAGGTTGAGCTTCTGCTGAGCTTGAAGAACCAGCAGTAGGATAACGTACATGACCAAGACCAATGTTGCCCTGTAGGCGTTTCATGTGTCTTGTATGAAATACGTCTTTCACTAGACCGTTTGCTTTTCGTAAGCTAAACGTATTGTTGTCAATGGTAATAATGCCAGCCGCATCTTGGCCACGGTGTTGCAAAACAGTTAAGCCGTCATAAATCGCCTGATTAACAGGAGATGTTCCGACTATCCCAACGATACCACACATTAAAAATTTCCTCGCCGATTAACGGTTTACTGAATCTAAAAAGCTCGAGTTATGTTCAAGATAGGAGAAAAACCACTCTATCACAAAGCCAAATTCAGGAATTAAGTTTGATGTTTTCCACCACTGCGTGTCTGGTGCACTGGTAAACGCATCAAGGAAAAAGAGTAAGGCGCTAACGACCAACACACCTCGAAGTCCACCGAATACAATCCCAAAGATCCTATCGGTGCCTGAGAGCCCAGTTCTTTGAACCAGTTCACTCAAGACATAATTAACAAGCCCGCCTAACATCAAGGTCGCAAAAAAGAGTATGGCTATTGCGGCTGCATTTCTTAAAAGGGGTTCTGAAATGAATGTTAGGAAGGTTGCGAGATATTGGTAAAAAATACTAGAGATGAAAAAAGCGCCGATCCATACGACAAGTGACATCGCTTCTTTGACAAAGCCTCGAAGCAAGCCAAAGATAGTCGATAAACCAACAATACCAAGAATGGCGTAATCAACCCAGATCATAGTAACCAATAAGTCGTTAATGTGGGGCGCATTCTAAAAGGTTTAGCATCGAAATGCCAGATCATTTTGCCACATCAAATTGTGTCAAACGGCCATTTAACTTAGTTAATTTCTTTAGTTCTGGTAACTTAGCTTCAAGTTCAGCTTTATTTAAGTCTGGTCCGACAAACACTTTTGTCAGTGTACCATTAGGGGTTTTAACGGGTTTTGTAAAGGTTTTAAAGCCATTGTCAGCAAGCTTCTTCGTCAGTGCATCGACGTTCGACTTATGCGAAAAGCTACCAAGCTGAATGACATAGGCCATTTTTGAAAAGTTAGCAGTCTCTGGACGCGTTAATTTCGCCACCTCAACTTTGTCGGTCGTTGCGACGGGCTTTGCCTCAATTTGTGTAGATGGCGTATCTGATTGCGGCGTATTGGCTAGCGTTGTCTCTTCTGTGTCCTCTAGTTTTGCATCATCGGCGTCAATACTTTCCAACGGCTCAGAAGGCAACTCAGGCGCAAGCTTGGCTTGCGCATCCACTTTTTCTTGCAGGTCAATGGTTTTGAACTCAGGTCTTTCAGGGATCGCTTGAAATCCTTCCTTGTAGTGGACCTTTTCACCATCAAGGATATTTGGAATAAAGATCACCGCAGCAACCACGACGATACTCGTTCCAACAAGGCGATTTATAAATACTGAGTTCACAACTTTACTCTCTACTAAACGTTAAATCTTCTTTGGTTATTTTCACCAGTATTCCATTGCCTCAGCAACGGTAAAGAACGAGCCAAATACCACCAATGCCTGATCGCTCGTAAGGGTATCGAGCTGAGTATCAAGTGCTGCTGTAACGCTATCGAATAAGATGACATTGCAACTTGGGTCAAGCAAAGGTTTAAGGTTTTCCGCACGCTCTCCACGAGGTCCTGAAAGCGAAGCTAAACTCCAGCTATCTACATATTGGGTGACTTCTTTCAGCACACTGGCTTTGTCTTTATCCGCAAGCATAGCGACTAAGGCATGAATTTTAAACCCTTTTTGCTTGAGTTCTTGTAACTTAGTTGCCAAATATCTTGCAGATTCTGGGTTATGAGCAACATCTGTATACACTAACGGCGTGGTATTGAGTTGCTGAAAGCGACCTTCTACTTGCAAATTTGCCAAACAAGTCTTCACTGCATCATAGCTAGGTAGCAACTCAAGTTTAGCTAATACCGTTAACGCTGTCGCAGCATTTTGTGCTGGAATGGCTGGTTTGTCGAAGTGCCAATCAAAATCAAGATATTGCCATCTAAACTGAGAATCTAGCGGGGTAAAATAAAAATCGCGTTTTGATAACACCATATCTGCCGCAATTTCGTTGCCATAGTCTGTAACCGTATGTGGAATATTTAAATCACCAACGATTGCAGGCTTACCACTGCGGAAAATGCCAGCTTTGTCATAGCCTACCAGTTCTCTAGTATCACCCAGATACTCTTTATGATCTAAGTCGACAGTCGTGATAACAGAGGCAAATGGCGAGACTATATTTGTCGCATCAAACCGCCCGCCTAAACCAACTTCAAGCAAAATATAATCAACCTTACAGCGCTTGAAAATACTGAGCGCACCAAGCGTACCAAACTCAAAATAAGTTAGCTGAGTGTCTTTGCGGGTGTCATCGAGGAATTTAAATGCATCGATATGATACTGATCTTCAAGCTCTGCCCCATTCACTCGAACACGCTCGTTGTAGCGTACTAAATGTGGTGAAGCATAGGTGCCAACCGACGACCCTTGTGCGAGCAACAACGACTCCAAGCACCTGGCTGTTGTGCCTTTACCATTGGTTCCACCAATTAGAATAATTTTACTGAAAGGCTCAAGTAATCCGGCTTGCTCGGCAACTTGCGCTACACGCTCAAGTCCCATTTCAATGGTGGCTGGATGAATTGCTTCTAAATAACAAAGCCAATCATCAAGGCTTGATGATTGGCTAGGCTGTTTAACCGTCATAAGTTGAGTAGCTCAATTTGAAAAATTTACGCTACTCTATGCTCTTGTTCAGTGGAAGGCAAGTCCATAAACTTCGCTAAAATGCGTGCTAACGTATCACGCATTTCACGACGGTCGACGATCATGTCAATCGCACCATGCTCTAATAGGAACTCACTGCGCTGGAAACCATCAGGTAGGGTTTCACGTACTGTTTGTTCGATAACACGTGGACCCGCAAAACCGATAAGTGCTTTTGGCTCTGCCACATTGATATCACCAAGCATTGCCAATGATGCAGAAACACCACCCATAGTTGGATCGGTTAATACAGAGATAAATGGCAAGCCTTTATCACTCATTTTTGCCAATGCAGCACTTGTTTTTGCCATTTGCATCAATGACATAAGTGCTTCTTGCATACGTGCACCACCAGATGCAGAGAAACAGATTAACGGCATGTTATGTTCTAAACAAACGTTAACTGCATCAACAAATCTCGCACCAACAACTGACGCCATTGAACCACCCATAAAGGAAAATTCAAAAGCAACAGCAGCAACAGGAATACCCTTTACGCGACCTTTCATTGCAACTAAAGCATCTTTCTCACCGCTTACCTTTTGTGCTTGAACGATACGATCTGAATATTTTTTAGAGTCTTTAAACTTTAATACGTCTTGTGGCTCATGTTCTGTGCCAAGCTCTTGACGATCCGCATCATCTAAGAAACTTTCAAGGCGCTTACGTGCCGTAATACGCATGTGATGATCACACTTAGGACATACGTTTAAAGACTTTTCTAATTCCGCTTTGTATAGGATTGAATCACAATCTGTACACTTTGCCCAAACCCCTTCTGGGATCTCTTTTTTACCAGAAGATTTAGTGGTTTTAGGTAAGATCTTTTCTAACCAACTCATTTGCAACTCTCTATCGTGCTTTATTCTGTTCCGTCAGCAAAGACAGACATCTTTTCCCAATTAAATCATGATTTAGCTATGGGTGATATAAAAAACTGGTCTTAAGAGTACAAGGTACTACATAAATATGACCGTTACACTAATTCCTCAGGTAAGAATAAAGGCCCAAGCGGCATCTTTTCTATTTGCCATTGTTCAGGGTAGTCCACATCAACTAAATACAATCCGTTAGGCTTTGCCGTAGCACTTGCTAACGTGCGATCTTTTGCAACAAGCAGCTCCGCCATCCACTCAGGCTCTTGCTTACCGACACCAATATCAAGTAAACAACCCGTAATATTGCGCACCATATGATGTAAAAACGCGTTCGCTTTAATATCTATAACAATATATTTGCCAATGCGTTTCACCTCTAAGTGATGGATATTCCGAAACGGCGTATTAGACTGGCAATGTACCGCCCTGAAAGACGTGAAATCTTGCTCCCCTATCATCACAGGGCATGCAACTTTCATTCTTTCAACATCAAGCTCGTGATGAAAGTGCGTTACGCCACTGCGTAAAATACCCGGTCTGTAGGTGTGATTATAAATAACATAGCGGTATCGGCGAGCTGTCGCAGAAAAACGAGCATGGAACTCTGGGTCGACTTCTTTAGCAAATCGTACCGCAATGTCGTCGGGAAGCTGAGAATTCATTCCTAATGTAAAAGCGCTCATATCGCGAGCAGAATCCGTGTCAAAATGCACGAGTTGACCCGTCGCATGAACCCCCGCATCAGTGCGCCCTGCGCAAGTTATCTCAACGGGATGATTACAGATATTCGATAGCGCTTTTTCTATTTCTTCTTGGACACTGCTGACATGATTTTGCCTCTGCCAACCACTATAATTTGCACCATTATATTCAATGCCTAACGCTACTCGCATACTTTTTCTATCGCAACCCATAACAAAAACGACATTTTATGCGATTGGCGATGTGAATTAAAGCGCTTAAGCTAAGAAGTAGATGATGATACCGGCCAAACAAGGCAATTACTTTATTTGGTCGGTATCATTGATGTGAGTATTAAGACTCTGTAAGACTTGATTTAAGCGACTTAGCCTCAGCTTGCACCGAATCCGGGCCGTTCTCAATAACATCGTTGAGCGTTGATATAGCCGAATCATAATCTTGAATTTCGATGTAAGCTTTTGCTAGATCTAATTTAGCAGCAAATCCTTCATCCTCTAAATCAACATCTGTGGTATTTTCACCCGCTAATAGCTCTTCAAAATCGCCAAGTCCAACGTCCATATTTGCGCCAACGTAAGGTTCAACATCGCTATCAAGATCGTCGCTTTGTTCAAGTAGATCTTCAATTTCTAAGTAATCTTCTGAACCTTCGGCGTCCGTTGGTAGCGCTTCAGCTTCCCCTGCGACCAATTCGTCTTGTAACAAGCTATCGAAATCTACTTCAAAATCTTCTGCATTTCCGGCGTCAAAGTCACTGGGGTCATCCAGTTCGCTGAGTAGAGCATCGAAGTCTGCTTGGGTAAAGTCTGCCATAAATTCTTTTTCAATTTCGGCTTCATTGACCTCAGGTAATTCAGATTCTGTTTGTGGCTCAGAAAGTAGCGTTTCCAAGTCATCTTCATCGTTTAATTCTGGCAGAGCCTCTTCAATTTCAAGCTCAGGTTCGTCTTCAAGCAAAGTTTCTTCGTCAAAATCTGCGTTTAATTCTGGCAGCTCGTCTTCGATTTCAAGTGCAGGTTCAGACTCAAGCGTATCATTTTCTGCAGCTTCGACTGGTGCTTCAGGTTCGTCTTCAAGCAAGGTCTCTTCGTCAAAATCTGCAGTTAACTCTGGCAGCTCGTCTTCGACTTCCAGTTCAGATTCAGACTCAAACGTATCACTTTCAGCTTCGTCGAGCGGTGCTTCAGGTTCGTCTTCAAGCAAGGTCTCTTCGTCANAAATCTGCGTCTAACTCTGGCAGCTCGTCTTCGACTTCAAGTTCAGGCTCAGACTTAAGCTCGTCATTTTCAGCTTCGTCGAGCGGCGCTTCAGATTCGTCTTCAAGCAAGGTT
>NZ_NSDG01000052.1:36890-38569 GCF_002289345.1 Pseudoalteromonas sp. HM-SA03 | reverse complement strand
TGCTTTAGGCTCGTCTTCAAGCAGAACCTCTTCATCAAAATCTGCGTTTAATTCTGGCAGCTCGTCTTCGATTTCAAGTGCAGGTTCAGACTCAAGCGTATCACTTTCTGCTGCTTCGACTGGTGCTTTAGGCTCGTCTTCAAGCAAAGTTTCTTCGTCAAAATCCGCGTCTAACTCTGGCAAATCATCTTCATCAAAGCCAGAGATTTCATCGTCGAGAAGATCGTCATCAAGCCCGTCCTCTATATCAAATTGAGCGTCATTGGATAATGCTTCTGATAATGCTTTTTCGGTTTCGCTTTGCGAGTCAGTAGTTTCAAGTTCTTCGCCAAGTTCCAGCTCAGGGTAACTCTCTAGCTCTGCGCTTGGTTGCAGATCTTCTTCGTCAAGAAACTCTTCTTCTGCCAGTAAATCCACTTCGTCATTAAGTGGATCATCTCCCAGCTCAATTTCAACTTCTTCATCCGAAAAATCGTCTTCAAGTTCAGCATCCAACTCAAACTGTTCTTCGGCTTGAAGCTCCTGTAATAGCTCATCAACACTTTTTAAGTCAGGATCTTCAAATTCACTGTCTTCGTCAGCTTGAACATTCTCATCACTAAAATCTGCTTCATTGGCTAGATCGGACTGTAATGTATCTTCCATTGGTTCTTCTGATGATTCCGGAATAGCATCCTCTTCATCCAACATACCCGACAAGTGCCCTGACTCCGTTTGCTCAGACTCTGCTAAAAGCTGTTCAGATCCTAGTTCACGCTCGTCAGATACCTCTTCCAGCTTTGGTAAAGCATCTTCTGGTGCTTCATCTAATAAAGCATCAGGCTCGTTATCTGCTGGCTCACCAACTTCCTCTTCAAGCTCCGGCAAAGCTTCTTCTGGTGTTTCGTCAACTAATACATTGAGATCGTCGTCGGCCAGTTCATCAGATTCTTCTTCCAGCTCTGGCAAACCATCTTCTGGTGTTTCGTCAACTAATGCATCGAGATCGTCGTCGGCCAGTTCATCGGATTCTTCCTCCAGCTCTGGTAAAGCATCTTCTACAGGTTCGTCTAGTAAGGCTTCGAGCTCATCATCGGCCAGCTCATCGGATTCTTCTTCCAGCTCTGGTAAAGCATCTTCTACAGGTTCGTCTAGTAAGGCTTCGAGCTCATCATCGGCCAGCTCATCAGATTCTTCTTCCAGCTCTGGCAAACCATCTTCTGGTGTTTCGTCAACTAATGCATCGAGATCGTCGTCGGCCAGTTCATCGGACTCTTCTTCCAGTTCAGGTAACGGCTCTTCCTGTGCTTCATCTAATAATGCATCGAGATCGTCGTCGGCCAGCTCATCGGATTCTTCTTCCAGCTCTGGTAGAACATCTTCTGCAGGTTCGTCTAGTAAGGCTTCGAGCTCATCATCGGCCAGCTCATCGGATTCTTCTTCCAGCTCTGGTAGAACATCTTCTGCAGGTTCGTCTAGTAATGCTTCGAGCTCATCATCGGCCAGCTCATCAGACTCTTCCTCCAGCTCTGGTAAAGCATCTTCTACAGGTTCGTCTAGTAAGGCTTCGAGCTCATCATCGGCCAGCTCATCAGACTCTTCCTCCAGCTCTGGTAGAACATCTTCTGCAGGTTCGTCTAGTAATGCACCGAGCTCATCATCGGCCAGCTCATCAGACTCTTCCTCCAACTCTGGTAGAA
>NZ_NSDG01000052.1:0-36883 GCF_002289345.1 Pseudoalteromonas sp. HM-SA03 | reverse complement strand
CATCTTCTACAGGTTCGTCTAGTAAGGCTTCGAGCTCATCATCGGCCAGCTCATCGGATTCTTCCTCCAGCTCTGGTAGAACATCTTCTGCAGGTTCGTCTAGTAATGCACCGAGCTCGTCATCGGCCAGCTCATCGGACTCTTCTTCCAGTTCAGGTAACGGCTCTTCCTGTGCTTCATCTAATAATGCATCGAGATCGTCGTCGGCCAGTTCATCGGATTCTTCCTCCAGCTCTGGTAAAGCATCTTCTACAGGTTCGTCTAGTAAGGCTTCGAGCTCATCATCGGCCAGCTCATCAGACTCTTCCTCCAGCTCTGGTAGAACATCTTCTGCAGGTTCGTCGAGTAATGCACCGAGTTCGTCATCGGCCAGATCATCGGATTCTTCTTCCAGCTCTGGTAAAGCATCTTCTTCAGGCTCGTCTAGTAAGGCTTCGAGCTCATCATCGGCCAGCTCATCAGACTCTTCCTCCAGCTCTGGTAAAGCATCTCCTACAGGTTCGTCTAGTAAGGCTTCGAGCTCATCATCGGCCAGCTCATCATCGGATTCTTCTTCCAGCTCAGGTAATGTGTCCTCTTGTGCCTCATCTAATAAGGCATCGATATCGACACCAGCCAGATCATCAGACTCTTCCTCCCGCTCAGGTAATGGGTCCTCTTGTGCCTCATCTAATAAGGCATCGATATCATCACCGTCAAGCGTATCCGGCTCTTCGTTAATTTCGGCTAACGCATCGTCTTGAACTTCATTTAACAGGGCATCAATATCATCACCCTCAAGCTCAGTGCTTGGTTCTTCAAAATCAGGCAATGCATCATCGTCAGCATCTTGAGAGGCATCAAGTAGCGCGTCGATATCATCAGCATCGACTAGGCTCTCACTATCAAAGTTGCCGCTAAATTCGGGCTCTTCATCTAGCGCACCGTCAAGAATTGAATCAATATCATCGTCGTTTGCAACAGCACTACCTTGTTCATCTGCAAGCTCTTCGCTCAAAGCAGCAAGGGCATCATCGCTAACATCAATTTCTTCGTCTTGAGATTCGTTGAATAAATCATCTAGATCGCTGTCACTTAAAATATCTTTGCTATCATCAACATCAAGCGAAACTTCATCACCAGCCTCGTCAAAGCTCTGTTGCATAAAGTCTTCGTCATGATCATCACCAAACGAAATATCTTCGTTTAGTAAGCTATCCAGTTCGTCTTGATCTAACGTATCACTTCCTTCATCGAAGTCGTCATCAAGTGAGTCAAAGGTAATTTCATCGTCTTCAGGTAAGATATCGTCATCTAACTGAACGCTTGCGCCCAGTGCATCTTCATCGTCACCCATTCCGATATCAAGTGGGTCTGGCTCAGGGTCAAATGCAGTCGCAGCGGTTGCAGCTCCCGACGCAGCGCCTGCAGCCACGGATGGTGTTTGCGGAAGAAAATCGTCATCGTCTGTTGACGTCTGAGATTGCTTTCTCCGGCGTAGGAACATAACGAATCCAGCAATTGCCAGTAGTGCTGGCAATGTAGCAAGTAATGCAATGCCAGCTGGCGAGCTAAAAAATGCGCTTAACTCGCTACTTTCTTGCGCTTTTGCTTGAGCGGCTTGCTGATCAATCATTTCATTTTGCAAGTCGATAACAGCCTTTAGCTGTTGTTGGATTTCGCTGTCTTTTCCAAGTTGAGTACGAACCGTTTGAAGCTCGGTAGAAATAGCGCCGAGCTGTTGCTTTAACTTATTGTTTTCGGATAGGATTTCTTCAACATTACGCACCGAGGACTTGAACTCTTTTTGTAAGTCCATCAGCCTCATGTCCTGTTCCATCTTTAAAGAGCGCAGTTGATTAGTCAGGTCTTTTTTTGCTTCTTCAACATCGACTTTGCGAGCTTGTGTAACCTTTTTTTCAGCTTCGTTTATTGCATTTGGGTTCAATAATCCCTTACGCTTCATTTCCCAAAGTTTGTCATCTTGATCCGACTTTTGCTTTGCCAACTCAGGGTTAACACTACGAATTTCATTGATGGTAGGAATACGTAAATACGCCCCATCCTGCATATGGTTGAGGTTTTTATCTAGAAATGAATTAGGATTTTTATCATAAAGCGCCTTCATCACCTGGTAAATGGTGACCGAGTCATCTGGTCGCACTTTTTGTGCTATACGCCACAATGTATCCGTAGGTCTGATGGGCCCTATCGACCTACCTTGAGCCCCATAATCGACCCCTTTAGGGCCTTTTAGCACTACCCCCTCTTGGGTATATGCTGGTGTGGCAATCAGTGCGAATACAAAGATACTAAATAAGGCTAAACCGCGCATGCCGATCCTTTACTCAAATGTTTAACACCCGTTAAACGACGTTTTATTATTATGGCTTTGAAGCAAGCTCTATTCCAAATGCAAACTATAAACCAGATATGTTGGAATATCCATTGCAACGTATTGAAAGTTAACATGGTTATAATGCTTTTTACTGATTTTGGAATAGCTGATATAGGTGAAGAATAGTCAAGTATTTGACTTAACGGCAAACTTCTTGGCAGAAGTTTGCCGTCATAGCGCAGAAAAGTAAGCAAAACTTTGCTTACTTTGCGATATCAATGGGTACTTATAGATAGCTTTCTATCAGAACTTCTGCAATTTGGATGCTATTTGTTGCGGCACCTTTTCTAGTGTTGTCTGATACCACCCATAAGTTTAAGCCTAGTGGATGTGAAATATCTTGCCTTACACGACCTACATAGACGGTATCGTTACCACTGGCATCACTTACCGGTGTTGGGTAGTCGTTTTCGTCTTCAATTAACTCCACACCCGGCGCATCAGCAAGTAACTGCTTAACATGTTCAAGATCATAAGGCATGCGTGTTTCAAGATGAATGGCTTCAGCATGACCAAAGAACACAGGGACGCGAACCGCTGTCGGGTTAACCAAAACACTCGAATCGCCCAAGATTTTTTGCGTCTCCCACACCATCTTCATTTCTTCTTTGGTGTAGCCATTTTCTTGGAATGCATCAATTTGAGGAATGACGTTAAAGGCGATTTGTTTGCTAAACACTTCGTTTTCCATCGGTCTTGCATTCATTAAGTTTGCAGTTTGCTTAGCCAACTCGTCTACCGCTTCTTTACCAGCGCCAGATACCGCTTGGTAAGTTGAGACATTAATTCTGTCAATACCATAGGCATCATAAATTGGTTTAAGTGCCACTAGCATTTGGATTGTAGAGCAGTTTGGGTTAGCAATGATGTTACGATTTCTAAAATCGGCAAGACTGTCTTTATTCACCTCAGGAACTACTAACGGAATATCAAAGTCGTATCTGAAATGTGAGGTATTATCTATCACAATGCAGCCAGCTTCCGCGGCGATTGGTGCATATTTCTCCGACACGGAACCACCTGCTGAGAACAAACCGATATGGGCATTAGAAAAATCAAACTCTTCAACATCCAGAACTTCGATTTTTTCACCCATAAAGTCAATTTCTTCACCCGCGCTTCGACTACTCGCGAGTGGGTACAATGTGTCTACAGGAAATTTTCGTTCCGCTAGTAATTCAATAATTTGCTTGCCAACAAGGCCTGTTGCGCCAAGTACCGCAACATTATATTTTTGCGACATTATTTTTCCTCATTCTGTAATATACCAACACAGCACTTAACTCTTGTGCTCAGAAAAACCAAGTTGGTAAAGCTTTTCACTGATTGGTGAGTCATTATTGACTGCAATTGTACTAAATTCTCGACGCACGGGATATGCTTTACGCAAGGTATCAAAGCCCAATGTGTTTAGCTGTTTTCTCATGATGCCATCATCACGACGAATGTCATAAACGAGATGCGCTAAATTGACAATATCTTGCTCATTGGCCGTGCTTTGCAACTGGCAGGCTGTGACGCTTGGTTTAGGGAGAAAATCACTAATCGTTTTGCTGGCTGGTAAATCGAATTCTCGGCATACGGCTTCGTATAACATTTGCGTG
This sequence comes from Pseudoalteromonas sp. HM-SA03, assembly GCF_002289345.1. GTDB lineage: Bacteria > Pseudomonadota > Gammaproteobacteria > Enterobacterales > Alteromonadaceae > Pseudoalteromonas. The sequence goes on along the minus strand of NZ_NSDG01000052.1, from coordinate 32,902 downwards.
CCTCGTGCCTTGCCTTCCAGCGTGTGGCCAGCAATATGTACAGATGCAAAGCGAGTATATTGCAATAATGGCTGCAAAATATTCGGCTCATTTTCCCAAACGTCTAAGATCAGCTCGAGCGCTTGCCCACCCTCTACAGCGCGCAAAAGCGCTTGATTATCGATAACATCTCCACGGCTTGCATTGATTATCACCGTACCCGGCTTTAATGCCGCTATCCGCGGTGCATCAAGTAGATGAACCGTTTTATGCGGGCCCTGCTTAACTAATGGAACGTGAAATGTCACGATATCCGCGCGAGCCAAAGCTTCATCTAAGGCTATATGTGAATCTAATGTCCCTGCTTGCTGCCTGACTGGGTCACACAATAATATCGTAAGTCCAAGCCCTTTAAGCTTTGATGCTAAACACGCGCCAATATTACCAACACCAATGATGGCAATCGTTTTATCTTTAAGTGCCGTGGAGGTTTCTTGTGCGTATGCAAGTAGAGCGCTTATCACGTACTCGGCAACAGCTATCGCATTACAGCCTGGTGCGCTGCTGAACGAGATACTGGCGCTGTCCAGCAACGAGGTATCAATATGATCAATTCCGATTGTCGCAGTCCCTACAAACTTCAGTTTATCGGCTTGTGCTAACAGGGCCTCATTGACCTTAGTGACTGAGCGAGTCAACAGAATATCGACATTTTTTAGCTCGTCAGGTTGAAGGTTACGGCCATCAAACCGAGTTACCTCACCAATTTCGCAGAAAAATGACTCAACTAAGGGCATATTTTGATCGGCTAATATTCGCATGCGGGTTTCCTGTCACCTATTGTCTCGAGTACTCAGGCGATAACACATCGCCTGAGTCGAGTTTAACATGGCAAGGTAGGCGACTAATAATAAAACCTTTTATTTTGTGTCACCGCTTTATTGCAACCAAACGCTATTGCAAAAAACATCACACAACATACAAAAACGACCGCTCCCTTGAGGCTTAACCAGCCACCTGAATCAAGCAAAGGACAAAACGTCATGGCCAACACGTTAATACAACACAATAATAAAGCCCAACGGGTATAAGCTCGGTAGCCAAGTAATGCGGCAAACAAACTGCTAAAAACATTAAAAATTACCGCTTCAGGAAAGAGGTGAAAGGCCGACAACATAGCCGCAAAGGCCAAAATAGTGACTAGATAAAAAATACTCTGCTGCATCTTGTTTCTCCTTAACATAGATAGCAATATCAACCGCTACACTAGGTCGTGGCGGTAAATCCTAATTCACATAGCTACCAAGGAAATGGACTGCATTTGCTACTCCTTAGCAATTCTTAAAAGCACCATTTCGTGGCTATGCTTAACCCAATTGTAGAAACATTAACGTGTATTTCAATGCAAATCCGACATGAAGTTTTGGCAATTATAATGCACATATTAGGCACTTCGCTGAAAGAAAATTCATGTGCATTTTCGTCATATTGCACTACGTTCATTACACTTAAATATCGATCAGTAATTAATAGCGTTGAAAATTCTCTCAGGTTATAGCTGGGGTGTAATCAATAACTTTTAAATTACTGTCACGAGAAGCATGACTCATTTAACACTTAGATTCAGTACAAAACGTAAATAATATGTCACAACAAGGCATCAACTAATTCGCATAGAGGGTATGAAGACGCTTGAAATATCAGCGTTAACCAGCTAGTCTAACTGGGTGGTCAGACCTCTTATAAGGAAGAACAACATGACACTTATATTTGTTCTCGCGTTGTTAGCCTTGCTCAGCGCAGCAAGCTATCATCGCGCAAGCTGGAATACCGCTCTAGGTATTGCAGCAGTTACAATGCTAGTTGGCACCTTTGCTGGTGCATTTGGCATTATCTCTTGGTTAATTTTCTTAGCGATTGTTATTCCGCTTTCAGTAACGAACCTGCGTCAGCAGTACATCGTGGCTCCAGCATTTAAAGCGTTCAAAAAAGTTACGCCGACGATGTCAGAAACCGAAAAGTCAGCAATTGATGCAGGTACGACTTGGTGGGAAGCCGATCTATTTTGTGGTAACCCAAACTGGGATAAACTTCATCAGTTTCCAAAGCCACGCTTGAGCGTTGAAGAGCAAGCGTTTTTGGATGGTCCGGTGGAAGAAGTGTGTGCCATGCTTAACGATTGGGAAGCAACGCACGAACTGACTGACTTACCGCAAGACGTGTGGCAATACTTAAAAGACAACAAGTTCTTTGCGATGATCATCAAAAAGCAATACGGTGGTCTTGAGTTTTCGGCTTACGCGCAATCTTGTGTACTACAAAAGCTTACCAGTAAATCAACTTTACTTTCGTCCATCGTGGGCGTACCTAACTCGTTAGGCCCAGGTGAACTACTTCAGCACTACGGTACTGACGAGCAAAAAGAACACTACTTACCTCGTCTAGCAGTGGGTGATGAAATCCCTTGTTTTGCATTAACGTCACCAGAAGCGGGCTCTGATGCTTCATCTATCCCTGACTTTGGTGTGGTATGTAAAGGCGAATGGGAAGGTGAAGAAGTTTTAGGTATTAGCCTAACGTGGAACAAACGCTATATTACTTTAGCACCTGTTGCGACTGTACTTGGTCTGGCGTTTAAGATGCGCGACCCAGACGGTCTATTAGGTGATAAAGAAGAATTAGGTATTACTTGTGCGCTTATTCCTACAAACACGCCTGGCGTAAAAATTGGCCGCCGTCATTTCCCACTGAATGTACCATTCCAAAATGGCCCTACCCAAGGCGAAAACGTGTTTGTACCACTCGATTTCATTATCGGTGGCGCAAAAATGGCAGGACAAGGCTGGCGCATGCTAGTTGAGTGTTTGTCGGTTGGTCGTGTTATTACGCTACCTTCAAACTCTGCCGGTGGTATTAAATCCCTTGCAGTTGCAAGTGGTGCATACAGCCGCATTCGTCGCCAATTCAAACTTCCTATCGGTAAGATGGAAGGGATTGAAGAGGCACTAGCGAAACTGGGTGGCTATGCGTATAGCTCTGATGCTGCGGTGACTATGTCAACTGGCGCGGTAGATTTAGGTGAAAAACCTTCGGTTGTTTCTGCCATTTTGAAGTACCACTTAACCGAACAAATGCGTGCTTCAACCATCCATGCCATGGATATTCATGGTGGTAAAGGGATTTGTCTAGGTCCAAACAACTACGTTGGCCGTGGTTACCAAGGTGCACCAATTGCAATTACGGTAGAAGGTGCAAACATCCTAACCCGTAACATGATCATCTACGGTCAAGGCGCTATTCGCTGCCATCCTTTTGTACTGGCTGAACTTGAGGCTTGTTCTATCAAAGATAAACAAGAAGCGCTTGATAGCTTCGATAAATCCTTGATGGGTCACATCGGTTTCACTATGTCGAACTTGGTAAGAACTAAGTGGTTAGCGCTAACCGGTGCACGTTTCACCAAAGTACCATTTAACGATGAAACTGCGGTTTATTACCGTAACGCCGCTCGTTACAGTGCGTCATTGGCATTAATGTCTGATATTTGTATGGCTGTATTTGGGGGTTCACTTAAGCGTAAAGAGCGTATTTCTGCACGTTTGGGCGACTTATTAAGCTACCTTTATCTGGTTTCTGCAACGCTTAAGCGCTATAACGATGAAGGTCGTCGTAAAGAAGACTTACCGTTTGTGCAATGGTCTTGTCAGGAGCACCTGTACCTTTGTCAACGTGCCCTTGCAGACTTAATCAACAACATGCCTTCTGCTGCATTACGTGGCCTATTGAAAGTGGTCCTGTTCCCATTTGGTCGTCCTGTTCGTAAACCAACCGACAAAATGGAGCACAAACTTGCTCAGTTACTTCAAGTACCTAGCGAAACGCGTGATCGCCTTGCAACACACATCTACTTAAAAGATGAGCCTCTGTGCTTGCTTGGTAAGCAAGAGCAAACGCTAAAAGACATTCTTGCCGTAGAGCCGTTATTTGAAAAGGTATGCCGTGGTACTGGTAAAAAGTTACCGTTTATGCAACTTGATAAAGTAGCAGCAATGGGGCTTGAAGCAGGTGTACTGAGCGAAGACGAAGCGGCTAAATTGACTGCCGTTGAAGCAAAACGTCTTGCCGTTATCAACGTTGATGACTTTGACCCTGAAGAGTTACTTGCCGGTAAAGCAAGAACGAAGGAATCAAGTAAAGCAGACGCAGCATAACTATTTTTGTTTAGGTAGTGTGATCCATACTACCATAGCAATTAGCGTGGATATAAAGGTCAGAATTTTCTGACCTTTTTCTTGGCAGATTAGAGCCGGGGGAACACAGCTCTAGTGATTTAAAATAAATATCGCACTTTAAACGTCACTAAGTCTTGCACTGGTTGTTGCCATAAATCGGCGACACTACCAAACCAGTCTCTGCGCCCGACCTGCGACTTTTCAAGTGTCGAAAAGTTTGCACCTCCTCGTTGATACACTAAAAAAATATCTGAATATGCACCCATGCGATAACGCAGTTTTATCTGGCTTGCTAAGCGCCTGTCGTCAAAACTGGTGTCACCATGAATTTCGCGAAGCTCTCCGTTGGTAATTTGATAAATCGTCTTACTTTGCGCTTCAAGTATCGTCCACTGTAGCGAACCACTGAGTTCAAGGTTGTCAGTGATCCGACCGTTAAATTCCAGCTTATTGGAAAACTCATCTCTGTCGTATTCACTCAAGCGGTTGTGTCCGTTTGCCATCAGCCAGCCATCACCGCTTCTAAAGAAATTACTCAACTTAAGGTTCCAGTTGTAGTGTGGCATCCAAGTCAAATCCACGGCGTATTGCTGCGCTGAGCCTGATATTCCTTCTTGGTCAAGCTCAACACTTGCTGCCCAAGAAAAATCCCCCACATAAGGGCTTTGATAAAAGACCCGAGACTCCACACGGCTTGGCATCTCAAACACCTCTGTGCCTCGCCCTAAGTTGTCTTGTTTACCGCTAGTGTAATAATCTAGCCCGAGGTTGAGCTGACCACCATTTGCCAACAAAAACTGCGCTAAATATGCTTGTCTGGCCGCTAAACCTGTTCCAGCATTATTCTGCTCATGCCTCAGTGTGAGTGACTGCTTTAATCTGGTAAACCAGCTGTCTTTTGGGTGCATCGAGTATTCACCATAAAGCTCGCTCACCTGCCAGTCATTGCGTTTCATATAGCCGAGATCACGGTTATCAAATTCGTCATCCACAGCAAAGTAGCGCGCAGCGAACTTCGTCTGTAACGAAAGTTGATACTCCGCGTCTAGCGATACACCTTGACCTGTAACACTTTGCTTTTGTGTTTCCACCTCAGTTTGTAATAGCGCGCCTTTGAAAGACCACGTATCACTACGATACTGGCCATCAAGGGCATAACTCATAGCATCACGCTCAAAAAACGGTCTGTCTGTTTTGGTTGCAAGCACACCTGCCTGCCAATCTTGCGTGCGATAATTAGCTCTTGCTGCAAGAAACTGCTTACCGATATCATCCGAAAAGTCCGACTCAGACACAGCAAAAGTACCAAATTGTACCGACTTTCCTTTATGTACAAATCGTAGCGCCGCATCTATGGGGGTGATTGCGCGTGTACCATCATCACTTGATGCCCCTATACGACGAGTATGAATAAGCTTAGTGCTCTCAAGTGCAGAAACTTCAAACAGGCTGATATCTTGGGTGAAAAATGGACGTTTATCGGTGCGAAGCGTTTCTACGGCCGAATAATTCACATCAACATCATCGATATCCACCTGACCAAAGTCGGGATTCACGGCAAGACTCACCTTCTGATGATGAGAAGGCTTGTAAAACAAATCAAAGCCAACATCGGACTGGTGCTGGCGCTCGGAAGGTGAAGTGCTTAGCGGTGCAAATTGAGCCTGATGCGCAAAATAAGGCACAAATGCCAATTGAGAATGTGCGGGGATCTGTGCTGTGATCTTTGGCATGGTCAGGAAGAAATCGCTATTTGCTGTTGTATCCTCATGGTTTGCATAGATAAAATTACTTTTAAGTTCATACAGCTGTACCGAAACCCCAATCTTTGTAAGCCCCTGCTCATCTCCTGGCTGAAACGACACGGTATGCCAAGGGATCAATAATTCCGTGGTCCAATACGTATCTTCAATGTGATTAGCATAGTGCCAGTCCCCATCCCAATCGTAATCCACGTTTAAGCTTGGGGTTACAACACCATCTTGCGAGCCGCCACCTAATGTCACCGAAAATTGATATGCACTACTACCGTCGCCTGAAAAGTCCACAACTACCCGATTGAAGTCAGCTTGCATAAAGCGGTCATGGATATTGAATTGTCGCTTGCGCTCGGCTTTATTCTGAAAGTTTTTAATACCAACATAAACACCGTCAGCGGTTGCAAAGGCTTTTGCAGTAATTTTGTCATTGGCAGATGCCAAAGTTACAGGCACAACCTGAACAAATTGTTCAAAGTGCGTAGCAGAACCCCATTGCGCTTCATTCAACTTACCATCAATCACGATAGGTTCCGCAAGTACAGCTCCTGCCATCATGGGATAACTTAAACCAAGCCAAAATTTATTGCTTTTATTCATACATACTTTCCTCAGAGTTATGCCTGCTATTGCAACAAACTTTGCCGTAAAAAGTTCTAAACTTTTTCTGAAGAAAGCTGACTTAACCTTTATAAACATTGACTTAATCTTAAGAAACGCTAACGTTATGGGAACAATTGGTTTTGATTATTGAAATTGGTACTCAGCGTGCAGGCACAGGAAGTAGAGATGGTTTGTTTTGGACATTGGCAGTTTGATCTCCAGCAAGATTGCCTAACACATAAGCAAAGCCAAGAAACCGTAAAACTTGAGCCACAAATGGCAAGGTTACTCGCGCTTTTTATTGAGCATCATAACGAAGTGCTAGAGAAATATTGGCTTACCGAACAGCTGTGGCAACACGCGGTTGTCGAACCCAATAGCCTTTATCAGCTTCTGACTAAACTGCGAAAAGTGCTCGGGGACGACCCTAAAAACCCGATTTATATCAAAACTATCCCCAAACGGGGTTATCGCTTTATCGCGCCACTAGAAAGGCATGAAATAGCGCCTCGCCATACGGCAAAACCAGTCAAAGTAATCGCCAAGTCCCATATTTTATCACTCAGTGCCGTCGCAATGGCAGTGTTATGCTTTGGCGCAATCGCCTTTTTTAATCAAACACCGACTGAAAAAACACCATCACGCTACGAAACCTCCAGCCTTAGCCATGATCTAGGCCTTGAATTTGACGTTGATGCCCACCAAAGCAAAGATCTCATCGCCTATGTAAAAGATTTTACGCACCTTATTATTGCCAACAAACAAGGCTATCAATTAAATGAACACCGCTTCGATTCGCGGATCAGTTTTCCAAGTTGGAGTCCCGACTCAGACAAACTGGCTTTTTGGCAATATCAAGGTAGTGGCTGCCAACTTCATGTGATGACTGCCGCAGGGCAATTTTTTCATAGCTCGCAAATTCTTCCGTGCCAGGTTGGTACTAAACCCGTTTGGAAAAGTGACAAAGAGCTTATCTTAACGTTCGGCCAATATAATGCCAAAGCAGCACACCTTTACCGGCTTGAGTCCCATCAAATGGTTAAGCTGCCACTTGCTTTGGCAGCCAATGAACAGTTAAAAATGGCCCTTCGAGCGTGGCAAGACAAAACCTTTTATTTGGTTCAAGATAAACAAGGGTTAGCAAGGCTACAAACGCTTGATGGCACGGTACACCTGAAGTGGTCAGCTCCAGTCACTTCCGTTGCGTTTGATGTTTATCATCAAGCCGTGATTGCGAGTCAATATGGCAGCCTATCGCGACACTTTAGAGACGGTGACAGTCAAGCCATCAAAGAAACGGCAATTGGCTTATACACGAGCTTCTCAAGCGATAATCGCGGCGATATATTCGCGGCATTGGAGAGTTTTCAAGTTAATATCAAAGACCGAGACGATCTCCCCTTATTTTCAAGCTCAAGCATCGATTATTTACCACTGACCAACAGCTTGGGGGAAACGGCATTTATGTCGAGGCGCAGCGGTGTATGCGAGGTGTATCTGTATCGCGATGATAAAATCAGTCAGCTTTCCTTTCATCAGGGACATGAATACGTTGGTTTTTTAGTATGGAGTCCAGAGCTGAGCTATTTGGCCTCAAACCGTGATAACGATTTAGTGATATACGACCGAAAACGCCCACTCACCCAGTTCAATTCACAGCTGAGTCAGCCCGTCAAAAGCATGGGCTGGATAGATGAGCAAACACTATGGGCTTATGACGGCGAAACATTAAACCAATACAGCTTATCTGGGGCGCTTATCAGCAGCCATGACAGCACAGCTGACTTTGTCTTTTATCACCCCGAAAGACAAACTTGGTTTGTACTACAACAAAACCTACTGCTGGAGTACGAGACGCTCTTCGAAAGCGACTCAGAAGCGTTAAATAAATATGCGCTAAGTCAAAAGCAAACCAATCAATTTAGTAACTTAAGAATTCGCGGCAACGACATCTATTGGCAATCTGCTTGGTCAAAAGAGGACTACATTTGGCAACTCACATTGATGCCAGAGCAATTACCTGCGCTTAAAAAAGTCGGCCACCTGATTTGGCACTACGATATCGACGCGCTTGGGAATCTACTCATAGCAAAAATGGAGAGTATAGAAGGCGATATCAAAAAACTGACTCGCCTACCTGAAGCTGCTAACTAACGATTATCATTACAAAAGCACATACGCGGTATAGCTCAGCACTAAGGTGCTGAGCCAAGTCATAGCTAAATACTGTGGACTTTTTAATGCACTTAACACTAAAAGTGGTAGAAAGACATAGGGTAACAAGCTCACTGCACTCAATCCTAATAACATGTAGACAGGCACTGAAAAACAGACAGCAGCCATCAGCACAATAATCCAGATACTTTGCTTTGCCGATTGCAGCTTATCTATACTCAACCAATATGCAATGCGGTCGTAGACTTGAGGTTTGAGATCAATTGCTAGGCTCGACCACCATAATAGATTTAAAGTCACAAGACCCGGAACGTAATTTGCCATCAGATCGGGGCGCTCTACACTTAAGATCGCGCCAAACCATAGCACCAACACACTCATCACAATGCGCCAGAGCAACACAAAATAGTGGTTGTAAACAAAGCTCAGCCAAAATGTCGTCAACCCTTTAACCATTACCGATAGCGTCACTTTACGCGGTAGTAAAGCAGCACTGCCAAACGCTACTAGGTTTACAGTAACCAAATACCAAGTAATTTCGAAAACAGCAAAGCTAATTATTGCCGTTATTAATAACCCAACACTTGTCCCCAAGGGCCGATAAATAAAGCATAGGGCTATGAGAAATTGCGTCACCGCAAAAAACAGTAATTGCCACGCTTGTGTGATTTTCTCAATTCCAATTGAATAGCAGAGAATTAGAGTCATCAATAACAATGGGTGAACAACTAGTACGGACAACCCATCCGCCACTTTTTGATGGATGGAGCGATGCAGGATCGTGTGGTGGTAACTTCTGTGCGCTTTATCCAAAACAGCATCTCGAAACACAAATAGAATAAAGCTTTGTACCGCAAGTAATCCCCATGCAATTTGTACCTGTGCAACGGGATTATCACTTTCTACAATTTTACCTATACCCATAAATAGTATTGCGATAAAACCTAGCAGATACACTTGAAACAACGCAGCTATCATCAAGCCAAATTGCTGAAGTTGCTGGCCTATGGCTTGCAGCGATAAGGAAAGTGATGCTTTTCTGTAACGATAGTAATAAAGCATATTAACTACCCTGCTTTGGTGCTAAGGGAACAGAGTGAAATCCAACTTGTAAAAAAGGTTCAGGCTCATGACTTGTCATCAGCACCATGCCTGCGTAGTTTTGCGCGAGTTCAACAATATACTCGCAGCCAGCTGCATCCAAAGCCGCAGTAGGTTCATCGAGCAATAAATAAGGGGTCTTACGCATCAAGGCATTAATAAGCTGAAGCTTCTTTTTGTTACCAGAGGAGAGATCTGCGTAGCGCGTCATTAAAAAGCCTTCAAACTGAAAATCGTTTACAAGCTGTGAAGGATAATCACATTGCCATGCAGTTGATGTGAGAGTTAATAACTCTTTTGCACGCAAAAAAGCAGGGAATGGAATATTGTCTGACGCGAGTGCAACAAGTGTTTGGCGTTTATTGATTTTCTTGTCTCGTAATAGAATGTCGCCGTTGAATGCATCATCAAGCCCAGCAATCATGCACAGTAAGGTGGTTTTTCCTACGCCATTCGGCGCCGCTAAACAAATTCTATTATGGTCAAACTCTTGTGAGTAATTGTCAAACAGTACTTCTTTGGAGAAGCTTTTACTTAGAGATTTTATCGTTATCATCTTGCTCTACACTATAAATCCAAATAGGGAGCTATATTTATGTTTAAAAATGTAGCTGTAATAAAACTTAACTTATTACAAAAGCCAATATTTATCACCTAGTTAGAAGGTAAAATGGCATACATTTCGTACCTTATTTTGTAACAAACCCTTACACACTACATTTTTTAACATCTTATAAACATCATTAAGTAACCTTTCATTTTTCCATCCTATACTCTTGCTCCGAAATCGCTTGAATAACGATCTATGTTCAAAATATTGATAAAGGAGATCAACAATGAACTTTCGTATCCTAACTGCAGCCACCTTATCCCTATTAGCAGTTGCATGTTCATCTGAAGATATCGAGACCGCCAATTTCGGTTCTGACATCTATAAAAACCAATATAACCTAGTTAATGCTACCGATTATGAAATTGCGTTTCATCTTGCTAATACTGAGCTAGACGGTGATGAACGAAATGTCGCTGACGATAAATATCGCGTCAAAGTACTGGCTTCAGGTTCAGAACCAGTACGCATAACACACGAACATAATACCAACCGTGAAATCAGTTTTTATGCTGAGTCTATCAACAAGCTTGGCATGGTAGAACAAGAGAAAATTAAGGTAAGTAATGACAGAGATTATCACTTTGTCGTAATGCAGGATAGCAACGATACCTTAGATATAAAAGTCGTTAGAAAGTCTAAAGATGATCACGATAATAAATTTACCGTACGCGTATTAGCTTCCAAAACAATGACATTAAATATTAACGGTTCAGACGTTGAATTTGATAAAGGAGAAGTCAGTAGCTGGTATCAAGTGGATGACTGTAATCAAGATATTATGATGGGTGATGAGGTTATAAGTCTTTGCAATGCGTCACTAGACCGCTCTTACTTACTCGTCGTCGGTGAAGCTGGATTAATGAGCACCGTTTTAGAATACTAATTAATCACCGCTTTTGAGGCTGCCGATATTCCGGCAACCTCAACGGTTAGCCATCTAGATTTGTATTTACAACGCATTTTTTATTCACAAAAAATTCAACTTCCTGACGAAATAAGTCAATTCTATTCATTTTCAGATCCGACCACATAAAATAGTGACATTTGTCATAAGTCAGTTTTATTAAACTTTCCGCACTCAATAAAAATAGAGTTTTAGCTTTAAAAATCAATTAATTCTTTATATCTCATATAGATAAAAAATAACTATTAACAACTCCATATTGCAATCATTTTATAACATTTCAATTATGTTAACGTTGGATTTAATTAACATTAAAATGTCAAATTTTTCGTGTTGACACCCTGAAAACTCAGGCTTAACCTAGCCGCCGTTCTTAAAACACAACAATCAAAAAATCACATTTAATAATTTTTATTTACAATAAAAATAATCTTGTAACAAAGATAGCGACAATAGTATCGCGACAAAGCCGACCAAATTAACGGATTGGCACACACGGGACGTTGGTTAAGTAGTACTCGCCTCTAACAAGTATGACTGGGTTTTCTAAACAGTCTCCCGTCATACAAAAATATAAGCATTGTGAAAATCACAATCGGATTCATTATTTTAGTCAGAGTAGGAAAGTCATGAACCAGTACAACACAGAAAAGGAAGCAATTCAGGTCGAGAAAAAGCTCGGTAGTATTGTTTTCATCTCGCAAGATCAATCACTTTCTCTGGAATCAGTGCAAGATTACGCAGCTCAGGCCTTGTCCAAAGTAAAATTGGACGAATTGGCACTAAAAGCTAGAATCGAGCAAAACCGTCAATACCTGGACAATAAATTAGCAAACCAAGAAGATATATACGGCGTGACGACTGGTTTTGGTAACTCAGCAAGCAACCGTATTTCGACTTCTCTCTCTGAAGAATTACAACAAAATCTTATTGCTTATCATGGCTGTGGCGTTGGTAATTACCTTTCAGAGTCCGATTGTGCCGCGACTTTATTGATCCGTATGAACTGTAATGCCAAAGGCTTTTCAGGTGTTAGTTGGGAATTGCTGGCGCAAATGGAAACTTTCCTAAACAACCGCATCATCCCAGCTATCCCTTCTATGGGTTCAGTGGGTGCGAGTGGCGACTTAACACCACTTTCTTATGTTGGTGCCGCACTTGGTGGTAAACGTAAGGTGTATTATCAAGGACAACTACGTGAAACCGCTGAAGTATTAGAAGAGCTAAACATTGCACCATACAAGCTAAAGCCGAAAGAAGGTTTAGCTATCATGAATGGTACTTCGGTTATGTCTGCCATCGCTACGAATGCGCTAAAAGATATCCGTCGCAGCATTGATTTAAGCTGTAAACTGATCGCGCTTTATGTCGAACTTATCGAAGGTCGTGCATCACCATTCCATAAACGCGTACACGAGCTTAAACCACACCGTGGTCAGCAACTCTGCGCAGAGAAAATTCTAGAGCGCTTAACTAACGTCGATCAACGTTTAGGTCGCAGAAATCGCACTGATGACAACATTGAGTTTGGCAAGCAGGAAACGTTCAGATTACAAGATAGCTATTCAATTCGCTGCTCTCCACAAGTGTTAGGTCCATTAATTGATGCTGAGATGTGGGCATCACAGATCCTAACGACTGAAATCAACTCAGTGAACGATAACCCACTATTTGATGATGAGAACGACCTAATCCTCAACGCGGGTCACTTCTACGGTGGTCACGTTGCAGCGGTGTGCGATACTCTCAAGCCACTCGTTGCAAACATGGGTGCGTTACTAGAGCGTGAATTAGGCATTTTGGTTGACGATCGCCTTAATGGTGGAATTTCTAATAACTTGGTTGCGCGTGAAGATCTTGGCGACAAAGCTTGGGTACACCACGGCTTTAAAGCAATGCAAATTACCTCCTCTTCTCTTGTTGCGGAAGCACTCAAAAATGCAGGCCCTATGTCAGTATTTTCACGCACAACTGAAGCACTAAACCAAGACATCGTCAGCATGGGCACTATCGCCGCACGTGACCTTCGTCGTATTACAGATCTTATCAAGCCGGTTATTGCTATTCAGGCAATGGCAATCCGTCAGGCATTTTATGTTGATGGGAAAGATGCGAAAGCAGAAAAGCTTAACACACTTTCTCGTGAGTTTTTCGACGAAATTAGCAGCAACTTCCAACCTGTCATTGAAGATAGGCCGATGGATGTTGAAATCAACAATATGGTTAACGCCCTATTTAATGAGCACTAACTCTCTCTAAGTCATTTTTGAGATGACGATAACGCTATAGCTGGCAGCTTCACTGCAGTCAGCTAGGACTTGTTGTTGCTCAAAAGCCGCTAATGAGACGTAAACTACACACCAGAGAAACTAAAAAGGATATAAAAATGAGTAGCTTAGAATCAATAACACAATTTATTAAACAAGACATCATTGTAGACAGTTTAGAAGTGGTCGATAGCATTGATGAAATCGAAGATGATGCTCAACTTATCGGTGACGGTCTAGATCTAGACAGTATCGAGGTGCTCGATCTTGTGGTTTCTATTGAGAAAAAATACAACCTTAAGTTCAAAGATTACCCAGAACAAACCATTCAAGAAAAAATGAAAAACGTCAGTTCCTTAGCTAGCTTTATTCACGAGCAAGTTGAAGCACAAACAACAGCTGAAGCTTGTTGATCTGACCATAACCATTTTCGCTTGGAAGGACACCATGCAAACATACAGTGCCATTCGTTCAACACTCATGCAACTGATTGAAACTGAGTTAGAAGTAGATAAAGAGCAGCTAGACGTAATAAGTGACGACGCCAATTTAATTGAGGCGCCACTGTTTCTCGACTCGGTCGACCTTATGCAGTTATCTGCTGCATGTAAAAAGGCGTTCCAATTAAAAGACTTGGGCGAATTGAGCACTGTATCTTTGGCGACACTAACACGTCAAATAGCGTTAAACTTAACCCAACAAAAACAAACAACATCCTTGGAGACTTGGACAGATCAAGCCACCTCTCTCAAAGAGACCGATTTACTAACACTGATACAGTGTAGTGTAGATTGTAAGATCTCTGGTCAGGCTCGCCTTATCAAAGACAGCACGCCTTGCGATATCATTGTGAGCACTATGGTGTTATTAGCGCACAATATTACTCCGGTATTAAGTGCGAATGCGGCCGCGAACACCAATGCATTTAGCTGGCGAGAACTCACGCTTGCCAATCAAGAGGTAGAAATTCCGTTTAGTTCCATGGCGGCATTTTTACAACACCATAGCGATAAGACTATTGGCTTTGAAACATCAGGCAGCACTGGCAAGCCACAAACTTGGCATAAATCCATCGCTTCACTCCATGCAGAAGCCTTCACCTTTGCAGACACTTTCTCGTTTGACGCAGTAGATTATTTCTGTGCTTGCGTTGATATTCGTCACATGTTCGGTTTTATTTGGGCATTTATGCTCCCTCTGCAGCTTGGTAAACCGGTGTGTTACGAACTCGGTTCAACACCGGACTTACAACCTGTAAAAGATAAACAGGTAGGTGTGATCTTAACGCCAACAATGTTTGACTTTGTCGCCGATCAGTTAAGTCAAAACCACTGCTACTTGATAAGCTCGGGTGCGCCATTTAAAGGTGAGAAAGAGCAAAAGCTTGCCGACCTTATTTCTTCCCTATCGCTTTCAATACAAGCTTTTGAGGTACTAGGAAGCACTGAAACTGGCGGTATCGGCTATCGTCCATTAGGCAACAACGAAACGCACTTTACTAAGTTCACAGCAGTCAACATTTATCAAAATGCCGAGTACAAAACCATGTTGAGATCGCCGTTTTTAGTGGCTAATTGTGAAGAGTTTGAGCTCAAAGATAAGCTGATTTTCAGCAATGAAAACCAATTCACTCACGGTGGGCGCGCAGACCAAATATTTAAATATGCAGGTAAACGCTACTCGCTACAAAGTATAGAAAAAATCCTCCAAGAACACTTTGTGGGACTTCGCCATCGCGTCTTTTTTATCGAAGACAACAACAATAATAAAGGGGGCGAGCTGATCGCCTTTGTTGAAGGGCTCTCTTGTATCCCTACACTTCAGGACATCAGAAGTTGGTTTAAAGATTTACCCACGCCGCAGGTTCATTTTTTGGCGCAATTTCCAGAAAACGAGCTCGGCAAAATCACCCTCTCGGCACTACAGGAATGCGTACATGAATAATAAACAACAAACTTTCATTACTGGTTATGGTGTGCTCTGTGCTGCGGGCGAGAATCGCCAAGCACTGCTAACTAGCATCAAGGAGAACCGTACTGGTATTGACCGCATTAATCGTTTCGACACACAAGGACTAACACACAATGTTGGGGCGCTTGCTATCAACTACGAGCACCACAGCGCAGAACATTTTGATATGGATCTGGCGAGCCAATACGCTATTCATGCCGTTACAGAAGCACTTGAGCATGCAAATTTAGCCTTAACTGAGATGGACAGTACCCGTGTGGCATTTATTCTCGGTAATGCAAACTGCGGTATGTTTTCATTGATGGAGAGCCTTAAAGGTCAGCATCAACTAGGGTTTAAGTTTTATCCACCACATCAAATTGCAACCAATGTCAGCCGCCACTTCGATATTCAGGGCCCTGTAATGACTTTCACCTCGGCCTGTACCGCAAGTAGCAGTGCCATTGCTTTTGCTAAGCAACTTATCGAAAATGACCAAGCAGATGTTGTCATTGCTGGCGGTGCAGATGCCCTCAGCGAGCTAGTTTACGGCGGCTTTCAGTCGGTACAGTCCTTGAGTCCTGAACCTTGTGCTCCGTACAGCGAAAAAATGGGATTAAGTTTAGGTGAAGGCGCAGGTTTTTTAGTCTTTGAATCGCAAACACATGCCAATCAGCGTAATGCAACGCTGCGATATCAATTACTCGCGACAGGGTCAAGCTTAGATGCTCACCACGCTACAGCGCCTAACCCCGAGGGCGATGGTGTACGCCGCGCTTTTACGCAGACATTGTCCTATGCGCCCGTTGCGGCAAGTGATATTGAATATATCAACAGCCATGGGACTGGTACGCCAGCAAATGATGGCGCAGAGCTAAAAGGGATCCAATCAGCCATTGGTGAACAGGTCATGCTCGACGTCTCGGTTTCAAGTAGTAAATCTTACTTTGGTCATACCCTTGGTGCCGCTGGTGCCATAGAACTTATTTCAACATTGGTCAGCCAGGATGAAGGGCTTCTACCTGCAACACTGGGTGTCGACTCAATAAGGTCTTGTTGCCAAGCATATCAATTAGTGACCAATCAGGCGAAACCTCAGGTTGTTGATGTTTTTGCGGTAACTAACTCGGCGTTTGGTGGTCACAACACCAGTATGCTGCTCAGCAAGCACCAGAAAACGTCGATTAACACGGCACCAAAACCGGTGTATCTACTTGCCGCCACCAGCCTGTCTGATACTGAAGTGTACAATGCTAGACAAAGTAGCACTGACCACTTTGCTGAATTTAACTTAAAACAGCAGTTCCCTGCTCTTTTCCAGCGCCGCACACCGAGTGTTGCACAATTTGCCTTAGGTGCCTGTCAATTTACCTTACAAGACAGCGAGCTCGATTTGGCTCAATTACCACTACCAGAATTCGCAGCCTACTACGCTAATCCCATGGGTTCACTGGAAACCTTAGATAAAAACCTCGCATCATTTCAAGATGGCATTGCAGCGCTAAAAAGTACGCATTTCCCTAATACTGTCGTCAATGCCACATTAGGGCAACTGGCACTCGGCTTTGGCTTTAAAAACTCGGCCACTTGTGTGAGTGATTTAGGCAATGACTTTTTACATGCGCTTTGGAGTGCAACTCTTGATATGCGTGAAGGTCGAAGTCGATATGCGATGGTATGTAGCTCGCAAGACGATACTGCACTCTCGCAGCAAGTCTGGGCTGCACATCAATTCCAAGCAGATATCGGTCATTTTTCCAGCGCGGCGCTCTTAGCAACCAACGAGGTGTTACCGGCAGGCTACCAACCTCTCGCAGAACTCATTGATTTTATTCAAATCAATGATGCGCAGGAACATCAGGCACTAGACAGATTACTGGCAAGCCATGCTAGGAAGCTGAGCCAAGTGGGCAATGTCGTGTTAAGTACTTATCACGATGAAGCGTTTGCCACCATTGCAGCAAGCTTGGACAGCCATTTACCACAGGCCCAACTTATAAAATATCAGCCACAAACCACGCCTCTACACAGTACAGAATTAGCAGTGCGTGCGCTAATGCATGCACTCAACACCCCAGCTGGTGATACCGAGCTAGATCAAACCCTACTCCTAAGCGTTAATCTCGCGGGAAGTATGACGGGATGTATTTTACGAACAGTAAGGAAATAAGATGACGACCGTGATCGAAGTGAAGAACTTAAGGAAGGTCTACAAAAGAACACGAAAAGTTGCCGTCGATGACGTCTCTTTTAGCGTTAGCGAAGGCGAATGTTTTGGACTCCTTGGGCCCAACGGCGCCGGAAAAACCACGACGTTGGAAATACTACAAGGCTTGCGTAGTGCAACGTCAGGTGAAGTGACGTTATTCGGTCTTAATTGGAAGCAGCACGAAACCAAACTTCGCAGCCTTATGGGTGGCGTGATGCAACACAATAACCTCTACGAAAAACTCAAAGTAAAAGAGTGCGTCGAGCTATTTGCCAGCTTTTACCCAAGCTACACACCAATTGATACGCTGCTTGAGCGCTTCAATTTAAGCGAGAAAAAGGACGCTTGGCTAAGCGAACTCAGTGGTGGACAAAAGCAACGCGTATTTTTGGCGATGGCAGTGGTTGGCCAGCCCAAGTTGGTGTTTTTAGATGAGCCAACTACGGGACTTGACCCCACGAGCCGCCAAGAATTTTGGCACATCATTAAAGATCTCAAAGAAGCCGGTACCTGTGTGATGTTAACGACGCACTACATGGATGAGGCAGAGTTCTTATGCGACAACTTAGCCATCATTAATTCAGGTCAAATCATAGAGTCAGGCGCGCCAAGCGACATTATTAACCGCACCTTTGAGACTCCAGTGATTAAAGAACCCAGAAAAGCCACACTCAACGACGTATTTTTGAAACTCACAGGTTCCACGATGGAGAGGGAAAGTTATGCCTGAGTTAAGTCAAACTAAGTTATATCCATTTTGGCAATTAATGATGGTCAATATTCGACCTTTTTTCCGTGATAAAGCGGTATTGCTATGGACATTCGGTTTACCTATTTTTATCGCCCTATTGTTGATCCAAGCCTTCTCCGGTGGACCAAAAATGTCTCCTATGAATGTGGTGGTGATGCATGGCGAACAAATCGAGCAGAAATGGCTTAAAGCGATGGAGGAAGATCCGCTCGTTACCGTTACCCGCCTCTCGCAAACCGATTCAATTGTGTTGGAAGACAGTTTTGCTTCTGCTCAGCTGGCGGAAGTGATCAGCTCACCAGGCTCAGTGCTACGTAAGCTGCAAAATGAGGTGAGCCCTGAAGTTTACCTTGCCCCCAACGCTATGTTTTCTACTCATAACTCTGATGAGTCGTTAATGGCACGTAACTATCTATTGCGTCTTAAAGCGCAAGCTAACGGCGAAGAGATGCGAAGCAATGTCATTAGCGTCAAAGGTTATCGTTACACTGACTGGTTGATCCCCGGGATCATCGTGTTACAAGTTCTTGGTTTAGCACTGGTGTCGATTGCCAATAGTTTAGTGTCGGACAGACAAAACGGCTTTTTTAAACGTCTACGCCTTTCTCCTTTCAAGCGCCGTGATTACATCATTGGGATCGTGCTCGCACGCTTGTTCTTGCTGGTGTTCCAAATGCTGATTCTGTTCGTCGCATTTCACTTTTTATTTGGTTACACGTTGCAAGGAAACGTGCTGGATATCATTGCGGTAATGGCACTCGGTTCATTTTGTATCTGTATGCTCGGCGTGTTAGTCGGTGCCCGTAGCCAACGGGTTGAAGTCTCATCAGGGATAGCTAACTTGCTTTACTTTCCATTGATGTTCTTATCGGGCATTTATTTCGACACCGCTAACTTTCCCACTCTACTGCGAGAAATAGTTTCGTTACTGCCAACCACTGCGTTTTTGGATGCACTGCGCTTAGTCGCAAACCAAGGCGTTGAACTGGCTGCGGTAAGTCGTCAATTGATTATTTTAGGCGTCACCAGCGTGGTGTTTTTCCTCATCGTTTACTTCTGCTTTGACTGGGGAGATGAAAAATCATGATCACCGATAACTTGCCGCACAAGGCACCATTTAAGTTTGCAGACAAGATAATCGAACATTCACCGGGAGAGATGATTGTTGGACTAAAGTTTGTCTCGCATAACGAACCAGGCCTTCAAGGACATTTTCCGGATGAGCCTATTTTCCCAGGTGTGTTAATCATTGAGACCATGGCGCAGATCAGCGGTTTGTGCTGCAACAACACGCACAAAGGGGGCATGCTGTCTTCCATAGAAAAAGCCAAATTTAGTCGCCCTGTTCGCCCCGGCGAAATTATTAAAGTAACGGCAAAACTAGAAACTGAATTTGGTGCGATGGCGCGCTTTAAAGCACAAGCACACGTTGAAGATGAGTTGGTTGCAAAAGCCGAACTCACGATTGTTTACACGGATTAAGGAACTTGGTTGTGTTTACTGGAAAGACAGTAGTAGTGACTGGCGTATCCAAAGGGATAGGCAAAGGCATCGCACTCGCCTTTTTGCAAGGTGGTGCTCGAGTATACGGTATTTGTCGCACACAAACCCCCATCGCGGAGTTACACAAACCTGAGTATCAAGCTCGTTTCACGCAACAGAGCGGCAATATTACCGACAGCGAGTTCATCAACTCCGCTATTCGCCAAGCGATAAGCGACACGGGTCGAGTTGATGTGTTAGTGAATAACGCTGGGATAACGGATGATAGCTTATTCTCTCAAATGTCGTACGACGCTTTTCATAACGTGTTAGATATCAACTTCAAGGGTACATTACTGTGTTGCCAAGCGGTGTTACCAGTCATGACTAAGCAAGGTGCAGGCAAGATCATCAACATGGTGTCGCAAAGCGGAATAAGCGGGCGTGAAGGCCAAGCCAACTACGCGACTTCAAAAGGCGCAATTATTGGCCTCACTCGGACTATTGCACGGCAATATGGTCACTGTGGTATTTACTGTAACGCACTCGCTCCGACGTTTATTGCAACCGATATGATTGATGATATCCCCTCAAGCATTATCAACCCGGTGCTTAAGCATACCGCACTTGGTCGTGTTGGGAGCGTCAAAGAAATTGCTGATGCCACGCTATATCTCGCTTCTAGCGCCTCTAACTACCAAACGGGAAATGTGCTTCGTTTGGATGGAGGGCTTGCGGTATGAATGCTCAAGCGTTTATTTTACTTTACCCAACAAGTGAGTTTGATAGCCACTTCGTGACCCATTTGCTGTCGCAAAAACATCCGTTACTCCTTATCAATGCAAGTGCTGAGGTGCAAGCGCATAATCCAGAAGCGAGCCATATCCACCTCAACGCTCCCCTCTCGGAGTTAAATACCAATACATTACTAGATTGGTTTGAAATCAATAATAATCAGCAAGAAGTGATGGTACTGCATTGTGCCAATCGCCTTAATGAAAGCAATCTACTCGAAGACATTGCCGTTGGCGAGCAAGTGATTGCGCGTCTAGAAAGCGCATTTTCGGTCCTCAGAATCATTGCGGACAACCTCAGAGTGAGTGGTGGAAACCTCGTCTTTTTAACTCAATCAGACACCTTGAATTACGAATTAGAAGCCACCGCCAGTGTCTGTAACCACGCTCATAATGCATTGATGATGACGCTCGCGCGCGAGTATCAAGGTAGCAAGCTGGCAGTTAATAGTTTTGTGTTACCGCTACTGGCTACCGATAGCAAAGCCGCAAGAATCAAAAAGCGCAACCTAAAAGGAGGCGTACTGGGTGCACGACCTGCGGTATACAGTTATCAAGATTTGGTGGAATACCTAGTCAACTTTATGAAAACCAACACCATGCTCACCGGTCAATCCATCGCATTCACACCAACGCTGGAGCTCAAGCTATGATGCCGGTTGACTTATACTGTTTCCATCACGCAGGTGGCTCTTCTTTGTTTTTTAGGGAATGGGCCAAACATTTACCTGCGCATTGGCAACTCCACGGCATCGACTTACCGGGCCGTGGTACTAAAGCAGGCATGCAATCTTTACGGGACTGGGATGAGGCACTTAGCCACCTAAGTAGTAGCACGCGACTTCAGCCGCGTAGTGAGCGACTGTGCGTGTTTTTTGGTCACAGTCTTGGCGGGATGGTGGCTTATCAGCTTGCCGATCATCTTGCTAAACACGCACTGACAACACCGGATTTACTCTGTCTATCAGGGTGTCGCGCGCCAAGTATTCCCTCGGCTACCCAGTACTCAAAATTGACTGACTCGGACTTGCTCACGACTTTATATCATCTCGACATGCTGCCTAAACATCGTTTAACGAAAGACGTAGAAGCGGTTGTGGCCGCCATGTTTAAAGACGACTTTATGTTAGCCGAGCAACCCGTCAGTACTGACATTACGTTGACGATGCCGGTCGAACTGATCCTCGCCACACAAGATCACTTGGTTAAGCCTGAGTCACACCAAGCTTGGTCTGAGTACTGCGAGAACCATTTTCAATACCATCATGTCGATGGCGGTCATATGTATTTACAGCAACGTCCAACGCTGGCGTGTGAGGTGATTGTCGCCGCAGTAGCGCGACACCTAGCTCGCTTGCAGCAAACAAAATACCAAAAAGCAAACTGGCAAAAGCCGTTGTGTTAAGGCGAAAAAACAAGGATCACGCAATGAACTCACTGTCCAATTCCGCCAATTTCAAGTCTCTAACAACGAGGCAACTTCACGTATGGCAAGCCCAACAGCTTGATTTGGCAAATCCAGTATATAACATCGCTTGCGCGGTACAATTTACCGGCGGGATCACAGCCGAGGCACTAGAGCAAGCCTTGGTGTTGCTATTTGCAAGGCACCCAGTTTTATCGAGTCGTATTGATGAGGCTCAAGGCGAACCACAACTCGAATTATTACCCAGTGCCCCTAAGTTATTAGCCGTGCCTGATGAGATTGCCGCTTTTAGTGACTCTGTCACCGCCAAAACCTTAATTGAGCAAGCCATCGATATCACTAAAGAGACCTTTCAATTCTACGCTTGTAGCTCAGAAACTCGGTTGCTATTAACCATCAAAGGACATCACATCAACTGTGACCAGTGGGCATTGCAAGTACTAATGAGCGATTTACTCGCATGTGTAGAAGCGGTGCTTGATAACTCTGAACTTGATCTCGCCCCCCTTGATTATCAAGTGATGTTCGAAGAAAAGCCTGAGCATACAGCAACGTCACAAAAGAGCGAACTCTATCCTATCGATTTTTACCAGAGTAATACTGAGGCACTAGCGCACCATTATGACGGCATCGCGTTTCGTGAAGAAAACCCAGAGGCACTCAAACAAGTAAAACAGGTCGCCTCTCAAGCTGGCGTCACGAGTTTTAGCGTCGTGCTTGCCAGCGTCTTTTTGACTTTATTTCATACCACTGGGCAAACCGATTTAACCATAGGGATCCCGATGGCTCGCCGCACCCGCAAAACCCGTGCGATCTTAGGTCATTATTCAGACGTCGAAACGGTTTCTATTTGCGATATTGAGCAGTACACAGGCGCATCGCTTATCAGTGAAGTCAGTAACCAGCTCACCCAATTACTGCTGTCAGGAAATAATAATAAAGACGCTGCAAAGCATATTAATGTCACCTGTAACTACTTAGCCAAGCTAAAAAGCAATGGCATTCGTCCAGGGATCACCCCGTTGATGATTGGTCGCCAAGGGTACGAACTCGCTTTGGGCACAGCGGGAGATACCATTATCAAAGGGGTATCCATTGAGCCTGGTGTTTCACAATTTGATATCGAATTTACGCATTTTGAAACCGAAGGTGGCCTTTGTCGTAAAGTGGTCGCCGCTAAGTCTGTCTTTTCTCGCGTGGCAATGACACGGATCACCGATATTCAGGCGCGCTTTATTGAATTGCTTACCCACTCAAGCGACCTTAATATCGCCGAACTGCCTGTACTGGATGAAGAAGAGCAAAAGCTTATCTTGGCGCGCAGCAATCAAGATAATGAAACGTTCTTTTCCGACACCACTTTAAATCACTGGTTTGAACAAGCGGTAAGTAAGCACCCAGATCAAATCGCGCTACAAACCCAAACACAATCTATCGATTATAAAACCCTTAATGCCAGAGCCAACGCCCTGGCCTTGCATTTACGGGAGCAATATCAGTCTCGGTATCAACAACCCCTCATTGCCGATACGTTAATTGCGCTGTACATGCAGCCTTCTATCGAGATGCTGGTTGCAATGCTTGCTGTCACTAAAGCGGGGGCGGCTTATGTGCCGCTGTCTCCCGACCATGCCAGCGAGCGAACAACTTTTATTCTAAGTGATACCAATCCAAGCCTGTTGATTGTCGACGAGCAAGAGTATGCCACCGCACAAGACAAATGCCGTTTGGCGGAGGTGGCTTGCCCACTAGTTACACCACTCAATGCTCAGCAACAAAGCGACACAGCCCCTGTCATCAGCCAATCACCGCAGGATTTGGTATACATCATTTATACCTCAGGTACGACAGGCCAACCAAAAGGCGTGATGCAAACTCATGAAAACGTCGCTCGATTATTCACGGCAACGGAGCAAGATTATGGCTTTGACCACCACGATATTTGGGTGCTTTACCATGCCTATACTTTTGACTTTAGCGTATGGGAAATGTGGGGTGCCCTACTTTATGGCGGTAAACTCTGTATTCCTGACAACAGCCTGATCCGTGATTTTGAGGCCTTTGCAGACTACTGCTCAGATAAACAAGTGACTGTGCTTAATCAGACTCCTGCCGCATTCTATGAATTTAGTGCAGCGGCACTAAACGCAAAATTGAATTTTGACAAACTGAGGTATGTGATTTTCGGTGGTGACAAACTCAACCCCGAAATGCTCACCCCTTGGTGGAACTACTACGGCGATGAACAGCCGCTATTGGTCAACATGTATGGGATCACTGAAACCACGGTACATGTCACCTATAAAGCACTCACGCAACAATCAAGTTCTAAAGCCTCTCATATCGGTAGACCCATATTAGATATGAAAGCGTACGTGCTAAATTCCAAATTGCAGTTGGTCGAACCCGGTGCCTGCGGTGAGTTATATATTGGCGGTGCAGGCCTTGCTCGTGGTTATTTAAACCGCGAAGCGCTCAGTCAAGAACGCTTTATTAGCAGCCCATACGCAAGCGAACAAGATATTCAACATGGACGAGCCAGACTGTATAAAACCGGTGACTTGGCAAGACGCCTGCCGGATGGTGAGTTGGAGTATATCGGTCGTAACGATAATCAGGTGAAGATCCGTGGCTACCGTATTGAACTGGGTGAAATCGAAAGCGTGATCAACCAATTGCCAGGAGTTGCACAAGCGGTGGTTATCGACCGTACCTTACAAAGTGTTCCCTACCTAGCCGCTTATATTAAGTTTAAGCCACAACATCACGGCCAAACTGCCCAAGTGAAAGCCCACGTGAGTCAAGCGCTACCCAGTTATATGCAGCCAAAAACGTGGACTGAGCTTGCGGAAATACCTTTGACTGGCAACGGTAAATTAGACCGTAAAGCGTTGCCAGAGCCTGAACTGATAAGCCAAAGCGAATATGTGGCACCGCAAGACGAAACGGAAGCGCAACTGTGTGAAGCATTTAAAACGTTGCTTGGTGTTGAGCAAGTGAGCACCAAAGATGATTTCTTTGCTATCGGTGGCGATTCTATTCTCACGATTCAACTCGTTGCTTTGCTCAGAAAGCAAGGCATTGAACTACAAGTAAAAGATATCTTTGACTGTCCAACTGCAGCGGCGTTGAGTCAACGTATTGTTAGCGTACAAGCGACTCAGCGAGAGATAATACAAGAGCAAGGCCTACTGAGCGGACGCTTTGATCTGCTGCCAATTCAACAATGGTTTTTCAATAAAGCACTACCGGAGGAGAATCATTGGAATCAAGCATTTGCAATCAGGATCCCAAGCGGCTTTAGCCAAACTCAATTACAAGAGGCGCTACACAGTTTAAGTGATCAACATGATATGTTGCGCACAACCTTTATGGAATTTGAAGGCCATATTACGCAAGAATATAACGATGTGAGTACGATGGCGCCACTCAACGTCCTTAACGGCAAGTCGCACGATGTACAAGCAGAGCTCAACGCGCGACAAAGCCAGTTCGATATTTGTAATGGCCCACTTTGGCAAGTTACACATATCGAAGCATTTTGTGAAGACTACGACCTGCTTCACTTTGCATTTCACCACTTAATCATCGATGCGGTTTCTTGGCGGATCATCGCGCAAGATCTGCAAACCCTTTTAGCACAAGGAGCGTTGCTGAGTAAACGTACTAGCTATCGACAATGGGTAGAAATGATGCAAGCGTACCCGGCAGCACACCCGCAAGAAATGGCATTTTGGCAGCGTTTAGCAACCAACTTACCAAGCTATCCGCCAAGCATGGCTGCAACACCGTCAAGCGCTTGGTTAGAGCTAGACGCACAAACCACATCCCGCTTAATACGTGACGCGAATGCAGGCTTCAATACGCAAGGTGAAGAGTTACTACTGGCAGCTTTGTGCCAAGCATTGAGTAAAACCTTTAAGCAAACTCAGCATGCTATCACGTTGGAAAGTCATGGTCGTGAGATGTGGCGTGATGATGCTGATATCAACCAAACAATTGGCTGGTTCACTTGCTTGTACCCGCTACGCCTGACTCAACAAGCAACACTAAGCGACACCATTATTGATGCCAAAGAAGCGCTACGCCAGATCCCGAATAAAGGTCTTGGTTTTGGTAGCGCACAACTGCAAGACACCAGCTTAACGTTGCCAAATATCAGCTTTAACTACCTAGGCCAAATGGGTGGGCAAAGCGATGCGCTTTGGCAGATAGACAACCAACTACAAACCGAAACAAGTTCCGTACAAAACGGCTCGGATCTGAT
Source organism: Pseudoalteromonas sp. HM-SA03 (assembly GCF_002289345.1). Classification (GTDB taxonomy): domain Bacteria; phylum Pseudomonadota; class Gammaproteobacteria; order Enterobacterales; family Alteromonadaceae; genus Pseudoalteromonas. The sequence goes on along the minus strand of NZ_NSDG01000052.1, from coordinate 6,392 downwards.
CCTCGATATCAATGCGCTGGTTCAGGGCGAGCAACTCAGGATCAAAGTGGATTCATTGCTAGATGGCAATCTTACCGATGCCTTCGCTACTCACTTAACACAAGCGCTACATGACGTATTGGATATGGCGCTCGAGGCGAAAAAGCGCGGCGGTGTAAGCACCCCTAGCGACTTTGGCGCGGGCTCGCTTTCTCAGGAGCAACTAACTGCACTGCAATCCCAGTTAAGTGAAACACAACTAGAACAAACCACGACTCAGTCTGAAAAAACACAAGAATTAGAGATTTAAACCATGTTGAATTTATGCCAATCACTTGCAAAGGATAACATTGCGCTTTGGGCCAATGGAGACAAACTTAAAATTGTCCATGGTGAGCAAGGACTCAGCCAACAATGGGTTGATTACCTCAAAGCAAATAAAGCCGCATTGTTAGATTACCTTGTATCGCAGCAAGTTTTTTCCGAACAAGACTTTGAACAGTTGCTGGCGACTGAGCGTAAAAAGGCATCTGAGATCCGTGCCATCTTTGATGCTAACAGTATGCAAAAAGGTTTTGTTTATCATCACCTTGCTCAACCAAGTGACGATGCTTACCGCGTTCAGCTAGTCATCGATTACCATCAAGCACTCGATGTCGATGCTTACCAACAGGCTTGGATCTTGGCATCAATGCGTTATCCTGCGCTACGTACCGCGTTCAACTGGGAAAGTGAAATCATCCAAGTGATCAAAGGAGGGGCCGGATTTACCCCAAATCACTTCAGTTTTCACGACTTCAGTACGTTTGACCACATTGAACAACAGACGCGTATCGATAAGCTCATTCACGATGACCGTAATACACCTTTCGATTTGACTCAACCGGGATTAATGCGTTTTGCTATTGTTAAACGCGCCGATGCACATTACACCCTAATTAAAGCAGAACACCACAGCATCAGCGATGGCTGGAGCTTTCCGGTGATGCTGCAAACCGTGCATCAAAACTACGCCAAACTAACCAAAGGCGAGCCGGTCATTGTTGAAGAAGAAACGGCTTACCTACAAACACAAGCGCGCTACCAGCAAAACCAAAAATCTAGCGATAGCTATTGGCAAACCCAAAAGGCACAATTTGGTGAGCCCAATGATATCAACCGCTTATTGAGTAAAAATATTGACCAATCAGGCTCGTCACAGATCCAAAAAGCAGCGGCGAGCGAATTAAAGCTCTCTTCAGAGCGCCATCAACAGCTCAAAGCATTTGCTAAACAACACGGACTAACGCTGAACGTCTTAATGCAATTTGCTTGGCATAAAGTACTGCAATATTACTGCGACGCTGAGCAAACCATAGTAGGCACCACCGTCTCGGGTCGTGAACTACCCATTGACGGGATCCATGCCAGTGTTGGTTTATATATCAATACTCTACCTCTTTCCCTTGATTGGCAAGAAACGGCCAGTATTCGCACCCAGCTTACAGCGCTGAAAGAAAAAATTGCAGAACTTAACGGCAACAGCAGTGTTTCACTGTCGCAACTACAAGAGCCGAATACTCGCCTGTTCAACAGTCTATTTGTATTTGAAAACTATCCGACACCAGCGGGACAAGACGTGCTCGAATGGTCATTCGATAAGATGATTGAAAAAGTAGACTATCCACTCACCATCAGCATTGTTGAACAACAAGATATCTTGCTACTTAAGTTGAGCTTCTGCGAAACCATGCTGGCACCAAGCAAAGCACAGCGATTGCTCACCCAAATGACATTGGTGTTAGATGCCATTATTGCTGATGAGAACCAGCCGCATAGTCAAATTTCTTTGTTAAGTAATGCTGAGCAAGCACCAATGGTTGAGGTAGACGAGCATGCAGATTATTTGCACTCTACTATCCATGAATTGGTTGCTCAGCAAGTACAAAAAACGCCCTCTCGAATAGCGCTGGTTGAAGGCGAAATGCAGCTGACCTATCAAGAATTAGAACAAAGCGCGAATAAGCTTGCCGCCTACATTAAAGATCATGTGGACGTTGGCGCTAGCCAGCGCTTTGTTGGGCTTTTCTGTGAACGCTCTATTGCAATGGTAATCGCAAAACTGGCTATCCTAAAGGCGGGTTGTGCTTATGTACCGCTTAACCCTGATTATCCAGATCAGCGCATAGAGTATATGCTCAACGACACGCAACTTGGTTTGATTTTAACACAAAGCGAGCTGCGCCCGCGTATCGAAACACTCGTTGCAAGTTGTGATGCCGAGCCGCAAATTACCTGCTTAGATAGCTTGTCTTTGTCTGATGCAGCGCCCGTACTGTCAGGTGCACATGCGCAAACCGAAGCCTATGTGATCTATACATCGGGTACGACAGGTGAGCCAAAGGGCGTAGTCGTTCCACACCGTGGCGTTGTTTCTTTGGTACAAGATACTGATTTAATAAACACGTCAGAAAACGACGTGTTTATTCACCTATCTAATCCAAATTTTGACGCCGCAACGTTTGAAATTTGGACACCACTGATAAACGGCTGCAAATTGGTTGTAGCAAGTGCGCAACAAGGCGCGGATCCTGACAACCTATCAAGGTTAATTAAACAACACGGTGTTAGTGTACTTTGGCTAACGCGCACATTGTTTGATTCGCTGTATTTACAACAGCCAAGTATCTATGACCATGTGCGCTGTGTTATCACCGGTGGTGAAGCTATCACCCCGAGCATAGTGAAAAGCATTCTTGCCAGAAGTGCGCGACCTGAGTTAGTAATTAACGCTTATGGGCCCACCGAAAGCACAACATTCACCACGTTTTATCCATGTGCCGACATTGACGGTCCAGTCCCTATTGGTCAAGCCATCAATCACCGCAAAGTGCTCCTGTTAGATAAATACCACAACCCTGTGCCCCACGGTGCCACAGGAGAGATATTTATTGCGGGCCCAGGGCTTGCATGCGGTTACCTGAATAAACCAGAAATGAGCGCCGTGCGCTTTATCGATAACCCGTTTGCAAGCGCAAAGGCCAAACAACTCGGGCTAGATAAACTGTATAAAACGGGAGACTTAGGACGTTGGTCCGAGTCTGGCGTATTAGAGTTTTTAGGCCGTAACGATCACCAAGTGAAGATCCGCGGGTTTAGAATTGAGCTTGCTGAAATAGAAGCACAGCTCAACGAGTTGGCGCAAGTGAAAGTCGCCGCTGTGGTGGTATTCGAACAAGCGGGCAACAAGCAACTTGCCGCATACGTGGTGCCAGAGCACGGCGAACTAGACCCCAACGCAGTAAAACAGGAACTGGCTCAGGTTTTACCTAGCTATATGATCCCAAGCTACTTTGAAGTGATGTCGGCGTTACCGTTCAACAACAATGGTAAACTGGATCACAAGCAATTGCCTACTCCAACCGTGGTGGATGAAGACAACTATCAAGCCCCGAGCAGCGAATTAGAAAAACAATTATGTGGTATTTGGCAGTCAGTATTGGGCCTAAAACAAGTGGGCGTTAATGATGACTTTTTCAAAGTCGGTGGCGATTCTATTGTCAGTATTCAACTTGTGTCTGCGCTGCGTAAAGCTGGTTTTAACCTTCAGGTTAAAGACATCATTGACGCCCCAAGCGTGGCAGCGCAGGCCTATTTAATTCAACACGTTAGCACTGAAACTATTGAACTTATCACGGAGCAAGGTAGGTTAAGTGGTGAGTTTGCACTACTGCCTATCCAACAGTGGTTTTTCGATTTAGGGCTACCAAATCCACACCATTGGAACCAAGCATTTACCCTTAACTTACCTGAACACATTGAACACACGGGGCTGACTCAAGCTATTCAAGCGCTGAGCGAGCATCATGACATGCTACGTTGTCACTTTGTTCAGACCAGCAACGAGGTAAAACAAGCGTACCAAGCGGCGATAGAGCTTGAAGTCCCATTACTTGATGCAACGACTCTGAGTAAAGACGCGTTATTTAACGAATTGACCAAACTACAAAGCCAATTTGATTTATTCAATGGCCCCCTGTGGCAGGCAGCGTTGGTGAAAACGGCCGAGGGCAGTCAGGTATTCTTTGCCTTCCATCATGCCATTATTGATGTGGTATCGTGGCGGGTGTTAAGCCAAGACTTACAAACCCTATTAAGTGGTGAAGCACTAACAGACAAGCTTACCAGCTATCGTCAGTGGGTGGATGCCATTGCCACCTACCCTTCGGCTCACCCTGAGCAAGCGTACTATTGGCAGCAGGTACAAAAAGGCTTTACTAGCCAACCCACTTACTCAGCACAATCACAATACAGCATCACGTTTGCGCAAGAAACGACCGCTAAATTGCTACGAGATGCCAATCTTGGTTTGAATACTGACATTAACGACTTGCTTTTGGCGGCACTCAATATTGCCCTACACAGCACTTTTGACAGTACCGTTAATCATATTCAACTTGAAGGTCATGGTCGTGAAAATATAGATCCGCGCTTGGATGTGTCGCAAACCTTAGGCTGGTTTACCAGTATGTATCCTGTGCGCCTTGAACACCACGACGACGTGATTGCAACCATCGCAAACACTAAAGAAATGCTGCGTCAGATCCCGGATAAAGGCGTGGGCTATGGCGCTTTTGTACAAGCTGGCAAAGTCAGCGTAATTCGCCCTCAGGTGAGCTTTAACTACCTAGGTCAATTGAATCAGCAACAACAGCAAAGCCGAGACTGGCAGCTGGATGATACTCAAGCAGGCTATGTGATGACAGAGGCAAACGCTCAGGCTGACAATGCACTGCTACTCAACATCAATGGCGCAGTTCGCGGTGACAAGCTTCACTTTGATGTGGTTTCGAGGTTGAACCAATCACAGTCGCTGGCATTTGTTGAGCACTTTGAAATGGCGCTTCACCAGGTCATTAATGCAAGCTGCGAACTAGCAGTACAAACACCGCAGCAAACTCCTAGCGATTTGGGGTTAAGCGACTTGTCTTATGGGCATTATCAAGCGCTGAGCAAGCACTATAATATCGAAGCACTTTACCCAGCAAATAGCTTGCAACAAGGCTTTATCTATCATGCTGTTAACTTCCCAACGGATGATGCCTACCGAGTGCAATTGGTCATGGATATTGAACAAGCGCTAGAGGTTGAACACTTTATTCATGCCTGGCGTTTAGCGTCGCTTCGCTTCCCTATTCTACGCACCGCTTTTGATTGGCAAGAATGTCTACTCCAAGTGGTGTGTCGCGACGCCAGTATTGATGACAGTCACTTCACCATAGTAGATCTATCATCCCTTGACGAGTACGGCCAACAGCAAGCCATCAGCAAAGCTCAAGCCGCAGACCGACAAGTTCCGTTTGACCTAAGTCAACCGGGGCTTATTCGCTTCACCTTGTTTAAGCGCAGTGAAAACCTCTACACACTTATCAAAACCGAGCACCATGCCATTAATGATGGCTGGAGTGGACCGTTAATGCTGCAAGCTGTTGCAGGATATTATCGCCAGCTTTGTGCAGGGAAAACACCAGAGGTGCAAGCGCAGCAAACTTATTTAGAGGCGCAAGCTTATTACCTTAAAAATGCCAAGCAAACTCAGGCTTACTGGCAGCAACAACAAGCCGAATTTGACACCGCAAACGATATTAACTTATTGCTTGGCGGTCAGTATGACTTGTCGCAAAGTCGAATTGTAGAACAAGTGCAATCGGTGCAGTTTAGTCTTCAAGGCGAGGCGTTTAGGTCGCTACAACATACTTGTCAACAAGCTGGCGTGACCCTCAACGTTGCACTGCAATTTGCTTGGCATAAGTTACTGCAAACCTATTCTGGTGATAGCCAAACGATTGTTGGTAGCACAGTTTCCGGTCGTGAAATTCCAGTCAATGGGATTGAACAAGCGGTCGGTTTGTTCATCAACACCTTACCTTTAGTGGTGAATTGGCAAGCAGAAGCAAGCTGTAATGACATTCTCAAAGCCATTCAAAAAGGCGTAGCTGCACTCAATAGCCACAGCGACATGAGCTTGTCGAAACTGCAACGTGATGGTCAACGCTTGTTCCATACCCTCTTTGTATTTGAAAACTACCCGACTCCAGAAAATACCGGCAGCTGGAAGTTTAGAGAATCAATAGAAAAAGGCGATTATCCGCTTTCTGTGGTGGCCCAAAGCGAGCAAGACCGCTTAGACTTTGTGATGCATTACAACGGGGAATGGCTGAGCACCGCACGGGCAGAGTGGATCCTTGACCAAGTACAAGCTATTTTGGTTCAGCTTGGGGAGCGACTGACACAAAGCCATCAAAGCATTAGCTTGGTCAATAACCAAATGCAGACAACGCTCAACCAATGGCACAACAACGTCGAGTCGTTTGCCACCGACAAAGATCTGGCCAGCTTAGTAGAGCAGCACGCCGCTAACACCCCTGAGCAGA
>NZ_NSDG01000051.1 GCF_002289345.1 Pseudoalteromonas sp. HM-SA03 | reverse complement strand
CTCCTAGTTATTGAAGCCAAAGGTGGTAGCGCAACTTGGGGGAGTCGAATGGCCGGAACAAAGCGTGCTCAACAAGGGTCTAGAGCCTATATGGATTCAATTTTTAAGAATTATGAAAAGAAACTAACAGAATATATAGCTGATCCGAAATATGGTGACCCAAATGAGGCTAAGTTTAACGAGCAGGTTAAAGAATTGAGTAAAATGCTTGATGAGTATGAGAGCGCTATTGAAATGGAAGATTTTATTGACAACCCTATCNGAATATATTGGTGTACAGCAAAAAGTCTCGGGTACAGAGGTAAAAGGAGCTATTNGATGCAACCATTTTTGATATTAAAAATATTTGAAGGATAGAAAATGATTAAGAATCATTATACGTATGCACCTGACACCTATAAAAGAAGTCAAGAACTTTACAATAAATTGTCAGATAACAAGGTTATTGAGGGGATCAAGAATAAACCCCACACTGCCATTTCTAGGCTGTATAAAAAGAACTTAAAAACACTTTTTATTGAAGCTCTTGAGCATCCAAATAGCCAAAATGCGTGGAAATATCTAGTACGTGCACAAGAACTAAGCTTAGGAATTTTTCAATCCAATGATAACCCTGGAAAGCCATTCAAACTTTGCTATGATAACCAACTAATTGAGCTCAATGGTGCACTAGACTCGAAAGAAGCCGATATATTTAACTGGCCTACCGCCATGTACCTCNGCAATAATTACGCGAAATCAAGATGCGATTGATTATCTAATTCAAGTTGATGATTCAGTTTTTAAAGCGNGCTAACTATGCTGAGCAATTCACTCCTTTTGATTACGCGCTAGTTGATTTGCTCAAAGCCATTTTTACGCCTGACGCAGACTTAGCCTCGGCAATTGAAAAAGCATTAATTACCAGTAACCCGGACGACTACAAATACGATGAGGCTTATCACTATGCTAGTAGACTCTACTGGCCCGTAGTTTCCGCAATTTTAGGTATATTTACCGATGATGGCGGCGTAGAGTTTAATCAGGCGATTGAAAAGGCAACGCTACTTCATAAAGAATACTACGATACCAAAGAAGAGAAATTTGAAATTGATGGCGCACTATCCATTCCTCTCACTGCCATGGCTTCATTAGCAAAAGACATTAAAGGCTATGATTTGACCACAGAAAATGGCTATATACCAGAGTGGCTGGTAAACCCTAACCCACCAAAATGATTAAGGTAAATTAAAAAAGAAGTCTAATTTGCTAAACCACACTCTTTAACAACATGAATGTTACAAGGCTAGGTTCAATCACCTTCCTAGCCTACACTTCTCACCAAATTTCTTCTGCTGCTTTCATGTACATTTTTAATTAGAGAAACCACGGTTGTTAATCTTTAA
>NZ_NSDG01000050.1 GCF_002289345.1 Pseudoalteromonas sp. HM-SA03 | reverse complement strand
AATGTAGTGATCATTAGGCTGCCACCTTATTCGCCAGAGTTAAACCCCATAGAACAAGTGTGGAGTTGGCTTAGACAACGCAAGTTATCCAACAGAACCTTTGCAAACTATGATCACATTCTGGATCAGGTCAGCGAAGCATGGAATGTGTTTATCTCACGTGCTGACAGGGTGAAATCATTGTGCTTTAGGGGCTGGATAAATCTGACCAGTTAATTATTCAAAATGGTATAAAAAACCTCGCGAGATTTTCTAAACCTAAGTAAATGTGCTCTCACACAGTATAAGCACAGTGCAACATCTCCCTCCTTATTCAACAGAGCTAAATCCAATAGGGCAAGTGTGGATCTGGATACGACAATATTGTTTATCCAATAGAGTGTTTTCGGGGTATGAAGAAATTGTTGATGACGTTTCAAAGGCATGGGAGCACTTTATTTCTATATCGGATCGAGTGACCAAGATGTGTAGTCGAGAATGGATAAAGTTGATTTAACCTTTAAGCGGATTGGTATAAGCACCGCATTGTGGGAGGCGGCAGTCATCTATTTCTTATTGCGTAGGGTCGTAGGCTATGCTATTTGGGCAATAGACTTCGTTTTTTGTTTAATGCTGCTCTAATTAATGCTACCAGCAAATACACTTAAATATGCCGAATAAAGAAACATTTGCGATTTTTTTTGAGCTGTATATACTTACAGTAAATAAACCACTGTATGGAACACCAGTTAATGCGTCCTCTAACAAAACGACAAGAACAAATCTTTGAATTAATAAAAGTATTCATAAAAGATACTGGCATGCCTCCAACTCGTGCTGAAATAGCTGATGCCTTGGGTTTTAAGAGTGCAAATGCAGCGGAAGAGCATCTTAAGGCGCTTGCGAAAAAGGGAGTTATCGAAATGGTCCCAGGCGCAAGCCGAGGGATTCGACTTGTAGAGGATGAATCCGAACAACTTGGTTTACCTATTATTGGCCGTGTTGCAGCTGGTGAGCCTATACTGGCAGAGCAACATGTAGAAAGTCACTTTAATGTGGATGCGAGTTTTTTTAAGCCGAACGCCGATTACCTTTTGAGAGTTAATGGTATGAGCATGAAGGACATTGGTATTTTGGATGGTGATCTATTAGCAGTCCACAGGACTCAAGTAGCGGAAAATGGCCAAGTGATAGTAGCTCGCGTAGAAGAGGACGTGACTGTTAAACGCCTTGAAAAGAAAGGAAAGAAAGTTTTTTTACATGCAGAGAATGAAGAATTTAAAGCGATTGAAGTGGATTTAGAGCATCAAAACTTCTCTATTGAAGGACTAGCCGTTGGTGTGATAAGAAACGCTGACTGGATGTAGTTTATGAAAGCGAGTGTAGCGTTAAATACAAAGTTGCGCTTGCTTTAACTATATTTTGTTTAAAAGTAATAATTAACTTTTCTAACTGTGTGAAAGTAAGGTGATAACAGTGACTTTATTCATTTAGCAACATTTTTAGTTTTCTGATCTTTATACACTATTTTTCATCATTCTTCGTTTTACTCCCTATTGTCCCCAGTTTTGATTCTAAAGTCGGTCTTCTCGAAAATCTTGCAATTTGTTTGTTTTTTGACTAATTGGTTAATAGTCGTGCAGTAAGTCTATGTACAAATAGACAATATGACAGTCATCCAATAATAACAAAAGACAACCGCGAGTTGTCTTGAAGGAGACGTCAAATGAAAATTTGTCGATTAGTTGTAGCATTCATCGCAATGCTAATCGCCATTCCCTCACTTGCTAACAGCGCTTACAATATGAGGCAAGGCGTTACAGACATTAGTCATCAAGTATATGAGCTTCACATGACCATATTTCTAATATGTTGCGTCATTGGAGTGATTGTGTTCGGGATTATGTTTTGGGCGCTTATAAAGCATAGGAAGTCAAAAGGCGTTGTTGCTGCGCAATTTCATGAAAGCACCAAAGTGGAAATACTTTGGACTGCAATTCCCTTCTTGATACTCATTGGCATGGCAATACCAGCGACAAAAACGCTTATTGCTATGGAAGATACGAGTAAAGCTGATCTGACCATTAAGGTCACAGGCTCTCAGTGGAAATGGCACTATGAGTATATGGGGCATGATGTTGAGTTCTATTCTTTGCTCTCTACTCCGAAAGATGAAATTAGTGATCTTAAAGAAAAAAATGAAAATTACCTGCTTGAAGTTGATAAGCATTTAGTCATTCCCACCGATAGGAAAGTTCGCTTTTTGATGACCTCAGATGATGTCATCCATTCTTGGTGGGTACCCGATTTTGCGGTGAAGAAGGATGCTAATCCGGGCTTTATAAATGAGGCATGGACAAAGGTAAACGATGAGGGAATTTACAGAGGCCAATGTGCTGAATTATGTGGCAAAGATCATGGTTTTATGCCAGTCGTCGTCGAGGCCGTAAGTCCTGATAAATTTGATACTTGGCTCAACGATGCTAAAGCCGAAAAAGCAAAAGCAGAAGCCGAGTCACAAGCAGTTGCCCAACAAACGCTTTCGAAAGAAGAATTAATGGAGGTTGGTGAACAAACTTACATGGCTTATTGCGCAGCTTGCCATCAACCAACTGGGCTTGGGCTACCTGGAGTTTTCCCTGCAATGAAAGGAAGTAAAGTCGTCACTGGAGATATCAAAGCTCATATAGATATTCTACTTTTAGGTCGCCCAGGAACTGCAATGCAATCTTTCGCAAAGCAATTAACAATTAAGCAGATTGCGGGGGTGATCACCTATAAAAGAAATAGCTGGGGTAATGACACCGGCGATGTTATTCAGCCAAGCCAAATACAGCGTGAGATAGATGCATTAGAGGAGGGTAAGTAATGAGTGCCATCGTAGAAGAACATTCACACCATACAGCTCCCAAAGGCTTAAAGCGCTGGCTGTTTACCACCAATCATAAAGACATTGGAACACTGTATTTATTGTTCTCATTAACCATGTTTTTAATTGGCGGTGCTATGGCAATGGTGATCCGCGCCGAGCTTTTTCAGCCTGGGTTACAGCTTGTAGATCCGCATTTTTTTAATCAAATGACGACAGTGCATGGACTAATAATGGTATTTGGCGCAGTAATGCCCGCATTTACTGGTCTTGCCAATTGGATGATCCCAATGATGATTGGTGCTCCTGATATGGCGTTACCAAGAATGAATAACTGGAGTTTTTGGATACTACCCTTTGCATTTGCAATTTTACTGATGTCATTATTTTTGGAAGGCGGCGGGCCAGCTTTCGGTTGGACTTTTTATGCGCCATTATCTACAACGTATAGCAATGACAATACTGCATTTTTTGTTTTTGCGATCCATATAATGGGTATCAGCTCGATTATGGGTGCTATCAACGTTATTGTGACCATCGTCAATCTTAGAGCACCAGGTATGACATGGATGAAGTTGCCTTTATTTGTCTGGACTTGGCTGATAACCGCATTTCTTCTGATTGCTGTAATGCCCGTACTCGCTGGTGCCGTGACTATGGTATTGACTGATAAGTTCTTTGGAACGAGCTTTTTTGATGCAGCAGGTGGGGGTGATCCTGTTATGTTCCAGCATATATTCTGGTTCTTTGGTCATCCTGAAGTGTATATCATGATATTACCTGCCTTCGGCATAATCTCTACGATAGTACCGGCATTTTCAAGAAAGAAATTGTTTGGCTATGCATCAATGGTTTATGCAACCGCTTCAATTGCACTGTTATCGTTTGTTGTGTGGGCTCATCATATGTTTACAACGGGTATGCCTTTAGCCGGTGAGTTGTTTTTTATGTATGCAACTATGCTCATTTCAGTGCCTACAGGCGTTAAGGTTTTTAATTGGGTAGCTACAATGTGGCGAGGTGCCATTAGTTTTGAGGTGCCCATGCTTTTTGCCATTGCATTTATCGTACTTTTCACAATTGGTGGGTTTTCCGGTTTGATGTTAGCGATTACGCCCGCAGATTTCCAATATCACGATACCTACTTTGTTGTCGCTCACTTCCATTACGTGCTGGTTACGGGGGCTGTGTTCTCAATAATGGCTGCCGCGTATTATTGGTTGCCAAAGTGGACGGGGCACATGTTTGATATCAAATTGGCTAAATTTCACTTTTGGCTCTCCTTGGTTAGTGTAAACGTATTATTCTTCCCAATGCACTTTGTTGGCCTTGCAGGCATGCCAAGGCGGATCCCTGATTATGCTCTACAGTTCGCTGATTTCAATGCGATCATTAGTATCGGAGGATTTGCTTTCGGTCTTTCTCAACTGTTGTTTGTTGCAGTGGTTTATAAATGTATAAAAGGTGGAGAGCAAGCCCCAGGGAAAGTGTGGGACGGGGCAGAGGGATTAGAGTGGAAAGTACCATCTCCGGCTCCTTATCATACCTTTTCAACGCCACCGGAGATTAAGTAATGCAGCATGGACGCCTGCTTAAGAAGCTTATTTTGTTGACGCTGGGCATGTTTGCTTTTGCTTTTGCACTGGTTCCCTTATACGACGTTTTTTGTGATGTCACAGGCCTGAATGGTAAACCATCCATGGAAGTCGCAAAGCAGAGCGAGTCAATTGCACAAAGTCGACAAGTAGATGTGAGCTTCACAACGCATAGTCAAAGCCAGGCGCCATTTAAGGTAGATGCAGTCGAACATTCGGTTAGTGTTCAACCCGGCAAGCTAACCGATGTGAAGTTTATTGCAAAAAACTTGAGTGGTAGCGAGCGTGTGTTGCAAGCGATCCCTTCAGTGTCTCCTGGGAAAGCCGCAAAGTATTTACACAAAATGGCCTGCTTTTGTTTTGATCAGCAACCAATGAAAGGCAAAGAAGAAGTTGAGTTTGTTTTGAGATTCTATGTAGATACGGAGCTCCCAAGTGATGTTGAGGAACTCACGCTTTCATATACGTTGTTTGATATTACAGAGCGAGTTAGCAAACAAGACAGTGATAGATTGAGTATGCTAGCCGCTCGAGAGGAGTTCAAATATGAACCATGAACAAGAAAAATATTACGTGCCTGAGCAAAGCCCATGGCCGATAGTCGGTGCTTTTGCGTTGTTTTTCATCGCTGTTGGGGCTGCACTTACCATTATTCAGCTAAACTCTTCTGGGAACAGCGGAGTAATGTTACTGCTTGTGGGTATTGCTGTGCTGATATACATGATTTTTGGTTGGTTTAGGAATGTGATTCAAGAATCTCAAACTGGATTATATTCTGCCCAAATGGATCGTTCGTTCAAGCAAGGAATGGGATGGTTTATCTTTTCCGAAGTTATGTTTTTTGCTGCTTTTTTTGGTGCACTTTTTTATGCACGAATGATAGCCGTGCCGTGGTTAGGCGGTGCAAGTAATAACGCCAGCACCAACGAGGTTTTATGGCCTCAATTTGAAGCTGTATGGCCATTGCTCACAACTCCAGATGGAACTGTAACTCAAGCTATGGGTTGGCAGGGACTTCCGCTGATCAATACGATTATTTTATTAGCATCATCAGTAACCCTTAGCTTTGCTCATGTAGCTTTAGAAAAAGAGCAAAGGGCGAAAGTGAAGGCGTTCTTAGGATTAACAGTACTGCTTGGCGTCGCATTCTTAACCTTGCAAGTGGAAGAGTATATTCACGCTTATCAAGATCTGGGGTTAACTCTCCAGTCGGGGGTTTACGGTAATACATTCTTTTTACTGACAGGATTTCATGGCGTTCATGTCACACTTGGCGCGATTATTCTTTTCGTTATATGGATCAGGGTGTTGAAGGGTCACTTTACCGCTAAGAACCACTTTGCTTTTCAAGCTGGGGCTTGGTATTGGCATTTTGTTGATGTTGTTTGGTTGTGCCTGTTTGTATTTGTTTATGTGTTGTAACAACGGGTGAAGAGTGTAGTTTTATAAAGCCAAATTGAGCAGCAAGACAGATTAGAAGTACGACTGCTATTGATGCATACACTCTTTGTTGCAATAGCCTCGCCATAGACTCTTGTTGCTCTGACTTGAGCATGACTAGCATAGCTCTAAATAGATTTAGAAAAACGAGTAGTAACAATACAACAATAATAATTTTAATCATAAGGGGTGTCCGATGGATTTAGGTGCACTTTTTAAAGGTAGATCAAAACCCCCCATATTGGCAGCGTTAATCGTTGTTCTCTTATGTGGCTCGCTCTCTTATTGGCAGTGGCAAAGAGCACAGCAAAAACATGTGCTGCAGCGTAAAATTGAGCTTGAAAAATCGCTAGGCGTTGCTAATGAGCAGCAAGTAATGTCCCAGCCGCTCACGCAGTACGTTAATACTGAAGTGTCGATTACAGGGAGCTTTATAGATGATGCGGTTTGGTATTTAGATAATCAAGTCGTGAAAGGCCGAGTCGGTTTTGATGTAATTGGCATTATTAATACTTTCGAAACTGATGAGTATCTAGCTGTAAACTTAGGCTTTGTGCCACAGCAGGCTAGTCGCGTGCCTACCGCTCTCTCTCTACCAACAGGTACCGTTTCTCTACCTGTCTATATCAAATCTAGTGCAAGTAAGCGGTTCACCTTAGCTAAGTCTGCGGCAGAGGGAGCCACAAAACAATCTGTGATCCAGTACATTGATGTTGATTACTTGTCTGAGGAGTCAGGTAAATCGCTTTTACCTCTAATTGCTTACATGACTAAAAACAGGCTTGCTGGGACTGAGCCCCATTATCAGCCGGTAGTAATGTCACCACAAAAACATGAAGCTTATGCTTTACAGTGGTTGCTTATTGCCTTGGCCGCGGTAGTAATTGGCTGGAAACTTTCAAAAAAGGAGAATAAAAATGTCTAAAAGTGCGGCATGGTTTATAGGGCTGTTCGTATTCCCCTTACTGTTGGCATTTGTTGCCCTGAAGGTTGGCTGGATACCACATAGCACGACTAATCACGGTGAATTTTTAAGTCAGGAGGTTCGCCAAGCAGAGCTGGTTTTAGATACTGAGTGGAGTATCGTTTATCAGCGACCAAAGCAGTGTAACAAGCAATGTTCTTTACTGTTAGATAGCTTACCTAATTTGTATTTAGCATTGGGGAAAAACCAGCAGAAAGTATCGCTTGTGGTGTTACAGGAACAAAATGAGAAAGGTGTTGAGTACGCTACTTCTTTGCCGATGCACCTACATCAGTTAGATGAAAACTACCTCTATTTGGTTGATAAAACAGGATTGTTTGTACTTAAGTATGCACCAGTAGCAAGCTTAGAAGAAATGCGAAGTGTACAAAAAGGGCTACTGAGTGATCTAAAGAAATTATTGAATTACTCTCGTTCAAGTTAGGAGGTAAATATGTCCAAGGTAAGAATAAAAATCGCAATATTTGCCTGCTTCATCGCAATAACCGTTGTAACACTTGGCGCCTTTACACGCTTAAGTGATGCGGGGCTTGGGTGTCCAGATTGGCCAGGGTGTTATGGGTTTTTAACGGTACCTAATGAGACCCATGAACTATCTGTGGCTAAAGACAACTTTCCACATTTAGAAGTGGAAGCAGAAAAAGCTTGGATTGAAATGATCCATCGCTATTTTGCCAGCTTCCTCGGGTTACTTATTTTGGCACTTGCATGCATGAGGTTGTTCAACAAGCAAAAAACAGAAAGCCCGAATCGTCACTATTACTTACTGTTATTACTCGTGTTATTTCAAGGGGCACTCGGGATGTGGACCGTGACGATGAATTTACAGCCAGTCATCGTGATGGGTCATTTACTCGGGGGGTTTAGTATTCTTGCATTGCTGGTGTTACTGGTTCTAAGGCTGAAATACACCACTATTACAGCTAGTGTAACTAAGCCTACCTATCGCTTATGTTATGTGGCTCTTAGTGTGTTGATTATACAAATTGCGCTTGGTGGGTGGCTTGCCGCCAATTATGCTGCTCCACATTGTACAGGGTTGCCGCTATGTGACAATCTGCAACTCTTCTCTTGGCAGAGTTTATTTACGCTTCCTGAAGCGTCAGCGACTTATGAGTTTGGTGTTTTACCATTCGAATCTAGAGTATCTATTCACTTTATCCATCGGATATGGGCAGTTATTACCGTTTTAACGCTACTCGCTGCATGTTGGCCACACCTTAAAGCAAGCCAAAACCGAGTACTCCGACACTCAGCGCTTGTTGTTTTAGCTTTAGTTTCTATACAAGTTTTGGTGGGGGCTGCAATCGTACATTTCCAGTTTCCTCTGTTGTTGACACTATTCCATAACTTCATGGCAGCTATGGTGCTATTAGCAATGGTGAGATTGTGCTTTTTTATCAGCTTGGCGCAAAAAATAGGGGTGAAATATGCTTCAATTAACTAATTTTTCAGAGCTCCAAAAAGCAACTACGCTATTCAAAGCCTACTTTGGCATGTGTAAGTTCAAAGTAGTATGTATGTTGGTTATTACTGCTTGGGTCGGGATGATGTTAGCACCACAAAGTGATAAAACATTATTGGCACAATTAATGAATTTGTTTGGCATTGGTTTACTTTCGAGTAGTGCAGCAGCTGTCAATCATATCGTGGATAGAGAAATAGATAAAAAGATGGCGCGAACACGAAACCGACCGTTAGCGACGGACTCCGTTTCTGTATCATCAGCTTTAATCTTTGCGACGGGCCTAGCAATTTCTGGTTATGCTTTATTAACTATTTTCGCCAATCAGTTATGTGCGTTACTTACCTTAGCTGCACTATTCGGTTATGCCGTGGTTTATACGTTATTGTTAAAGCGCGCAACACCTCAAAACATAGTTATTGGGGGGTTAGCAGGTGCGATGCCCCCTCTGTTAGGCTGGGTCAGCGAGACAGGTCAGCTTGGTGCTGAGCCTTGGTTGTTAGTAATGATCATTTTTGCTTGGACACCTCCGCACTTTTGGGCACTAGCTATTGCTCGTAAACGAGACTACGAAAAAGCCGAAGTCCCCATGCTACCAGTAACACATGGAAATGAATTTACAAAACTCTGTGTGCTATTTTATACCATCATTTTGACTTTAGTCTGTTTGCTACCTTACCTAGTGGGAATGTCTGGTTGGATCTACTTACTGGTCTCTGGCATGGCAAATGTCGCTTTTATTTACAAAGCCACAAAACTTATGAAAACAAATAGTTTAGAGTATGCTATGAGGGTATTTTATTTCTCTATCTGGCATCTTTTGATAGTGTTCATTGCACTCTTTGTGGATAAAGCATTTATATGAAAAAATTTATCGTAATTATTTCTATGTTAATTCTGTTTGGTTGTGGGCCTGCACCAGATGTATCGGAAAAAGTGGTTTGGTACCCTACGCCTAAGGACGTTAAAGCGTTTGAATTAAGGGACCAATACGGTGAGGTAGTCTCAAACCAAGACCTTGCCGATAAATGGAATTTGCTATTTTTGGGTTACACTAGTTGTCCCGATGTGTGCCCTATGACGTTGTTGAAATTAACTCACGTATATCAATCCGTAAAAAACAAAGGTGACTTACAAGTATGGTTTGTATCAGTCGATCCTAACCGAGACACTGAAGAGAAGCGTTTGGCCTACATCAAGCACTTTGATCCTGACTTTAAAGCGGTATCTGCCGAGCATTCGGCTTTATTTCCTTTTGTGAGAGATCTCGGCTTAATCTACGCAATAAATCAGGAACAGACGGGGGAGTACTACGTTGATCATAGTGCGTCTGTAGCATTAATTAACCCAAAAGGTCAGCTTGAGGCTATTTTCAAACCTACACATACAGCTGGAGCTGTCCCTACAATCGATGACAAATTACTTCTCTCTGATCTAGAAAAAATCATCAATTAGTCTTATAGCGGCACTAGTTGACGCTAGTGCCGCTGCGCCATCTTACCTCTAACACTCTAATTATTTGCGGATTTTTAATCAATCTTTGTGGCATTTTTACCATCACGGTCTAAGCTAATTTTATTACTCATTTTTACAAGGATAGTCTTCAGCTCATGTTGAAACTTCCACCTGAAATGGCGATCAACCATGTGGAAAGCCTGTACCACCAGATTTTCCAAGATTCTATGGAAACGTCAGACATTACGATCGATATTAGTGAAGTGCAAAGAGCCGACACGGCATCCATACAGCTCTTGTGTGCCGTACAAAAGCATTTGCTCACTCTGGAGCATAAAATTGTATGGCATGGTGAAAGTGACGCGCTAGCACAGGCAGTAAACGAGCTGGGATTAACCCATTATTTATTCCATAGTATTGAAAATTAAGAGGTGAATATGAAAAAGATTTTAGCTGTGGATGATTCGGCGTCAATGCGCCAAATGGTTGGCTTTACATTAAAGAAAGCAGGTTTTGATGTCACGGAAGCAAAAGATGGTAGCGAAGCATTGTCTATTGCCAAGCAGCAAGGGTTTGATGCGGTGATCTCTGATGTAAACATGCCTGTAATGGATGGGATCACGCTTATTAAAGAGCTGCGCAGTTTACCCAACTATAAATTCACTCCTTTATTAATGCTGACCACCGAGTCTGGATTAGATAAAAAAACAGAAGGCAAAGCGGCGGGAGCAACAGGCTGGATAGTGAAGCCATTTAACCCTGAACAACTACTTGCGGTATTGAAAAAAGTCATAAGATAGATACAGAGAGGCGTCGATATGAGTATTGATTTAAGCCAATTTTTTGATGTCTTTTTTGAAGAGAGCTTTGAAGGTCTAGACATAATGGAAGCTGAGCTGCTGAATTTACAGCCAGGCTATGAAGACTCAGAAACGATCAATACTATATTTCGCGCAGCACACAGCATCAAAGGTGGAAGTGGAACATTTGGTTTTACTTCTGTCGCTAACTTCACACATGTGTTGGAAACCTTACTCGATCAGATCAGGGATGGGCGTCGACAGTTGACCGCTGAACATGTCAATCTACTGCTCCAATCCGTTGATTGTTTAAGGGCCTTACTAACCGCATTACAAGCCGAAGAAGAGCCGGATCTTTCCAATGCGAATGAGTTGAAAGTTAAATTTGAAGAGATTCTAGGTGGTAAAGAGAATGTTAGCTCAGATACTGCCGATAGCACATCTCAAGGACAAGAATCTCAAACCTATCAAATAGACTTCAAACCGCTCCCCCATTTATTTAAAACTGGTAACGAGCCGCTTTATATGTTGAGTGAGCTGTCAGAATTGGGTGATTTAGAAACTCATGCGTTTTGTGATGCAATACCTGAAATTGATGACTTCAATCCAGAGGATTGCTACCTAAGTTGGCGGTTATACTTAACAACCAGTTATCCCGAGTCGGCGATTAAAGAGGTTTTTGAGTGGGTTGAGGACGACGCTGAAATTTCTATTACCTTATGTGGTGGTTTATTTGAGGATGATGTGAGTGTCTTCACAACGCCGGAACTAGAGAGTGAGAAGAAAGAAACTTCGAGCAACGAGACTCAAAATATTGATGTACCAAAAATAAACCCGGCGACAAAGGCTAAGCCTGAGGCCAGTAAGAAATCAGCAGAATCGACTTCGATCCGTGTTGGAATTGATAAAGTTGATTCGCTTATCAATATGGTAGGGGAATTGGTTATTACCCAAGCTATGTTGACTCAATTAGGCGAGCAAGAACCGACAGAAAATACGCTTGCTGCGATGCAAGAGGGTCTCGCTCAATTAGCCCATAACACACGAGATTTGCAAGAAAATGTAATGCGTATCAGGATGTTACCTATTAGTTTTGTCTTCAGCCGATTTCCCCGCTTAGTAAGAGATACATCACAGAAATTGAATAAACAGGTTGAGCTTAAACTGCTAGGAGAGCAAACAGAATTAGATAAAACCGTGATGGAAAAAATTTCCGATCCTATGGTTCATTTAGTCAGAAACTCTTTGGATCACGGCTTAGAAACACCGGAAGATAGAATAAAAGCCGGAAAAGACCCCGTGGGTACGGTGACACTGAATGCTTTCCATCAAGGTGGAAATATTGTGATTGAAATCATGGATGATGGTAGGGGCTTGAATACCGAAAAAATAAAAAGTAAAGCGATTGCCAATGGCCTAATTCAAGCAACTGACGAGCTGACTATTGAAGAGATTAATGAACTTATTTTTAGACCCGGGTTTTCAACAGCTGATGAAGTGAGTGATATCTCTGGTCGCGGCGTGGGTATGGATGTTGTTCGAAGGAATATTCAAGCATTAAACGGCAGCGTTGAAGTGACTTCTGCAAAAGGGGTTGGCTCAACGTTTACAATTAGATTGCCATTAACGTTGGCCATTCTTGATGGTCAACTAGTTAAAGTTGCAAAGCATACCTACATCATTCCACTTATTTCTATTGTTGAGTCTTTACAAATAGATATTAAAAAAGTGAGCAAGGTAGGTAATGGCTTAGAGGTGCTTAGGTTACGAGATGAATACATACCAATACTAAGGCTATATCAACTATTTAACCATGGTGGTGCAATAGAAGAGTTGGATAAAACACTGCTAGTGGTTGTTGAAAGCGATAATCATAAAGTGGGGTTGTTGGTGGATGATTTACTGGCGCAACAACAGGTCGTTATTAAAAGTCTTGAAGCGAATTATCAGAAAGTAAATGGGATCTCAGGGGCGACAATTTTAGGTGATGGCAGAGTCTCTTTAATTGTTGATATTAGTGGTCTTATCAAACTAAGTGGCTTAAAGCGTCCAGGGACCCAAGAGCTATTAGTAGAACAAGAGTTAGATGAGGTGGTGTCATGATCACTGAAAAAGCCTCGATTAATGAACAAGTCATGCTTGCAGACCGAGATGACGATACACAATTTCTCACCTTTATGATGGCGAGTGAAGAGTATGGCATGGATATTCTGGCCGTACAGGAAATCAGAGGGTGGGAAGAAGTCACTGCAATTCCAAATGCTCCTACGTATGTGAACGGTGCGATTAATTTACGTGGCACGATAGTGCCAATCATAGATTTAAGGGTTCGATTCGGCTTACCGCAAATCGAATATGGCGCTCTAACCGTGGTTATTGTTGTCTCTGTTGTAATAAAAGAGGCAACAAAAATTATGGGTTTAGTTGTTGATGCGGTGTCTGATGTATACAGCATCAATCAAGAAACGGCGAAGGATGTTCCAGATTTTCAAGACTCGGAAAATAGTCAATTTGTACAAGGGCTTGTAAATGTTGGTGAAAAAATGGTCGTACTTTTAAATTTGAAGAAGATATTAGATCTTGAAGTAAAGCAGAATGAGCAATTGGTTGTCGGGGGATAACATGAGCGATCAAGCATTAGCAAGTCAACTCAACAATAGGGTTCTGATTGCGGGTGTCATAATATTTGTGGGCTTGGCAATTAGTGTTCAAATGTTGAATATTAATATGTCTACGCAAGCCTATGTGGCGATGGTTATAGCTGCTGTTAGTGTGGTGCTGGCAATTTTACTACTTAAGCAAAGCGCAAACATTCTACTTTCTAAGTTACAAGATGTTGAGAAAATTGTTCCCGCAATTGAGAGTAAAGATGCTAACTTACTCAATGCAAGTAATGCATCACGTCAATCATCTTTATATAAAGCGGTGGCTAATTTATTAAATGGTGACGTAGTAGATGACCAAGATCATAGCCATAGTTTGTTGCTAGCTTTAAAGGTCTGTCAGGCCAATGTTATGCTTGCAGATGCTTCTCTCAACATTGTGTATTTGAACGATTCCGTCACTAGTATGCTGCGTAAAAATCAGGCTAAGTTACAGCAAGAATTGTCTGGCTTTAATGTTGATAGCTTGATTGGTGCAAACATTGATACATTCCATAAAAACCCTAGTCATCAGAGAGGCATCCTAGCTAATTTGACCCGTCCATATGTTACACAAATCAAAGTGGCCGGTTTGACCTTTGATCTTATTGCTACACCTGTTTTCGACGATGAAGGGCAAAGGATTGCGACTTTAGTTGAGTGGAAAGACCTTACAAGAGAATTAGCGCTAGAGAAAAAACAAGCTGATTTGGCGAGCCATAATGCTCGTATATCGAGCGCGCTGGACGTTTGTCAGGCAAACGTAATGCTAGCGGACGAAGGATTGAATATTATTTATGTTAATGATTCGGTTGTGCGAATGTTGAGAGACAATCAAACACAGCTTAGAAAATCATTACCGAACTTTGATGTGGATACGCTTGTAGGGCAATGTATTGATGTGTTTCATGCGAACCCCAGCCATCAAAGAAATCTGCTTGAGAAACTGAGTGATGTATACAGTACAGATATCAAAGTTGCTGGCTTCACCTTTGGTTTAATTGCGACCCCGGTGTTTGATGATGAGAAAAAGCGGATTGGTACCGTTGTAGAGTGGGACGACAAAACAGAGCGTTTAGTTCGTGAAGAAGAAGAGAAAACTGCCGCAGCTGAAAACTTACGCGTCCGAAGAGCATTAGACAACGTTTCAACGAATACAATGATAGCAAATGAGCAGTTTGAGATCGTTTACTTGAATCGCGCAGTGAAAGACATGATGAGAAATGCTGAGAGCGACCTAAGGCGTGACCTGCCTAATTTTGACAGTAACCATCTTATGGGGGCGAATATTGATGTATTCCACCGCAACCCAAGTCATCAACGCAGTATGCTTTCTCGACTCGAAACTGAGTATAAAACGGAAATCGTTGTCGGCGGAAGAACCTTTGGTCTAGTCGCCAATCCGATATTTGACGGCAATAATGAACGTGTGGGCACCGTTGTCGAATGGGAAGATAGAACCAAAGAAGTCACGATTGAAAAAGAGGTGAATGGTCTGGTTCAGTCGGCTAATGCCGGTAATCTTAGTGTTCGTTTATCAGAAGATGGAAGAGATGGCTTCTATTTAAGACTAACCAAAGGGTTAAATAGTTTAGTGTCTACAGTTGATGAAACGGTTACAGATATGGGGGACATGTTAGACGCATTGGCAACTGGTAATTTAACTAGACGTATTGAAGGCGATTATCGTGGTGCTTATGAAAAACTGAAAAAAGACGCAAATACTACCGCTGAAAAGTTAACTGAGGTGCTGGGTCGGATCCGTACTTCTGCAAATTTAGTTGCTAGTGGTGCTGATGAAATTTCCCAAGGTAACGCGGATTTGAGTCAGCGAACCGAAGAACAAGCCTCCTCGCTAGAAGAAACAGCTTCTAGCATGGAAGAAATGACGAGCACAGTTAGACAAAATGCAGATAACGCGAAAGTCGCTAATGAGTTGGCTGAAGAGACTTGTGACAAGGCGACCAAAGGTGGTGAAGTAGTCACACGCGCAGTTGAAAGCATGTCTGAAATTAATGATTCAAGTAAGAAAATTGCTGACATTATAGGTGTTATTGATGAAATCGCTTTCCAGACGAACCTATTAGCATTAAACGCAGCCGTTGAAGCTGCTCGGGCTGGAGAGCAAGGTCGAGGCTTTGCTGTGGTCGCTGGTGAAGTGCGCAATCTAGCTCAGCGCTCTGCAGCAGCGGCGAAAGAGATTAAAGATCTGATCAGAGACAGTGTAAGTAAAGTCGAAGATGGTACGTTACTGGTTAATGAGTCTGGTGAAACACTAAGAGAAATAGTTGAGTCTGTTAAGCGGGTAACGAACATGATTTCCGACATTGCCGAAGCTTCTATTGAGCAGAGTTCAGGTATTGAACAAGTCAATAAAGCTGTATC
The DNA here is from genome assembly GCF_002289345.1 of Pseudoalteromonas sp. HM-SA03. Lineage (GTDB taxonomy): Bacteria > Pseudomonadota > Gammaproteobacteria > Enterobacterales > Alteromonadaceae > Pseudoalteromonas. Next base: position 42,925 of record NZ_NSDG01000050.1, on the reverse strand, counting down.
ACAAATGGATGAAATGACGCAGCAAAATGCTGCCTTAGTTGAAGAAGCATCGGCTGCTGGGGAGTCGATGGCTGAGCAAGCAAATGATATGAGAAGATTATTAAACTTCTTCACACTTGATGAGTCTTCACACCGTAGCTTAGAAATATCTGAGTCACCGAAGAACTATAAGGCACCAGAAAAACAATTACCAAAACGGACAATGAACTCCAATAAGCCCCCGCAGCAAAACATGAGAAGTAATCAGTTTGCCGATGATTCGGAAGAGTGGGAAGAGTTTTAGGGTTTGGTAATAGATCAATTCCTTAGTGGGGTTGGCTGAAGGAATACGACGATGCGAGAGTTTCTGTTGACCGATAAGGATTTTTCGGAAATTTCGGCTCGGGTCTATGACACATGCGGCATAGTACTCGGGCCGCATAAAAGGGAAATGGTTTACTCAAGGTTGGCAAGGCGCATAAGAGCCAACGGGCTAAAATCATTTGAGGCGTATTTATCTTTTTTGGAAGAAAATCAAGATGTTGAGTTTAGCCATTTTATTAATGCAATAACAACTAACTTAACTTCTTTCTTTCGAGAAAATCATCACTTCGAGTTCTTAACGAAAAGAATAGTTCCTGAAATTATTGCCAGGCACAAACACGATAGAAGAGTTCGGATCTGGTCTGCTGGATGCTCTACAGGTGAAGAGCCTTATAGTATCGCGATGACCATTGCGAATGCTTTTCCAAGTGGTTGGGACGTCAAAGTGCTAGCAACAGATCTAGATTCCAACGTCTTGGGCAAAGCGAGTCTCGGAGAATATACGGCAAATAACGTCACGGGTTTAGATGAAGATAAGCTCAAAAAATGGTTTCTTAGAAGTGCAGATGGAGCAATGTATAAAGTGAAGCCTAAATTGCAATCTTTCATCCATTTTAAACGACTTAATCTTCTAGAGCCATGGCCAATGAAAGGACCCTTTGATGTTATTTTCTGTCGTAATGTTTTGATTTATTTTGATAAAGAAACCAAAGATAAATTGTTTGAGCAATATCATGACATGTTAGTTCCCAATGGTTACTTACTTATCGGGCACTCCGAGACGATGGGAAAAGAGCATCTGGAATTTAAAAACCTAGGTAAAACCATTTATCAAAAAGGCCAGTTGAATGAGAGAGTTTAGACCTGTTCTCAGAGGATTCGAACATGTAAAACGCTTTTGGGATTCAGGACGTTCTAAAGTCGTTGCAAAAGTATTACCTGGGGAATTTTATGTATCTAAGCAGGACGAATTGATTTCGACGGTATTAGGGTCTTGTATTGCAGCTTGCGTATATGACGAGAAATTGGGGATAGGTGGTATGAATCACTTTATGTTACCCGGAGCGAAAGCGCTACGAGAAGTGCATGCGGATGACCTAAGTTGTCGTTATGGTAACTGGGCGATGGAGTATCTGATAAATGAAGTACTCAAAAATGGGGCGTCTAGAAGCAATTTAAAAATCAAACTTTTTGGCGGTGGAAAAATTATTAGCGCAATGACTGATATTGGGGAAGGGAACATCAGGTTTGCTCAAGCCTATGTGGAAGAGGAAAGTTTGAATTTAATTTCACAGGATGTAGGTGGCCCCTGGCCAAGAAAAGTTATCTTTCATCCTCAAAGTGGCAAAGCGCAAGTGAAAAAGTTACGAACCATGCACAATAACACAATTGAACAACGTGAAGTGCGTTACTTACATGACATTGAGGCTCAAGACAATAAAACGGATATTGAGCTATTTTAGGTGTGAAATATGATCAAAGTTCTGATTGTTGACGACTCGCCGTTAATTCGTGGGTTGTTAAAAGAAATACTAGGTCAGGCGGATGGTATTAAAGTCGTTGGCACCGCGGAAGACCCTTATGAAGCTAGAGAGCTCATTAAATCTACTTCGCCTGACGTATTAACTTTGGATATAGAAATGCCAAAAATGAATGGCATTAATTTTCTTAAAAACTTAATGCGTTTAAGGCCTATGCCTGTTGTGATGATATCTACGTTGACCCAAGAGGGCTCACCCGCCACGATAGAAGCACTAGAGTTAGGTGCAGTTGATTTTATTTCTAAGCCCACCAGCAATGTTGCTGATACCTTAATGTCTTATTCCGATATACTGGTTAAGAAGATTAGAGTAGCGGCCGGTGCACGAGTGAGGGCTTTTAAAGCACCAAAACAGGAAAGCGAATTAGAAATTGGCCGTAATTATACATTTTCGCGTAATACTATTTTAGCCATAGGCGCCTCAACTGGAGGAACTGAAGCTATCAGAGAGGTACTTATGCGATTACCAACACACGCGCCTCCTGTTGTTATCACCCAACATATCCCACCAGTTTTCAGTACCTCATTCGCGCAAAGAATGGATCGCACCTGTGCGGTATCAGTCAAAGAAGCGGAAGATGGTGATGTTTTATTACCTGGTCATGTATTCATCGCACCGGGAGACAAACATCTTAAGGTGGCACACACTGCAACCGGATATGTCTGCCGATTAGATGATACTGAGCCTGTTAATCGTCATAGACCTTCCGTTGAAGTGTTATTTAACTCTCTTGTGCCAATGGGCAAGCATGTTTGTGCTGCTATGCTCACGGGAATGGGCAGTGATGGCGCAAAAGCAATGCTAGCTTTGAAAGCCGCTGGTGCTAATACATTTGCACAAGATGAACTTAGCTGTGTGGTATGGGGAATGCCTAGGGCAGCGTACGAGCTTGGTGCAGTGCAAAGTCTGGTACCTTTGAGTAAAGTGACTGAAACCATGCTGAGCGCGGTTAAAAAGTAAGGGTAAGAGCTAATTTGTTCCTACCCAAAGCTGTTATTTTTCAATAACCCAAGGTTGTGAAAACCAATAATACCGTCCTGTGTATTTGATTGAAGGCGCAGTACAGTTATATCGTGACCGTCCTATGGATAGTGCTTTCGGGGTTTGAATACGTACGCTAGTTTCTGATAGCCACGTCAGCTCAGCTTGCCCAACACCTGAAACGTAGCATGCAAATTGACTCTGATGAAAATCCTTATTGTTAAAATACAACGTGATTGCCGGGGTTTTATTGTTCGTGACGCTATCAAGGTACTCTAATTTTTGTAGAGAGAACGCTTTGGTCTCGAGCTTAGTTTTTAATGTTTCTAAGTTGCTGTAATTTCCCGATGCGGGAAAGCGAGCGATACGTGTAAAATCTGAAGAAATACCAACCGCACCTGAGTGTTGCCCAATACCAATAAGTCCAAGTTCAGTCACTAGTTTTTGTAATTCATGGTTAAACTCGCCGTAAGGGTATGCGAGGTATGGGTAATCGTGGCCAATTTCTTCTTTAATACGCTGCTGTGACCATGTGATATCGTGCTCAACACGCGCACGCCACTGCGCCACTGTTTCATTTTTTAGTTTGAGATGGAGGTAATCGTGCTTAGCACTATGATTTGCGATAATTGCACCGCGTTTTGCTAATACCCTCAGCTCATCCCACGTCATGACATAGCTTTTCTTTTCGTCAATAAGTTGAGGGTTGACGAAAATAGTATAGGGAAAGCCAAAAGATTCCAGGATCGGGGCCGCTGCAGTGATATTGTTTTCATAGCCATCATCGAAGGTGATAGCTAACGTTTTTTCTGGTAAAGACTTACCCGATTTCAGGCTATCTAACAGCTGTGGTAAAGGTATCACCGAAAAACCATGTTCTTTAATGTGGTTAAGATGAGATTTAAAGGTTTCTTCACTCACGCTCGTAACCGCCGGGAGTTTCTCACTCACGTGATGATACTGTAAGATAACCGCACTCCAACTATTTGCTGAGAATAGGGCCAAACCAAAAATAATATGTTGTATCAATTTCTTAAATGCCATAAAGCGCAACATCTGAGCCTCTTACTACTTGCAGGTCCGATGATACTATCAAATATTACGGTGCCACTGTTAGGGTTAGTCGATACAGCAGTGATTGGTCATATGGGGGATGCGCATTTTTTGGCTGGAATTGCGCTCGGTTCTAGCGCTATTTCGGTATTATTTTGGCTTGCAAGTTTTCTGCGAATGAGTACAACAGGCGTGATTGCTCAATCAAGCGGCCAGCAAGACCATGACAAACTAACACGTTCACTATATACCAGTATGCTCATTGCGCTGCTCTTTGCCGTGAGTTTGATTGTGTTATCTCCTCTGCTGATCCAAGTTATTGCTCAGCTTTCAAATGCTTCTAGTGAAGTATTTGAGCAGGCAAAATTATATTTTCAGATCCGTGTATTTAGTGCGCCTGCAGCAATGTTAAATCTTGTGTTGCTGGGCTTTATGCTTGGGATGCATTACGGACGAGGACCATTCTATCTGGTGTTGTTCACAAACATAGTGAATATAGTCTTGGACATTTTATTTGTTGTCGGATTTGAGTGGGGAGTAGCTGGTGCAGCTTGGGCTTCACTGATTGCAGACTATTCGGCATTAGGCTTATCCTTGTTTTTGAGCGCATTGGTCGCAAAGCGTCACGGTATTACGTTGAAATTCACTCTACCAAAGCGCGCACAGTGGATCAGTTTACTCACCTTGAATCGTGATATTTTTATTCGTTCCTTGATCTTACAACTCTGCTTTAGTTTCATGACTTTCTATGGCGCAAGGCTTGGTGAGATCACATTAGCGGCCAACGCTGTCTTACTGAATTTTTTGATGTTAGTCAGCTTTGCGATGGATGGTATCGCTTATGCTGCGGAGGCTAAGGTCGGCAGAGCAAAAGGACAAGGCTCGTTAGGACAATTGCAATTATGGGTAAAAGTAAGCCTGTTCTGGGGGGCTGCATTTGCGCTTTTATATAGTGCTATTTTTTATCTAGCTGGTGGCTGGATCATTAGCTTATTAACCAATATCCCCGAAGTAATAACGTTGGCAGGTACTTACTTACCTTGGTTGGTGCTATTACCTTTGATTGCTATGAGTTGCTTTTTGTTTGACGGCATCTTTGTTGGGCTTACTCGTGCTAAAGAAATGCGAAATAGCATGCTAGTTTCTGCGGTATTCGGTTTCTTCTTGCCGTTTTTGATTGCATTGCCACTCGGTAACCATGCGCTCTGGCTTGCGATGAGTTGTTTTATGGGGTTACGTGGATTGACCTTGGCATATAAATATCATCAGCTCTCTCGAGAAGCTGCTTTACTCGAATAATGGAGTTGCGTTAAGCAAATGGGTCGTTATCTTTTAGGGCTTGGCGGCGTTTCTCTCTGGCTTCTATCACTTGAGAAAAGCGATTAGCAAAAATGCCAATATAACCGTAAAAGGCACAGCACAAACCAGGAAGTAAAAGCACTAAACCTGCGATTTGAAAGCGATGATCTTGATAATAACCCAGTGCGATTAAAGCACCCGCGAGTAACACAATAACAAGGCCAAAAAGGAAAAATTTGAGGCTTCGCTTAGGGTGAGACCCTAAGCGATAAATGAGGGTTTTGCTCATTAATAGTAGGAGTGTTCGCCACGCGCGTGCTCTGTGATGTCACGTACGCCATTGATTTCTTCAAACTTAGCGATCATCTCTTTTTCGATGCCTTCTTTCAATGTGACATCAATCATTGAGCAGCCGTTACAACCACCGCCGAATTGAAGTACTGCAATACCATCTGCGGTAATTTCTACTAGGCTAACTTGACCACCATGATTGGCCAATTGTGGATTTACTTCTGTCACAAGCATGTGCTCTACGCGCTCAGCAAGGCTCGCATCGTCACGTAATCGTTTCGCTTTGGCATTTGGTGCCTTAAGCGTCAACTGACTCCCCATTTTATCGGTAACGAAATCGATATCGGCTTCTTCTAAAAATGGTGCACTTTCTTCATCAACGATGGCTTCAAAACCATTAAACGGTAAGCGGATATCGCTTTGTTCAACGGCATCTGCTGGGCAATATGACACGCCACACTCAGCTTGAGAGGTGCCTGGATTAACCACGAAAACTCTAATATTAGTGCCTTCAGCCTGATCGGCTAATAGTTTCGCGAAATGGCTTTGGGCAGAATCTGAAATATGGATCATAATTCGCTCTATACTTGACTAAATTACTCGGTTAATACGTATCATACTCTCCTCGTCGTGTTGTCGCTAGTGTTCGGCGTAAAAATTTGGCAATCGGCGGCACGCTTGTTAGCTTGAAAAGTAATCGGAATTAAAGGACATTATCATGCGGTTAATAAGCTGTATTATCGTGCTGTTGAGCTTTAGCTTGCAGGCCAAGCCCATTGCCTATTATTTTGGCGATGAAGTAAAATTTAATCCCAAAATAACTACGCCAAAACAAGCATTTGGATATGAAGTGGGGCAGTGGCATTTGCGCCACGATCAAATCGTTAATTATCTACATACCCTTGCAAGTGAAAGCCCAAGGTTGAGTGTCGAAACAATCGGGTTTAGCCATGAGCGGCGTCCTTTGTTACTCCTAAAAGCGAGCTCGCCACAAAACCAACAAAACTTGGCGCGTATTCAGCAAGATCATATTGCTTCATTGAGCAGTAGCCAAAGCCGTTCAGACCAGCCAGTTGTGATGTGGATGGGCTATAGCGTGCACGGTAATGAGTCTTCAGGAAGCAATGCCGCGGTACTCATGGCATATTATTTAGCTGCGGCGCAGGGCGAGTCTGTTACGCAGCTCCTTGATAATGCGGTGATATTGTTAGATCCAGCTTTAAACCCTGATGGCTTATCACGTTTTGCTACATGGGCAAACGCCAATAAGAGCATGTCTCTATCAACCGATCCTGCACATCGTGAGCATAATGAGTCTTGGCCTTCTAGTCGCACTAACCATTATTGGTTTGACCTCAATCGTGACTGGTTACTACTACAACATCCTGAGTCAAAAGCACGGATCAAAGCGTTCCATCGTTGGAAACCAAACGTACTGACCGATTTTCATGAAATGGGACCAAATAGTACGTATTTTTTCCAACCAGGGATCCCATCAAGAACTCACCCAATTACCCCATTACAAAACGTAGCGCTAACCAACGAGATTGGTAAGTTTCATGCCAAAGCTCTTGATGCGCAAGGGGGGTTATATTTTACTCAAGAGAGTTTTGATGACTTTTATTATGGCAAAGGCTCTACGTACCCCGACGTAAATGGTGCGGTTGGCATTTTATTCGAACAAGCTAGTAGTAGAGGGCATGCACAAGAAACTCAGTATGGCGTGTTGAGTTTTCCTGAAACGATTAAAAATCAGGTCACGACGAGTCTCTCGACATTCCAAGCCAGCATAACGCATCGACGCGCTTTACTTGATTATCAGCAGCAGTTTTATCAACAAGCGAACGAGCTTGCGAGTAAAGATGAAATCAACGGTTACGTTGTTGCTCGCGGCAAAGATAACTACCGTTTTCAAGCGTTTGTAGATTTATTGAAACAGCATCAGATAGAGGTGAAATACCTCTCAAAAGCCAAAGAGGTTGATAACACCGAATATCAGCAAGGGGATTTATACATTCCACTAGCCCAGCCGCAATATCGCTTGATAAAAGCACTATTTAGCACGCAGACGCATTTTAAGGACAACACGTTTTACGATGTTTCAGGTTGGACGATGCCGTATGCTTATGATTTAGATTTTGCCGCAGTAAAAAGTGGCTGGGGTTTAAAGCTTCAAGGTGAATCGAGCACTGACTCAAATATATTGGCTCCCGTTGCAGGAAGTTATGCCTACACCATAGAATGGCACCATTATCTGGCACCACAATTAGCAAATCGACTTTTACAGGCTGGAGTGAAAGTAGCAGCTGCAATGTCACCATTTTCAGCATCAACAACCTCAGGCTCTCATGACTTTCAGGCCGGTACATTGGTGATAGCAAGTGGTATTCAACAGCAAGCGGACTGGTTTTCTGAGCTTGAAACAATCGCCAGAGAGCTTTCACTTCCAGTATATAGTGTGACTACAGGCATGACACAAAGTGGCATCGATTTTGGTTCAAGACAAATGCTACAGCTGCAAAAGCCAGAAATCCTCATCATAGGTGGTGCGGGTGTAAGTCAATATGAAGCGGGTGAGCTTTGGTATCATTTGGATAGGCATTTAAAACTTGCTCCGTCGATTGTGGAAAAGCAGCACATCGAGAAACTCGATCTTACACGCTACACCCATATTTTATTGGCTGATGGTAAATATGGAGATTTAAGTGACAAGAGCAAAGCCAAGCTCTTGAGTTGGGTTGCTAAAGGCGGTGTGATTTGGGGGCAAAAGCGTGGTGCGCAGTGGCTAATCGAACAGCAGCTACTAGACGCTGAAATGGTGTCAAGCAAAGAAATGCGAGCCCAGTTTGACAGCAAAAATCTCACCTTTGCAGATCAAGATAGCCTTTCGGCAAAACAGCGAATTGCCGGCGCAATTTTTGATGCGCGTTTAGATTTAAGCCACCCCTTGTCTTTTGGCTTCGAGAATCGGGAATTACCCGTCTTTAAAAATAGTACTTGGGTGATGCATCGTAATAATAAGCCATTTATCGAGTCGTTGACGTACACTCAAAAGCCTTTATTGGCAGGGTATACTGACAATATCAACGTTGAGCAGATCGCGGGTTCCTCTGTCTTGATTGCGTCAAAGTCTGGACGTGGGGTGGCTGTTGGAATGACTGACAACCCGGTATTTCGTGGCTTTTGGTTCGGTTCTAGCCGGCTGCTAAATAACGCGTTGTTCTTTGCACACGGCATAAGATAAGGTCCAGAACATTTAGCTGTTATATCAATCAAATAATACGCTTTTAAGCGTCGAATGGTGTGAGGCTGATAGCCATCGCCCACACCATTTTTGCCCCATTTTGTTTACACACTTTTGCCGCTGCATTCATGGTCGCGCCCGTTGTGATCACATCCTCAAGTAATACGATATTTTTTCCTTCAACAGGTTGGCTGAGCATAAAGGCACCGTTTAAGTTACGTTTTCGTTTAGCTTTGGTCAGCTCAGATTGTGGCTTGGTGTGCTTTGTTCTTTTGAGTATTGTTTGGGTGAGTGGTAGCCCTTGCCAAATTTGCTCAACTTGATTGTAACCTCGTCGGATTAAACGTCTTCGGTGTAGTGGCAAACAACAAACAAGGTCTACGGGGAAAACATCCTCTTCACTGAAGCGCTGCCATAGTGTTTGAGCCATTAGATTCAAGGCACATTGATACGCTTTACTGTGGTTAAACTTTACTCCTTGCAACCATGTGTTTATAGGCGTGCGATACCAACTCGCCACGGTTAGCCCATTGCAGTCTCCAAGGCTAACCATGCGTTGGATATTGGGGTAATTAAGTAGATTAATCTCGTGATCCATAAAGTCTAAGCAGGCTTGTAAGCAGTGTGGACAAAGCAAAGTTTCTGTTGTGCGTTGTTCACAGCATACACAAGGCTGACACCACTTTTTAGGTAATAACCGATTAAGTTGGATCATTGCTTTCCATCCCGGGTTAGCTATCATGGCGTCAAGTTTGGTATAGAGAACAGATAAATGCAAAATGAAGTTGTGCTGCTCCATGGTTGGGGGATGAACAAAGCGGTGTGGCAGTTATGCGAGGAAGCTTTAGCACCTACAACACTAATTAAAGCGGTCAATCTTCCTGGATTTGGTGGTACACCAAGCGCCGAGGGCGATTATTCTCTTGAGCGTAACGCTTTACTTATTGCTGAGCAGCTGATGCCACAAAGCGTGTTGATAGGCTGGTCTTTGGGGGGCTTATTTGCATTGTATTTAGCTGCTCATTTTCCAGACAAAGTTAGCAAGGTTATTTTGGTCGCTTCAACGCCATTTTTTTGTGAGCAAGCAGATTGGCCCGGAATAGCCCCTAAGGTGCTAAACAACTTTGAGACTCAACTGCAAACCAATAGTGCAAAGACGATAGAAAGGTTTTTAGCTATTCAAGCGATGGGCAGTGAACATGCCAGAGAAGACATCAAACAACTCAAAGCGCTACTAGGCACACTGCCGGAAGCGGAGGCGAAAGCACTAGCTGGTGGACTGGAGGTATTGAAATCGCAGGACTTACGTGATGAATTTTCACGGCTGCAACTCCCCACAATAGGCATCTTCGGCCGTTTAGATTCTCTTGTTCCACAAGCGGCTGTAGAGAAAATGCAGGTACTCAATCCAAATTTTAAGGCTCATACGCTTGCAAAGGCCTCTCATGCGCCTTTTATCTCTCATAAAGAAGCCTTTTTATCACTCCTTAAATCAATTGTTTAAATATTTGGAGTAATAAAGCGGCAAAAAATTGCCGCTTTTACTTTTCTTTGTTGATATTTTGCGCAATAATTAGTCAGTAAGAAAAGGTTTATCTAGGTGTGAATATGCCAATAGGTGATGTGTTAAATAATGGAATTGACGGTTATAACCGCGCTGCTCAGGGGATTGCCCAAGCAAGTGCTGATATTAACCGTGCTGCCATCGATCAACAAAGTGATTCTGAACGTGCAGCTGGGCGGCAGTTGCAGGGTGCCAGTGTCGGTGAAGCTGTGACGGCTCCAGTGAGCGAAACGCCAAGCTTGACCGAATCAGTGGTAGCCTTAAAAGTTGAAGAGTTTAACGCGAAAGCCAATGTGCAAACTATTCGCACTGCAGATGAAGTGCTAGGTACGTTGATTGATATTAAAGTGTAATGAACATAGTAACGCCACCACCGGCGATGAATTTAAACACTGCCAACGTGTACACCGAAACGGTGGTACGCGATAATCAGCTGCGTGAAGCGATCCCAAAACCTGCACCAACCAATCCCTCATTTACTGAAAACCGCAATCTTTCCGATTCTGAAAAAGGCCGCTCTTCTAACGTAGACGATGCAAAAGTTTACGGTTCTGATGGTAAAACAGAGCAAAGCAAAACTATTCAAGGCAAAGAGCAAGGTGAAAAAGGCGAAGGCCAAGAAAAAGAAAAGAATGAACAAGAGCAGCAACAAACAGAGCAAGATGAGCAGGTCGTTCAAGAATTAAAATCTCGAGATAGAGAAGTAAGATTACATGAGCAGGCTCATGCCAGAGTAGGCGGGCAATATGCCGGATCACCGAGTTATGAATATCAGCGCGGTCCTGATGGTAATAACTACGCTATTGGCGGTGAGGTGATGATCGACGTTGCGCCGCTTGAAGGTGACCCGCAGGGCACGATTGAAAAAATGCAAACGGTGAGAGCAGCAGCATTAGCACCAGCAGAACCATCTGGCGCTGATAGAGCCATCGCAGCAGATGCGACTCAAAAACTCTCGGCGGCGCAGGCTGAGTTGGCAAAAGCTTCTATCAGTGGTGAAGAGCAAAGTGATAGCAAGCGGGTGCAAAACATTCAAACTCGCCGCTTGAGTGGTGAGCAGGCAAAAGCAGAGAGTGAAGAAGGGCAAGCCAAGCTTAAGCAGGATGCTAATCCTTATGCTGTTGCGATGCCAATTGAAGCCGACCCTGAAATCCAAGCAAGATCGCTCAGGATCTCAAATTTTTATCAACATGTAGCGATGCCAAACCAACCTGCATCGCTATCTGTACAGATTTAACCGTAGGTACTGGCCTTTTCCTCCGCGGGCCATTGCAGTGAAAACGAGTTAAAACCCCCCGACAAACGAAAAGCGCGACTAAGGCCGCGCTTTTCTTTGTTTATTGAGCTGTTGAAATTACTTCTTCAGCTTTGCGAAGGCTTCAGCAAAAGCATTACCCATCGCGGCGTTACCTGTATCTCGTGGCTTTGGCTTAGAAGACTTAGGTGCCGCTTTTCCTTTGTGCGGCTTAGCGTTTGGTTTTTGCGCTGGTGCTTGAGATATCTCATCGTTTAAGCGCATGGTAAAGCTAATGCGTTTACGAGGCACATCAACCTCAATCACTTTGACCTTAACGATATCTCCCGCTTTAACAACTTCACGCGGATCGGAAATAAACTTATCCGTGAGTGCTGAAATGTGAACAAGTCCATCTTGATGTACACCCACATCTACAAAAGCCCCAAAATTGGCAACATTAGAAACCACACCCTCTAAAGTCATACCGACTTTTAGATCTGTGATTGTCTCAACACCAGCTTTAAACTGCGCTGTTTTAAATTCTGGGCGAGGGTCTCGGCCTGGCTTATCTAATTCTTTGATAATATCAGTGACCGTTGGTACCCCAAACTTATCATCTACATAGTCATTTGCCACAAGGCCATTTAAGACTTCGCGATTACCGATAAGGGTATTCACTTCTAGATTTTGTTTTTTACAAATCGCTTTGACAACAGGGTAAGCTTCAGGATGCACTGCCGATGCATCCAGTGGATCGTCGCCATTGGCGATACGTAAGAAACCGGCTGCTTGTTCAAATGCTTTAGGTCCTAATCGCTCAACTTTTTTAAGTGCTTTGCGATCCGTGAAAGAGCCATTTTCATCGCGGTATTTAACGATGTTGCTAGCTAATGTTTTATTCAAACCCGAGACGCGCGTTAGTAATGGTATTGATGCCGTGTTCACATCGACACCCACTGAGTTTACGCAGTCTTCGACCACAGCCGTTAGTGTTTGCCCTAACTGGCTTTGAGAAACATCATGCTGATATTGGCCAACACCGATTGACTTTGGTTCGATTTTTACAAGCTCTGCTAACGGATCTTGTAATCTTCTTGCAATGGAAACTGCGCCACGTAGAGATACATCAAGATCTGGAAATTCGTTTGCGGCAAATTCAGAGGCAGAGTACACGGATGCGCCAGCTTCACTCACCATGATTTTGTTAAGTTTTAATTCGGTGGCGCTTTTTAGCAGTTCTGCGGCCAGTTTGTCGGTTTCGCGAGACGCGGTTCCGTTACCGATAGCAATAAGCTCAACTTTGTATTGGCGGCACATTTGCTCTAGTGTCTTCAGCGACTTATCCCACTGGTTTTGAGGGGCATGAGGGTGGATAGTACTGGTTGCAATCAGTTTACCTGTGGCATCGACAATGGCGACTTTACAACCGGTACGTAATCCCGGATCGATACCCATTGTCACTTTTGCACCTGCAGGCGCAGCCATCAGCAGATCTTTTAGGTTTTTCGCGAAAACCTCGATAGCACCTAGCTCTGACTTTTCACGCATTGAGCCTAAGAATTCATTTTCCAAGTGCAGGGCGATTTTAATCTTCCATGCCCACTGGACCACACCCATTAACCAATCACTGGCAGCTTTACCAGAGACCGCAAGGCGGTAATGATCGGCAATGATCTGTGCACAAAATTGAGCGGCGTCTTCTACACTTGGTTCCGGGTTGATAGATAGCTGCAAAAAGCCTTCGTTACGTGCTCTTAGCATCGCCAGCGCGCGGTGTGATGGAATTTTATTTAGCAGCTCATTATGTTCAAAATAGTCACGGTATTTGCTTCCTGCTTCTTCTTTACCGGCAATGACTCTTGCTTCTATTTGCGCGTTGTCTTTAAGGTGTGCACGGAGTTTAGCAAGTAGTTTAGCGTCTTCTGCAAAACGCTCCATGAGAATGAACTTAGCGCCATCTAAAGCCGCTTTGCTGTCTGCAACGCCTTTGCTTTCATCAATGAAAGGAGTTGCTTGTTGTTCTGGGTCTAACGTTGGATCTGCAAATAAAGCGTCAGCTAAGGGTTCCAAACCTGCTTCTATCGCGATTTGGCCTTTTGTTCTGCGCTTTGGTTTGTATGGGAGATACAAATCTTCGAGTACGGTTTTGCTGTCGGCGGCTTGTATTTCTGCATTTAACTCTGAAGTGAGTTTACCTTGTTCATCGATGGTTTTTAAAATAAACTCGCGACGTTCATCAAGCTCTCGTAAGTAACCTAATCTTTGCTCAAGCAAACGCAGTTGAGTGTCATCTAAGCCACCCGTTACCTCTTTACGGTAACGTGCAATAAATGGAACGGTTGCCCCTTCGTCTAGCAAACTAATAGCAGCATTAACTTGCTGTTCTCTGGCGTTAAGCTCCGTTGCTAAACGTTGTGTGATATTGCTCATGCAAAATCCTTATACTCTTCTTAATCGGTCTGTGTTGCCTAGATAATACTCATCTTTGGCAAACAAAATTTAGCTCAATGTTATCATTGTTCGGTGTTTCTGCGATATTCGATTTGGTTGATATACCAAAGTCTTCGGCCGTGCGGTGTGGTGACCGTAATTTCATCATCGACTTGTTTGCTTAGTAAGGCCCTAGCCATTGGCGCATCGATGGAGATGTAGTCATTGCGTTCGTATATTTCATCAGGTCCAACAATACGAAATGCACGAACCTCGCCTTCTTCGCTTTCCACTTCTACCCAAGCGCCAAAAAATACTTTACCTTCTTGTTCGGGACTATATTCCACGACTTTTAGTTCGGGCATACGCTTTCGTAAAAAGCGCACCCGTCTATCTATTTGCCTTAATAAACGTTTATTGAAGGTGTAGTCGGCATTTTCGGAGCGATCGCCTAAACTCGCTGCCCAATTCACAATTTTGGTGATCTCTGGGCGCTTTTCAAACCACAGATGATCATGTTCTTGCTGCAGTTGGCGGTATCCTTCGGGCGTGATCAAATTTGTTTTCATGTTTCTCAGGTATTTTGGGTTAAACCCTTGTAATGTTCGGTAACAATCTAGTATCAATGTATGGTGTCGAAAAGCACCAAATTCAATTATATTTAAGCATAATAATATCATGGTCCATTATCGCCATGAGCGTTAAATGAACAGGATGATGATTTGTGCACGAAATGTCGCAGATCAGCAAGCTTTAGTAAATTAATAAATAGAAGAAATATAAATGGGAAATGAAACCACCAAAGTGCTCGTAGTTGACGACGATATGCGTTTGCGCAGTCTTTTAGAACGTTATCTCGTAGAGCAGGGATTTATCGTCCGCAGCGCAGCCAATTCTGAACAAATGGATAGACTACTTGAGCGCGAAAACTTTCACTTGATGGTGTTAGACTTGATGCTTCCTGGAGAAGATGGTCTTTCCATCTGTCGTCGTTTACGACAAAAAGAGAATGAGATCCCAATTGTCATGTTGACGGCGAAAGGTGACGAAGTTGACCGTATTATTGGCCTTGAGCTTGGCGCGGATGATTACATTCCAAAACCATTCAACCCAAGAGAACTGTTGGCGCGAATAAAAGCCATTCTCCGTCGTCGTGCCAAAGAAGTACCAGGTGCGCCTGCTGCAGAAGAAAATGAAGTGAGTTTTGGTAACTTTACCCTTAATTTAGCGACGCGAGAGATGCAACATGGGGAAGCGACAATTTCACTTACCTCAGGTGAGTTTGCAGTACTTAAAGCACTGGTGAGTCACCCTCGAGAGCCGCTTAGTCGAGACAAGTTAATGAACCTTGCTAGAGGGCGTGATTATAGCGCACTAGAGCGTAGCATTGACGTCCAAGTTTCGCGCTTGCGTCGTATGATTGAAGATGACGCCTCTAATCCTCGCTATATACAAACGGTGTGGGGTCTTGGGTACGTATTTGTGCCTGACGGCGTGAAGTAGCCAGCATGTTACCTCGTAGTGCATTCGGGCAAACCGTCTTCTTTGTCGGCGCGTTACTATTGATAAATCAAGTCGTGTCTTACATTACCGTTACCTTATACGTCTTCAAACCAACTTTTGAACAAGTGAATCTGATGCTTGCTAAGCAGGTTAAAACGGTTTTCATTGATTGGGAGAATGGTGTTGAAGTTGATAACAGTGTATCTCGCAAATTCTTCGAGATAACGGGTATCGAGGTGATGACGCAAAGAGAGGCCTATGTAAATGGGCTGGGGCAGGCCAAAGAATATACATTGCTGTCTCGTAGTATGTCGGAGCAACTTAATGGCTCTGCGCGAGTCAGGATAAGCCAAGGAGATCCGGTTGTTTATTGGGTCGAAGCACCGCAAGCGCCCGGGTATTGGGTGAGAGTACCGCTTAGTGGACTCAGTGAAACAAAGATGGAGTTTTTAGTTTTTTACCTCTCCAGTATTGGTTTTTTAAGTGTGTTAGGGGGGTGGCTTTTTGCTAGGCATCTAAACAAACCGCTAAAATCGCTACAAATTGCAGCTAGTCGAGTAGGTGTCGGGGACTTTTCAACACGTCTTGTCGAAGAAGGGTCTACGGAAGTTATTGAGGTGACTCGGGCATTTAATAAAATGTCTAAAGGGATCGCAGACCTAGAAAGTGATAGGCGATTGTTAATGGCTGGTGTTTCACACGATTTACGCACACCCTTAACTCGAATTCGTCTAGCAACTGAAATGATGTCGGATGAAGAAGATTACCTGCGCGAGGGAATAATCGATGATATTGAAGATATGAATGCGATTATCGACCAATTCATTGAATATCTCCGTCATCACAACGGTGCAGAAATGTCGGCAGACGATGTTAACATGGTTATTGAGGAAGTCGTTCATGCAGAGCAGCAGCATCAGCGACCAATTCACTTGCAAGCAGAGGAATACTTACCATCGGTGATGATGAATGCCGTTGCGTTAAAGCGGGTGTTCACTAACATGATTGAAAATGCGATCCGTTATTCTGAACAAGATATTGAGGTTACGACAGAGTATAGCCCCAAGCACCGTGCTGTTATTGTAAAGGTAATGGACAGGGGGCCAGGTATTCCTGAGTCAGAGTTAGAGTCTGTATTCGAACCATTTAAACAGGGAGATCAGGCTAGAGGGAGTGAGGGGAGTGGCTTAGGGCTTGCCATTATCAAACGTATCGTGACCACACACGGCGGTAAAGTAAGACTACGAAATCGAGATGGTGGTGGTCTGATCGCGGAGGTTTCTTTGCCTGCTTATCGGGGAAAGCTTGAGGAATCATGATTTTCAATAGGGTAGGCGAGCAAGTTGAGCACAATAAAGCATAGGGATTTAAGCTATCAAAAGGGAATGTTAGATACACCGTATTTAAACCAATTGAAGCGAGTGATAGCGACAAGCTTTTCCAATGTCGAGGTAGAGCATTACTTTGCTTTGTACTTTGAAAAAGGCGAAAGCACAAAGCGCAGACTCCGGTTGTTTTTATCAGGCGGTGACATTGTCGGCTATTGCTTATTGACCTTTGATGATAGCAACAAGGATGTTTGCATTGTTGGCGCTTCAGCTGCTTTTTTGCCTGACTTTAGAGGGAAAAACAGTACTTTTAGGTTTTCTCTTATAGAAGTATTAAAACGTTATATACGTAACCCACGTAGAAAACTTTTATATGCAGATACCATGCTCAGTCCCGCCATGTTCAGGGCCATGGCAAAAAATATCGCCGAAGTTTATCCAAATAACTTGCCTCAAAATAGCGCGATAGCAACGCTCTATGACACCATCAATCCGGTTGGCTTGGTAAGCCCTCATAATGGCCTAAGGTGTTTGAAGGCGGTTGGACGCAAAACCAATTACAGCGAGGCTGAAATTACACGCTTTAGAGAAAGCAACAAAACTGAGATTGCACTTTACTGTTGTGTTAATCCTGACTTTGATAAGGGAATTGCGCTTGTGGCTATCATTCCAATCACGATGAAACAATTTGTATTAACCTTTAAAAAATTGGTGCTAAATAAGCTTTGGAGTACGTCGTAATAGGGCGAATTTTCGCCCTATTAAAGGACTTGGTTATCGCGTTATTAGCAGATATCTACTGAACGACAAAGTCCCATTGACTCACAAATCGCAGGGTGAGTATCACAAATTTGCCAACTGCCACAATCAACTCTAGAACCAAAAGTCGCACCTGCGGCAGCAATTTTTCTAGTTGCCTGATTGTTTAGATCTTTCGCTTGCAGCGATTTTAGTTGTTTCTTCTTTAATTGTAATTTCATGGTTTTCCTTATACGTGCTGTTTAAATAATCAGCAATATATAAGCGTGTATGTACCTAAATATTAATGCTAGGTTTGCTTAAGGATATTTATGTGTAAAAGGGGCACAAAAAAACGCCCAAACAAGGGGCGCTTTTGATAAAGGAATCTTTCTTAGGTTTAGCCGCGAGGACCTGCTGCTTTGATTGCTTCAGAAACATCGTATTTAGCGAAGTTTTCTTTGAAATCTGCCGCAAGCTTAGCTGCATATTCAGCATACTTAGCTTGATCTTGCCATGTGTTTACTGGATTAAGTAGCTTGCTATCAACACCTTCCACTGCCACTGGTACATCTAAATTTAGTGCCTCAATGTGCTGTGTCTCAACGCCCTCTAATGTATCGTTTACGATTGCATCAATCACGGCGCGAGTTGTTGGAATGTCAAAACGCTTACCAATGCCATAAGGGCCACCAGTCCAACCTGTGTTTACTAGGTAAACTTTAGCGCCAAACTCACGCACGCGTTTCATTAGTAGCTCAGCGTACACGCCTGCTGGACGCGGGAAGAAAGGAGCACCAAAACAAGTTGAGAAAGTTGATTCGATATCAGAAGTTGAACCAATCTCAGTTGAGCCTACTTTCGCTGTGTAGCCACTAAGGAAGTGATAAGCCGCAGCTTCTTCGCTTAGGATTGAAACTGGAGGTAATACGCCGCTCACGTCACAAGTTAAGAATACAACTGCACGAGGCTCGCCAGCGCGGTTTTCAACTTTACGCTTTTCAACATGCTCAAGAGGGTAAGCTGCACGCGTATTTTGCGTTAAGCTTGAATCGGTATAGTCAGGAGTACGCGTTTCATCTAGCACGACGTTTTCTAAAATAGTACCAAAACGGATTGCATCCCAAATAACAGGCTCGTTCTTTTGTGACAGGTCGATACATTTCGCATAACAACCGCCTTCAATGTTGAATACGCTACCAGGTGCCCAACCGTGCTCATCATCACCGATAAGAAAACGCTTAGGATCCGCAGAAAGAGTCGTTTTACCTGTTCCTGATAGACCAAAGAATAACGTTGTGTCACCAGCTTCGCCAACGTTTGCACTGCAGTGCATAGGTAGTACACCTTTTGCTGGTAGTAAGAAGTTCTGTACAGAGAACATCGACTTCTTCATTTCACCGGCGTAATGCATACCTGCGATAAGCACTTTGCGCTGTGCAAAGTTGATGATAACGGTACCATCGCTGTTTGTGCCATCACGCTCAGGATCACAAACAAAAGAAGGTACGTTCATCACCTGCCATTCAGGTAAATCAGTTTTGTTATAAGAGTTAGGTTCGATAAACATGTTTTTAGCGAAAATGTGGTGCCAAGCAGTTTCAGTCGTTACAACGACAGGTAAATAGTGCTCAGGATCCGCACCGACTTCTAAGTGAGAGACGAAGTGGTCATTTTCAAGAACGTGCGCTTCTACGCGAGCCCATAAAGCATCAAACTTAGCACCTTCGAATGGGCGGTTTACGTTACCCCATTGGATGTCATTTTCTGTGCTTGATTCTTTTACGATGAAACGGTCGTTTGGTGAACGTCCAGTACGACGACCAGTTTTTGCAACAAAAGCTCCATTTGCGGCTAAAGTGCCCTCGCCACGACGGATAGCGTGTTCGACAAGTTCAGCTGCGGTTAAATCGACAAAACGAGTAGCGCTTGAAGTCATGTTTATACCTAAAAAGTGAGAGTTGAACGGGATAGCTCTGGGGTACTCTTGCCCTTAGCTAAATTTATAGTAACAGATGAAATTGAGATATTCGAGCCTTTAGAGTGCTTAAAATTACATAAAAACGTCAAAAAACTTGAATAATTTCAATGATACCGGTGTCATAGCTTTTATATGTTTTATGACACCGGTATCACCCAATAGCCATAAAAAAACCGCCAAAAATGGCGGTTTCATTTTGTAATTAAGGGCTAAAGCGCAACTTAATTAAATAACGATTTAATATCTTGCTCGTTAAAAACGTAGTTTTTCAAGCAGTAATGACAGCTAATATTGACTTCGCCGTGTTTTTGCAAGTCTTCCATCAAGGCTTCTAGTCCGACATTGGCCAGCGCATTCTCGGTTTTTTCACGGCTACATCCACATACAAACGAGATAGCTTGTGGTTCAAAAAGTTGAGGATTGTCTTCGTGATACAGTCTTGTTAGTACGGTATTGGCGTCTAAATCTAGTAGCTCTTCATCTTTAATCGTGTCGCTTAGTGCTTCAAGATGTTGGAAATCGGCAACAGACTTTTCTTTATTGACAGGCAGTACTTGTAAAAACAGACCAGCCGCTTTCACTTTATCGCCAACTAGGCTTGTTGCGAACCATAAACGGGTTTTCAATTGCTCAGATTGCTCGAAGTACTCTTCTAAACATTCGGCAAGTGATGCTTTAGAAAGCGGAACTATGCCTTGATAGCGTTCGCCTTTTGTCGGTGTAATGGTGATAACCATATAGCCTTTGCCCATGAGCTCAGGTACAGATGATCCTGAAACCTCAGATTGCAGCCTAGCTACGCCGCGCATCTGTTGTTTGTGATTACCATTGATAACCGCATATTTTACTGGGCCATCACCTTGAAGCTGGACAGCAATGTCACCTTCAAATTTTAACGTAGCGGTAAGCAAACTGGTTGCAACCAATAACTCGCCTAATAGCTGCTTTACAGGCTCTGGGTAGTTGTGACCACTAATGATGTCAGTAAAAGTCTGTTCTATTTGTACAAGCTCACCACGTACGTCTAACTTGTCGAAAATATAACGGTGAAGTAAATCAGTCTGCATCAATGAAAATCCTAGTTTGATTTCAATTTAAGTAATTCACGGCGTTGTTTCTTGTCCGGCTTAGTGGCGGGACGAGGCGCAAACAAGCTATTGTTTTGGCGCGCCAACGCGTTTTGCGTTCGTTTTTCAATACTCGCCTCAGACTCTTCATAAAGAGTTTGAGCGATAGGAGCCGCTTGTCGCTTTTCCATGATTTTAAGTATGGTTACTTCTTTCTCTTCATATCCTTGGGCCAATTTCACTACCGCGCCGACTTCAACCGTTTTACTTGGTTTACAGCGCTGACCGTTGTAATGTACTTTGCCACCTTGGACCATATCGCGAGCAAGCGCTCGTGTTTTGTAAAAGCGAGCAGCCCATAACCACTTATCAATACGAACTTTCTGTTCAGATTGGTTGTTTTCCTGTTGGAGTTTTGTCACAATTCGTTAACTATTTGCTAGTGTGAAATTTAACCTGATAAATTTAGCATATTTCGTTATGCAAACAAAGTAGATGACAGGCACTAAACTTGTGAGTTAATCGCACTTTACCTAAAAAATGAACTAATATGTGTGTCTATGTTCCAAGGTTAAGTTTAGATTCAGTTAATTGGCCTACGGTGTACCTATTTAATTAAAAGTTTAACAAATGCACGCTTGTTGAAAAAATTTCGAGGCGGTACACTGGGGCGTTCAAGAGAATAAGAAAAGTATTATATGGAATTACAGTTACAACAGCTTCAGAAGTTTTGGCTTGGTTTGCCTCATGCAAAATTGAGTCGTATCATTGTTGTCCTGTCGGTTGTTTACGTTGCGTTTCTCTTTTCGCAATTATTTTGGTTGTTATGGCCTGTGCCACAAACTCAACCCTTGCTCCCTGCATCACAACTGTATAGTCAATCAAGTAGCGGTATCACAAGCCAAGGAATTGTTGCTCAAAACTTGTTTGGTGAGGCAAATGCTAAGCCTGATAGCAAACCACAGCCTGTGGTTTCTGATGCACCAGAAACAACGCTTAACGTTAGGCTAACTGGTATCGTGGCTGTCAGCCAAGATGATGGTGCAGGCCTTGCTATTATTGAATCTCAGGGGCGTCAAGAGACCTATTCTGTTGACGCGCCCATCACAGGCACTCGTGCAAAGCTTGCTCGGGTATTACCTGATCGTGTGATATTGGACGTTAGTGGGCGTTTTGAAACGCTTATGTTAGATGGCATAGAGTTTAGTCGCACTGTGGCGATGCCAACAAAGCCAAAGAAAATCGTCAACAGCACAACTTCACCTACTCCATCTCGAAATGAACTAGCAAATCGTCGCCAAGAATTGCTTAGCGATCCAGGTAAATTATTTGATTATATTAAAATTTCACCAGAACGCCGCAATGGAGAGCTAATTGGTTATCGCCTCACACCTGGTAAAGATCCCGAGCTATTTAAACAAGTCGGTTTACAAGCAAATGATCTAGCAATCGCAATTAATGGATTTCAGCTCACGGATATGAAACAGGCTATGTCAGCTATTAATGAACTTAGAACGAGCACAGATGCAAACATCACGATCGAGCGAGGCGGTCAGGTGATGGATGTGCAGTTTAGCCTGTAAAGTTACTAATTTTGGAGTTTTAGAATAATGGGTAAAAAGCTACACCTCACAAAAACCAAAAAAGGGTTAGCTAAGTATGCAACGCTCTTGATTGCTGCTGGTATTTCACTTTCTGTTTCTGCGGTTGAATATGCCGCGAACTTCAAAGGTACCGATATTAATGAATTCATTAATATCGTTAGTGATAAGCTGAATAAAACTATCATCATAGACCCTAACGTGCGCGGTAATATCAATGTTCGCAGTTATGAGCTGATGGATGAAAAGCTTTATTATCAGTTCTTTTTAAACGTGCTGGAAGTGTATGGTTATTCTGTTATTGAAATGGATAGCGGTGTGCTTAAGGTAGTTCGTAGTTCTGATGGTAAAAAGTCAAATGTCCCTTTGGTATCTGGTGAAGAGCTAGGTAATGGTGACGTAATGGTAACACGCGTTGTGCGTGTGAAGAACGTTAGTGTGCAAGAGCTTGGCCCGCTTATTCGTCAATTCAGTGACCAAAAAGATGGTGGTCACGTAACCAATCTAAATTCAGCAAACGTGATGATGCTAACCGGCCATGCTTCCTCGGTGAATCGCCTTGTTGATATTATCAAAACAGTTGACCAAGCAGGCGATAAGCGTGTTGATATCGTTAAGTTGAAGCATGCCACAGCTGAAGATGTTGTTAAAGTCGTTGAAAAGATTTTCCAAGACTCAGGGAAAGGTGGTGTACCAGACTTCCTTATCCCGAAAATTGTGTCAGATACCCGTACCAACAGCGTCATTGTTAGTGGCGAATCACAGGCCCGTAGCCGCGCGGCTGAACTCATCAAGCGTTTAGATGATGAATTACAATCTCAAGGCAATACTCAGGTCTTCTATCTGAATTACGCAAAAGCGGAAGACTTGGTTAAGGTTCTTCAAGGCGTGAGTAAATCGATTGAAGAAGAGCAAGCCGCAGGTCAGCAAGCAAGAACTCGCAGTAGTAGCAAAAATGAAACCAGTATTGAGGCGCACGAAGACTCAAACTCGCTGGTGATTACCGCACAGCCAGATACCATGCGCTCATTAACTCAGGTGATTAAAAAGTTAGATATTCGTCGAGCTCAAGTACTGGTTGAAGCGATTGTTGTTGAGGTTTCTGAAGCCGATGGTATTAACCTTGGCTTACAATGGATCTCTGAAAAAGGCGGGGTGCTGCAGTTTAATGATGGCAACACTGTTCCGATCGGTTCACTAGCTGTTGCAGCACAACAAGCTCGCGATATCGAAGTGAAAGGTACGATAGTAGGAAGTGACGATAACAAAGTTTCTAATACAACAGAGACTCAGCGCGGTGATTATAGCGGTTTGGCAGGCCTACTGAAAAATATCAATGGTCTGGCGGCTGGTATTGTGAAGAATGATTGGGGTGCAATCATTCAAGCAGTAACCACGGATACCAACTCAAATATTCTAGCTACACCGTCAGTTACGACTATGGATAACGAAGAAGCGTCCATGATCGTCGGTGAAGAAGTACCGATCGTGACTGGCTCTACTGCAAACGACAATAACTCAAACCCATTCCAAACGGTAGACCGTCAAGAAGTGGGTATTAAATTAAAAGTAACCCCTCAGATTAACGATGGTACAGCCGTTCAACTGACGATAGAACAAGAAGTATCAAGCGTGAAAGGTGCGACGTCGGTGGATATTCGAGTGGCTAAACGTGCTATCAATACCACGGTTATCGCGGATGATGGCGGCATGGTTATCTTAGGTGGTCTGATTGACGAAACCGTTCAAGAAAGTGTTTCTAAAGTACCACTATTAGGTGATATTCCAGTGTTAGGTCACCTATTTAGATCAACAGGGACTAAGAAGGAAAAGCGTAACTTACTCGTCTTTATCCGTCCTACTATTGTACGTGATAGCCGAAGTATGAATGAGATTAGCCATTCAAAATATAACTTTATCCGTAGTGAGCAGCATAAACAAAGAGAAGATGGTATCGAGTTAATGCCATTTGAAGATACGCCAATCCTTCCTAAGTGGGACGACAAGCTTACTTTGCCACCGACGTATGAAGAGTTCTTGAAAGAACAAAATAGAAAAGAGCGTGAAAATGATTGATGAAAAAGTCACGCCAGATTTAGGTGCTGAGGCTGAAGAGATGGCAGCGCAGCTACAAAGCGCTGAGCCAATACTAGGCGAAGTGGCTGACATGCCTGTCGTACCGACGATTTCATTGCGTTTACCATTTTCGTTTGCACGTCGAAAAGGGGTGTTACTCAGCCCAGATGGCGATCAGGCTAAGCTCTTTCACAAAGGCACACTTGATCTTGAAACGCTGATGGAAGTACGCCGTGTTGCAGGCAAAACATTACATCTTGAAGCGCTAGATGAAGAACGCTTTGAGCATATGCTTGAAGCGTCTTATCAAAGAGATAGCTCTGAAACACAACAGATGATGGAAGATATCGGCAACGAGATGGACTTGTTCTCGCTTGCTGAAGAGTTGCCACAAACAGAAGATCTGCTAGCTGCGGATGATGATGCGCCTATCATCAAGCTCATTAACGCCATGTTGAGTGAAGCGATAAAAGAAGGTGCGTCGGATATCCATATCGAAACCTTTGAGCAAGAACTGGTTATTCGCTTTAGGGTTGATGGCGTACTGAAAGAAGTATTGAAGCCAAATCGTAAGTTGTCTTCATTATTAGTGTCTCGTATCAAAGTAATGGCTAAGCTCGACATCGCAGAAAAACGTGTACCGCAAGATGGCCGTATTAGTCTGCGGATTGCGGGGCGAGCCGTGGATGTGCGTGTATCGACGATGCCATCAAGCTTTGGTGAGCGAGTGGTGCTGCGTCTACTAGACAAAAATAATGCGCGATTAGATCTCGAAGATTTGGGCATGACCCAAGCAAACCGCGATGCGTTTGCAGAGATCATAGCCAAGCCTCACGGCATCATACTGGTTACCGGTCCAACGGGCTCAGGTAAGAGTACGACCTTGTACGCCGGCATGACACAAATCAATTCTAGGGATCGTAATATTTTAACGGTTGAAGATCCGATTGAATATGAGATCCCAGGCATTGGCCAAACACAAGTAAATCCAAAAGTGGATATGACATTCGCTCGAGGTTTACGTGCGATCCTACGTCAAGATCCCGATGTAGTGATGGTCGGTGAGATCCGAGATTTAGAAACCGCGCAAATTGGTGTTCAAGCGTCTTTGACCGGTCACTTGGTATTATCCACACTACACACGAATACGGCCGCCGGTGCTATCACGCGTATGGAAGATATGGGGGTTGAGCCGTTCCTTTTAAGTTCATCACTGCTAGGCGTGCTGTCACAGCGATTGGTACGAACGCTCTGCCCTAACTGTAAAGAAGCGCATTTGGCGGATGAACGAGAATGTGAACTACTGGGTGTGGCCAAAGACAGTGGTACGCAAATCTTCCGTGCTGTTGGCTGTGAAGAGTGTAATTTCAATGGTTACAAAGGCCGTACAGGTATTCATGAGCTTCTCATCGTTGATGAGCCTATCCGCGAACTTATTCATAACGGTAAAGGTGAGCAAGCGGTAGAGAAGTATATTCGTAAGCGTACGCCAAGCATCCGACAAGATGGCTGTTCGCGAGTACTGGCTGGCCAAACAACCTTAGAAGAAGTAATGCGTGTAACGCGTGAGGAAGGCTAATGGCTGCGTTTGAATACCGCGCCTTAGATGGTAAAGGCAAAGAGAAGAAAGGAATTTTAGAGGCGGATACGGCGAAGCAAGTTAGGCAAATGCTGAGAGAAAAAGCCATGATGCCACTTGAAGTTTTGCCTGCTGCTGAGAAAGATAAAAACCAAAGTAGCGGTGGCTTTACGCTTTTTAAAGGCTACCGTCCCTCGGTATCAGACCTTGCCTTGATCACGCGCCAGTTGGCGACCTTGATCCAATCTTCTTTACCCGTTGAAGCTGCGGTGATGGCTGTGGCTGAGCAATGTGAAAAGCCAAGATTAAAGCGTATGCTGATGGCGGTAAGATCAAAAGTTGTTGAAGGTTACACACTTGCAGATGGTATGTCGGAGTTTCCTCACGTATTTGATCACTTGTACCGCTCTATGGTTGCCGCTGGAGAAAAGTCAGGGCACTTAGATGAAGTACTAAATCGCTTGGCCGATTACACTGAGCAGCGCCAACATATGCGTAGCCAAATTACGCAAGCGATGGTGTATCCCATTATTTTGGTTATCTTTGCTATCGCGATTGTTTCCATTCTGTTGGGAACGGTAGTACCAAAAATCTTGAAGACCTTTGAGAAGTCTAAGCAAGCACTGCCTTGGACAACAGAGTGGGTTATGGCTGCCAGTAATTTTGTACAAAACTACTGGATGATCACATTGGCTGTGGTTGTCATTGGCACTTACGCGATTAAAAAAGCATTACAAAAACCTAAGATCCGCTTTTGGTATGATAGCAAGCTGCTGAGTTTACCGGGTCTTGGGAAGGTAACTCGTAGCGTGAATACTGCACGATTTGCGCGTACCTTAAGTATTCTCTCATCGAGTTCTGTTCCGCTACTTGAGGGCATGAAAATCTCAGGTCAAGTACTTGAGAACGAAAAAATCAAAGCCTCCGTTGCAGAAGCAGCGACTCGGGTGAGTGAAGGTGCAAGCCTTCGAGCGTCGTTGCAACAGACTAAAATGTTCCCACCTATGATGCTGCATATGATTGCCAGCGGTGAAAAGTCGGGTGAATTAGAACAGATGCTTGAGCGTGCAGCGAATAACCAAGAAAGAGAATTTGAGAGTATGGTAAATGTCTCGCTGAAGTTGCTGGAACCTGCGATGATAGCGACGATGGCAATTATTGTACTGTTTATAGTTATGGCGATTCTTCAGCCGATTATGGCAATGAACAAAGCCGTAGGGTTGTAGTCAAAAAGGAAAGGCCATCGCATGTTTTTGCATGGTCATCAATAACAGCATTGAGGTAAACATTGTGAAAAAACAATCAGGTTTCTCACTATTAGAAGTGATGGTAGTACTTGTTATCATCGGTATGATCTTATCTATCGTTGCGCCTAACGTGATGGGTCAACAAGAAGAAGCGGCAAAAGAAAAGGCACGTCTAGATATTCGTCAGATTGAAGACGCAATGAAGATGTACAAGTTAAAAAACAAACGCTATCCAACCACAGAGCAAGGCTTGGAAGCTTTAGTAACGCAAACAAATATTGACCCGGTACCAAAACGTTTCCCTGAAGGTGGCTTTATTTCTAAGCTTCCAGAAGATCCATGGGGTAATCCTTACCAATTAGTAAGCCCAGGCGAAATGAGCCAAATTGACATCTTTTCAATGGGTCCGGATGGCGAAGTAGGAACTGATGATGATATCGGTAACTGGGATACGGAAGACGAACGTTAATCTATGTTAGCACCTCTGCACAAACCGGCATTAGCTAAGGTAAAGGGCTTCAGTTTACTTGAAGTCCTTATTGTCTTGGTGATCATTGCTTTTTCAGTAAACCTCATTACTTATACCGTCAGTGATAGTGATGAGGAAGAGCTCGAAACCATGGCTATGCGTGTGCAGGGGACGATTAATCTCGCGTCAGAATTTGCAGTACTAAATCAGGTAGAGCTTGGCTTTCACTTAGATAAAGGAGTGATTGAGTTTTTGGTTTTTGACGGTGAGAAGTGGCGAACTTTCGAAGCCGACGATATCTACAAACCAATTGAGCTGCCTGAGCAGTACAAAGTGGAATTGATCTTAGAAGATCTGCCGTGGTCTCAAGATAACTTACTGGAGCAAGCAAATTGGCGAGAGTTGATGAGTGGCGGCGACGACGATAATTTACTTGAACTTAAAAAGCTCAAGATCCCGCAAGTACTTATTTTATCTTCCGGTGAAGTCAGTGCATTTAGATTAAGTGTGGAAAATAAAGAACTGCAAGAGCCAATATATTTTGTCGAAGGTGAATTTATGGCACCTGTAGGGCTGAAGCGGGAACCTGAAGAATGAACGCTAGAAAAAGCGTAGGCTTTACCTTACTTGAAGTCATGGTTGCGCTCAGTATTTGTGCTGTCGCTGGTATTGCTGCAATGCAAGCAACAAGTGAGCATATAAACCATATCGGCTCGCTTGAAGAGCAAACCTATGCGTCGTGGGTGGCAGAAAATCGCTTGGTATTTTTGCGCGCGCAAGGCGATGACTGGCATGGGAAGAATGGTAACAAAGGCGAAGAGGAAATGGCTGGGGTCACTTGGTATTGGCAACAGCATATCCAACAAACCGCAGATCCTAGTTTTGTAAAGCTCACCGTGCACGTTTTCCGCGAACCTGAACTCAAAAACTCAGTGTATGACATCACCACTTTTATGTACCGGAGTAAGTAGTGACAGTGCGCACACCACAGCGTGGTTTCACGCTAATAGAAGTTTTGTTGGCACTGGCTATTTTAGCGGTGGTGGTGACGGCGACTCACCAAATTTTAGATTCAACGTTGAAGGCTCAAGCGGCTTCAGCGGAAAAAATTGCCGAAATTGAAGGTCTACAAACGACTTTCCGCTTGATGGATCAGGATTTTAATCAGATCACTAAGCGAGAAGTCAGAAACGAAGCTGGGGATTTTAGCCCAACTTATATCATCCATGGCCGTTATGAGCTTGAGAGCCAATATGATGGTATCGCTTTTGTTCGTGATGGATGGACTAACCCTATTAGTTTATTGCCACGTTCTGAACTACAGGCTGTGGGCTATCGGGTTATCGATGACAAGCTTGAGCGTATTTATCGAATATACGTTGATCAGCTTGATGGTACAGAGCCGCGCGCGCAAGTCATCTTGGAAGATGTCGAAGAATTAAAGTTTGAGTTTTTGGACGACAAACTAAAATGGCAAGCTGATTGGAAGTCGAAATCGTTACCTAAAGCGATTAAAGTGACGTTGCAAAGAAAAGACTCGGATCCAATAAGCCGATTGTTTTTAACGCCAGGCAGTGGTGTTGCTGATGATAAGGGGCAACAACCATGAAGCAGCAAGGTGCGGCACTTGTCATCGTACTTTTCATCGTTGCATTGGCAGCGACAATCGCCGCTGAAATGGCGAGTAGTTTAATGGTGCAGGTACAAAAGGCCTCGAATATTCAAACTCAGCAACAAGCCAAGTGGTATAGCTACGGTGCTGAGGAGTTGGTTAAAAGAGCGTTGATACAAGCAAAAAAAGATGATCCTGATAGCGTTAATCTAGACCAGCCTTGGGCCCGTGAAGAAGTACCTTACCCTGTTGATCATGGTACGTTGAGCGGTAAAGTTACAGACTTACAGGCATGTTTAAATCTGAATGCCTTGAGAGCAAAGTCACAAACAAACGGAAATGACCAAGGTGGTCGGCAGATTGGTGGAAAGAATACTAACCCAGCTCATGCTGCGCTATTGGAACTTTTGAAGAATATTGAGGACTTGCCGAGTAACGAAAGCGAGGAAGCTCTTGCTGATAGTGTGTATGATTGGCTTGACGAAGATAGCATTACTTATCGCTCAGGAGCAGAAGAAGACGAGTATATGTCTAATCAGACGCCTTATTTAACGGCTAATAATTTGATGGCGTCTGTTAGTGAACTACGAGTGATTAAGGGCTTTAATCCGCTGGTGATGGAAAAGATTAAGCCTTATGTTTGCGTGATCCCCGGAAGTGAGGAGCTTGCGGTAAACGTCAATACGATATTGCCAGAACAAGCGCTTTTACTCAGTGCGCTTATAACTGGTTTATCGAAGTCAGGTGCTGAAGCTATTATTTCTGCAAGGCCAAAAAAAGGTTTTACAGATATCAACGAATTTTACACGGAAGTCGCGAATCAAGGGGTCAAAAACCCAAACAAGACTTCCAAAATTTTTACGATTAACAGCAATTATTTTCAGTTGCGAGCAACAGCTGTGTTTGATGAGCGACGCTTTTCTCTCACATCAATTATAGAAATAAAAGATGGTAAAGCGTACGTGCTTGCTCGTAAATTTGGAGGCGTAGAGTGACAGAACAATTATTGATCCGTGTGGATCAGTCACACCAGGCGACAATACACTGGTTAGTGTGGTCAACAGAACAGCAACAAATTATTGCCAGCGGTGAACTAGAAGGGAGTGAACAACTCGCTACTCTCGCCGAAAAAGCGCAAACGAGACCGGTTGTTTTGTTACTACCAGCGACTGCGGTGCAGTTACGCACGCTAGAATTACCAGCAAAATGGAATAGAAAACTAGAGCAAGCCCTACCGTTTATGCTTGAGGAACATGTCGCGACCGACATCGATGCGCTATTTATCGCAGTTGGTAAACCGGGCATGAAAGCCGACACACATACTATCGATGTAGCTATTTGTGATAGCAGTTGGCTACAAAGCTGGTTTAGTGCTTTCGATGACGTGGGGATCAGTGTAAGCAAAGCGTTACCGGATGCTTTATGTTTGCCGCTTCATGAAGAGATGACTAGCGCCGTGCAGTTAGGTCAGCAATGGCTATTCAAACACAATGCTTGGCAAGTTGGCACTGCTGAACTTAGCTGGGTTAACGAGTACCTCACCATTGCGGGTGTTGAGCAGCTGGCGCATTTTAGCCCGGCAAGCGATTTCTCAGAAACGATAACGCTTACAGCGCAACAACAAGATTACGATTTACCTTTAGCCATCTTCGCGAAATCACTATCAAATATTGACTTTAATTTGCGTCAAGGGCAGTTCGCTGCGAAGAAAAAGCAGCCGCAGTGGTGGCGTGACTGGCGCAGTGGCCTAATAGCGGCAAGCGTGGCAGTAGTAAGCTTTATCGCGATTAAAGGCACTCAGCTGTATGTGATAAGCCACCAAGCTAATCAGCTAGAAACCCAAGCGGTCGCTATGTATCAACGGGCATTTCCAAATAAAGTAGTGCGTCCACACTTATTGAAAAAACAGATCCAGAATGAGCTTGATGCGTTATCTGGCACAGAGCAGGGCGGTTTGCTCGAATTAACTAATCACTTTGTGGCTATTTATGAAGAGATTGATGCCTTTGCCCCTGAAACGTTGCGTTACGATAAACGCAGGAATGAGCTCAGAATTAGAGCGCGCGCAAAAGAGTTTCAGATATTTGGTCAGGTCAAAGCAATTTTAGAGCAACGCGGTGTAAGCGTCGAACAGGGTGCCCTGAACAATGATGGTGACTTTGTGGTGGGTGAAATTCGTATTCGAGGTGCAGCATGAAGCAGCAAGCAGTTAACTATTGGCGTGGTTTAAAAGAGCAAGAACAAAAACTGCTGATCGTTGCCGGCGTTATTTTTGTCGTTTTTGTTCTGATAATGGGTATATTCAAACCTTTAAATCAGGCTGTCAGCGATGCCGAAGCTAAGCTAAAACGTAATCACGAACTCGTAAATTGGGTTGGTCAAAGCGTGAATAAGCTGAAATCTAACAGTACTGTACAGGTGATTAGCGGCGGTAATATCAGCCAGATAGTCAATAATACCCGTGGCCGCTTTCAAATCGATATTAGTAAAATGCAACCTAGTGGCGAAAGCCTGCGTTTAACCATCGATGATGTGGAATTTAATAAACTTGTTGCTTGGATAGATGAACTGACAAATAAGCATGGAGTAAAAGTAGAAAACCTAGACCTTACACAAGGGAATTTACCTGGCTTTGTGCGTGTTAGTCGCTTGGTTTTAGAGAAATAATTATGAAAAAAACACTATCTCTACTCATTATATTTTTACTCGCATTTATTATTTTTAGTGCTTTCACTATGCCAGCAGCGGTATTGCTGCAAGTCTTTAAAGGCCAATTGCCAGCTAATTTGCAGCTAGGTGCAGTAAATGGTTCTGTTTGGCATGGTCAAGTGAGCGGTGTGAGATTCAATAACATTCAACTGAATCAGGTTAAGTGGGAGCTTGAACCGTCGGCATTACTACTCGGTGATCTAGCAGGCAATGTACAGTTTGGTAATGCGAGAGATAAAAATGAGATATCAGGAAAAGCTAATTTCTCATCGAATTTAGTAAGTAAATCCATGACGGTAAATAATGCCTCACTTCGTTTCAGTGTTGAACAGGCTATGGACCAAGTAACTCTGCCATTGCCGGTTGATGCCAAAGGGCGCGTTATTGTTAATGTGAAGGAGTACCAAAGTGGTGCACCGTACTGCGAAGGACTAAATGGTGAGATAAGTAGTCCAAATATTGATGTTAAAGGCATGAATGGTTGGTTTAGTATCGGTGATCTTAGTGGCCAGCTCGATTGTAAATCAGGAGATATTGCCGTGGTAGTTGACCCTGAAAACCGCTTGGGCTTACAGGCTGATGCGACACTTGCTGCCAACTTCCAGTTTCGCGTATCTGGTAATATCAAGCCGGATGCGAGTCTACCAAAAGAAGTACACGATGCGGTTAAGTTTTTGGGTAGACCGGATGGCGAAGGTCGTTACCCGGTAAATTTATAATATACTTCTGTCATATCAGACTTTAGTTATACCAATTTGCTTAATTAAGTGACCTAGTTTGAGGCGAGAAAATCTTGTCGATAACACCGCTACCGCGTCCTGCTATCGCCAAGGTACCTACATCCATGTAGGCAAGGCGAAAATTTTGCTATTTAGTTGTTCTAAATGAGAAATTTTTAACGCAGTTAGCGTCAGATTTGCTCCTTCAAATTGAGCAAGTATTAAGACTAATTGGTATTAATCTAACCTCAGGTTAGTTATTAATATAAAGGTATTTTTGTAGGCGCTGATACGGCGCCTAAGTTCAAGGCAACACTATGCACGACTTCTCTTTTACTGCAGCTGATCAGCTGAATTTAGAAAACTACTTTTCTGCGCGCAAACTTTCTATTGATATTGCTTTTTTACAAGGATATCTATTTGCTACCTGTATAGACCCAAACGGTATCGAGGTAGACAAGTGGCTTAAGACTTTAACCAACGCAGATCCCGAACTAGATGAGAGTATTGCATTTGCATTGATGGCTTTACATCATGAGATTTCTGAGCAGGTATACGAAACTGAATTTCAATTGCCTTGGAATGGTGAAACACCACTTGAGCAAAAAATTAATTGGGCAGAAGGTTTTTTAATGGCGGCGACGCCCTTTTATGAGCAATTGATGTCCAGTCCGCTCGCCGACGATATTAAACAAGCTTTGCAAGTGAGCACAGAGCAACTGGGGCTTTTTGCACTTGGTGAGCAACAGTTAACGATTTACTGTGACAAAGTAGGGCAGTCACTGACCGAGTTTCAACTAACTCAAGCGCAATTGGCTGACGAGTTTGCCGCTTCTTATGCTGAGTTAGTCGAAGTTGCCGCAGTGAATAGTGGGCTATTTGAATAATCTTTACGCGAGATCTAACTCGATAAATGTGCAACCCTGTTGGCATTGTGCCACAGCTCTATTTGACGTCGATTGGCTTAAACTGAGTGCAATGGGTTGCTGACAGCTTGGGCAATTGACAACACGTCCCTGACTAAGCTTTTTGATAAGCGCTTTTTGATCATTAAAGGATTTTGCCGACTTTTTATTTAATTGACTAAAATCCATTATAATCCCTTCGCTTCATGAATAGCTTGCTCTGCAATTTCACAGATTTGGACGAGATCTGGGCCGTAAAAATATAAGTTATAGTCGTTTTCTTTACAGTACTTTAGGTGGAAAAGCCTTACTTTTTCATCTGTTGCAAGGGCTTCATCAATATAGCGCTTTTCGTCATCTGTCATGGTAATTGTTTTTACGACATTGGCTCTGGCGATTCTTGCGGCTGTGCTGCGTTGTACTTTGCTGGACTCGCTGAGCACTTCAACGCCTTGACCGAGTAATCTATCTCTTGGCTCTTTAATCAATGGATGATCCACAGTAAACAGAGCAACGACTATAATGGCTAATACTAAGAACTTTTTCATAATCTGACGCTGATTTGATCTAGCTAACAAAAATCTTGTTCCTAGTGTAATAAACTTGTCTGTCAGGTCGCAACAAGTCTCTCATCATTTATGGTGGGTTTTAGCTCAACTTACTATTAATCATAGGGTTTCAAAGCGTATAATAGTAAGCGCTAAACTATGTCATGGGGCACATTGCAATAGTTTAGTCTGTATTTTTCAAGGTCACTGTAGCAAGTGCATCTCGTTCCAAAGCACTAAGGAGCTTCCATGGAGAACGAAAGAATCAAGGTTAAAAACATACCGTCCGAAGTAAGAATTCAAAAGCCGACAGGTGGCACTGAAGGGAAATCGCTCAATAGCTCTACGCCCGATCGTTTTAATCCTCGCAATCGCATATATGTTCGGGCGGTGTCAGGCCTACATCAACTGCTAAGAAGGCGTATCGGCTTTATTGGTATGTTGGCATTTATGGCTTTACCTTGGCTAAATTTTCACGGTCATCAGGCGGTGTTGTTCGATATTTTTGAGCAGAAGTTTAATATTTTTGGCATGACGCTATGGCCACAAGACCTGACTATCTTTGCTTTTATTCTAATGATAGCGGCATTCGCTCTGTTCTTGGTGACTACCTTCTATGGCCGGGTATGGTGCGGTTACACCTGTCCGCAAACCGTTTGGACGTTTATCTTTATTTGGTTTGAAGAAAAGTTTGAAGGAACGGCAAACCAACGGAAAAAACTAGATCAGAGACCGATGGATTTTGACAAGTTTTGGCGAAAAGCGGCAAAACACGGTAGCTGGATGCTCTTTTCACTGTATACCGCAATCACTTTTGCTGGTTACTTTACCCCGATCCGCTCATTGCTTCCTGATTTACTTACTTTTTCAGCGGGCTTTTATTCCGTCATTAGCATCATCGTGTTTACCATTTGTACTTATGGTAATGCCGGTTGGATGAGAGAAATTATGTGTTTACACATCTGTCCTTACTCTCGCTTCCAATCAGCTATGTTTGATAAGGACACATTTACCGTTGCTTATGATAGCGAACGAGGTGAAAGTCGAGGTCCTCGAGGACGCAAGCAAGATCCAAGAGAGTTAGGTCTAGGAGATTGTATTGATTGCAACCTGTGTGTTCAGGTTTGTCCTACCGGTATCGATATTCGTAATGGCTTGCAATATGAATGCATCAACTGTGGTGCGTGTATTGATGCTTGTGATGGCGTTATGGATAAGATGAACTACTCGCGCGGATTGATTGCTTACACGACAGAGCGTAATTTAGAATCATCTAGCGAAAAGACCAAACCAGTACGTGGTAAATTAATCGGTTATTTAATGATTCTGGTTGTTATCACTGGTGCGTTAGTTGCCAACATTGCGATGCGTAAGCCGATGGATCTTGATATTATTCGTGATAGAAATCAGCTTTATCGTATCAATATTGAGGGATTGGTAGAAAATACCTATACCTTGAAAGTGATAAATAAAGCGCAAGTTGAGCAGAAATTTTCTATTGCAATAACGGGTCTAAGTAATTATCAGGTGATCGGCAAGCAAGAGGTGCACTTAGCTGCAGGTACGACATTAGATGTACCACTCTCTGTTGTGATTGATCCATACGATTTGAAAAAGCCAGTCACTGAATTTGAGTTTGTGCTTATTAACCAAGACGATCCTGAAGAGCGGCTGGCGCAGCCGACCAATTTCTTCAAAGGAAGATAATAAGGTAAAAGCGAGGTATAAAACCTCGCTTTTTTATAAACATTATGAACGATTTTAGTTTTAACGCGTTGACACCGGATCTTATTTTAGATGCGATTGAGGCACTTGAGATATATCCGACAACGGGATTATTGGCCTTAAACAGCTATGAAAACCGTGTTTATCAATTTGGTGCAGAGGACGGCAAGCGTTATGTGGTGAAGTTTTACCGCCCAGCGCGTTGGACGGATGAACAAATTCTTGAAGAGCATGAGTTTGCACTGGCAGCGAAAGAAGCTGAAGTGCCTGTTGTGGCACCTTTACTTATTGCTGGGCGTAGTCTGCATTTTTATGAAGGTTATCGCTATACGTTGTTTCCAAGCGTTGGTGGGCGTCAGTTCGAGCTCGATAATCTAGATCACTTAGAAATTTTAGGTCGCTACCTAGGGCGCTTGCATTGTCTGTCGGCTGAGCGAGCATTCGAGCATAGACCACAGCTCAATACCCAGCGTTTTTTAATTGATGCGCAACAAACACTGCTAAAAAGCCAGTTAGTGCCTAGTCATCTACATACTCCATTTGTTACTATTCTTGAGCAAGTTATTAACAAAGCAACCTCAAAGTATCAAGTTGCCAAAACGCTTCGGCTTCATGGTGATTGTCATGCTGGAAATTTATTGTGGTCTAGAGACCAATTGATGTTGGTGGATCTGGACGATTGTCAGCAAGGCCCTGCAATACAAGATTTGTGGATGATGTTAAATGGCGACCGCAACGAGCAATTGGTACAGTTAGACACCCTGCTTATGGGTTACGAAGAATTTATGCCGTTTGATTCAAAAGAGCTTGCGTTAATTGAGCCGCTACGTGCCATGAGAATGGTGAATTATATGGCTTGGTTGGCGCAGCGCTGGCAGGATCCTGCATTCGAGCGGAACTTTTCTTGGTTTGCGACAGACAAATACTGGGAACAACAGATCCTAGCGTTAAAAGAGCAATTTGCTGCATTAGATGAACCAAGTTTAAGCCTATTTCCTTAAAATTAGAGAGAGTAACATGCTAAAGAAATTAAAAGTTGCACTTATTGCATTGCTTTTGCCCATTGCTGCGATGGCTTCAGGCTTTACCGAAGGTGAGCACTACACAACCTTAACAACCGAACAGAGTAAATCAGAGAAAGTTACCGAGTTTTTCTCTTTTTACTGTCCTCACTGTTTCCGCTTTGAGCCAATTGCAAAAGCGATTGAAAAGAACTTACCTGAGGGGGCGTACTTTGAAAAAAGCCATGTGAACTTCCTGCGAGGTGTTCCTACAGAAACGCAGAGCAACCTAAGCTATGCCTATATTATTGCTGAGCAAGAAGGCAAAGCGGATGTGATTGCTGAGAAGATTTTTAATGCTATTCATGTTGAAAGAAACAAACTGTTAGATATTAAAGATTTGAAAACGCTAATGGAGTTAAATGGGATTTCTGCTGAAAAGTTTGATCAGGCTGTTACGAGCATGCCAGTCGTGAGTGCTGAAAATAACATGCTTAAAGCACAAGATAAGTTTTCTGAAGCGGGTGCGCTTACAGGCGTTCCAACTTTTATTGTAAATGACAAATACAGAATCGAAATGAAAGGTATCAAGAGTCAAGAGCAGCTTGATGAATTGATCGCATATCTATTAAAAAAATAAGGACTGGAGAAAGTTAGTATGTTGAAAGTATTAAAAGGCTTAGCGGTTGCACTAATGCTTCCTCTTCTTGCTCAGGCTGCGCCATTTGAAGAAGGTGTACATTATGAAGTTATTGCCGAGCGTGGTACGAAAAAGCCTGAGGTAATGGAGTATTTTTCTTTTTATTGTCCAGCCTGTAACGCAATGGAAAATTTAATCGTTGACGTTAAACCAAAGCTGGACGAGGGCGTTAAGTTTAAAAAGAGCCATATAGATTTTGTTGGTCCAAGAGAGCCTGAGATTCAACAGGTGTTGGCACAAGCACTTGCAACTGCTGAAGTACTGCCACAAAAAGACAAGATAGTTGCAGCCATGTTTAATCATATCCATGGTAAGCGTGCAAAAATCAATGAACTTGCTGATGTAAAAGATATCTTTATTGCACAAGGTGTTGAAGAAGAGAAGTTTGATAAACTTTATGCTAGTTTCTCTGTCCGTACTAAAGCTTCAAAAATGCAACGTATGCAGAAGACTCTTTCTGATAAAGGCGCGCTAACAGGTGTACCAATGTTCGTGGTAAACGGTAAATACAAGCTATTACTTCGTGAGTCTGGTACGACTAAGCCTGATCAAATTGCTGCTTTAGTGAATTATTTAGCAAAGAAATAAAATCTAATTTGTATTAGACTAGCCCCGCAATTGTTGCGGGGCTTTTTTATGTTTAAAATTTTAGTTTCTAGCTGTTTATTAGGTTATCCGGTGAGGTATGACGCCTCTTCACAAAGCCTTCAAGACAATACATTACAGTATTGGCGGCAAAAAAATTGGGTCTTACCGCTATGCCCCGAAGTATCTGGTGGTTTACCAACACCTCGCCCATCGGCTGAAATAGCAGATGGTAAAGTTTTGAGTAAACAAGGGGATGATTTTACCACCGCGTTTGAACTCGGTGCTAAAAAAGCGCTAGCGGCTTGTCTTCAGCACGATATAAAGTTTGCGTTGTTAAAAGAGTCCAGCCCGTCTTGTGGCAGCAATCTGATTTACGATGGTAGTCATACAGGTAAAAAAATAGTAGGGCAGGGGCTGACGGCGTCTTTATTGCAGCAATCCGGTATTCAAGTCTTTAGCGAAACTCAGCTGCCAGCACTTATCACAGCGATGGCAGCCAGTCGTTAATCGTTAGAGATCACTTTCTCACTAAGTAAACGCCAGATTCAATATGATGGGTATAAGGGAACTGATCGAAAATCGCCATACGTGCGATTTTATGTGTTTCACATAACAAGGCTAAATCACGCTCTAACGTGTCTGGATTACATGAGATATAAATAATGTTGTCGTAGTTGCTGACCAAGCGACAGGTTAATTCATCCATGCCAGCACGAGGCGGGTCGACAAGAATCGTTTGGCAATCATAGGACTGTAAATCAATACCATCTAATCGAGAAAACTTCTGCCCTTTCATGGCTTGTGTAAACTCTTCACTCGACATGCGAATAATATCTAAGTTATCGACTTTGTTTGCTGCAATATTAAATTGTGCAGACTTTACTGATGATTTAGAGATCTCAGTAGCCAGCACTTTATTGAATGAACCAGCCAATGCGATTGAAAAGTTACCGTTACCACAATAAAGCTCTAGTAGGTCGTTGTTTAGTGGTTCACTAATGGACTGCGCCCAAGCTAGCATTTTCTGATTCACTTCCGCATTCGGTTGCGTAAAGCTGTTCTCAACCTGCTGATAAATATACTCTTTACCGTTAACGCTTAGTTTTTCAGTTACATAGTCGTTGCCAAACACAACCTTTTGTTTTCTAGCACGACCGATAAAATCAACTTTATAGGTTTGTTGCAACTCGGCTCTCAATGTCTGCATCGCGGTTTGCCACGCTTCATCTAACTGCTTGTGATAAAGTAAGCTGATCAGTACTTCACCACTCAGCGTCGTGAGATAGTCGATCTGAAACAGTTTACGACGCAATATTTCGTTGCCTTTCAGCTGATGTATCATCACCTGCATCATTTCATTGACAAGTGGTGCACCAGGATCAAAGTTATCAACACGGATCTTTTCTTTTGTTTGCTGGTCAAACATGATGTGAAACAGATCTTCACCCTCATGCCATACTCTAAATTCACAGCGCTGGCGGTAATGGCGAGTTGCAGATTCATACACTTCAAGTGCAGGTGCATCAAACTGTGCAAATTGTGTTGTGATACGCTCAGCTTTATCTGCTAACTGTTGCTCGTATGCTGAATCATCAATTTTTATTACTGCCATGCTAAAACCATCTATGTTGAATTAAGAGGCGCTATTTTAGGGAGCGTTGCTAATTTGTCCAGTCTAGCATCACTGATGCGTCTGGTTTGCTGTTTTTTTAATCATTATACTTTAGCTTTGCGCAAATATGCCGATAATCTAACTAATATATTGGAGGGCATACCATGAAAATCGGGCAATTAAATCAGTTGCTCAATCCAGCGATGCAGCATAAGCCTGGAAAGAGCAAAGGGATAGGACCAAATATCCAAATTAATTCAGACAGCTATGCGGGTGATAAATCCAAATTAGCTGCAAAAATTCTTGATGATAAGCTTGCAGAAGCGTTGGGCATTGAGAAGCCGACACAAGACAAAAAAGACAAGCCATTATTTGATTTTGAATCTATTGTCAAAAATGTACTCGATTTTGTTCAGGGTGCAGTGAAGAAAGCCAAAGTCGACGGCAAAAATGATGACGAATTGAAATCCATGCTCGATGGGGCACGTAAGGGCGTGCTTCAGGGGATAGATGAAGCCAGCGAAGAGTTAAAAGGCATGGGGGCTTTTAATTCCGACATCGAAGATGGTATTGAAAAATCACGAGAAGGGATTTTTAAAGGTTTAGATGATTTTGAAAAAGAGCTGTTTGAAGAAAAGTCGCCAAAAGCATTAGCGATCAGTGCCGCGCAGTTTGCGAGCCTCTCTAATCAGGCTGAATATGCATTTACGACAGCTGAAGGAGATGAAGTCGTTATTTCATTCTCCGATGCATATTCTCAGGGAGCCGCTGCGAGTGTTGCGCAAAAAGGTAATGATTATGGCATGGCATATGGCACTAAGTCCTCTCACGAAGTCAGTTTCTCAATTAAGGTAAATGGTGAGTTGAACGAAGAGGAGCAGCAAGCAATTAACGATATGATGGAAGATATCCGTAATGTCAGTGACTCTTTTTTCGGTGGTGAATACGATGAAGCTTTCGATTTGGCAAAGTCGCTTAGTTTAAACTCAGATCAGATCACTAATTTCACGATGGATTTAAGACAAAGTAAAACGTCTGCTGCGATTGCTCAATATCAGCAAGGCAATCCAATGAAAGAGTTAGAGAAGGCATTTATGCCACTGAATAAGCAGTTAGCAGATATGCAAGAGCAAGCTAAAGGACTCAATGCCGATAATGAGTTGCCAAACCTGCTTGCTTGGATGAATGACGGTCAGTCGAAACTAAATGAGTTTTTGGATTATGCAAGTAGCTTTTTAAGTAAACTGAATGAATTAAATAAAGAGCAGGTAGAGCAAAAACAAACAAGCTAAGCGAGTTTATTTTCGCGAGGACTCGTGGCAAACTTCATGCTCCATTGATTTGAGGAATGAAGTTTGTCGCATATTTTGGTTTTTGATTCGGGGATAGGTGGCACCAGTGTGCTGTCGCACTTAAAGGCATGTTTGCAGGGGGGGTCATTCAGCTATGTTATGGACAACGCTTTTCTCCCTTATGGTCTTCAGCCTCAAGAGCTAATCAAATCACGTATCAAAGGACTTATTTGTTGGCAACAGCAATGCTTGGGCAATGTTGATCTGATCGTTATTGCATGTAATACCGCTTCAACATACGCATTAGAAGAAGCCAGAAAACATACCCATATTCCAATTATAGGTGTTGTTCCTGCTGTTAAGCCTGCTGCGTCTAGTTCAAAGACCAAGCACATCGCACTACTGGCAACACCGGCAACGTCAAATAATGCTTATACGCATAAGCTCATCATGGACTTTACCTCAGGCTGTAAAGTTGAAACTTTGCATTCAACGGAGCTTGTTAGAATCGCAGAACACTTTTATTGGCATAACGAGTTGGATAAAGAGGCGCTTTACGCGGAAATAGCTCGGCTTAACATTCCAGCCACTGTTGATAGGCTGGTGTTGGGATGTACACATTTTCCTTTGATAGCTCACGATATCAAGAATTGCTTACAGCAACATGTTGAGCTGGTTGATTCAGGCAAGGCAATAGCTAATCGCGCGGTGTCATTGTTGGGAAGTCAAATAGTAGTAAGGGAAAAGGTGCCGAGTGCGTCGGAAGTGCGTTTCTATGCAACGGCACCAGTAATAGGTAGTAAAGAAGCAATCTCTATTATTGATTTAAATAAAGATCAATTAAGCAGGTGAGTGATCCATCTCGCCTTCAGGCTTTTGCTTTGCTTCTCTTACTTTTAATGTACGCTGTTGAAATTCACGCTCATTGAGCTGAGTAATAGCCTTTTCTGCATCCCGTTTTGACATCTCAACAAAACCAAAGCCGCGTCGTTTACCTGTATTTTTATCCTTAAGTAGACGAACTGAAAATACTTGCCCTTGTTTTTCGAAAAGCTCGCGGACAACATGTTCGTTGGCTCGATATGGTAGATTGCCTACATATAATGTAGTGGTTGATAAGTTTGATTGTTTTTCTTGTTGTGTATCACTTTTTAAAAGCTGGCTTATTACACCACCGATGATAATACCTACGGCAAGCATAAGGGCAGCGTCGAGCTGAGTAGAGCTTAATGCAAGATCAACAATGAAAAAGCTCGCTACTGCAATAACCAAAGTGATCAAAATTGCTTTATGATCAAAAGACTTCATATAAATATACCAATTGAAAGAAGGTTAAACATTAATTTAACAAGTGAGTTAGCTATCTTAACGAGTTAATTAAACTTCGCAATAATTAATATAGTTCTAATAGTAAGATTTGTCTTATTTTGGACGTTATCTGTACATAAAAGCCTCTTTTGTTTAATTGTTGTTCGAACGAACAGGGAGGTCGAAAAAAAGGGTTGCACTAAAATCGGATCGCCCTATAATGCGACCCCACTGACACGGGGCGCTACGCTGAAAAGCAAAGCAGCAACGAGTTAGCGTCAAGTAAAACTTAGGTTCGAAACTTCTGATAAAGAAATTCAAAATTAAGTGTTGACAAAAAATTGGGAATGCTTAGAATGCACATCCCTCGAAACAACGAAATGTTTCGAAACGTTCTTTAAAAATATGAAGCAATCATCTGTGTGGGCACTCGTACAGATTGAGTTCTAACAGCAGATTCTAGTTCGCTAGATGACGCAAACAAATTTAGAGTCTCAATTGAGCTGAGTGACCAACAGAATAAACATAGTTTATTCAGCACAGTCAATTCGATACCGAAAGGTATCAAAATCAGAATTCAATGAGCATGAAACTTAGGTTTCAAAAAAACTTTTAATTGAAGAGTTTGATCATGGCTCAGATTGAACGCTGGCGGCAGGCCTAACACATGCAAG
>NZ_NSDG01000005.1:51638-51770 GCF_002289345.1 Pseudoalteromonas sp. HM-SA03 | reverse complement strand
TAGTATCTAAACCCTTAAAAGGATTTTCAATACAACTCCAAATGGCTCTATCGACTGAGCTATCTGGGCAATTTTTTCTAGTATCTAAATAACTAAATTATCTAGAAAATACAAGCTTTCGCCTAAATAAAG
>NZ_NSDG01000005.1:51489-51563 GCF_002289345.1 Pseudoalteromonas sp. HM-SA03 | reverse complement strand
TCCGAGTCGAACGGATGACCTACTGATTACAAGTCAGTTGCTCTACCAACTGAGCTAAGTCGGCACACTAAATT
>NZ_NSDG01000005.1:51264-51403 GCF_002289345.1 Pseudoalteromonas sp. HM-SA03 | reverse complement strand
GAGGCGGAATCGAACCACCGACACGAGGATTTTCAATCCTCTGCTCTACCGACTGAGCTATCTGGGCAAATCTTTTTTAATGTCTAGGAAACTCTTCTTACTAAGCTAACTAGAAATTATTGGCTGACGCCTAAATTAA
>NZ_NSDG01000005.1:35208-51248 GCF_002289345.1 Pseudoalteromonas sp. HM-SA03 | reverse complement strand
TCCGAGTCGAACGGATGACCTACTGATTACAAGTCAGTTGCTCTACCAACTGAGCTAAGTCGGCACACTAATTCGTGTACCATGCAGTTTCTGCATGCACCACATTGCTAATGCAATGATTTTAATTNCCCAGAGGCGGAATCGAACCACCGACACGAGGATTTTCAATCCTCTGCTCTACCGACTGAGCTATCTGGGCGTGCGGCGTATTAAACGGGTTTTGCAGTTCTAAGTCAACCCTTTTTTTAAATACATTTATCGTTTGCACAGTTTTCAGACAAAGCGGTTAAAATACCGCTTTTTCGATGAAAAAACACTCGACTAGCTATGTTTTACGGTATTTAACGACTTTTATCTTTGAGTAAGGCAAACGACTCTAGACCTATAATAAAGAGAAAGCCAGCTCTTGAGGCTTATATACCTATAAAGGAGTGAAACAAACAAGAAGGTATGTGCTTTTGCTGTTCAGATACCACAGTTAGACGACACTTATTCACTCTTTTTGATTCTCGTCTTTATAGCACGTCTCCTGTTTCACGCCGCGCTTCGTTTTAATGTCGCGAAAGTTTCATTA
The DNA here is from genome assembly GCF_002289345.1 of Pseudoalteromonas sp. HM-SA03. Taxonomy (GTDB): domain Bacteria; phylum Pseudomonadota; class Gammaproteobacteria; order Enterobacterales; family Alteromonadaceae; genus Pseudoalteromonas. Next base: position 50,674 of record NZ_NSDG01000005.1, on the reverse strand, counting down.
CGAACACCTTATTCATACCAAATTTGAAGCAACTAACGAGACTGTCTTTCAAGAAAACCGAAGCTACAGAGACTTATCTTATCAATCCCCCAGGACTACCCCCTGATTGTAAAACGAATTTACACGGCAATATAGCAAGGTAACATGTAAGCCATTCGTTTACCGCAGCTCTAGTTCACCTAAATTACCTATACCTCACTTGGCGAGCAATATTGTCTCTGAACTAAAGTTAATATTAGCCTGCGTAATTACCGTCATGGACACTTATCATTTAACAAAAGCATTAAGTAGAATTTAATTTTTATTAAATTTTACTGCTTTGCACATCGCAGGCGTAGTGAAAATTATCGAGATAACAACCTGATTATTTTAAGATTTAAAACAATCAGATAATCTTAGGCTATTGCCACTATTGATTGAAAAACGAGAGGTAAAAACTTGCCGAAGGTGATAGGATTACTACAACTAGTAAGTATAAATAATTCTTTCGGGATTAAGCATGCCAAATAGCGCGAATACCAATGCAAATGGACGGATACTTTTTTTATTTATCGCAATACTGACTGTTGGACTGTGCAGCGCTGCAGGTGCTTACCTACTGCCAAAGCAAGCTGACGTCCCTACCGCGCCGACCGTGAACCTACAACAACAAGCAACAACAGTTGCAACTCCCCTAGCCAAGGTAGTCACACAACACGGTTTTGACAGTGCCAAACAGATTGTATCCGCATTATTATCATCTAACGAGCATTTGGGCGCCTATTTGTACGTCAATACCGGGATGGGGCCACCAAACCTAGTATTTCAACAAAGTGCAGGTGAGCAAATCATTGCACTGAATCGCGAAGAGTCTTATAACAAAGACACAATGCAGGTTTACCACATGCCACTGAGACTAGATGCGCAAAACGTTGGTGAACTCATTTTGACTTATACCCCACCCGTTGCAACTACCTCATCAGGCGATCNTCCATCCATTGCCTATATACTGCTCGCTGCCGCTATTATTAGCGCCTTGATGATTGTTGTGATTGCGGCTCGTCGGCTTTCTGGCGCATCAAGTAACGATACTGAAGAGCTTATCTCAGAAATCAATCATCTAACGATGGATAAAAACTACAAGTCGACGGTTGGTACTTATTATAGTGGCGGTCTGGCTGAGGTTGCTGAAGCGATAAATGCGCTGTTAAAGCAAGTACAATCATCCATAGAATCCGATCAAGCAACGCAAAATGAGTTAAAACAGCTTCAAGAAAGTCTCGAAACTGAAGTTCAAGCCCGCACGCTGGCGCTAGAAAAAGCGATTTTAAATGCGGAACGTGCAAGTGATGCTAAAACCACTTTCTTAGCCACCATGAGCCATGAGATCCGCACGCCGATGAACGGCGTCATCGGTACTATTGATTTACTGCGTCAAACCGATCTTGATGGTGCTCAACATCGTCTCACCACGATTATTCGCGACTCGGCTTTCTCTTTACTTGGTATTCTCGATGATATTCTCGACTTTTCTAAAATTGAGGCCGGTAAATTACGCATAGACAATAGCGCTTTCTCGGTGGCTGAAACCACAGAGGAAGTCGCACGTGTGCTTTCATCAGTCGCGAAAAAACGTAAGTTAGACTTACAACTGTTTATTGCTCCTGACATTCCAACGAATTTAGTTGGTGACACCGTTCGCGTTAGACAAGTACTTTATAACCTGTGCAGTAATGCCATTAAATTTACGACTACAGATGATTCAACCCAAGGTTATGTAAAAATCTCCGTTGAAGTTGCACAAAATACATCGGAGCATTACACCTTACGCTTTACCGTTACTGACAATGGTAAAGGCATGACAAAAGCTCAGTTGAGAGAAATTTTTAATCCGTTTATTCAAGCTGAGGGCTCTATCACTCGAGAATTTGGCGGTACAGGACTTGGCCTTTCTATTTGTAAGAGTTTAATCGAACTCATGCTAGGTAGTATCCATGTTAACTCGGATATTGGCATGGGAAGTGAGTTTGTTGTGGAATTGCCATTTAGTGTCGATGGCAAAGTCAATTACGCAAATAAGCAAATGTTAAACGGTCGCACTGTTGCCCTACTCACCCCAAATAATGAGAGACGCACTATTTTAAATCGCTATCTTTCATTCATGGGCGCGAGTGTGATTGCTATCGATGAAAGCGAAATAACCGAACACCAGCACGAGGATAAACTTATTTGGGTGCTAGATGGTTTAGACGGCATGGACAAGGTCAATGAAGAGCTAAGAACCGTAGTTTATTCGCTTGAGAAAAACGAACAGCAAGTTGTTGTCCTAAGTAAAATGGACGAAGCCGCCCTTAATCACAAAAATATTTTCTACCTCAATGCATCACCGTTATGTAAGTCTAGCTTTATGACGGCTATCTTGGTTGCTGCTGGTTTGCATAAACCAAAAGAAATTAAACCGTCGCGCACTATCAACGACTTTTTAAGCGTTGATGAAGCAAGAGCAACCAACAAACTGGTGTTGTTAGTTGAAGATAACGTATTAAATCAGCAAGTGCTGACCGACCAATTACACCTGTTAGGCTATGGTGTCGAAGTTGCAGAAAATGGTGAGGAAGGCCTAGAGCTTTGGAAAAAAGAGCACTTTCCAATCGTACTGACCGATTTACATATGCCGAAGATGTCGGGCTACGACATGGTCAAACATATTAGAGACTATGTCGAAACCGATACCATTGAACAACCATACATTATTGCCGTAACAGCCAATGCATTAAAAGGCGAAAGAGAGCGCTGTGAAGCTGGTGGTATGAATGACTATATCACCAAACCAGTAGAGTTAAATGTATTAGAGGCAACGCTTAATAAATGCATAGAAAGCTTACCAAAAGCGCATCAGCCGAGACCAAGTGTCGAACTATCAGCTGCTGAACCAGTAGCCGCTAGCCAAGCACCGCCGGGATCAGATCAAGAAACAGAGCTAGAGCCTGAAGTTATTGCGACAGAAGCAAGCGAGCCTGCGCCAGCTATCAATATGGACATGCTCAACAAGTATGTAAATCATGATGAAGCGAAACGAAATCGCTTTTTCCGAATGTACTTAGAACAAAGTAGCCAGTTAACACGTGATGTAAATGGTGCGGTGATCACGATGAGCCAAGAAGAAATCATTGAAGCTTGTCATCAACTTAAGTCCATCTCTAAAACTATCGGTGCCGAAAAAGTAGCTGAAACAGCTATAGAGTTTGAGGCTTTATGTAAGGAAAGCACGCTTACTACCGATCAGCTTATCCAGATGCGTGATAAATTGGAGCAGGACTTTTTAGCTGCAACCGAGTTTATTCAACAATATTTGAGTCAAGAAGCGTAATGATATGGGGGTGGGTAGCACTGCCCCCCCCCACAAATCTTATCACTAATTGGTTGGAAGCGTTTATCTCGACTAGGTAAAGATAAATGGATCGCAGGGACAACCTGCTCCCATACCTGCAATAAATGGTAAATATCAGCGATAAAAAGATACATAACCTTAATGGTTACGCCATTCATTGAGATATAACCGCCATCTAAAAGAATGATCCTTCCCTGAATCACTGACCGCATTTTATGCGCTTTCTGACTCCAAACACTTCCCCTATTAATTCTCACTGAGTATACTGACGCACTTTTTTAAATTAGTTAGTCGTTACATACAACAAACGCTAGTTGAAATAGGTACTGGTCACCCGTTCAAAAAAAGTACAGGCATGCCTGAGCTCAACAAGCAAATATCTGATTAAGATTTTTACTCGGTGACTCGATGGGCAATGCCAATCTGCATTGAAAAGTGTTCTATTTACCGCGCATCGCTTCGAACGTTGCATGTTAAGTACATGGCTCATTATTCAGTGTTGATTGAAAAACATTAGATGCAATAACGCATCCTTTATAAAAATGGCCAGATACAACACATTGATTAGATTAGGAAGTACATATGAATTCAGTTCCGAAGGCCGGAGAATTTCTGGGTCACCCTAAAGGCCTCTTCTTATTATTTGGTACCGAAATGTGGGAGCGCTTTGGCTACTACGGTATGCGTGCCATCTTAGTTCTTTATCTTGTAGCACAAGTTCAAAATGGTGGCTTCGGTTGGAGCAATGCCGACGCACTAAGCCTTTACGGCACATTTACGATGGCCGTTTATCTCACCCCACTGTTTGGTGGTTGGCTTGCAGATAACGTATTAGGTCAGCGCAAAGCCATCATTATTGGTGGTATTTTAATGGCTACAGGCCATTTTATTATGGGTATTCCTCACAGCGTTGTGGCAGGACAAGAAGTAAATGTCTTCTACCTTGGTTTAGCACTGCTTTGTTTAGGTAATGGCTTATTCAAGCCAAACATCTCAACAATGGTTGGTGATCTATATCAAGAAGGTGATAAGCGCCGTGACGGTGCATTTACTATCTTCTATATGGGTATCAACTTAGGTGGTGCATTAGGTCCACTTGTTGCGGGTTATGTAGCAGCAGTCGTTAACTGGCAGGCAGGCTTTATCGCAGCCGGTGTTGGTATGATCATTTCTGTGGTTATGCAGCTTATCTTAAGCCAGAAATACCTTGGCGATATCGGTAAAGTACCTTCGGCTAAACTTTCTCAACAGATGTCTGACTCACAGACTAAAGAACCGCTTACGAAGAAAGAAAAAGATCGTATCCGTGTTATTTTCACCATGAGTGTTTTCTCAATTATCTTCTGGATGGGTTTCGAGCAGGCTGGTGGTCTGATGAACCTATTCGCAAACGACTATACCAACCGTATGTTTATGGGCTTTGAGATCCCGGCTTCTTGGTTCCAGTCGCTTAACTCTATCTTCATCATTGTATTTGCGCCATTAGTAGCGATGATCTGGTTAAAGCTAGATAACAAAGAACCTAACTCTCCAGTGAAATTCGCAATTGGTCTGGTGTTCTTAGCACTTGGTTTCTTAACCATGATGCTTGCGCTTGCAACAGAAGGTGGTGAAGCCGGTGGCACACTGCAGATCAGCATGATTTGGTTAGTATTGTTCTACATGTTCCACACACTTGGTGAACTATGTTTATCACCAATCGGTCTTTCTATGGTGAGTAAACTAGCACCGCTACGTTTAGCATCACTGTTAATGGGTATTTGGTTCCTATGTACGGCTGTTGCAAACAAGCTTGCTGGCCTTGTTGGCTCTTTCATCGGTGAAGGCCAAGAAGCAATGGAAAACGCGATGAGCATCTTCATTGGTTTAGGCGGCGTAGCCTTGCTGTCTGCTGTGTTAATGTATCTATTAAGCAACAAGCTTGTAGATTGGATGCACGGCGCTGAGGGCAAGCACGAGCCTCATACGCAAGAACATTACCTTGCGGAAGAGCTAGAAGTATCCGCTGAGAAGCAATAATATTTGCTGTAAACCACGCTAATTTAGCGTGGTTTACCTCTCCCACAATAGCCATACGTAAAGATTTAAATACACTTAGCATCATTTCCCCTCTCAATTTAGCCGTCTGATAAAAATCCTCCCTCTCATATAACTCACCAACCAAAAACATAAAAAGCAAATAAAATCAAAATTATACAAAAATAAAGTTACAAAATACCCCGCAAAACTCCTTGCTGTTTTTAGTCAAAATTCAAGCAAAAATAATTATCGTCACGCCTGTGTCAATTTTGTGTCTTTTACATGGCAATTGTGCAACTAAATTTACAAAGTCTCATACTGCTATTTACTGCCTCTAGCTTCCCCTTTGCAGTAATTTGATTAATCATCCAGTCATAAATACTAACAAGTCACCCAGTGCTTAATACGGGAGTAAAACAATGAGTGAAGTAAATAATCCACTAGGCCTAGTCGGCATCGAGTTTACAGAATATGCAACACCAGACGCTGATTACATGGATAAGGTATTCACTGACTTTGGATTCTCAAAACTAAAGAAATTTAAAGATAAAGATATCGTTTACTACAACCAGCACGATATTCACTTTTTGTTGAATAACGAGCGTGAAGGCTTCTCAGCACAGTTTGCTAAAAGTCACGGCCCGGCTATTTGTTCTATGGGCTGGCGTGTAGAAAATGCGCAAAAAGCGTTTGAAACCGCAGTTGAGCGTGGTGCAAAACCTGCGACTGATTCAACACACAAAGACTTACCATACCCAGCGATTTACGGTATCGGCGATAGCCTTATCTATTTCATCGAAAACTTTGGCGATAAAGGGTCAATCTACGAGCAAGACTTCGTTGACCTAGACGAGCAAAAGGTTGTTGAAGACAAAGGCTTTAAGCGCATCGATCACCTAACAAACAATGTTTACAAAGGGACGATGGAAACTTGGGCTAACTTCTATAAAGACGTATTTGGCTTTACTGAAGTTCGTTACTTTGACATCAAAGGTCAAAAAACGGCGCTGCTTTCTTATGCACTTAAGTCACCATGTGGCACCTTCTCTATTCCAATCAACGAAGGTAAAGACGACAACAACAACCAAATCGATGAGTACTTAGATGAGTACAATGGTCCAGGTGTTCAGCATTTAGCATTTTTGACTGACGACTTGGTTAGTTCATTAGATAAACTAGACAAGAGCACTATTGCTACCTTAGATATCGTAGATCACTACTACGACACTATCTTTGACCGTGTGCCTTGGGTTAAAGAAGACAAAGAAAAGATCAAGCAGCACCAAATCCTAGTAGATAGTCAAAGCGAAGACTGCTACCTACTACAGATCTTCACTAAAAATCTGTTTGGCCCAATCTTCATCGAAATGATCCAACGTGTTGACGATGGCGGCTTTGGTGAAGGTAACTTCCAAGCGTTATTCGAGTCAATTGAACGCGACCAAGAGCGCCGTGGTGTAATCTAAACACACACATCAAATTAATAAAAAAGCAGCTAGCGATAGCTGCTTTTTGTGGTTTATCAAATTGCTATTACGACTTGAGTTTTTCACTTTTGACCATAACTCAAGTTGAAAGCCAAAATTAAAGGAAAGGCAATGTCTCAAATTAATGAAACACACGACATCCAATTAACAAGTTGGGTAGCTAGTGCGAATGCGGCTGGAACTGATTTCCCTATTCAAAACTTACCTTTTGCAGTATTCCGTCGTAAGAACAGTAACGAAGAGTTTCGTGGCGGTGTTGCGATTGGTGATCAAGTACTGGACCTTGGCGCAGTTGTTGACGCTAACCTATTTTCAGGCGACGCCGCAGAGGCCGCTGAAGCTGCAAATGCCCCAGCATTAAATGAATTTATGGGAATGGGCCAGCAGTACTGGTCAGCACTTCGACTTGCCCTGTCTCGTGCATTACGTGAAGGTTCTGAACTGCAATCAAGCCTTGAAGGCGCATTGGTTGCACAAGATAACGTGGAATATGCTTTGCCTTGTCACATTGGCGATTACACCGACTTTTATACCTCAATCTACCATGCAACAGCGGTAGGTAGCCTGTTCCGTCCTGATAACCCTCTGCTACCAAACTACAAGTGGGTACCAATCGGTTACCATGGCCGTGCATCGTCTATTGATGTATCAGGTCAAACTTTCCCTCGCCCTAAAGGCCAAACCAAAGCACCAGATGCAGATACACCGTCATTCGGTCCTTGTAAGCGCCTAGACTACGAATTAGAGCTAGGTATTTACTTAGGTAAAGGTAATGAACTTGGCGACTCTATCGCAATTAAAGACGCTGAAGATCACGTTTTTGGTTTTTGTTTATTCAATGACTGGTCTGCACGTGACTTGCAAGCATGGGAATATCAACCATTAGGTCCATTCCTTGCGAAAAACTTTGCTTCAACGGTTTCTCCTTGGGTTGTAACCACAGAAGCACTTGCACCATACCGTACTCAATGGCACCGTGATGAAAACGATCCACAACCACTGGAATACTTAGAATCAACGCAAAACCGCGAGTCTGGTGCTATTGATATTCGTATGGATGTCTTACTAGAGACTGAAAAAATGCGTAGCGAAGGCGCTAAACCAAGCAAACTGTCTGAATCCAGCTTCAAGCACAGCTATTGGACGGTTGCGCAAATGGTTACACACCACACAGTGAACGGCTGTAACTTCCTACCAGGCGATATGTTAGGCTCAGGCACGCAGTCTGGTCCTGAGCATGTAGAAGCGGGTTCATTACTCGAACTATCACGCGGCGGCAAAGAAACTATCACGCTTGCAAACGGCGAAGAACGTAAGTTCCTAGAAGATGGCGATAAAGTGATTATGCGCGGTTGGTGTGAAGCCCAAGGCTACAACCGTATCGGTTTTGGCTGTGTTGAAGGCACTGTACTTCCAGCAAAATAATCGCAATTATTCGTGAGTTAATCGCAATTTTATTTACTTTTAAATCAAAGGCATGATGATTTCATGCCTTTTTTTAGTTCTAAAAACTGGAAATTTGACTAAAAATTGTTAGAGTGTAGCGCTGATTTAAATCTGAGGTTGAATGTTGCAAGTACTCAAGCGCCTATATCTAAAGCTGTTTAAGCCGACTCAATTAATTGTTCGTCAAGACGCAACTGTCAAGATGCTAAAATTACCATCTTGGGTTCAAGCTTGCTCGATTTTGATTTTGCTCGCTATCGCTATTTGGATAGCCAATACCTCACTAAAATTACAAGAAAACGGTGACCAGCTCACTAAAGAGCAACAAAACTTAGCGCAGCTGCAAGCCAAGTGGCAAACAGAAAAATCACAGCTTCAAGCGCAATTAGCACAGCAAAAAGGCATGCTTGACCAACTGTCACAGCAGCACAGTGTGCTTGAGTCCTTGGTTGACTCGACCCAAACAACTGACGACAACATAGTGGAAGGCGAGTTAGAAGAAACACCGACAGACCTCAACAGTTCACGACCAAGCACCACAACTGAATTTGCTCCCCAAGCCAGTCTCCTACTCATTCAACAACGACTGCTCAGCGAACAACTGGGACAATCGTTCAGCGCTGAAATTGCAGCGATGCAAGAATCCATCGACAGTGCGGGATTACAATTGTCATCTGACTTCTCAGAAGCGCAAGGTGGTCCCTACTTCCAAGCCGACTTAGAATTGGTAGAAGCCAGTTTTATTAATGCCATTGACCAATACGCAGTCTATGCGCAATTATCGACGATGATTGGTCAACTGCCAGATACATTGCCTGTCGCTCAGGAAAAATATTATGTCTCCAGTGCTTTTGGTTTTCGTAAAGACCCAATCACTGGCCGCCGTGCCTATCATAAAGGTATCGATCTCGCAGGTTGGCACAAAACACAGATAGTCGCCCCCGCTTTTGGTACCGTTAAACGAGCGGGGAAAAATGGCGGCTATGGCAACTTTATCGAAATTGAGCACGCCAATGATATCACCACACGCTATGGTCATCTTCACACCATCAAGGTAAAAAAAGGCCAGCAAATCAACAAAGGTGACGTAATAGCACTGATGGGCAGCACAGGAAGAAGTACGGCGACGCACTTGCACTATGAAGTGATTCAAGGTAAAAAACACCTAAACCCAATTAAAATCGCTCGCGCATTCAATAAGTAACATATAATTGCAATTGCGCTGCGGTAGCGAGGCACTCGTGTTTAACTCTTTTAAAAACCAACGAAACGACGTCCCAGCCATCATTGCTCAAAGCACTAAAGTCACGGGCGATATTGTCTGCGAAGGTGAGCTGCAATTAGATGGTATTGTCCATGGTAACCTCGACATCGAAAAACTAATCATCGGCAATAAAGGTTTAGTACAAGGTAATATCCAAGCCAATGAGCTGATGATATTAGGTAAGGTCGAAGGTGATATTCAGGCCAAACAAGTCACGCTGCTTCCTAGCGCTCAAGTGTTTGGCAATATCGAACACGAGACCTTAACGATTGAAGCTGGTGCGCATGTCGATGGTAAACTGACGCACCGTAACGAGCGAACCAATAACGTCACGGCAATTGACTCTACCGGTGATCAAACCATAAACAATTAAGATCTTTTCGCGCTGATATACATGTTAATGTCGGCGTGAAACACTTTCTCTCCCGCTGTATTAAAAACTTCCACCGGTACAACGAGCTCTTCTTTATCTTGCCATGCTCGCGGGTATTCTATTTGCGCCACGGCATGCAGATCGGTCTCGGCTTTAGCTAAGTATTGCACTGACATCCCCTTTGGGATCCAGCGATGGGTCTTATGGTCGATGGTCGCGTCTGTCATGACTCCAGCACACAACTCCGCAAGATTACACTGTGCAATAGCGTGAACCGTACCTATGTGGTTATGAATGGCTTTACGGTTACGAATTGTGGCCCTACAAACGCCAGGCTTCAATTGTGTGATTTTAGGCTTAATGGTGCCAAAGTAAGGAGCCTTACGACATACCGCCTTACTGAACATCCATTTACCAAATGGCAACCAACTCATCCTTTTATAAATTTTTAAAAGTGGTGCAGACATAAGATTTTTCTAAAATGATTTTGCTTAAAATTAACACATCTGACCAGTTAATCAACCGTCTACAATTATCAGCGAATAAAATATCTTAAAAATTTGCTAAATCGGCGCTTTGTCCTGTCTTTTCTCATTCTCCACAATACAATAACGGCCAAAAGGAGACGCCATGACCCAATCAAATTCAAAAGCACTGATTTTTATTCTCGCTTTACTTGTTATCTTTTGCCCTTTAGGTATCGATCTCTATCTACCTGCGTTTGTGGACATGCAGTCCAGCCTTCAAGTATCAGAAAGCCAAATTCAGCAAACAGTGAGTATTTATATGTTAGCTGTGGGTCTTGGACAATTGATAGCAGGTCCGCTTGCGGATAAATATGGCCGTAAGCCGGTTGCACTGGTTGGAATCGTTTTGTTTGCGCTTGGCGCCGTGATGGCAAGCACAGTCTCCACTTGGCCACTCATGATGGTAGCTCGAGTGTTACAAGGCCTAGGCGCTTGTGCCACATTCGTCAGCGCTTTTGCTATTGTTCGTGATAGCTTTGGACACAAAGGCAGTGGCCAAATGATCACTTACCTCAACGGTATTGTATGTTTTATCCCAGCGTTAGCGCCTATTTTAGGTGCGTGGCTCACTGTCGAATTTGGCTGGCAAAGTAATTTTAGCTTTTTGTTTGGTTTTGCCATTGTTGGTCTCATCTTGGTTTCTCTTATTTATAAAGAGACTCGCCCCGAAGATACACATTACAGCGGTCATATCCTAGATTTGAGACGTTTTAAGCCAATGCTCAGTAGCACGACTTTCATTTATAATGCCGCCTTAGCGATGCTTGGTATGGCTGCAATGCTGGTATTTGTGATTTCGGCTCCGGGGTGGATCATGGCAAAAATGGGCGGCAGTGTTTCCGACTTCACGTTTTGGTTTACCGGCAATGCAGCGCTGAGTATTGTCGCAAGTTTTATTGCTCCCCACTTCATCAAGCGCAATAGCCAGAAATCGCTCACCTTTGGCCTTGCCGTTTTTAGCTTTAGCGGCCTGTTGTTACTGGCTTTGCCACAAACTGAAATAGCGCATTTTGTACTGCCTATGTATATGGCGTCAGTCGGCTTTGCATTTACAATTGGAGCTGCGGCAGGTAAAGCGTTATCTGGGTTTGCGAAACAAGCTGGGACAGCTTCAGCGTTGATTGGAGTTCTACAGATGAGTGGCGCAGGGGTGCTTGCAACCATGACGCAACCACTGGCATTGGATGCCCCGATGCAACTCGCGTTGCACTTACTACTCGCATTACCTTTCTTACTGCTGCTGGCTACAAAGCACCGTCACCAGCTTCACAGTGCAGCTTAAGCATTATTTATCGTAACAGTAGTAAAATTGTCACAACCAGCAATGATAATAGTCATACAGACAGCATCAGTGTTAAAGGCGGCCGTACATACGGATACCAAGTGTGCGAACAAAGTAGTGCTGTAGCCTGTTCAGCAATACAAACTGTTGTGTTTTAACTCCCAACCAATTCAAGAATGCCGGTCTTTTGATCGGCATTTTTTATTCTACTACTTTTCCCCATCTCTTGTTGATAGCTTGTTCGGCTCCCTCTCTTAAGAGCTGGACAAAATGAGTAAGCCTGTGACCACAGAGATTTGTTCATTTCCATTTCACTTCTACACTCTATAATGGATTCGGACAGTCACAGAAGGAGTTCATGAAATGAGTACATCGGGTTATACCCCACCTAAAGTTTGGCAGTGGCCATGGCAAAGTGGCGATGGTAGTAAATTCGCAAATATCAACCGCCCTACTGCAGGCGCAAGATTCGAAAAGTCGCTACCGCAAGGCAAACACCCGTTACAACTCTACTCCCTCGCGACCCCAAACGGCGTGAAAGTGACTATCTTGCTAGAAGAGCTTTTAGCTGCTGGGGTAAAAGAAGCAGAATACGATGCCTTTTTAATTAATATCATGGAAGGTGAGCAATTTAGTTCAGGGTTTGTTGCACTTAATCCAAATTCTAAGATCCCCGCGTTATTAGATACCAGCACCAAGGAACCAACCAAAATCTTTGAATCTGGCTCAATTTTGCTTTATTTAGCTGAAAAGTTCCAAAAGTTCATTCCTCAAGATCCCACAAAACGCACGGAGTGCCTCAACTGGTTATTTTGGCAAATGGGGGCTGCACCACTACTTGGTGGTGGATTTGGTCACTTCTATGCCTACGCACCCGAGCACTACGAATATCCAATCAACCGCTACACCATGGAAGTGAAGCGCCAACTGGATTTACTGAATCAACATTTAGCCACAAGAGAATATATTTGTGGCGATGAATACACTATCGCTGATATGGCAATCTGGCCGTGGTATGGCGTGCTAGCCCAAGGACACCTATATGATGCGGCAGAGTTTTTAGACGTCAATGGCTATGAACACGTGATCCGCTGGGCTGGACTCATCGCCTCAAGAGAAGCCGTCAAACGTGGAAAAATGGTAAATAAAACATGGGGAGAACCTCATGAGCAGCTTCATGAAAGGCACGACGCCAGCGACTTTGATACCAACACCCAAGACAAACTAAAGCCGTAACCTTACCTTGGTTTAATTCTTGGTTTAATTCTTGGTTTAATTCTTGGTTTAATTCTTGGTTTAACAGGGGTTAGCTTTATCTTCCGGGTTTGATTAATCAGATTTAATCAAACCCGGTTGTCTGTGTATCAGAAAAGAATCGTGTTAGTTTATTTTATGCTTAAGAACAAAACGGTATTCGACGATGAACGTTTTTTAAAAAGCTAAGTCGTACAATGGGGTGAGCTCTACACCTAACTAGAGAAGCACGAAAAACCATGCATTATTTGTGTTTGTGCCAGTAATAGCTGAATTTTACAGGTAAGTGTTGTCGAAGTAATAAGCTCTTTGGCCTTGATTAGACACCCCACTGGTGCGCATTTATTTAGCAATGAATTGAATCGTTTACACCTTAGCTGAGCCTTTAACTAAACTGGACGAATAAGCCATCCCCTTGAGTAGTGCAAGATTAAGGTTAACCGATGAATGTCTAGTGGCCCTAAACGATAAGTTGTATCGACTGATTTAGGCAGCGATGAGATCGCAATAAGAGATTACGGCGTAACGCCCCTATATGTGTTTGTTATGCGCCTTTCCAGACTTTCGCCGACTGGATCGCTTTTTCTAACACTGGCCAACTCAACATGCTCGCTTGATACTCTCCCGCCTTACCGTTAAATGTAATTCCGTAACTTTTCAACCTAAACGCTAGGATTGAATAAAATGCATCTACAGCACTGGCAGATTCAAACATAAACGGAAGTTTGGCTGAACCAAAAATCTCTTCGACTCTTCCTAACTCGCGATTGAAAGCATCACCAATATTTTGCAGGGGAGCCACTGAAACTAAAGTGAAGGACAGGCATTTCTGAGGTTAACAAACCCAGAATGTAGCTCTGAGCAGAGACTCCTTGCAACAGCCCTTTCAGTACGAGCTTTGGGGTATAGTGTACCTTCTGACAGTTCATTAAAATACTCAGCAATAGCAAGCGAGTCATGAACCTTCAAGTCTTCGTCGATTAGTAGAGGAACTAATCCCGTATCAGAAACCTTACCCAACGAATCACAATAGTCTGTCTTGGCTAAGTCAATCACATTTACGTCAAAATCGACATTTGCGATTTGACCACATATCCAGGCTCTCAAAGACCATGTCGAATCAGTACCAACGATTAACTGCATTAACTTGAACCTCCATTGCGCAAATTTTAAGTCGAATAACATTTTAGTATTTATGCGACACACAGTTTGTGTTGCATAATCGCTTGTTGGACTGAGCTGCTACCTGCTCGGTGTGACAGAGTTGGTGTTGTTTATGCTATGGCTTACTTAGAAAAAATAGGCTTTTCGGAGGCTCTCACTTTCCTAGCTAGTGTAATCAGTTTAGCTAGTGTTATGTAAGCTTTCCCTACATTGCTCAGCGCTTATTATGTATTCATTACACCTAAATTTGCCTTAATAAGCAATTATATTTTTTACGCGTACAGAGGCTGTTAGCCTGAGCAATTAAGCAGGCTAAGTGCTTGATTTTACAAATCACTCCTAATCAAGCACACCCTCCTTGGCTAATATCAAAGCGCATCCATGCGCTTCTCGTTCATTCTTTTGAAACGACGAAAAAGAACGAACCAAGAAAACGTCGCCCCAGCATCACACTCAACCCTCAAACCCTAAGCCGATATAGTGCAACCGCCTTGTAAGGCACGTCCTTGTGCCTGACAAGACTTGGCCGACATCCTGTCGGCACATTGCATATCGGCTTATGCTTTTCGGGTGTGATGGAGGGGGAATAAGTTGCTTTCAAGATCTTCTACGGCTTTTATGATTAAGTTGCTTACAAGCACCACAAAAACGATCGGTGTGAATTCCTAATTAACAGTCTAAATTGTTTTGTGGGAGGTGGTTTACCCGCCGAGCTGTTATGTTTTTCGGGTGTGGTAAAGGGGGATTAGTATTGACTGCAAGTTCTAGTTTTTCTCTCAAAAGCAGCTAATTTTCCTACAAGCACCAAACAAAACTATCAGCGCCTTGTGTCTCCCTCATCACACCCGAAAGTAAATTACCAATGAGTCATTTCAACGCATGGATGCGTGAAAAGCTGTGACAGGGATAGGGATGTCCCTTACACCGCGGTGACGTTCATATTGGCAATTTACTTGAGGAGTCAGTGTGATGTCGGGAGTGCCCTTTCTTTTGCGCAACGATTCTTTGGGCATCAAAGAAAAGTAAGTCGTAGCCCATGGATGGGCGTCGAAACCAGTCAGGAGGACAGGCTGACTTCACGATAAATTTCAAGCTATCAGCCGTTAGCAACATAAACCTCCATGTTTAATATCAAAGCGCATCCATGCGCTCCTCGTTCATTCTTTTGAAACGACGCGATCGAGCGAACCAAGAAAACGTCGCCCCAGCATCACACTCAATCCTCAAATCCTAAGCCGATATAGTGCAACCGTNNNCTTGTAAGGCACGTCCTTGTGCCT
>NZ_NSDG01000005.1:0-35200 GCF_002289345.1 Pseudoalteromonas sp. HM-SA03 | reverse complement strand
GACAAGACTTGGCCGACATCCTGTCGGCACATTGCATATCGGCTTATGCTTTTCGGGTGTGATGGAGGGGGGGAATAAGTTGCTTGTGAGATCGTCTACGATTTTTACGGTGAAGCTGTTTGCAAGGGTTACAAAAACTATCAGCATAACCTCCTAATTAGCATTGCAGACAGCTTTGTGGGAGGTGGTACACCCGCCGAGCTGTTATGTTTTTCGGGTGTGATGAAAGGAAAATGCGGTTGTTTGTGAGCTCTGATCTTACTTAAGCAGCTGAACTTTTAGGCTACGTTGAGCATAATGATTCAATATTACCCAAAATAAAATCGTAACAATACAGTGATGTAGATTTCGCCAGAACCCTGTATTATAAGCCTGTTAAAAGCTTAGGAACGGGTGCACCTGTACGTCAAACGAATGGATACTAAAATCAATAACTGTGCTTATGGAACTTTTTGCGCGAACGGAATGATATTATGATCAAGAAAACCGCCATCATCATTGCAATATTGGCTGCTATTAGCGGCTGTAAATCGCTGGTTTATAAAGGTAATAAACTTTACGAAGCAGGAATGTACCGCCAAGCTGCTGAATACTATTCACAAGCACTCGCGGAAGACCCTGAGGATCTTGAAGCGAAACAAGGTTTAACACTGGCGCGAGATAAGCTTATAGATAAAGGTCTTATCGATGTCCGTATGCTGCGTTTGGCAAATAACTACACCGCTGCTGCAACTAGGCTAGAAGAAATCGTAAAAAACCAAGCTCAGTGGCAAATGAAACCGAATGGCGCAATGGCAAATACCCAAAGAGAAGAGCTGGATTACGTGAGGCAATGGCTACTCGACGAAGCCCGCTCGCTATCAAACACGCCCTATCCCGACAAGTTTAAGCTGTTTGAGCATAATTATCGCCATCTGATCAGCAATGCGCAATTAGCAAGCGCCATGAGCACCCACTATGACACGCTAAGAACGCAAGCGCAGAAAAAGTGTGATGAAATTGCAGGACAAGTCAGCGGACAGCGCTTCTATTTAAAAAGTTTTACGGAAAAATACTGTTTAGCGTGGCAAACTCCAAAACGTTTACGTGTAGATAACCAAGATAAAAGTCGTTATTTTGCAATGAACATAAGAGATCGTGTTGATATTGGCTTGCGCTTTGGCAACTCAATCAGAGGACAATACAGCGCATTTATCTCAAGCCTAAATACGGCATTTAATAATAGCCTCTGGTTTGATAGCGAAGGCAGTAAACAGCTTTCATTAGAACTATACGTTGATGCGGACTATTACCGCAATAGCAACCAATATATTCAGCGTAAGCATTATCAGCAGGAAGTTGAACGACCAGACCCAAATAATTCAGATAACACACACACTGTCGAAGTCACACGAGAATTTACTTATCCGGTGACCATCTATGATGAGAAATTTGATATCAATGTTAATTATGAGGCGAGTTTAGCCCATCGTTATATCAAAGGCAGTGCAAGCGATAGTAAGCATAATAAAACACGTGCACATCAGGCTGATTTTGAGCAACTTGATATCACACCGCTGTCTCCCGACTTTCTTGATCTTTCACAGATAACAGAAAAGACCTTTGACGAATTACTCAAAAAGTTCTCTCAAGATCTTACGCTGACTTGGAAGCAAAATTACTGTGGACAGGCACTTGGCACCAATAAAGGTGAAAATATTCTACGCTGTGCCAAGCTTGAGCCCGAGCATGATTATATCAACCGTTGGTTTGACCAGCACTTTGGGATCAAGTACTCAGAAATGACGACTTTATACGGTATTTAAAGCTTAGAATGAGTTTTGAAACTCGCCAAAAAGCCGAAAAATGATTATATTGTGCCAACTTTATTTGTATTAGGAATTAAGCTATGCCAAAGGCAAGTGAAATAAAAAAACATGCCGCGATCGAGTATAACGGCCGCGTAATGATTGTTCGTGACATTGAGCGCTCAGTACCACAAGGTCGCGCTGGTGGTAGCCTATACCGTATGCGTATGTACGATGTAGTAGATAACTCTAAAGTAGATGAAACTTTTAAAGCGGAAGAGATGCTGACACTTGCAGATCTTAACCGCCGCCCTGCAATGCTTTCATATGTAGATGGTGATGAATATGTGTTTATGGATGATGAAGATTACACGCCATACCACCTAAATAAAGAGTCTATTGCTGAGCAATTGCTATTTATCGATGAATCAACTAAAGGTTTATCTATCGTCGTAGTTCAAGGCATGCCTGTTTCTATCGACTTGCCTTCCAGCGTAGAGCTTGTGATTGAAGATACCTCTCCTTCAATCAAGGGCGCATCTGCTAGCGCGAGAACAAAGCCTGCGACATTAACGACAGGCCTTGTTGTTCAAGTTCCTGAGCATATTTCAAGCGGTGATAAAATTAAGATCAACACTGCTGAATCCAAGTTCATGGGCCGTGCAGAATAAGTCCATTGCACTTTTGATAGCGAGTCTTTGTGCTCGCTAGCGTCTAAAAATCCCCAAACTTTCTCTGTCGTAGTAGCTTTCTATAATTTTGGCCTTACTCTTAAAAATCGCGCGAAACGCGGTTTACCAAACTTAGTATATCCTTGATATCGATAGGTAATTTGGCTACCAATCGGTGGTGGTGATGCGCGCTCTTCGTCGCTAAACCCCGACCCAACTTTAAACTCCATACCTTGTTCATCTCTCACCAATAGCGATCCCATCATCCCTTGGTACTTTCCCTTACCGGGTAAATGCTTAATCACGATGGCTTCGTCATCAAGGTACGGCTTGTATTTTAATACGTTGGTTGTTCTTCCATCTTCGTGCTTGGCATTTTTAGCATGCAAAATAACCCCTTCACCGCCTCGCTTTAAGACACCATGATAATAGTCGTTTAGCTCATCAACGGAGCCAAATGATAGCTGCTTGACGGGTTTAATGTGTGATAACTCAATATGGCTTAGTAGGCTTAAGTAACGCTCATGACGCTGAGAGAATATTTCTGTAGAATTTGGCGCATCAAATACATAATAAGTCACTTGACGCCAGTGTTCATTATTAGGCGAATGGCGTCTTGCTATCGCGCTCACAAAAGCGAAGTTATTGTACCCAGCCCACAACTCACCGTCTAACCATGTATCAGGTAGCCCTTGCGTAAACCAGTCTGGCGCCTTAATTAAGTGACCGCCACGCGTACGCAGTTTTGAGCCATCCCAAATGGCCCTAACACCATCGAATTTTTCACTAACAAGATAATTAGAAATATCTTCGTCGCCTTGATATATCGAAGCGAGCTGGATTTTTGTGTGGGTTTCATTTCCATAAAGGAGATTGGAAAAACCTAATAATAGACAGAACAAGAATGGTACATATCGCATAGCATAATCCTTTGCAGTGGATAGTTAATACCAGTGCCCTGTACTAATACCGATTGGCATACTCTTGAGCCGTTTAGAGTCACTGATATCAAAAATTAACAAATTTCATGCTTAAAGATTGCATAAGAATCGACGTTTGTAAAATCGAATAGCTTTGACTAACAGTCCCTGTTTATACCAATTGCTATTACCTTTCAGGGCAAAGCCAGTCAAAAACCGCTTCGAGATCGATAAATGAATGATCGGCAAGACTTAAATCTTGTTTATTAGAGTGTATATTTGGTACGACAACCGCAGTTAACCCAGCTTCCTTGGCGGAGGTTAGTCCTGTGCAGGTGTCTTCTATTGCCACCGCTTCGTGTGGCGCAATGTTTAGCGCAGCGAGCGCCTTGCGATAAGGTTCTGGATGAGGCTTCGGCTGTTCGACATCGTCTTTGCACACAATGACAGAAAATAACTCTAATAACCGATAGTGTTGTAAAACAGGAAGCGCTTCTGCTTTGCTACTTCCTGTTACGAGTGCGATTGGACAACGCCTTGAGGTTAATTCAACCACTTGCTTTGCAAAATGCATTAATCTGGGGAGTACTTCCGCAGCAGTTGCGACAAAGGCGATATTTTTTTCATCACATAGATCACAGGCAGAAGGCGCAAGTTGGTGTCTTTCTTTGAGTATATGCGCGGCTTTAAGCGTTGGTACACCCGAAAACTCATCACAAAAGTCATGTTCCGTATAAGTAATCTGATACGGGGCTAACACCTTCATCCAACTTTGGTAATGGAGTGCTTCTGAGTCAACTAATGTACCGTCAAAATCAAATAAAACAGCCTGAAAACGCATTTACACTCCTTAATATTGGTTGTACTAATTAACCGTTGATCCCTGCTGGTGGTTCAGCTGTGGCTTCTTCACCGCTATCAACTTCAACTAATGTATAGCCTCGTGGCTGTCTAATTACTTTTAGAATTGGCTTATCGAAAGCTGACTTCAGTCTATCTGCATCAGCTTGCAACTCTTCCATCGAACGACCAAAAGGTGCAGCCCCCGTTTCAGACCAGTTCGTGACTTTACCATTTAAGTTATATTCCACTTCATGGATTTGATATAAAGCCGCTTCGTCTTTCGTTGCTTCACAATATATCACTCGATAATTCCAAAAACCTGACATATCCACTCCTAACATAAAAATTTCATTAAAAAGCCCGCTTAATGCGGGCTTTAGTTACTCTATTATAATCACTGTAGCGCGAATTAGAAGAATTTCACTTTGAATTCAGCACCAATAAAGCGCGCTTCATTTAGCATACCTGTGTTGTTATTGAAGTCTACACCACCGATAACCACTTGCTCGTCAAATAGGTTACGAACAAAGGCAGATACTTCATATTCGTTATCGCCTTCAGACCACATATAACCAGCACGTAGACCTGTTTCAAATAACGCTTCACCTTCAAACTCTACTGATTTGTATAAAAAGAAATCGATCTCGCTACGGTAAGACATGTCACCATATACGAAGAACTCACCATCTTCTAACTCTTTCGTGTAGCGAAGTGTTGCGTTTGCGATCCACTCAGGAGCGTGAGGTAGGCTGTTACCGTCAAGTACTGCTAGGCCCTGACCATTAACTGCGTTTGTGACGGTGCATTGAGCACAAACTTGAACCGCAAGGTTTTTATCTTCAAGCTCAGTTTTGTTATAGCTTAGGTTAAACGTTGCATTTAGCTCGTCCGTTAACACCCACTCAGTATCAAGCTCAAAACCATAACCGGTTGTTTTATCAGCATTCACTAAGCGGTTAAAGTTTGAATCGCCACCTACAGCCGTTAGCTGCTGGTCATCCATCTGATAGTAGAATACCGTCGCGTTTACACGGCCTTGGCCATCAAGTACGTCTGACTTAATACCTGCTTCAATTGAGTTGGTAGTTTCTGACTTAGCAACAGTCACTTCATCACCGAACAAAATACGGCCTTGAACACTTGGAGCACGGAAACCGTTAGCTACGCGACCAAACAAGTTTACGTCATCAGTTAGCTTATAAGTCGCACTTAAATCCCAGCTTACGTGGCTATCGCTTGGGTTAGCGGTGCCATCAAGTACGTCAGGAGAACCATTCCAAGGTGTTGGGTTTTTAGTGCGCTTAGCGTAAAACTCTTTCTCATCGTCAGAATAACGCAGACCAGCAGTTACTTTTAAATCATCAGACACGGTGTAATCAAAAGAGCCGAATACCGCCCATGCTGATGTATCTTGATCTTGGTAAGCGTAACCGTTTTGCACGCCATACTGGGCATACGCAGCATCATAGCCATTCGTATCGAAGCTATAGCTTTCAATCATGAGATCTTCTTCAAATAAGAAGAGACCTACCTGATAGTTATAGTCGCCTGAAAAGTTGCTTGATAAACGAAGTTCTTGCGTATACTGGTTGTGCTCAGGAATAACATCTGCTGTTTCAGAAGTGAAAATAATCAAACCTGGGCCCGAAATGCCAGATCCATTTGGACCGTAACCACCATCAACATCTGCACGAGAATAGATTTCAGCACTTTCCCAAGCAGTAATTGATGTTACAGTATGCTCAGGTAAATCCCACTCAAGTTTTAGGCTCAAACCTTGAGTCTCTACTTGCTGCGTTGAACGAGAAGCCGCATCATGATAAACCACATCGTTATCGTACAATGGATTAATGTTGTTTGTGCCTTTCTCGATTAGATTCGCACGAAATGCAATTGGGCGACCATCCAAATCGCGATAGTGGTAGTTTAGTAGACCATTAAAATCATCGCCTTCATATAGGAACTGAACACGAACGGCTTGTTCGCTGTAACCACCTAGAGAATCTTCTTTCTCGAAGCCTGGCGCTTTTACATCTATATAGTCTTCTTGTTCCTGCCACAATGCAGAAATACGCGTTGATACACGGTCAGTTACTGAGCCGCCTACTGCGCCTTCAAAGTCTACCGCACCGCGGCTACCATAAGAAACAGCAGCATAGCCGTCAAACTCTTGGCTTGGCTTTACCGTGTCGAATTTAACCAGACCGGCTGGCGTGTTGCGACCGAATAGCGTGCCCTGAGGACCACGTAATACTTCAATACGTGCAATATCGAATACAGGGAAGCCTTTTAGAATAGGGTTTTCTTGAACCACTTCATCAACAACCAAAGAAACAGGTTGAGAAGCATTTAGATCGAAGTCTGTGTTACCTAAGCCACGTACATAAAAACGTGGAAAAGTACGACCAAACGAAGATTCTACCGATAAACTTGGGATCTTCGCATTCATAAAGCGAATGTCCATACCCGCAGAGCTGTAAGCATTTAAGTTATCACCTTGAAGTGCTGAAACAGACACAGGCACTTCCTGAGCATTTTCAACACGTTTACGTGCAGTGATTTGAATGACTTCCAGTTGATTTTTTTTGGCTTGCTCTTCCTCAGCAAGTGCAGAAAATGAAGTACCTGCCACAGCAGAGAACAACGTAGCATTAATGAGGGTTGCTAACGTAGATCTTTTCATTGCTTTCATGTTGGTTTTCGACCTTTTAGTGCACTCTTTGTTCAACGGTTTAAAAATTTGGGCGCCGTTTCACTTGGCGTGAACGTTCAATTTTTCGCGATCAAAATAGGCTAACGCGGACCTTACAGCCGAGAGTGCGATACAACTTTGTAAGGCTGAACGAGACGGCGGTAATTATAGCAGGTAAATTCTACTTTGCTTTATAAACCGGACTAAAAAATCAATTTTTTTGCAACTTTCAGCGACGTTAGCTGACAGTTTACAACATTTAGCAACAAAAAACACAAAAAAGCGGACAATTGTCCTTTGAACTTATAGCTATATAAGTTCCACAAAAACAATTTTACCGATAACAGAACCATCACACAGTGGTCGAAACTGTGCCGGTTATCTGAACAATACAATTTGCGCCCAAACAAATGTACTGACCGTGTCGGTAATCATGATTGCAGTGCCAAAGCTATGACACCGGTGTAATGATAAAGTTCAAACAAAATTAAAAAGAGGACATTAGACCGATTAAAGGTAAGTTTTAGCCTTTCTATTATAAAATACTGATGGAAAGACTTAAGGTAATTGCATCGATGTAAACTCCGCTCGACCTGTTTGCTCATTATACTCAATGATAGCGACAGCTGCGGTTGAGAAAATAGGCATAGTATCGGGGCATAAGCGGTCGACTAGATAACTTACAACTGGCATATGCGCCACCAAAATCCACGTTTGATACTCAGGGTGCATTGAAATAAGCGTTTCTAGATAATCAATGGCTGTATGTGCTGAACCACTCGGTACGATATCAGAACAAGTTTCAACCAACCGAGGAGTTTGCACAGCAAGCACTTGCTCGGCAGTTTGCTGCGCTCTGGTAAACGGACTTATTAAAGCGGCATTTATCTCAAAGTACTGTTTTAACCACTGCCCCATATCCTTGGCTTGCTTTAGCCCCTGTTCGGTTAAGTTTCTACTCGCATCATCCGCTTGCATAGGCTCGGCTTCACCATGACGCATTATCAAGATAGTCTTCATACTGTTCAGCACCTTCTATTTATATCATCCTACATATATTTATGCGCGATGAGATCCGCATTTAAACTATTGTCGCTAATGGCCTTTCCCTTTTGTACCACTCACTGCAGAGGATCTTATGCTTGCTGACTACTCAATATATGCAGCTGGATATTATTTTCTTCTAAACCGGTAGCTATCTCACTGGTTTGTTCGCTATATTAAAACAAATGAAGGATTAACATGAAATGAAATTCTAATTACCTTCAGTTATCTTTTAACTAATTTATCGGCAGCAGCATATTGAAACTGAGTAATAATGATAGTCGGCAGTACCAATTACTAACACTGGACAATGGTCTTAGAGTCTTGTTGATCAATGACGATTCAACCGCTAAGTGCGCCGTATCATTAACCGTTAATGTTGGTCATTTTGACGATCCTGAAAATCGCCAAGGGATGGCACACTTTTTAGAGCATATGCTGTTTCTTGGTACCGTTGAGCACCCTGATTCTGGTGGGTTTTCTCAATTTATTAGTCAATATGGTGGTCAAAGCAACGCATGGACAGGCACTGAGCACTCAAGCTATTATTTTGACTGTGATGCCGAACGATTAGATGAAGCGCTAGAACGCTTTAGCCAATTCTTTGTGTCTCCTTTATTAAGTGAAAGCGATACCGAAAAAGAGCGTGAAGCGATTGACGCCGAGTTTAAAATGAAAATCAAAGATGATGGCCGTCGCATCTATCAAGTTCATAAGGAAACCATCAATCCTAAACATCCATTCGCCAAGTTTTCTGTTGGTACGCGAGACACTCTCGCAGATCGTAACGGCAATATCGCCAGTGAATTACGCGCATTTTTCAATAAATATTATAAGGCCCAGTGGATGACTCTGGTTGTAGCTGGCCCACAACCGTTAACGATCTTGGGATCTTATTGTTTACCGTTTGCGAAAGTAATTGGTACTAAAGAAGCTAAACCCGCTATACAAGCGCCGATGTATCGTGAGTGCGACTTACAATTAGAGTTAAAAATTAAACCTCGAAAGCATATGCAAAAGCTCATCGTCAGCTTTGCCATGCCAAACCCTGAAGATTTGTATCGCCACAAAAGCGTTAGCTTTTTAGCTCACTTACTGGGGTATGAAGGTAAAGGGTCGCTGTATTCAATTCTCAAATCACAAGGTTGGATCAACGCGCTGTCCGCTGGAGGTGGTATCACGGGAAGTAACTTTAGAGATTTTAACATCAGTTTTGCACTCACTGATGAAGGAATTGAATACTATGACGACATAGTGGAAATGCTATTTGAGTACTTGGCATTAATTAAGCAAAACACTGCAGCGCTGCCGCGTCTTTACCAAGATAAAAGTACATTATTGGATATCGCGTTCGATAACCAAGAAGTCGGCCGCATGTTAGATTGGGTTAATTCAATCAGTGTTAATATGCACCACTACAAAGAAGACGATTTTCTCTACGGCGATTATCGTATGGATGGGTTTGCAGTCGAACAACATGAGAAGCTGCTTATGCATCTGTGCCCAACGAATATGCGTTTGGTATTAATCCACCCAGATGTCGAAGTCGATAAGAAAGCCAAATGGTACAACACGCCTTATAGTGTCTCCCAGATAGCTACAGATTGGATTGAGTCTCTTTATAATGTGCATATGCCTTTGCCACAAATGTCGCTGCCACTAATTAATCCATACCTCAGCGCGAAAAATCCACTTCATGATGTAGAGAGTGAACAGGATACGCCGATCCGATTAGCTGATCAGCCAGGTTTTGAATTTTGGTTTAAACAAGATTTGACTTTTAGAGTTACCAAGGGGCATTTTTATCTTGAGATAGACTCCGCCCCCTCCGTCACCTGCCACAAGCATATGGCACTCTCTCGCCTGTTTGCCGATCTCTTTATGGATGCGGTCGCTGAGCGTTTTTATAGCGCAGAATTAGCAGGCCTGAGTTATCATATTAACTCCCATCAAGGTGGCTTAACACTCCACACCGCAGGACTTACGGGTAATCAAATCACCTTGGTTTTAGAGCTAGTCGAGGCGCTACTGAATCAACCAATCCATGCAGCTCGCTTTGCGGAATATAAAAAGCAACTTATCCGCCACTGGAAAAGTCACAATAAAAATAAGCCGGTTAGCGAACTGTTTAGCCGACTAGGGGCACATTTGATGCCATGGAACCCAAGCCCTGAAGATTTAGCCAGCGCGCTTAAAAGCGCCAGCTTTAACGAATTTCAACTATTCCGAAAGCAGTTTTTTTCAGCCATTCATGTCAAAGCTTTTATGCATGGCAACTGGCAACTAAAGCATGCTGAAAAGTTAAAAACATCAGTGCACGGACTATTTTCAAGCAGCGAAATTTTGGAAGATCTAAAGCGCCCCCTAAATGAGTTAACAAAACTAACGGAACAACATATCGAACGCGAAGGCAGTGATTATGCCTTTATTGAATATTTTCAATCATGTACCGATTCCGTTAAAGAAAAAGTCACCATGATGGCGATTAATAACCTCATTAATCAAGATTATTTTGAACAATTGAGAACGAAGGAACAACTTGGCTATTTGGTTGGCGCTGGATATGCACCATTCAATACTCGCGCAGGTATCGCTTTTTATATTCAATCTCCCAACTTTGATAGTGAACACCTACTTGCTCGACATAACCAATTTCTTAAGCACTTTTCCAAACAGCTACATCAGTTAGATGAGATGAGTTGGCAACGTTCGAAAGAAAGCTTGTTGCTACATATTTCGGAGCAAGACAAAAACCTAAGGCTAAGGGCGCAGCGTTTGTGGATTTCAATTACCAATGACCTCCACCAATTTGATATGCAACAAAGATTAATCCAAGCTTTGTCCGACTTGGAATTAGAAGACATCCTTACTTATATAGATAAGATGTTAGAGCCAAATGCTCCACGACTGATTTTAAAGTGTAATTAGCGCTTTAGTGTAAGCAAGGAGTGCTTATCAAACTTTTTAATGCCTAATAAGACTTTTCTCACCCAGTCCATTCATTTGAGCCTAATAAAAGTTCAAAAAGCATGCAATTATATTCGTTAGCACAATGAATTTCATCTGAAACTTTGTTTCGCTGTTGTGAAAAACCGCAATTAACCTGAATTTCCCCTTAATCAACGTTTTCCTTTTGACTACTACAATGGCTTGATTTAGATTAGAGATTGCAGTTATGAATTACGCATTATATGAGCCTAAAAATAAAAACAATAACAATCAATGCACTACTTTTATCACTGACTCCGCATGTAACTTACGCCAGTGAAGCAAGTGTATTAACTGGTGCCCAGTTAGCTTGGCTCGTACCATGCGTGATTGCTCTACTCAGCATTCCTTACTTAGTTTGGTCGAATCACCAACTCAAAAAATCCACTCTTCAACTTAAGCACTCAGAGCAACGATTTAAAAGTACGATTGAAGGCAGTGGCGATACCTTATGGGACTGGAATATTCAATCAGGTGAGATTGTTCGGATCAACGACAAATACGGCATGAACTCTGCGAAGCCAGGAAGCGTTATACCCAACCAGCATAGGATCCATCCACAAGACCGATTAATCGTTGAAAAGCTGATGAAACAGCACTTCGCAGAAAAGACGCCATTTTTCGAAGCAAGCTATCGTATTAAAGATGAACTAGGTCAATATCACTGGGTGTTAGACCGGGGCAAAATTATCGAGAAAGATGTCAACCTTAACCCCCTAAGAATGACAGGTACGGTTCGCGATATTAGTCACTTCAAGAGTACCGAGGAAAGGCTAAATCTGTTTGCAAAATGTGTTGAATCACTTACTGACGCGATCGCAATTTATGACCGACACTATAATTTGGTCGATCTAAATCCAAGCTACCTTAAATTATTTGGTGGTCAACGAGAACACTATTTAAATAAGCATTTTAGCTTACCAGGCTATGACAATAAGTTTGTTGCTCAGGTAAAGGCTCAGCTTAAACAAACAGAGCATTGGCAAGAAGAGCTCAAACTTCGTAATGCGGCCGACGTACTCTTGCCTATCGAGATTACGATTGATGAAATTAAAAATAGCCACGGTCAGATCAGCAACTATGTGGTTGTTTACTCTGATTTAACCGAGCGTAAAAAAGCAGAGTCTCAACTCCACAATTTATCTAATCGCGATCGTACGACAGGTCTTCCCAATCGCAATCTGTTCTTTACCAATTTACAAAAGCTATCGTTACAAGGGACGCACCATGCTCTACTTGTCTTTGACTTAGATAACTTTAAAAAGATCAACGATTCGTTAGGCCACCAGTTAGGCGATACGCTACTTGCGAAACTGGCAATGCGGCTAAATAAACTTGCTCGCCAGCAAGATACGTTCTACCGACTAGGTGGTGACGAATTTGCACTGGTGATTTCAGGCACCAATGATATTCACACGATTACACGTACAGCAAAACAATTTCTAGCGGCGATTGCGACACCTTTTAAAATTGCTAATCACGAGTTAGTGATCACCTCTTCTGTTGGAATTGTACTGTGCCCTGAAGATGGTAAGTCTCCTGAAAGTCTGCTGAAAAATGCAGATACGGCTATGTATCATGCCAAGCAAAAGGGTAACCATTATTTATTCTTTAATGATTCCATGAACGAGCAAGCGGTTAAGCGCCTGCAAATTGAAAACCTGATGCGCTTTGGCCTCAAAGAGGATCACTTTGTCGTTTACTATCAACCTAAAATGAATATTAAAACCGGTGAACTGGTTGGCATGGAAGCACTAGTTCGCTTTGTTACACCGAAAAAAGGAGTAATAAGCCCTGGTGTTTTTATTCCTATTGCAGAAGAAACCGGGCAGATAATCGAAATTGGTGAAGTCGTTTTAGACAAAGCATGCCGTGATGTGAAGCGCTGGATTGATAAAGGATTGTTCAACGGCAGAGTTGCGGTAAATTTATCAGCGAAACAGTTTAGCTTGCCGGATCTAACCACTCGTATCGACATTATCTTGCAAAAAAATCAACTTCCGTCTTATTTTCTTGAGTTAGAAATTACTGAAGGAACGGTGATGGACGATCCAAAAGAAGCAATTTCGATAATGCGTTCTCTTAGTGCTAGAGGGATACACTTAGCCATGGACGACTTTGGTACTGGCTATTCATCACTGGCTTATCTCAAGCAATTTCCGCTGAATACACTCAAGGTCGATAAAGCATTTATCGATGATATGGGTAACGAGCGCGGTAGAAACATGGTGGACTCTATTGTCACTATCGCGCATAACTTGGATCTTCATGTTGTTGCAGAAGGTGTTGAAAATGAAGAACAACTCAATATTTTAGAACAGCTAAATTGCCAAACAGTTCAGGGCTATTACTATTCAAAACCGCTTTCAAGCAGTGAATTTGAACAATTTTTAAAGCAACACACCCCGAGTGAAAAACCAAACCTACAGCTAGTACAATAGTCTAGCTTCATTTGGCCTAACTACTTTACGCTTTCCAACTAACTAAATTTGCGCAGCGACGCATCCACGCTCTGCGATAGTGCACTCGAAAAAGAATTAACGCCGCGGGGCCTGTTACTAAGGCCAAACTTAACCAACGTTTTCTTGGCATTCCAGTCCATAGAGTTTGAAGATACATTACCATCGCACATAAAGCTGAAATTATTCCAAAAGCCACTGATACTCCTAAATTTTTTAATTCAATAAGGAAACTAAAACATTCTATATTGGGAAAGAAACATCACATTTCGATGCTATTTACTAATGCGGCCGATGAGTCTACACAACGTTCAATATTTGATCAATGAAGAAATTATTGTTGCATATTTTTGTATTATTTAATTTAATAGCGGACTGTGTAGAGGTATAGCATTGCACAAGGGATGTTATGCCGTAACTTTTCCTAATTTGGGAAACAGAGGCAAGTGGGAAATTTTTTACGGTCAACTGGCAATGATTTCCTAGCTTAGTCCACTTAGGTTATGAGTGTATTTTTAGCATAATTTGTGAAGCCAACTTAGTCCTTAACTGGAAATTAAAAGTTAGCTTTTCTAATATTGCAGACGATTGAAATTTTAGTGCTTTTACACACTGTACTTATTTTAATCATCAACTGTGAGTTAAACCGATATAAAACGGTCAGTTATTCAATAATTGTCTGCGTTATAACGCCATAGTATAGACTTTCTGATAGTTTTTACTGATAGACGATTACAGTATTATCACAAGAACTGCTAAACTTACTCTCATGTAGTATTAACTGTTACTTCAAGGACACGGGCTATGGATCAGAAAAGCGTACATGAATATTTGCAGGCCAAGCCTGCAACCTTTATCACTAAACCTTTTGCGCAAGACGTAGATGTGTACAAAGTTCAGCATAAAATGTTTGCAACTCTAGCTGAGGGGAAAGAAGGGCAAGTAGATGAAAATGGTGAACCTGTTTGGTGGTTAAATGTAAAATGCGACCCTGACGAAGCATTATTGCTTAGAGACAAGTATTCGTCTGTTGTGCCTGGTTATCACATGAATAAGCGCCTTTGGAATACAGTCATTTTAGATGGCACTATTCCAGCAGACGAAATAAAGAAAATGATCGATGATTCTTATCAAATCGTCGTAGATAACCTACCGACCGCACAACGTGAAGCACTTGCTAGCAAAGTCACGCAACGTTAATTAAAACGGCATTTAGGTAGACCTAAATGCCGTTTTACCTTCTATATCCTCGCATTTAATCTCTATCTTTAAGATCGATCAACTTGTCTTCAAATCACTCTAGTAGTATACAAAAAGAATAACCAAGCAATAATAGAGTGGCGACATGACGAAAAGGATAGCAGTACTGACAAGTGGTGGCGATGCGCCGGGTATGAACTCAGCAATTAGGGCTATCACGTTAAGTGCCTTGAGATCTGGATTTCAATGTTTTGGCTTTTTTCATGGCTACAATGGTCTAATTAATCAAGAGTACACCGAGCTAAGTACGGTGTCCGTCACAGATATCACCCAACTTGGTGGCACAATTCTAAAAAGTGCCCGCTGCCCTGCGATGCTAGAACCTTCAGGCGTGCTGCAAGCAGCAAATGCCCTGAGGAAGCTCCATATTAACGTACTTATCGTGATTGGTGGTGACGGCTCGTTTAGGGGAATGCAGGCGCTGGCAGCTCACTGGCAAGGTCAACTAATTGGTATTCCCGGTACTATAGATAACGACCTTTCAGGGTGTGACAACACCATTGGTTTCTCCACAGCCGTCAATACTGCCACCTCTGCAATAGATAAAATCCGCGATACCGCAAATGCCTTTGAGCGAGTTTTTATCACCGAGGTGATGGGTCGTCATAACGGACATATTGCTTACCATGTAGGTATTGCGACAGGTGCTGAGGCTATCATTTCATTTGAAAACTGCACGGCAGAGCATACCTCTCAGGTCTTAGCTCATCTCAAAAATGCCATCGAGCAGCAACATCAACACGGTAGCTTTTTGATAATACTGGCCGAAAATTTATGGCCAGGCGGCGCCCAAGCGCTTAAAACAGAGTTAAATAGCAATGACGATATCAATTGTGCACTTTGCGTGTTAGGCCATATTCAAAGAGGTGGGGCACCATCTGTTGAAGATAGAATGCTCGCCACGGAATTAGGAGTAGCGGCCGTGGAAGTGATTAATGGTTGCATCAAACTAAACACTGATGTCGCGACGCCCGTTATGGTGGGAAAAATACATGGTGCAATTGTAATTACTGAAGTCGAGAAGGTGCTGAATATGGATAAACCAGTATCACAGGAATGGGTGCAACGTTATCGGCATTACCTCGCCGAGCAATAAAGACAGTGAGAGTGAAGCACATATTGATTATTCACTCTCACTACACCTTGTGTAAGCGCTAGCCAAACACGCTAAAAGCAGATTCGTTAAGCCACAGGTGACATAAAATACTTGCGATATAACCAAGCAAAATCACGGGTGCCCATTTTAAGTGCCCCATAAAAGTATAATAGCCTCTAGCTTGCCCCATGAGCGCAACACCTGCCGCCGAGCCAATAGAAAGTAAACTCCCCCCTACCCCAGCCGTAAGCGTGATCAACAACCAATGGCCATGTGACATTTCAGGTTGCATCGACAGCACCGCAAACATCACAGGAATATTATCGATGACCGCGGAAATAATCCCTAAGAATACGTTGGCATAGGTTGCAGACCATTCACCATATAATATCTCTGACATTAAACTTAAATAACCGAGAAACCCAAGGCCACCAACACACATAACAATACCGTAGAAGAATAATAAGGTATCCCACTCAGCGCGTGAAACTTTGCTAAAGACATCAAATGGCACAACACTTCCTAACTTCTCAAGACGCTCTTGATCCCCTTCTCTTTCCGCCATCGCTCGCTTGCGTGCTAATGACCCCGGTAATGTCATTCTTAGAAAGTAACCAAAAAACTGTAGGTAACCGAGGCCCATCATCATGCCAAGGACCGGTGGTAAATGCAGCAAACTATGTGAGAGCACAGCGGTTGCGACAGTCAGTAGGAACAAAGTTAAAATTCTTAAAGCGCCGCGTTTAAGCTCTACTCTTTCGTAAACTGCACTCGGCTTTCTATCCGCCACAAAATAACTCATTACGAGTGCTGGTACGATGTAATTGACCAGTGAAGGAACAAATAGCGCTAAAAATTCACTGAAATGTACCATACCGGCTTGCCATACCATCAAAGTGGTAATGTCACCAAAGGGACTGAATGCACCGCCAGCATTGGCTGCTATCACGATATTGATACAGCTTAAATTGATAAACTCTTTGTCACCTTCAGCTACCTTCATCACCACGGCACACATTAGTAAGGCTGTTGTTAGGTTGTCTGCAATTGGAGAGATAAAAAAGGATAAAAATCCAGTGATCCAAAAGAGATTCTTATAGCTAAAGCCCTTTTGGATCATCCACGCTCGTAGCGCATCAAAGAGGCGGCGCTCTTCTAGTGCGTTGATATAAGTCATCGCAACCAGCAAGAACAACATCAACTCCGCAAATTCTAACAAATTGTGCCGAAATGCGTGCTCGGTAACATCGGGTTGCCCCTGGTTGACGTAATACGCCCCAATCATGAGCCAAATGATGCCTGCCGCCACAAGCACTGGCTTTGATTTTCGCATATGGAGTTTTTCTTCAAGCATCACAAGTACGTATGCTAAAACGAAGACAACAATACAAACCAAACCGAGTGTCGAGCTAGTAAGATCTAAGGTGCCTTGAGCCGCCAAGGCTGGTGATGGGATCACGGATATGACCCATGCGCAACAGAATAGCAGTAGTCCATTGATTTTCATTTTTTTGCCTATCGATGAGTGCAGAGGGATAGCATTTCAGCCAAACTCACTTTAGCATAGATAAAAAATAATCAGCATTGGACTGAAGTCTAAGGCATCCTGTTTACAGTAGTACAAACAGGCTCATACATCAGCAGTAGGTATTTATGCTTCAACTTTCGCAGCAACAACAAACAGAATTACAGCAAAAATTGAGCAACGAAGGCTTTGCACGGATTGAAAATATTCTAGACGATACAAACGCTCAACAACTACATGAGTGCCTCTGTAACCTAGACTACCAACTCGCACTTTTTCATAACGGGGCAGCAAAATCAGTCAAAGACAGTGATATTCTTGCCTTAACACCGCAAGAGCAGCAAGCCTTGCTCGAAGATATACATAGCTATGCATCACGTGGTGTTGGTTTTATGTATGGCCGCCACTCCATAGAATCGACGAGCCCTGAGACGCTGAAAAAACTCTACAATAATCTCAATAGTAGCGCTGTACAGTCCTGCTTTTCTGCGATATCTGGACAGAACATTATCCGTACCTCTGCCCAAGCAACACGATTTATTGGTGGTCAGTATTTAACTCGACATAATGACATTGTTGAAGCTGAGGGTCGGGTTTATGCCTATGTACTCAGCCTAAGCAAAAGTTGGCACCCTGACTGGGGCGGGCTACTGCAGTTTTTTGAACCCGATGGCACACCCACTAAAAGTTATGCTCCTAAGTTTAATTCACTGGTGGTTTTCGATGTAAGCAAAATTCATTCTGTGACTTACGTCGCGCCATTTGCAAAAGCACCGCGGCTTTCTGTAACGGGGTGGTTTAGAACAATAGACACGTAAGCTCAACGCGTGTCTATTGTTCTAGATGTCTATTTTATTAATATTTTTCGCTTATCTTTTCAATAGTTAAGATCAGCGCAAGGCCTGAGATGGCAAGCGCAATACATGCCAGCGTATTTGGATCTTGACCGTATAGCGTACTGTATTGTGCTGGCAAAATATTGGCCTGACTCAATGGCTTTTCTATACCACTGGAATTCACGTAAGTCGTAAGCACTTGTTTCCAAGGCCACAATAAATTAAGCGAGCCAAGTAAAAAGCCAGCTAGTAGCGAAAACGTTACTTGCTGATAGTGCGCCAATAGCCAGCTGAGTAGGCGCGAAAACGACATTAACCCTACAATACAACCTAGTAAGAATAAACTTACTAAGCCAAATTC
The DNA here is from genome assembly GCF_002289345.1 of Pseudoalteromonas sp. HM-SA03. Taxonomy (GTDB): domain Bacteria; phylum Pseudomonadota; class Gammaproteobacteria; order Enterobacterales; family Alteromonadaceae; genus Pseudoalteromonas. The sequence goes on along the minus strand of NZ_NSDG01000005.1, from coordinate 16,718 downwards.
AAGCTGGTTCACCGCACTGAGTACATGGCCATACATACCCAATAACAGTAGGATAAAGCTCCCTGAGATCCCAGGTAAGATCATCGCGCAAATGGCGATAGCACCGGAGATAAAAAACATCCAATGAGATGCTTGCGCTTCAGCTGGTGAAAGGGAAGTAATAGCAAAGGCTACAATAGCTCCAACTGCGCAGGCAATAATATTTTGGCCGTTCCACTGAGAGACCTGTTTTGCAACATAGATAAAAGAAGCGACGATAAGACCAAAGAAAAATGACCATACCAGTGTTTGGTGTGCTTCCAATAAATAAGTGATCACCTTCGCCAAAGACGCTGCACTGATGAGCAAACCAGAAAATACCGCCAGTAAAAAGCTACCATCAATGTACTGCCAAGTTGCTTTTAGACCGTCACGACGCAAAGTGCTCAAAGCCTGTAAGTTCACACTTTTAATGGCAGTTAAAAAACGTGCATAGATGCCAGTAATAAAAGCAATAGTGCCGCCGGAAACGCCCGGGACAACATCCGCAGCCCCCATTCCGGCCCCTTTTAAAAACATAAAGAGATAGTCTCGTTTGCTATCTTTATACTGCACAAATTTCTCCTTTCATTTCCACTGCCGAGCAGTTTAACTTAAAACGCTAAAAAATAGCGACAGCTAAAGCTTTCACTTAACTGGTCGATAACTAATTATGATATTTTACGCGCTTGTACCATGATCATCAGAACGCTTTTATTACTTGCTACCACTTTACCCGCGACGACTTTTGCAGCAGAACATATTGATGCAGCACCGCTTGGTTCTCTTTATCAGCAAGACGCTAATCGCTTCTACGAGCCATCGCAATTGATTAAATTGGAAAGCGAAAACAAAAGCTTTTATGTATTTCATCAAGAATATATGGCAGCTGCTCGTGAAGGCATCGTGATCTTATTACCAGACATGCAAACTCCGCCTCTCAATAACAGCGGCATAAGCTTTCTTGCAAAACGCTTAAGCGATGATGGCTACGACACGTATACCCTTACTCCACCGGACCTTTCTTATGCACCGAGTCTGCTAGAGCAAGACATCGCGCTCCCCGAAGCTGAAAAACCGGCTCAGCAAACGCTTGCACCCATTTCAGAATCTAATCTCGACGAATATAAAATGGCCTTGATCAGCCGCTTTGAAGTGCTTTACAACACCCTGTCCATGACTCAAACAGAAAAGTTGGTGGTTGTCGCATTTGGTAATAGCGCAGGCTTATTTGGAGAGCACTTAGCAACCCTGCCCAATTTACGTATCGATGCCTTTGCCGTTGTTAGCCCACAACTGCCTAATGCTACGCGGCAAAAGCACTTGGCATCCAACCTTTCTCTGATAAGCCCTGCTTTACTGGATGTTTACTACAGTTTTGACAATCCGATTGTGGTCGACAATACGCCGGACAGAGCGCGCTGGGCGAGAAAAAACAGTAAATTTGATTACCGCCAACGAGAGCTTTTTGGAGAAAAAACCGATCCGCTCCAACATCAAAGGCTCAGAAAGGAGTTACTCGGTTTTTTACGCGTCTTATAGTGTTTCAAATTAGCTCTTTTTTAAATATTCATAGGCAGACTGAATATCTTGGCTTTTGCGCTTTGCCACTTCCATCATATGCTTAGGTAATCCCTGAGACACCAATTTGTCTGGGTGATGCTGCGACATCAGTTTGCGGTAAGCTTTTTTGATTTCACGCTCATTCGCCCCTTCACTCAATCCCAGTACAGCCAATGCTTTAGCACGGTTTAAACCGTTATCTTGTGATGTTGGTTGACGGCCGCCCTGCTGCTGGTGTTGATGTTGCGATCTCCCCGACGCCTGCGAGCGACGAAACTCAAATTCTGCTTGGTAGCGCTTTAGCAAGAACAAAAAGTGGGTTTCCGCGAATCCCAAATACTTGCTCACCTGTTTAAGTAAGGCCTTCTCCGCATCAGACACATGACCATCACAAAATGCCATTTGAATTTGAATCTCTAAAAACAGCTGCCTCAAGTCATAGCGTCTGGCAAAAGCTTCTTTAAAATCGGTAACCGCTTCTTTTATCGAAAAGTCACTGCTTTTTCCCGCAGTAAACGCATGTTGTGCTTCTTTTCGCTCTTCACCCTGCAAGCCCATTTCGCTCATAAACGCAGACGCAGCTTGAATGTGGATTTCGCTGACTCGACCATTAGACTTCGCAATATGTCCCATCACAGAAAAACAGCTGGAAAAGAACAAGGCTTGGCGCTCATGTAGCTCTTCACCTTTCATGAAACCTTGAAAGCCACCAACTTTATCAAAATCCTGACGCAAACTTTTATCAAATAAATGGCCGAGATAAAAACCTAAAATAGCGCCTAACCAACGACCAAATAAAAAGCCGAAAATTGTGCCTAATAATTTACCCCACATCGCTATACCCTAACTTTTCGTTGATCATTTTTAGTCGCTCTGGCGTGCCGATGTCGTCCCATGCGCCCAAATACAGTTCAGTAGAAACTTTATGCTGCTCAAGCCCACTGCGCAGCAACGGCCCTAGTTTTATAAAGCCAGCCCCAAGCTCGGTAAAAAAACTTTGGTGATATTTGCCAATGCCAGACAAGGTATACTTTTGCTGATTGAGCGGCTGATGGGCAAGGCAAAAATCGCCTTCAGGATTATGTTCAGGGTTTTCTACCAACACAATGTGCGCCTCGCAATGGCCCTCTGCTGTGCTACCGAGCTGTAACTGCATTAGGCTGCTGACATCATAGTCCGTAAAAATATCGCCATTGAGTACAATAAAGCTGTCATCCTGTTCACATAACACCGGTAGTGCTTGAATGATTCCACCAGCGGTTTCTAATCCCCCCTCAGGTTCATCACTGTATTCAATATTGACACCGAAGTGACTACCATTGCCGAAATAGTCTTTTATCACCTGACCTTGCCATGCAAGATTTATCACGATATCGCAGATCCCAGCCACTTTTAAACGCTCGATATGATGCTCTAGCAGGGGTTTTCCTGCGACGTTAAGCATAGGTTTTGGTTGGTTCGCGGTCAGTGGCATCATGCGTTTACCACGACCAGCAGATAAAATTATCGCTTTCATTGTTACTTCTATTTTGTGCTTAATTTGGCCTGTGCTTGAGGCATTATGTCATTCTCCAGCCAGCTTGCAAGCCACTGAAATTCTTTATACTTATTTGCTACTTCAACAAGGTAGCGTAACGTTGGCAAAATATCTTCTAAGTATCCGCCTTTGCCGTCTCGCTGCAACAGGCGAGTAAAAATTCCAGCAGCTTTAAGGTGCCTTTGCATACCCGTTAAGTCAAAGTAATGTTGATAGGTGCTAAAATCCATATCGTCTAATAAGTTGGCAGCCTTTAAACAATCAAAGCTATATTGCTGAAGTTCGGTAAACTCACATACATCAAGACGAGTGTAACAATCCCGCAACAGAGAAACCGCATCATAAGTGACAGGTCCTTGTACCGCATCCTGATAATCAATGAGATACCACTGTGACTGATGACATATCAGATTGCGACTATGAAAATCTCGATGCATCGTAACCTGCGGCTGACGAGTCATCGCATCAACGAGTTTCAACTTCACATTATGCCACTGCACTTGTTGATATTCGGTGAGTGTTAAACCAAGCCATTTTGTTACTAGCCACTCATAAAAAATATTGAGTTCCATATCAACAAACTCAGCATCATAGGGCTTCATCCATTCACTCTTAGGTGTTTTGGCTATTTCTGGAATAAGTGCTATCAGCGCACGATAATCCGCTAGCCGAGAAGGCAATGCCAACCTATCGGCCAAATGCTCTGAACCTAAATCTTGTAACAGTAACAGCCCTTGCTCTTCACTATTCGCAAGGATTTGTGGCACATTGAGCCCCTGCCCTGCAAACACCGTATTTAAACCAATAAAAGGGGTATTATCGAGTTTATCGACCGGTGTCTCCATTAAGATCCACGACATCGTTTGTCGTTTAACGCGATAATAACGTCGGAAGCTGGCATCCGAGGTGATAGCTTCACACATAAAATCGTCGCTATGTATTGCTTGCTGTATAAACTCGACGCGCTGGTTTTGACTATTCATGGGTTTACTATTACACCTTCTACTTGTAAATATTTAAATGCTACTGTATTTCCGACAGTTTTCATTTATCATGATGAGCTTATAATTAAATGCTCAGCTAATAGGTTATTAAATGCGCAAAATTTGGGGCTTGGCTGTATTATCCGCTATTCATTCTACAGCTTTTGCTAATACGAACATTGTCGCCGCACAATGTAAAGACTATATGCAGCCAGAAAACTGGAAGCCGTTAGCCTCGCTGCCCAAACATGCCATTGATATCGTTGCCGATGACTTAGAACTACAAGGTACTGATAGTGCTGAGTTTTCGGGTAATGTGGTGATTAACACTGAAATCATGAGTTTAGAAGCTAGACGTGCGCTAATCGATAAAAAAGAAGGCCTGCTCAGCGCTTCTGGACCACTACTCTATCGAGATCAATTTACCAAAGTTCACAGTAATGGGCTATTCGCGGATTTAAATGCTAACACCGTGAGCTTGCTTGGTGCTGAATATGAATTAACAGACCAGCAGGGCCGTGGTGGTGCAGAGAAGTTACATGCCTCTGGCAGCAAAATTTCGCTCGACAACTCCAGCTTTACCACGTGTCCTGCTGAGGACCCATTTTGGAGTATTGAGGCAAGCAGTATTGTACTTTCTCGTGAAGACGGTTGGGGTGAGACCTATAATACGGTGTTCAAAATTATGGACACGCCAATTGTCTATCTACCCTATTTTACGTTTCCAATCGATGATAGACGAAAATCAGGCCTGCTGACGCCGACAATTTCCAGCTCAAATAAGTTTGGTTTGGAACTGATCACTCCTTATTATCTCAATCTAGCCCCCAACTACGACGCGACCCTAACGCCGAGGTACATGGCTAATAAAGGATTTCAGCTTATCACCGAGTTCAGATATTTAACTGAACAACATCAAGGTAAAATTGGGGTAGAATATCTCAGTAAGGATGATTCAGAGCCGCAGCTAGACGATCGCTACTTAGTACATTGGCAACAAAAAAGTTATTTAAGTGATAAATGGCGTGCGTTTGTTGATATCACAAATGTGAGCGACGATAACTATCTCACTGATTTAACATCCGAATACGCCAATGAAACTGACACTCAGCTATATCGCACCGGCAGTCTAAGTTACCTTGGTGAAGACTGGTTAGTCGACTTAAAGTTGCAAGATTTTGAAGTGTTGGGTGATCACAGAGAATCCTACACTGCACTACCGCAAATTAGCTTCCGTACACGTGACAGTTATGAACTTGTTGGCCTTGATTGGGACTTTGAGGGTGAATTTGCCTATTTTCAAAATGATGCTTTGCCAATCTCAGAGGCGTCGCGATTACACCTAGAACCTCGCGTGTCTTTTTCACGCAGCGACTACGCTTGGTCATTTACCTCCGAGGCACGCCTACTTCACACGCGTTATGAACAAAATATAGATGAGCCTGATACAGAGTATGAAGAGTCTGTCACCCGTACATTGCCAAGTTTACGGGTACATGGACAACTAAATTTTGAACGCAGTACCGAGTTCTTTTTTGAACAAGGTACACAAACGCTTGAGCCACAAATTCAGTACCTTTACACACCACACAGAGAACAAAGCCAAATTGGCTGGTACGACACGGCTAAATTACAAGACGATTTTATTGGTCTATTTAGAGCACGCCGTTACTCGGGTTACGACCGTATTGCAGAAGCCAATCAATTCACCGTAGGTGCTACCACGCGTGTATTCGATAGCAGTAATGTCGAACGCTTTAACTTCAGTGCAGGTCAGATCATTTATCTTGAGTCATCTGTAAAGCCTTCTGAACAACTATTTACTGATGATACTAACTATAATGCACTATTTGCCGCTGAATCCATGTTACATTGGCATAAGCGCTGGTATCTCTCAGGTGGAGTGCAATATGATGTGGATAGCAAAGAGTTAGTGCAGTCTCACTTTACCCTGGACTATAAAGGAGACGACAAGCAGTTAGTACAATTGAACCATCGTTATGTTAATGATGTCTCAGACTATGAAATTGACCAAGTCGGTCTCTTTACAAGTTTACCAATTGACGATAACTGGCAGTTTATAGCAAGCTATCACCGAGATATGACGGCAAATAGAAGTGTTGAATCCTTTGTTGGTATTCAATACCAGTCTTGTTGTTGGGCTATTCAGGTGACTGCGAATCGTCAAATTGAAACAAACTTAAACCAAACACTGACAAATAATGAAGCAGTGTTTGATTCTGGCTTCAGCCTGAAATTTGTCCTTACAGGACTTGGAAGCCAAAGCAGTGGTGATGCGAGTAAACTCCTTCAACAGGGTATTTTTGGTTACCGTAGACCGTATTTTTTGAATAAATAGAATTTAGAAAGCCGTATGAATTTAAAAAAGTTGTTATTAGTGGCCTCATTAAGTGCAGGCCTGTTTACTCAAGTACATGCTGAGCGTGTAAAGCTAGATACTGTTGTTGCCACGGTTAATGATGGCGTAATTTTACAAAGCGAAGTCGATCAAATAATAAATCGTGTTAAAGAACAGGCTGAGCAGCAAGGTACCGAGCTTCCTAGCGATAAAACATTACGCTTACAAGCCATCGATAAACTCATTGAGCAATCTTTAATGTTGCAACTGGGTGATCGCATGGGTATGCAAATTTCCGATGCTCAATTGGATCAGACCATTGCGAATATTGCCCAAGACCAAGGTGGTACTATCGCTGATTTACGTCGCTCGGTTGAAGCTAGCGGCGAAAGCTTCCCGGCATACCGAGAAGAGATCCGTAAAGAAATAACCACAAGCCAAGTGCGCCGTGCCAGTGTTGACCGCCGTATTTATATTAGCCCTCAAGAGGTGACTAACCTGCAAAAAATCTTGAATGAGCAAACAGGTAACTCGGAAGAGTATGATATCGGCCACATCTTGATTAAGATCCCAAATAAAGCGACTCCAGAAGAAATTGAAGATGCTCGTGAGCGCGCAGATAACGTGATTAAATTTTTGAACGAAGGTAAAGAATTTAAACGTATCGCAATTGCTTCTTCAAGCGGCTCAAAAGCGCTCGATGGGGGTCAATTAGGCTGGATGGGCATTAACGAAATGCCAACCTTGTTCGCTGAGGCCATTAAAGGTGCGAAAAAAGACGACATCGTTGGTCCACTGCGCTCAGGCGCAGGTTTCCACATTCTAAAAGTACAAGATATTCGTGGTCGTGAAGTCGTTGAAACTGTCGAAGTACGTTCACGTCATATCTTAATCAAACCGTCTATTATTCTAAGTGAAGAAAAAGCACGCTCGATGCTAACCGGTTTTGTAAAAGACTTGCGCGCAGGTACCGCTGACTTTGCTGCGCTGGCTAAAGAATATTCTGAAGATCCAGGCTCTGCACTTAAAGGCGGTGAATACGATTGGACAGATCCAACTACATATGTACCAGCGTTTAGGGACACTCTACTGTCACTAGAAAAAGATCAGATCAGTGAACCATTTAGAAGTACATTTGGCTGGCACATTGTACAACTGCTAGATAAACGCGTAGCCGATAAAACAGAACAAGCCAAGTTAAATCGCGCACACCGTCTGCTGTTTAACCGTAAATTTAAAGAAGAAAGCTTTAAATGGATTAAAGAAATGCGTGACCAAGCGCATATTGAAATTATCGAAGCGGAATAACGGCTATGACACTCAGAATCGCAATTACACCGGGTGAGCCTGCAGGTATTGGCCCAGATCTTGTTATCAAACTGGCTCAGCATGTGTGGCCTGCTCAGTTGGTTGCGGTGGCTGATAAAAGTATTCTAGAAAAACGCGCCAAAGAACTTGGTGAGCAAATCAAGCTACTGCCATTCGACTGTAACGCTGCGCCTGAAGCAGCACCAGCGGGTGCCATTTACTACCTTCAAGTAGATAAAGGGGCAGAAGTGGTCGCAGGTCAACTAGATGAAACTAATGGCCATTATGTGCTAGAAACCTTGCGCATTGCCTCTGAAAAGAATATGGATGGGACATTCGCAGCGGTAGTCACGGGCCCAGTTCATAAAGGTATTATTAACCAAGCAGGGATCTCGTTTAGCGGCCATACTGAGTACTTTGCACAGCAGTCTGATACCGCTGATGTCGTTATGCTACTTGCAACCGAAGGGCTACGTGTAGCGCTAGTTACTACGCATATCCCACTGGCGTATGTATCAAAGGCGATTACGCCTGAGCGTCTCAGCAAAGTCATTCATATTTTACATCACGACCTACAAACCAAGTTTGGTATTGAACAACCCAGAGTATTAGTTTGTGGATTAAATCCGCATGCTGGAGAAAGTGGCCACCTTGGTCGTGAAGAAATAGAGACCATTGAACCAACACTGGAAATGCTGAATAAACAAGGCATGAACTTGGTTGGACCGCTGCCGGCTGACACCCTTTTCCAAGCTAAATATTTAGATAACGCCGATGCTGTGCTCGCAATGTATCACGATCAGGGCTTACCTGTGTTAAAATATAAAGGTTTTGGAAACTCAGTAAACATCACCCTAGGATTACCCTTTGTTCGCACATCGGTCGATCACGGTACAGCGCTTGATTTAGCTGGCTCTGGTGATGTTGAAGTGGGTAGTTTTGAATTAGCGATCCGCGAAGCAATTAAGCTCGCAACCAAAAAAGCACAGAATGCATGACAGATAAAGTACATCTCGGACACAGAGCGCGTAAACGCTTTGGTCAAAACTTCTTAAATGACAACAATATTATCGACAAGATAGTAACTGCTATCGATCCTAAACCAAAAGACAATCTGGTTGAAATCGGTCCTGGTTTAGGTGCTATCACAGAACCTGTTTGTGATTTAAGTGGTCACCTAACCGTTGTAGAACTTGATAAAGATCTTGCCGAGCGCTTGATCCATCATCCATTCTTGGGACCTAAATTAACGGTTCATCAAGGTGATGCGATGAAGTTTGACTTCTCTTCTTTAATCAAAGAAGGGGAAAAGCTAAAGATTTTCGGTAATCTACCTTACAACGTATCAACCCCTTTGCTATTTCACTTATTTGAATTTGCCGATCAGGTCGAGCATATGCACTTTATGCTGCAAAAAGAAGTGGTTAACCGTATGGTTGCTGGCCCTGGCAGCAAAGCATTTGGTCGCTTAAGTGTAATGACGCAGTACTATTGTCACGCCATTCCTGTGATTGAAGTACCACCACATTGCTTTAAACCAGCACCAAAAGTTGACTCAGCCGTTGTTCGATTGATCCCAAAAGATCCGTCGCAACGTACAGCTAAGAGCACTAAGCTTTTGAATACGGTTTGTTTAGAAGCGTTCAACCAACGTCGTAAGACACTAAGAAATAGCTTATCGAACCTGTTAACCGAAGAGCAGCTGCGAAACTTGGGGATCGACCCTACGCTTCGCGCTGAAAACCTGTCGCTTAACCAGTTTATTGAAATTGCAAATTGGATATATGACAACTCAAACTAATATTGGCTCACCGATTAAAGTATCGGTGGAGACCTTTTACGTTGAAGCGCAATCACAGCCTGAAAAGGACAAATATGTGTTTGCCTACACAATTACCATCAAAAACCATAGCTTATGTAACGCTAAGCTACATAGTCGCTATTGGCTCATTACCGATGCTAATGGCAAAGAGACTGAAGTAGAAGGTGATGGTGTTGTCGGTGAGCAGCCCACTATTCGTCCTGGCGAGAGCTATCAGTACACTAGCGGCGCGGTGCTCGATACCCCAGTTGGTACGATGGAAGGGTATTATTTAATGCGTAATGAGTTTGGCACCGAGTTTAAAGCGCCAATCAATGTATTTAGACTCTCCTGTCCAAATATTTTGCATTGATACTGTTTTTATTTTGTGGAAGCGGGTTTACCCCGCGTTCCTCATACATGCTAGACATCAGAATAAAAACATTGAGTTATAAAAAACACAGGTAATAGATGGCAAAATACGCAATTGGAGACCTGCAAGGCTGCTTCAATCCACTCATCGGGCTACTCGATCAAGTCGGTTTTAACCCAAGCCAAGACCATTTATACTTTGTCGGTGACATCATCGCCAGAGGCCCAGATTCGCTTGCTTGCTTAGAGTTCCTCTACCAACACGCTGGCTCTATTAGCATTACACTCGGCAATCACGACCTCCACTTTTTAGCCTGTCTTGCTTTGGGAGTCGCTCCAAACCCAAAAGATAAATTAGACGCGGTTTTTGCCAGCCCTAAACGCCAGAAATATGCTGATTTATTACGTGCACAGCCGCTGGCTATTTGGCTTGAAACACAGCAAACTTTTATTTCTCATGCTGGTATTCATCCAAGCTGGAATATCACGCAAGCACTAGAATATGCACGCTTTGCCGAAGCCATTTATCAATCTACAAAAGCCCCTGAGTTTTACGCAAATATGTACGGCGCTCACCCAGGACTTGAGCTCGATAAGCTCAGTGAACAGGATAAGTTTAAAGCCATTGTTAACGTCTTCACTCGAATGCGCTTTCTAAAACAAGGTGGCGAGCTGGATCTTAAGAACAAGTCTAGCCTAAAAGATGCGGCAGGTCTCACTCCGTGGTTTGAACTCAGCCAAACACCAGCCGACACCACCCTACTTTTCGGCCACTGGGCTGCTTTGGAAGGCGAAACCAACAAGAAAAATATTATTGCCTTAGACACTGGCTGCGTGTGGGGAGGCCCTATGACGATGATAAATATCGACAGTGGCGAAAAGTATCAGCATAGTTAACCTCTGTAACTGCCCTAAATTAACGTTAAGGTAAGCACTTACTTTAACTTTTATTAAACTGAACGACACTCGAAGAAAACGTGAAGCTTATACTTTTTGTCCATTGAGCTGCTATTTTTTGTAATCCGACCTTTTTTACTGAAATTTTTTGTCACATCTGCTATAAAATACTTAACTTATCCGCAATAAATCCGATAAGTATCCGTATTGCTTTGTAAATTTTGTAGGACAGCTATGAATTTGACTGTTAGCCAACGTATTTGGGGTGGTTTTATTACCATCACCTTGTTGCTTCTTCTTATCGGGGGCAATTCTTTATTTAGAATTGCGAACATTGACAACTCAACTCAACAGGTTAATAACCTGTCTTTACCAGCACTCTCTAAAAGCTCTGCACTGCAAGTAGAGTTCACTTTAATGAGCAAAATGGCTCAGGGAAGTTTTTATGCACGTTCAGAGACTGAATTGGCAACGCTCAAACAACAATTTGCAGAGCGCCAGAAGATCTTTGACAAAACCTATTCAGAGCTGCAGCAGGTCGTTGCCGCTAATAATAAACTGGCCTCAAGCAGTCGTGATGTTGGTAAAAGTTATGATGCGTTCGTAAAAGCCATGAACAGCTTAGTAAACGAGAAATCAACTGAACTTTCGTTACGGGACAAATTAAAAGAGCAGTTATCAACTATCGATGTTGCCGCAGAAGATGCGACAATGGTGACGGTTGATATCATTGATTTGGATGGCTTAGAAGATGCCGATAAACGCGCTTTTCAAGCTGCAAATAACTTAGAAAATAACTTTTCTTCTGTTGTGACCAGCGCCAACGATATTGTTACTGTTGAAGACATCAATACACTAGAGATCGTAAGTAGGGATCAAAGCTACCTCGTTGAAGAACTAGGTCGTAATATTGATTTAATGCGTGGCCCCGTTAGCGCGCTTGATAACAGTTTGTTTGCTGATCTCGAAGGCTATTACACTAATTTAAAAGGTGCCGTCAGCGGCAGCAACAGCATCGCGGAAAATCAAAAACGCTTAATCAACGCATTAGCCGAAACGCGTAAGGAACTATCTGACGCAGAGAAAACCACAAAAGCTGCTCTATCTCAGTTAGATGACTTACTCTCTGAAGCAAGCCAAGTCGCCTTTAACTTACAACAAGGCGTACGTGCCGATGTAGGCACAGCGAACCTATGGACTTGGATTGGGATGATTGTAGCAACGCTAATGGCAGTAGGCGTAGCTTACATTACCGTTAGTCGAATCACAAAACCACTATTGGAAGTAAACCGAGTTTTAAACATTGTCGCCAGTGGCGATATGACACAGCGCTTAGATGACACAGCAAAAGATGAGTTTGGTGAATTATCTAGAAGTTGTAACACCCTGATCTCTAGCTTACGTGAACTTATTACTGGTATTATTTCTCGTTCGACACAGCTTGCTGCAGCGTCCGAAGAAACATCGACTATCACTACGGAATCAAGCCAAGCAATTAAGAATCAGCAAGCACAAGTTGAGCAAGCAGCAACCGCTACAACTGAGATGAGCAGCACGTCTCATGGCGTAAGCAATAGCGCGCATCAAGCATTACAAGAAATTAAAAATGCAGATAAAGAAGCTGAGCGTGTTAAAGGCATCTCACATGAGAACAAACACACTATCGAGCAACTCGCAAGAGAGGTGGATGAAGCCTCTCGCGTGATCAACAAACTGCACCAAGACAGCGCTTCAATAGGTAGTATCTTGGATGTTATCCGTGGCATTGCCGAGCAGACTAACCTCCTTGCACTAAACGCAGCAATCGAAGCTGCGCGTGCTGGTGAACAAGGTCGCGGCTTCGCGGTAGTCGCAGACGAAGTGCGCTCGCTCGCAAGTAAGACTCAAGAGTCAACTCAAGAAATTCAAGCAATGATTGAATCCTTACAAGCCGGCGCCGAAGAAGCGGTTGGCGCGATGTCGAAAGGTAAACAGCAGGCGGAGTCGTGCGTAACTCAAAGCGACCTCGCTAATGAAGCACTAAACTCTATCACTGCAGCCGTTTCTCAGGCTCATGATGTGAGTGAAGAGATTGCAAACGCGGCGAACGAGCAACAGCAGGTGGCACAGGAAATTAGTGAACGTTTGGAATCGATTGTAACAATCGCAGAGCAAACGGCTGAAGGTGCGAGCCAAACCTCAATCTCCAGTTCTGAGGTTGCTAAACTCGCCGAAGAGTTACGCTTATCGGTAGAACAGTTTAAGGTTTAGCTATCCAACCTGAGCTTTGAGCAGGAAACAGTCTCAAAGCTTTAGGGGGTTTTTAGCAAAACCACTAAGCATAAAAAAACCCATGCATAGCATGGGTTTTTTGTTTCTTTTCTTTGATTATGCAAACAAAGCGTTTGCTTTCTCAACGATATTTTCTACCGTAAAGCCAAATAGCTTGAATAGCTCATCAGCAGGCGCTGACTCACCAAACGTTGTCATACCAACGATAGCACCATTTAGGCCTACATATTTGTACCAGAAGTCCTCGATACCCGCTTCGATAGCGACGCGACGCGTTACTGAGCTTGGTAGTACACTTTCTTTGTATTCAGGAGATTGCGCATCAAAAATGTCAGTTGAAGGCATAGACACAACACGTACCTTTTTACCTTCTGCACGAAGCTTATCCGCAGACTCAACCGCAAGTTGCACTTCAGAACCTGTCGCAATAAGAATGATTTCAGGCTCACCATCACAAGATAGTACATAACCACCTTGCTTAATCGCTGCAACCTGCTCAGCGGTACGTGGCTGCTGCGCAAGACCTTGACGAGTAAATACAAGTGCAGATGGACCATCAGCGCGTTCAACCGCTTGCTGCCAAGCAACTGCTGACTCAACTTGGTCACATGGACGCCAGCTCGCTAGGTTTGGCGTAGTGCGTAAGTTCGCCATTTGTTCTACTGGTTGGTGCGTTGGACCGTCTTCACCAAGACCGATTGAATCATGAGTATACACAAAGATGCTTCTTTGCTTCATCAATGCAGCCATACGTACGGCATTACGTGCATATTCCATAAACATTAGGAATGTCGCACCGTAAGGGATAAAACCTCTGTGCAATGCAATACCATTCATGATGGCAGACATACCAAACTCGCGCACACCGTAGAAGATATAGTTACCCGCAGCATCTTCTGCCGTTAAGCCTTTAGATTGATCCCAAAGTGTCAAGTTAGAACCCGCTAGGTCAGCAGAGCCACCCATAAACTCAGGTAGAATTGGACCATAGGCATTCAATGCATTTTGTGATGCTTTACGTGTTGCAGGGTTTGCAGGATTCGCTTGAAGCTCTGCAATATACGCTTCTGTTTTCTCAGACCAGTCTGCTGGAAGCTCGCCTTTCATGCGACGCTCAAATTCAGCAGCAAGCTCAGGATAATGCATTTGGTATTCAGTGAACTTAATCAACCAGTCACTTTGTTGATTTTGACCACGTGCTGTTGCGTCCCATTTCGCGTACACGTCTTCTGGTATTTCAAATGCCCCGTGTTCCCAACCAAGGAATTCACGCGCAGCTTTGATTTCATCATCGCCCAGTGGTGCCCCGTGACAATCATGGCTACCTGATTTATTTGGTGAACCATAACCAATAACCGTTTTACAACAAATAAGAGTTGGCTTGTCAGACTCTGCTTGCGCCGCTTCGATTGCAGCTTTAATCGCATCGCTATCGTGGCCATCAACACCGGCGATAACATGCCAGCCATAAGACTCAAAGCGTTTTGGTGTATCGTCGCTAAACCAACCTTCAACTTCACCGTCGATTGAAATGCCGTTGTCATCCCAAAATGCAATCAGTTTGCCAAGACCAAGCGTACCCGCGAGTGAACAAGCTTCGTGTGAGATACCTTCCATCAAACAGCCATCACCTAAGAATGTATAGGTATAGTGATTAACGATGTCGTAATCTTCACGGTTAAACTGTGCAGCCAATGCTTTTTCAGCAATCGCCATACCTACCGCATTAGTAATACCCTGACCTAATGGGCCAGTGGTAGTTTCAATACCTGGCGCATAACCATATTCTGGGTGGCCTGGTGTTTTTGAATGTAGCTGACGGAAGTTTTTGATGTCATCAATTGATAAGTCATAACCCGACAAATGCAACAGTGAATAAATTAACATCGAGCCGTGACCGTTTGATAATACAAAGCGATCTCTGTCGAACCACTCAGGATTACTTGGGTTGTGCTTTAAAAAATCGCGCCAAAGTACTTCTGCGATGTCCGCCATGCCCATCGGGGCTCCTGGGTGGCCAGACTTGGCCTTTTGTACAGCGTCCATGGAAAGAACGCGAATTGCATTAGCAAGTTCTTTGCGAGATGGCATGAATTCTCCTACCTTTAAATGTGTTTCGCGGGGTTTGAGCCCATTTTTACTTATTTATATGGCTAACTGCAACGGCAAAGGCCATAAAAAAACGGGTACAGACAGACTTTTTCCGACCAATAAAAAAGTTTGCACAATTTTGGACGTCTAGGCGTAAAATAACTAGTCAATGCCTAGGTTTTTTGGTTAGAATACGCCCCTTAATTTTTCGCGCTGTCCCTGATGTTTGTGAAGCGCAATATTTGTGAGCATAAATACAATGGCTAAACATTTATTTACTTCTGAATCTGTTTCTGAGGGCCATCCAGATAAAATCGCCGATCAGATCTCTGATGCGGTTCTAGATGCCATCCTTGAGCAAGATCCAAAAGCACGTGTTGCGTGTGAAACTTACGTTAAAACCGGTATGGTTATGGTTGGTGGTGAAATCACGACTAGCGCTTGGGTTGATATCGAGGAATTAACTCGTAAGACCGTGCGTGAAATTGGTTACACGCATTCTGACATGGGCTTTGACGCTGATTCATGTGCAATCCTAAATACCATTGGTAAGCAATCACCTGATATTAACCAAGGTGTTGACCGTACTCGCCCAGAAGAGCAAGGTGCTGGTGACCAAGGTCTAATGTTTGGTTACGCGTGTAACGAAACCGACGTACTGATGCCTGCTCCAATCACATACTCACACCGTTTAGTTCAGCGCCAAGCGCAAGTTCGTAAAGACGGCACACTACCTTGGTTACGCCCAGACGCTAAGTCTCAGGTAACATTCGCGTACGAAAACGGTAAAGCAGTAGGTATCGACGCAGTCGTATTGTCTACACAGCACTGTGATTCTGTATCACAAGCTGACCTTGTAGAAGCGGTGATGGAAACTATCATCAAGCCTACACTACCTGCAGAGCTTATCACTGAAGCAACTAAGTTCTTCATCAACCCTACAGGCCGTTTCGTTATCGGTGGTCCTATGGGTGACTGTGGTCTAACTGGTCGTAAAATCATTGTAGATACATACGGCGGTATGGCTCGTCACGGCGGTGGTGCATTCTCTGGTAAAGATCCATCAAAAGTTGACCGTTCTGCTGCTTACGCAGCGCGTTACGTTGCAAAGAACATTGTTGCAGCTGGCCTTGCTGACAAGTGTGAGATCCAAGTGTCTTACGCAATCGGTGTTGCTGAGCCAACCTCTATCAGCGTAGAAACTTTCGGTACAGCTAAGCTTGATGAGTCGCGTTTAATCGAACTTATCCGCGAGCACTTCGACTTACGTCCTTACGGTCTAATCACTATGCTAGACCTTGAGCGTCCAATTTATCAGCCTACTGCTGCTTACGGCCACTTTGGTCGTGAAGAGTTCCCTTGGGAAGCAACAGATAAAGCTGACGCTCTACGTGCAGCTGCAGGCCTATAATCCCCTGCTGCAAAAAGTAAAAAAGGCGCCAAGTGCGCCTAATGCTGATCAGTTAAGGCGTTTATCGGTTGACCGATCAAAATGATCATGCACAATCCGTAGTTAGG
>NZ_NSDG01000049.1 GCF_002289345.1 Pseudoalteromonas sp. HM-SA03 | reverse complement strand
TTCTTTAAATGCTTTTTCAACTTGCTCATCCATTAATTCCACGCGTGTTTTATCCCCTTTTTTACTTCCTATAGGTGCTTTAGCCCACTGCGGACCTATAGATTCATTAACCCTTTTATCGCCCAGACGAGTAACCTTATCATAACCGCCAGCGCCCATATCAGGGTCGTGTAATGCATGTAAATTTTTCATAATTTCTGTTGTTCTTTGCGCGGCTAATTCTTTTGCTTCAGTACGTGATTTGTTTCTACCGTATGATTCTTTTAGTGACTCAAATAAATCTGATCGGAACTCCTCCCTATAATCATTTTGAGCAGTTCCAGTCCCTTTACGCTTCATATTTCTGTATCGATCGCGGTTTTCTCTGTATTCACCAATGGTTAAATCATTTAAGCCTTTTTCTTGATTCTTAAGCTGCCTTGCGTAATTATGCTCTAAAGCACGTAAGTCGCCCTTATGTTTTTTCCTTAAGTTATCACTTGGTTTAAAACAGGGGACCTTGTATGCTTTCATGCCTGCTTTGAGAGGGTGCAACCCCTTCCCTCCCGGCAATTCATTCCCTTTTGGTGGCTCCAACTCATCAGCTTTAGATTTCTTCGGCACATTGGTAACGCCAACCTGTGGTAACTCCCCTTGATATTCATCCAGTGCTTTATTAACTCGCAGCCCGATTTCTTGGGCGGCTTGTTGCATATGTTGGTCGATTTTGGGGGTAACCTCGTCTAGGCGTTTAACCGTGGCTTGCATGCCTTCGATGGCGGCGTCTGGAAGCAGTAGGTCGTAGTGCCAACTGCTAGACATCTCATCAAGTGAATCGCGCAGGCCTTTGACGATGTTTTTTACTTCCGTGGCGGATTGTTTTCCTAGGTCTTGCCAGTTGATGTCTCTTAGGTATTTAACTGGGTCGCCTTTACCGAGCTTGCGTAGTACGGCAAGCGCAGCCGAGAGCGATTCTCCAGTATTTTTTAAGATAACCTTTCCTACGCCTTTGACTGCTGAGCCCACAACTGGCACTAAACCAATGCCGGTGAGGGTAAAGGCAAGCCAAGCGTCGGTGTCGTTGGCTTCATCATCGTCGGTCAGTAACATGACATTGGCGATGATATCTCGTAAATCCATGACTTGGTCAATAATCGGTATCATGGAAATCGAGGGGCTGACTACTGTCAGTGAAGGTTAACGGCTTAGCCCCGCAACACCCAAGTGTTTCAGCCTATCCTTTCTTAAAAATCATGCGCAGAAGTTTATCTGATTAAATCAACCGGAACATAAACACTATCTTCTAAGGATTCTCTTGGTATTTCTAGAACATTAGCGACTAAAGCTAATTCAAAGCACCAATAACCAATATAATAATCCGTGTACTCGAATTCGCATTCACTGTTATGATTATCATGCCAGTCCGCCAAGCCCTCTAACTTGCTGTACCAACTTTGTGCAAATTGGTTGAGTAAATCAGGCTTTTGCTCATTAGGTACTGTAAAAGCGAGTGAAAGGTTTTGATAAATTTCAGGGTAGTAGAGTGTGGGCGAAATAGGTCTATCGTTATCACCAAGTACAATGGCTACATTATCAAGTAAGGTGTCTTTGCCGCGCTCGCCAATAACATCGAGTACTTCTTGAATATGAGCTGGAGCGACATCACAGGCTTGTAAAAGTGCCAGCCACCACAAAGTGTAGATATA
>NZ_NSDG01000048.1:14177-124940 GCF_002289345.1 Pseudoalteromonas sp. HM-SA03 | reverse complement strand
GATAAAGCCTAAGCCATCAAAGTACCCACATAAAAAAACAAATGCCAGTCAGCTTAACTGACTGGCATTAGGCCAAAAGCCGCTTTTTTAATGTTCTCTCACAATTAGAACTTGTGGTTATACTGAAGACCAAAGATCATCGCATGGCCTTTAGAGCGGAAACCCCACTCGCTTTGTGCTTTGTCTGTCTCGATAAAGTTTTGAGTCTTGCCTCGTAGTAGACTGATACCAAAATCAAGTGTTGCTTGATTTGGTAAAGTATACTCAGCACCAAAAGAGTACCATGTACGGTCTGTATCTGGGATTGAAATAGACAGATGGTTTTCATCTGCAGGCGATTCATCATACGCCATGCCTGCACGTAACTTAACATATTCATTTAACTGATAATCAGCACCAACTGAGAAGCGTAAAGAGTTTGAGAAATTTTCTTCTTTAGTAAATGCAGAGTGCGAAGTACCGATAATCGCTTCAAGCTCATCAAAGCTGCTCCAACCCGTCCACAATACGCTGTAGTGTACAGAGGTGGCTGAGTTTAACTTATGTGAACCAGAAATTTCAGCTATTGCAGGTAGTGTTATATCTACATATCCAGGAACAGAGGCGTTGCCAGTACCACCGATTTCCGTAGGTAAAGCGCTACGAAAGTGGCCATCAAAGGTAATGTCCGTTTCGCTGCGATAATGGAAGCCAAGACGATTGTTTTCATCAATTTGATAAGCTACACCCACATTCCAACCAAAGCCAGTATCATCACCTTCAAGATAAACAGCTTCAAGGCTAGCCAGCTGACCTAAGTTGTTAGCACCCAAGTTACGGATGATTTTTGCATCGGCATAAACATGGTTAATACCCAGAGCAACACTCCACTGCTCATCCACTTGGTATGAAGCGGAGATACCAGCATTAACTGTGACGATTTCAGTCTCACCCGCGATTTGGCCCGCCACATAATCCTCATCAAACTCTGTAGATAGACCAAACTGTGAATAGATACCTGCACCAATCGACCATTGGTCATTATATTTGTGTGTTGCATAAATAGCAGGAATAATAGCACTTGGTGCGATGCTGTTGTCATTTAACGCTGATGCAGGGATACCATTGCTAGTACCTGTTCCCGTCAGGCTTACGTCCGGTTGAACATACATAGCTGCTACTGATAATTGCGTGCCTGATAGCTTACCCATCAATGCTGGGTTACGTGCAACCACTGACGCATCGTCGGCTGCAGATGCTTCACCCGCATAAGCACGACCAAGGCCAGATACATTTTGTTCTGCAAGTTGGAAGGCGGCAGCTAGTGCTTGTGATGACGATAAAATCGCACCTGATGCGATAAGACCTAATAATACTTTGTTCATACTCTAATCCCCTGTGAACTAACCATTTCTCTGAGTAATGGTTAAAAAAACCAATTCGAGTAACACTGCGTAGCCTCACTTTGACCTTGCTCACCTAGCCAATATCTAGCCATGCCACACACCCACCAAATTGGCAGAATAATAAATTCATGACACCCTACCTAAAAGTGGAGTAGAAATCTCCTTTTTTGCGACTTTTCGTTGATTAAGTGAACATATAACGAACAAATTACGCACTTTATAAACTCATCGGATGAGATGAATTATCAAATGATAATAATTACCAATATCATTGACGTACCTTCATCCCTTATATACACTCTTCAATCTGAGTATGAGTCATTCTGTGTGCTAATCGTGCTAAGGAGAACAACATGTCGATAGCATTAATCGTTTGCGCATTGGTATTTTGCGGTCTCAGCGTATATTGCCTGTGTAAAGCAAACTACTGTGCCTGTCGCCACGCGGGTGAGTGTGATAACCCGGTCAGTCAATACTGGTTAGGTGCTATTGTCGCAGCGCTGCTATCACTGCTGCTAAGCTGTGCGGCGTTACATTCGGAAAAGGGAACATTACTGTGGATATTAATGATGGCAAGCTGTATGACTGGCGCGATGCTCTCTGCTAGATGGCAAAATCTTAAAAGACGCTGTAAAAACGCTTTCTTCCCAGTCGCGCAATCCAAGCCTTAAATCAATAATTGATCTCTTAGCAATCGTGATAGGTTAATTTGATAATCAAGCGGCCTAACACTTGCGATCACTTTTATGTCTGACTCGCTTAAATCCAAATCTTTTGCCGTAACATGGTGGAGATGTTTGGTATTGTAAAACACTCGTACAAGAGGCGCGGTGGGCGCATGTTTATTGCCTTCTAATACCAATCCTAATCGTTCGTTGGTCAGTTTAACAATAGTTCCTACGGGGTGAACCCCCATACACTTAATAAAACGTTGCACTAAAATAGGGTCAAATTGCTTTTTACTCGACAGCAAAAAGCGTAACGCATTAATAGGCTCATCAGCCTCTTTATGATGCTGATCTGAGGTTATGGCATCGTATACATCCACAATCGCCATCATTCTTGCCGCGGTGCTGAGTGCGTCGTCTTTAATCCCTCTGGGATAGCCTGTACCATCTAAGCGTTCATGATGGTTGATGATCATATCCAGCATAATAGGCGTGATCCCAGACTCACCTTTGCTCAACCCCAGCGACTGCGCCACATGCTTTTTGACCGCACGATACTCAAGATCGGTAAAATTACCCGGCTTATTGATCAGCCCCTGCGGTAACTTAGCGTGACCAATGTCATGCAACATCGCCCCCATGGCTAACTGCTCAATAATGTGATGTTGCAAACCAAGGTGCTTGGCAAATACGGTGATCAGAATTGCACAGTTGGTCATATGACGCCAATTGTAGGCATCTTTGTCTTTGATCCGAGTTAAAATTGCCATTGCATTTGAATTGCGCAGTACCGAATCGACGATGTCTTTGCTTACCTCATTGATGAGGCTCATATCGACCTTCAAGCCCGATGTTACATCTCCATAGAGGCTTTGGATCTGACGGTTATTTTTTTCAAACTTTTGCATCGCAACCGCAAATTCTTGCTGCAAAGTTTGTTCTTTACTCACCGTTTTGGCTTTGGATTTTGGCTTACTGCGAGCGGTGGAAAGACTGCCATCCATGCCATTTTTGGCGGCAGGTTCTTCAGGGGCTTGTGGTGCGTCAGTGACCGGTTCTGCTGGCTGCTGGTATTTCTGTGGTACAGGAATATCGCTCTGCGTAAAGTCTATGGTGAGCTCCAGTACCCCTTTATCAATCAGCTTTTGAATGATGGCTTCATCTCTGACCATTCCCCGAGATTTGATCTTAATGCCCGCGTCAGACTTATGCTTGTGAACATTATCCACAAACATGCCTGGTCTAAGATCTTCAATTGGGAGGACAATCTGCATGAATCGCTTACACTACGTAGTTAGCCAATAAATATTAATACCATTGAATGAGGTGAAACACCATCTATTCAGATTAAATTCACACAAAGGTATGGTGAAATTACAACCACTCAGAAACGCTTGTTATACCAGTTTACTTCATTAAGTGATTTAATTTGAGGTATTTATGAAGTGTTGCAGAAGGGGAAACCCAACACCATATACATGCTGGGTTTTATACAGTTGCTATTCTTGGAAATAAGTTCCCCAGCCGTCGTATTCAACGCCAGCGTCTAGTGCAACCTTTTCTAACTTGTCTACGTCTTCCATGATAACGTCGGTATCCAGTTCGGCTTCTACTACAACATCAAAGCCCCAAATTTTACCGCCGTCTTCGAGCTCAAGCTCTGCTGGTTCTTCAACATCATAGCCCAATTTAAATGCCGCTAATGCTGCTGCTTCCAGCTTGTCAAAATCCTCACTTACAAAGTGATGTTCTACTTCATAAAGCGTTTCAGGATTTGAACCGTCTTCTAGCAATGAAGAAACGATGTCTTCACTTATCTCACGCCAGTTTTCCATTATTTTAATCTCGCTTTTGCATCTAGTTCAGCTATTCTTTGAGCCATTTTAGCATGGATCTGAGCAGCGTGATCCCTTGCTGACACTTCTGGGTCTAAATATTCCGGTTCTAGCATGTCGATATAGACCTTACCATTATTCCAACGATTGAGCTTTATCTGCTCATGCGTTGAACTCATACATACTGGGATAATAGGCACATTGGCGCTCATTGCGGTGTGAAATGCCCCGGTTTTAAATGGCAACAAACCGCGACCATAGCTTCTGGTCCCTTCAGGGAACATCCAAACCGATAGTTTTGACTCGGTGATTTTTTTTGCTGATTTGGTCAGTGTTCCTAAGGCTTTAGAACGATTGGCTCTATCAATCAAAATGTTGCCAGATAGCCAATACATTTGTCCAAAAAACGGGATCCACTTTAAGCTTTTTTTCCCCATGCTGACAGTGTTTTTTGGCACCACGGCTGGTAGCGTAAAGAGATCATAATTATTTTGGTGATTTGCAACATACATCGCGGGGACAACATGCTTGGCATTTTCATGCTGCGTGATCACCAACTCAACGCCTATCAACTTTGACATATAGCCATACCATTTGGCTATCGTGTGCACATTGTTGGCATGAAAAGGACGCACAATGCACAACAACAATCCACAAATACCACTAACAATGATAAACACTGTTAATAAGAGAATTCGTATAATGGCAATCAATTTAACCACTCCAGAATTAAAATCTCGCGCATTATAGTAAAATAAGCGAACACTTGTAAGCTCAAAATGATGATAGTTTAGAGGCTGCCAGAGGAATCTCAGAGTATGATAGTTAAGATACTGATCTATTTATAGAAAATAAAAATGCCGCTGAGTAGCGGCATTTGACACACGATTTATCATTTTTGCAAAATTTAGCTCATTGCGTTTTGCAGCTTTTTCATTGCTGACTTTTCTAGCTGGCGTACACGCTCTGCCGACACGCTATATTTCTCAGCAAGATCTTGTAATGTTGCTTTTTCGTCAGCAAGCCAACGTGCACTTACGATATCTTGAGAGCGTTCATCAAGCGTTTTCAGCGCTGCAAATAGGCGATTATGTGACTGCTCTTGCCACTGTTCTTGCTCAACTTCTTCGGCAAGGTCGCTACTTGTGTCTGTTAAATACTGTACTGGAGAGAAGTTACCCGCTTGGCTTTCATCATCGTCAGCAGATAGGTCAAAGCCCATATCTTGGCCTGCCATACGAGACTCCATCTCGCGTACTTCTTTCTCACTTACACCAAGCTCGTTTGCAACCGTTGTCACTTCGTCTTGGTTAAACCAACCTAAACGCTTTTTATTTTTGCGTAGATTGAAGAATAATTTACGCTGCGCTTTTGTCGTCGCAACTTTCACAATACGCCAGTTCTTTAATACATATTCATGGATTTCCGCTTTAATCCAATGTACTGCAAAAGAAACAAGACGCACACCCACGCTTGGGTCAAAACGCTTTACTGCTTTCATCAACCCAATATTACCTTCTTGGATTAAGTCGGCCTGAGGTAGACCATAGCCCGAATAACTTTTTGCGATGTGGGCAACAAATCTCAAATGAGACATAATGAGTTGCTTAGCCGCGTTAAGATCCCCTTCTTCCTGAAGGCGTGTCGCAAGTTTTTTCTCTTCCTCAGCGCCAAGCATAGGTATTGTGCTTACAGATTGAAGGTAACCTTCAACACTTGCGCTCTGCTGCCCAGTTAGTGCTAATGCGTATAAATCTTTAGTCATGTTTCACCTCAGTGATAAACCGTTTCGTGTATATTTAGCACTCTAACATCTAGAGTGCTAAATGCAATCTACTTTATCTGATTTTTAAAATCAACCTTTTTAGAAGAACTTCAAAAATAAAAGATAACCCACTGAATCACATTAAAAATATTGAATTAACTAGGCTTCTTTTTACGATATTATTTTTTTATGACAGTGCGAAATTTAATTAGTTCTGATTGCTTGAGTGCTAAAATCTGATAGCAATTGGCAATCGACTGCTACACTTTAGCAGTCGATTGGTGTTTGTAGCGTTAAATCACACCTTTTCAGGTTCAATCTCTTTAATATAACGATGTACAGAAAGAAAAGAGCCTACAAACCCTAAAGTAATCGCAGTGCCAAGTAGCACTAAAAGCTCATTCCCAGCCATTCCCTGAAGCACAAAGTTGCTTTGATATACCCCAACCACTGTAGATACCGCTGACTCCAGCCACCACAACATAAGGCCAACACAGATAAAGGCAACCAAACCACCGACTATGCCATACCATACACCAGTCCAAAGAAACGGAGCCTGAATAAAGGTATTGGTCGCTCCCACCAGTTTTAATACTTGGATTTCTTCTTTCTTGTCCATGATGGATAAGCGTATGGTATTTCCAATAATCAAGATAACGGCGCTAAGCAACAGAAACCCCACGGTGATCACACTTTCTTTTAGTAACCCCAGTAGTGCATTTAGGCGCTCTAGCCATTCAATATCCAGCTTACCAAACTCGACCTCACGTTCTTTTTCAAGTTTAGTGAGAAGCTCTGTTGCGGCTTGTGGTTTTCTAAAACGACTAACAGGCGTTACCAACACAACATTAGGCAGCGGGTTTTCTTCTAAATAGTTAAGCGCCTGACCAAAGCCTGACATTGACTTAAATTCATCCAAAGCTTGGCTTTTACTTATCAGTACTACTTTTTCTATTTCTGGATAGAGTGCAAGTCGCTTCACTAGAGTTTGTGTCTGTGCTTCTGTCATTTCATCTTTAACGAACAATGATATTTCAGATGCCTCTTTAAACCCGCTACTTACCTGCTGTACATTTTTCACTACCACATAAAGCGTCGCGGGCAATGTCAGGCTGAGTCCCAAAACTAGAATAGTCATTAAAGAGGCCATTGGCGTACGCCACATTTCCCCAAGGCTCTGTACACCTTGACGAATAATCATCAAACAAAAAAAGTAAAAATGATGAAATATCGATTTTTTACTCTGTTCAGCCTGATTTCCTCGTCCTTTAAACAGCAAACTCATAGCGTGTCCTCCGCTAGCGGATCTTGTAGCATACGTCCTTGATTAAGCGTGAAGCTACGGTATTTCATACGTGCTATTAACCCCAAATCATGAGTAGCGATAAGAACGGATGTACCACGGCGATTAAATTCTTCAAATAGGTTCAGAATTTCCATCGATAGTTCTGGGTCTAAGTTTCCCGTTGGTTCATCTGCAAGCAGCAAAGGCGGTGAGTTAACAATCGCTCTTGCTATGCCAACACGTTGCTGTTCACCTCCAGATAACACACTTGGATGGCACTTTGCTTTATCAAGCAAACCCACCTTGTCCAAAGCGGCATGTACTCTTTTGGTGATCTGTTTATGGTGAGTACCTTCAATAACTAAAGGTAATGCGACGTTATCAAATACGCTGTAACGTTCGAGTAGGCGGTGGTTTTGAAAAATAATCCCAATATCTCGGCGAACAAAAGGAACTTGCCGGTTAGATACCGTATTGAGATCGACACCATTAATGTAGACACGGCCTGCTGATGGCCTTTCCATCACGCTAACCAACTTTAATAATGTACTTTTACCAGCGCCACTGTGGCCGGTTAAAAATGCGAGTTCTCCATTTGCAAGTTCAAAGCTCACTTTTTCCAGTGCTTTGTGCCCACCAGGATAAGTTTTGCTCACTTGCTCAAATTTAATCATGTTGGCCTCTTATACTTATTTTAACCATGACGCTCAGTCCGTGGCATTGTAGCAATTCGGCAATCGAATAAAGCGGGCAAATTTGCCCGCTTTATTGCAACTGATGTCTCTATTTATTCTTGACTGAACAAAGCCTCAATAAAATCATCACTCTTAAAGGTGCGTAAGTCATCAATGCCTTCACCTACACCTATATATCGAATTGGCACCTTAAACTGATCCGCCACAGCAAAGATAACCCCACCTTTGGCTGTACCATCAAGCTTGGTTAACGTGATACCAGTTAAGCCAACCGCTTGATTAAACAGTTTTACCTGACTAATCGCATTCTGACCAGTTCCGGCATCAATCGTCAACATCACTTCATGTGGCGCATCAGGGTCTAACTTTTTCATTACTCGAGCAATCTTCTCAAGCTCTTGCATTAGGTTATCTTTATTTTGTAATCGACCCGCTGTATCCGCTATTAATACATCGATATTTCTCGCTTTAGCGGCTTGGAAGGCATCAAATACCACCGACGCAGAATCAGCACCTGTGTGCTGGGCAACAACAGGGATACTGTTTCTTTCACCCCATACCTGCAACTGCTCTACCGCAGCCGCGCGGAAAGTATCGCCAGCCGCCAACATGACAGATTTACCTTCGCTTTGAAACTGTTTGGCAAGCTTACCGATTGTTGTCGTTTTACCAACGCCATTTACGCCGACCATTAAGATAACAAAAGGTTTCTTATCGGCAGGGATCTCAAGCGGTTGCTCAGCCGTCTTTAAGATCTCTGACATTTCTTTTTTCATTAGATCATATAAAGCTTCACCGTCTTTTAACTGCTTTCTATCAGCAGCATCAGTCAGGTTATCTATCAGCTTCATCGTGGTTTCAACACCAATGTCAGCCGTTAGCAATTGTGTTTCTAGATCTTCGAACAGCTCATCATCGATTTTCTTGCCTTTGAATACCGAAGCAAAGCCTGAGCCGATATTGGCCTTGGTTTTCAACAAGCCTTTTTTAAGGCGGGAGAAGAAACCTTCTTTTTTCGGCTTTTCTTGTTCTTGAGCTAATTGTNGCTTGACGCTCTTCCTCTTCACGCTCGGCTTGTTCTTTTGCTAATTGCGCCTGACGTTCTGCTTCTTCACGTTCAGCTTGTTCTTTCGCTAATTGCGCCTGGCGTTCTGNCCTCTTCACGCTCGGCTTGTTCTTTTGCTAATTGCGCCTGACGTTCTGCTTCTTCACGCTCAGCTTGCTCTTTCGCTAATTGCGCCTGGCGTTCTGCCTCTTCACGCTCAGCTTGTTCTTTCGCTAATTGCGCCTGACGCTCAGCTTCTTCACGCTCAGCTTGTTCTTTCGCAAGTTGTGCCTGACGCTCTGCTTCTTCACGCTCAGCTTGCTCTTTCGCTAATTGTGCCTGACGCTCAGATTCTTCACGCTCAGCTTGCTCTTTCGCTAATTGTGCCTGACGCTCTGCTTCTTCACGTTCAGCTTGTTCTTTCGCTAATTGTGCCTGACGCTCTGCTTCTTCACGTTCAGCTTGTTCTTTTGCTAGTTGTGCCTGACGCTCAGCTTCTTCACGCTCTGCTTGTTCTTTTGCTAATTGTGCCTGACGTTCTGCCTCATCACGCTCAGCTTGTTCTTTCGCAAGTTGTGCCTGACGCTCTGCTTCTTCACGCTCAGCTTGCTCTCTAGCTAATTGTGCCTGACGCTCAGCTTGTTCTTTCGCTAATTGTGCCTGACGCTCTGCTTCTTCACGTTCAGCTTGTTCTTTCGCAAGTTGTGCCTGACGCTCTGCTTCTTCACGTTCAGCTTGTTCTTTCGCAAGTTGTGCCTGACGTTCTGCCTCATCACGTTCAGCTTGCTCTTTCGCTAATTGTGCCTGACGCTCAGCTTCTTCACGCTCAGCTTGTTCTTTCGCAAGTTGTGCCTGACGCTCTGCTTCTTCACGTTCAGCTTGTTCTTTCGCAAGTTGTGCCTGACGCTCTGCTTCTTCACGTTCAGCTTGTTCTTTCGCAAGTTGTGCCTGACGTTCTGCCTCATCACGCTCAGCTTGTTCTTTCGCAAGTTGGGCCTGACGTTCTGCTTCTTCACGCTCTGCTTGTTCTTTTGCTAACTGTTCTTGGCGTTCAGCTTCTTGTTGCTCTTTATCGGATTTACCAAAGCCCAACCAAGATAAAAATTTGTTTTTCTTTCCCATATTCACTTATGACCGTGTTAGATAAATTGCATAAACCCAAAGCAAAATGTTGATGATCTTGCTACCATACTCGAAAACGCCAATCCGCATCAGCTTATTGCTTTTACTTGGATTGATATCACACTTAATTTTGGGCTCGAAAGGCAAGCCGAGGATGGCAACCTTAGTGCTTAGACAAAATTGCGTGCAAGTGTACCATGTTCCGTAAGGATGAAAAATCCTGACACCAAGAACCTTTAATAAAGAAGCAAATTACGTCGCTATGAGAAAATCTAAGCCTAAGTCAAATACCAAACAGTCTGGTTTCATCCGCCTGATCAGTGGTAAGCATAAAGGTCGCAAGTTACCAGTTCATGATGTTGTGGGATTAAGACCAACAACAGATAGAATGAAAGAAACCGTTTTTAATTGGCTCATGCAGGACGTAAGAGACGCAAAAGTACTCGATTGCTTTGCCGGTGCTGGCAGTCTAGGATTTGAGGCTATTTCACGCTTCGCTGCAAGCGGAACTTTTATCGAACTGGATAAAACCGCGGCGACGCAGCTTAGCAATAATGCAACGTTACTCAAACTGGATAACGTTGAAATCATTAATACCGACGCGTTAACCATGCTGGCAAATAACCTTAAGCAACAGCAATATGACTTGGTTTTTATTGACCCACCCTTTCGCAAAGGGCTTGTGACTCCTTGTTGTGACTTACTTGAGTCACAATCTTGGCTCAGCGAAGACGCGCTCATCTATGTTGAATTTGAACAAGAGGCACAACCTGAAACACCAGAAAATTGGCACTTGATTAAAGAAAAGCATGCAGGACAAGTGATCTGCCGTCTTTATCAGCGCTGAAATTCCCCCATAAAGAATGAAAAAACAGCCGCTAGCGTATGACATGACAGGGCTGGTGTTTTTAGCTATAATTTAAGCTTTACATGCGGTCTTGCTTCAGATTACAATACCGCACCATTTTTGAACCAATTGGCTAGTTTTTAGCCAGATAGAGCTAAGCTCATTAATTAGGTAGGTGAATTTTTAATGCCAGTAATTAAAGTAAGAGAAAACGAGCCGTTTGACGTTGCACTACGTCGTTTCAAACGTTCATGTGAAAAAGCAGGTATCCTTTCTGAAGTTCGTCGTCGCGAGCACTACGAGAAGCCAACTGCTGAGCGTAAGCGCAAAAAAGCTGCAGCGGTTAAGCGTCACATGAAGAAGCTTTCTCGCGAAAACGCACGTCGCGTTAAATTATACTAATCAGTATTGGTCTTGTATCAATGAGCTTATTAGTTACGCTAAAAGACGCACAAAAAGAAGCGATGAAAGCCAAAGAGAAACTTCGTCTTGGTGCGATTCGTGCGGTACTTGCTGAAATTAAACAGCGAGAAATCGACAACCAAACTACACTAGACGACGCAGGCATTACTGCGGTTTTAGTTAAGTTGGTTAAGCAACGTCGCGATTCTTATACCCAGTATAAAGATGCAGGGCGTGAAGACTTAGCTGATATCGAAGCTAACGAAATTAGCGTACTTGAGACATTCCTTCCTAAGCCACTTAGCGAAGATGAAATTGTCGAGCTAATTGATGCCGTGATTGCACAAACTGGTGCGTCAGGCATGCAAGACATGGGCAAAGTAATGGGTGCGATTAAAGCAAAAGCTGAAGGTCGTGCTGATATGGGTAAAGTCTCTGGTTTAATTAAGCAAAGACTTACCGCTTAAGCCCACATACAATTGTATGATTGATAAGTGAACCGAGCCTAGTGCTCGGTTTCTTCGTTTTAGGCGTCATGCGCAGCAATGCTGCAATGATAAGATACCTCAATTGAATTAAGTTGATTTTTTCTCGTTGCTACTTGATATAATGCGCTCACTCACTAGTACAACTTCGGAACTTAAATGAAAGGCAAAATCCCTAGACAGTTTATTGATGACTTGCTCGCAAGAGCGGACATTGTCGAGCTCATAGACGGTCGTGTGGGATTAAAAAAAGCAGGAAAAGACTATCAAGCCTGCTGTCCATTTCACAATGAAAAAACGCCTTCATTTACCGTGTCACGTGATAAACAGTTTTATCATTGCTTCGGCTGTGGTGCTAATGGCAACGCAATTTCCTTTTTAATGGAATACGACAAGCTTGAGTTTGTTGATGCCATTGAGGAACTAGCCGCCCTATTAAACTTAGAAGTACCACGCGAAAACGCCCCACAAGGGCCGCAGCGTTCAATGGAAGAAAAAAAGTCTGACTATGACTTAATGCTCCAAGCTGCTAAGTTTTACCAGCATCAGTTAAAACACCATAGCAATGCCACTCAAGTAATTGACTACGTAAAAGGCCGCGGCCTGAGTGGCGAAACTGTACAAAAGTTTATGATTGGTTATGCACCACCTGAGTGGGAGTCATTGTGTAATCAAATAGCCCGCAAGCCTGAGCACAAACAACAGCTGCTTGATTTAAAGTTAGCATCAGAAAAGTCAGCTGGCCGCCAATTTGACTTCTTCCGCGATCGCTTGATGTTCCCTATTCGTGATAAACGTGGTCGTGTCATCGCATTTGGCGGAAGGATAATGGGTGCAGATCAAGGCCCTAAATATCTAAACTCGCCTGAAACACGCATTTTCCATAAAAGTTTCGAACTTTATGGTTTTTATGAAGCTAAACAAGCGCATAAGCAATTAGATAAAGTGTTGATTGTGGAAGGCTATATGGACGTCGTTGCCTTAGCAGAAAAAGGCATTGATTACGCCGTTGCCGCATTAGGCACTGCAACCACCGCTGAACACATGCAAACTTTGTTTCGTAATACCGACAGAGTGATCTGCTGCTACGACGGTGACAGAGCTGGCCGCGATGCTGCTTGGCGTGCGCTTGACCACGCTTTACCTAACTTAAAAGACGGTAAGTCTCTACAGTTTGTCTTTTTACCTGATGGTGAAGATCCAGACTCATTGGTACAGCAAGAAGGCAAAGATGCCTTTGAAGCACGGCTAGAAACAGCAAGCGATTATACGCAAGTATTGTTTACCAAATTACGTGAGCAATGCGACCTTACAAATGATGCAGGCAAATCCAAGCTGCTTACCGATGCCATTCCACTGATCAGCAAAATACCCAGTGACTACTACCAAGAGAGTTTGTTAACTACCTTAGCTAGATTAATTGGTCGTACTCGTGAGCAACTTAGCGCTAAATTAGCAAGTAACAAACAACAGAATAAAATTGAGCGCCAATTTAAAGTCACGCCGATGCGTCGAGCGATTGGCTTACTGCTTCAACATCCACAGCTTGCGCAAACGGTTGAGTATATGCCTGAACTCGGTGAAATGGCGATCCCGGGTATTCAACTGCTGCTGAGCTTACAAATGTTATGTAACGATAATCCACAAATAAACACAGCGCAGTTACTTGAACATTATCGCGACCAGGCTGAATTCGATGCCTTGAAAAAGCTTGCGGTGTGGCAACATGGCGTTGCTGAAGATAGGCTAGAAGACGAATTTAAAAATACTTTTCAATTTATTGAAGATCAGTGTTTAAATTATCGCCTAGAGACCCTATTAATAAAGGAGAAAACAGAAGGCCTAACAAATGATGAGCGGCTAGAATGCGCACTCCTTACCCAAGCGCTTAAACAGTAGAAGTTCTAGTCAATAGCAATTTTCGGTGCTATAATGTTCTATTCACTGCGTCATCAAAATTTAGCTGTTAAATAGCTGGCGCCTGTTGTATCAACTTTTCAGAGTGGAAGCAAATTTCTCTATGGATCAATCTCCTCAGTCACAACTCAAACTTCTGATTCAGAAAGGTAAAGAGCAAGGTTATTTAACTTTTGCAGAAGTTAACGATCATCTTCCACAAGACATCATAGACTCAGATCAGGTAGAAGATATCATCAGCATGATCAACGATATGGGTATTCAGGTCTCTGAAAATGCGCCTGATGCTGATGAGTTGATGATGCAAGAAACAACAACAGATGAGGATGCTGCGGAAGCAGCGGCTGCGGCTTTAGCAACAGTAGAAAAAGAAATTGGCCGCACAACTGACCCTGTTCGTATGTATATGCGTGAAATGGGTACGGTTGAACTTCTAACTCGTGAAGGCGAAATCCAAATCGCTAAGCGTATTGAAGAAGGGATCAACCAAGTACAGATTTCTGTTGCAGAATACCCTGAAGCTATTACTTACCTGCTAGAGCAATGGGACAAGTACGAAGCGGAAGAAATGCGCCTAAGCGACATTGTTTCTGGTTTCTTTGATCCTAATGCTATCGAGGAAGACGAAGCACCAATTTCAGCAACACACATCGGTTCTGAGCTAAGTGATGAAGACTTAGATGACGAAGATGATGAAGATGATGACGATGATGACTCAGAAGAAGGCGATTCAGGTCCAGATCCTGAAGAAGCTCGCGAGCATTTTGAACATCTTCGTACGCTGTACAATGCCGCGCGAGAAATTTTTGAAAGTAAAGGTCGCTCGCACCCAGATGCGAAAGCTGCAATTCAGGAAATCGGCGATCACTTCCGTACTTTCAAGTTAGTTCCTAAGCAATTTGACCGCATGGTAAATAACATGCGCGACATGATGGATAAAGTGCGTGTTCAAGAACGCATCATCATGAAGCAAGCAGTTCAAATTGCCAAGGTGCCAAAAAAGGTTTTCGTTAAGCACTTTGCTAATAACGAAACCGATACCGCATGGATCGATGCTGAAATTGCATCAGGTGAAAAACACTCAGCAAAACTTGCTGAAGTAAAACCTGAAATTGAGCGTTGTGTTAACAAGCTTAAAGCGTTTGAAGATAGCACTGGTCTTAGCATTGAGCGTATTAAAGACATCAATCGTCGCATGAGTATTGGTGAAGCAAAAGCTCGCCGTGCGAAGAAAGAAATGGTTGAAGCGAACTTACGTCTTGTAATTTCAATCGCTAAAAAGTATACCAACCGTGGTCTGCAGTTCTTGGATCTGATCCAAGAAGGTAACATCGGTCTGATGAAAGCGGTTGATAAATTTGAATACCGTCGTGGTTATAAGTTTTCAACATACGCAACGTGGTGGATCCGTCAGGCGATTACTCGCTCGATTGCGGATCAGGCAAGAACTATCCGTATTCCTGTGCATATGATTGAAACAATCAACAAGCTGAATCGTATCTCTCGTCAAATGCTACAGGAAATGGGCCGAGAGCCAAGTCCTGAAGAATTGGCAGAACGTATGATGATGCCTGAAGACAAGATCCGCAAAGTGTTAAAAATAGCCAAAGAGCCAATCTCAATGGAGACGCCAATTGGTGATGATGAAGATTCACATCTTGGTGACTTTATCGAAGACACTACTATCGAGTCACCGATTGATTCAGCAACGATGGAAAGTCTTCGTGGCGCGACCAACGAAGTACTGGCAGGCCTTACCGCTCGTGAAGCTAAAGTACTACGTATGCGTTTTGGTATCGATATGAATACAGACCACACGTTAGAAGAAGTGGGTAAACAGTTTGATGTAACACGTGAGCGTATTCGTCAGATTGAAGCTAAAGCATTACGTAAGCTGCGCCACCCTTCTCGCTCAGATCTATTAAAGAGCTTTTTAGACGTTAAGGGCTAAAAAGTAGCAAATAAGATTAAGGCCGCTATTCAGCGGCCTTTTTTATAATAATTGGATTAAATAGGTATACACACATGGCTTGGATCCAAATCCGAATTTATTCAGATAAAGCCGATGCCGATGCGTTAAGCGATATGCTTATGGATGTCGGTTGTCCGTCTGTCACATTCATGGATAGTAAAAACAATCCCGTTTACGAACCAAAACCCGGCGAAGTCATCTTATGGCCCGAGACAACGGTGATCGGTTTATTTGAAGCGAATCATGATATGCAAGCAGTCGTTGACTTTGTCCAATCANAAAAAGCCGTTAAACTACAAGCTTGAACAGCTAGAAGACAAAGACTGGGAACGCGAGTGGATGGATAATTTTCACCCGATTAAGTTTGGTGAGAGATTATGGATCTGCCCAAGCTGGCGTGATGTGCCAGATCCCAATGCCGTCAATGTGTTACTGGATCCGGGCCTTGCATTTGGTACTGGTACCCATGCCACAACCGCACTTTGCCTGCAATGGCTGGAACAACAAGACCTCAGCGGTAAAACCGTCGTTGATTTTGGCTGTGGCTCTGGGATTTTAGGTATCGCAGCAATCAAATTAGGCGCTGAGCGTGTGATTGGTATTGATATCGATCCACAAGCGCTTATCGCAAGCCGCGATAATGCCGAGCGTAATGGCGTTGCAGATAAACTAGAAGTGTACTTACCTGAAAACCAGCCGCAATTCAGTGCTGATATTGTTGTTGCTAATATTCTTGCACAACCGCTGAGAGAGCTACACGAAATCATTCTCGGCTTCTTAGGCGACAAAGGCGCCATCGCCATGTCTGGTATTTTAGAAGAGCAAGCGCAGTCTGTTGCAGATGTTTACGCACCATTTTTAAAGCTAGACAACATTGCTCAACAGGGTGAATGGACGCGCGTCAGCGGTGTGAAAAAATAAGGCTGCTAACGTAACGCTGACAAAAGTATCAGCGGCTCAATGAAAGTTAGTAAGTTTTAACTGGTAAAGCCTGTAATTAACAGGCTTTACGCATTTTTCACAGCTTAAATTTTCGGCTCAAATTGTACCTTTAAAATTGTTTTTGCATAAATTTCGTGCAAATTATCTGAGCTCTCAGGTTGTTATCAAATGTCAACCCATAAAGTTCAAAAAAAAAGCAATTATGTTCAATTTATAACCTTTGATTTTTGCGAAAAAAACCGTAAACTTAGCGCCCCTTGAGGTAAGGCGGATTAAACTGTTGTGCGTATTGGTCCATACCAACTTGAAAACAATCTTATCGTAGCACCAATGGCTGGGATCACCGACAGACCGTTTCGACAACTGTGTCGACGTCTAGGTGCTGGGCTTGCGGTATCAGAAATGTTGTCTTCAAATCCAAAAGTGTGGAAAACCGATAAGTCGCAAAATCGCATGGATCACAGTGGTGAATCGGGCATTCGCTCGGTACAAATCGCAGGAGCGGATCCTGAGTTGATGGCGCAAGCAGCACAATTTAATGTCGCAAACGGTGCGCAGATCATAGATATCAATATGGGCTGCCCCGCTAAAAAAGTGAACAAGAAGCTTGCAGGCTCAGCATTGTTGCAATATCCAGAGTTGGTTGACGAAATAGTAACCGCTGTGGTTGCTGCTGTTGACGTACCTGTGTCGTTAAAAATCCGTACAGGATGGGACACAGACAATCGTAACGGTGTTGAGATTGCTCGCATAGCTGAACGTCGAGGCATTGCTTCGCTAGCCGTGCATGGCCGTACAAGAGCATGTATGTATAAGGGCGAAGCTGAATACGCCACGATCAGAGAAATTAAACGTTCAGTATCTATTCCTGTGGTAGCAAATGGTGACATTACGTCTCCTGAAAAAGCGAAACAGGTGCTGGAATACACGGGCGCAGATGCCATTATGATTGGTCGAGCCGCCCAAGGTCGTCCTTGGATTTTCCGAGAAATAGACCACTATTTGCAAACCGGTGAACATTTGCCAGAACCTGAAATAGCAGAGGTTCGAGCAATATTGATGGAGCACTTAGTAAATCTTCATCAATTCTATGGTGAGCCAATGGGAGCGCGCATCGCACGCAAGCATGTATCTTGGTATTTGCAGGCCCATGACCAAGAAGGTCAATTTAGGCGAGTATTCAATGCCTTGGAGACGCCAGAAGCGCAAATCGAGGCATTAGAAGACTATTTTGAAACATTAGGGTGAATGAATTTATTCATCCTTCAGGCTAACTAAGAAAGAGACATAACGATGTTCGAACAAAATGTGACTTCTCCATTTATTACTAACGCTCATGTTCAGTCACAAGAGAAACCGCAACCTTTGCGCGATGCAGTTAAAAAAGCTGTACATCACTACCTAAAGCAGCTTAATGGTCAAGACGTACAAGACGTTTATGAGTTAGTTCTTTCTGAGCTTGAAGCACCTCTACTTGAAGAGGTAATGACTTATACTCGTGGTAACCAGACTCGTGCAGCGATCCTTTTAGGCATCAACCGTGGCACACTTCGCAAAAAGCTAAAAAAATACGGCATGAACTAAGCACTGCTGGTAAAATTTAGTTGATAAAAAAGCACCTTCGGGTGCTTTTTTATTGTTTAAAATTCAGCAGCTAGCGGACATTTATCCTTTTCATATCGCACTTTTCTCATGTTTATCTCGCCTTTTAACATCGTCATCTTAACAATAATGCGCTAAAATACCGGCTTTCTAAGCTAGCCCTTAACTAATCATTGAGGAAACCTGAACCATCATGGATATACATCGTCCAATTCGTCGCGCCCTACTAAGCGTGTCAGATAAAACCGGTATCGTTGAATTCGCCACAGCACTTGCAGCTCAAGGCGTAGAAATTTTATCAACTGGCGGTACTTGCAAACTACTTGCAGACAACGGCATTAAAGTAACAGAAGTATCTGATTACACTGGCCACCCAGAAATCATGGATGGTCGCGTTAAAACGCTTCACCCAAAAGTGCACGGCGGTATCTTAGGACGTCGCGGTCAAGACGAAGACGTCATGACTGAAAACAATATTTCAGCAATCGATATGGTAGTAGTCAACTTATACCCCTTCGCACAAACTGTTGCGAAAGCTGACTGTAGCCTAGAAGATGCAATCGAAAATATCGATATTGGTGGTCCAACTATGGTTCGTGCCGCGGCTAAGAACCACAAAGACGTGACCATTGTTGTAAATGCGAATGACTACAGCCGTGTTATTGAAGAAATGAAGGCAAACTCAGGCTCTACAACATACAAGACACGTTTCGACCTTGCTATTGCAGCCTACGAGCATACCGCACAATATGACGGCATGATTGCCAACTACTTCGGTAAAATGGTTCCGGATTATACGGAAGAAGCGGCTGAGGAAACCAAATTCCCTCGCACTATCAATATGCAATTCACCAAGAAGCAAGATATGCGCTACGGTGAAAACTCGCATCAAGACGCTGCTTTCTATGTTGAAAACAACATTGAAGAGGCATCCGTCGCAACGGCTAAACAACTTCAAGGTAAAGCGCTGTCTTATAACAACATCGCTGATACCGATGCCGCACTTGAGTGTGTTAAAGAGTTTGATAAGCCAGCTTGTGTTATCGTAAAACACGCAAACCCTTGTG
Source organism: Pseudoalteromonas sp. HM-SA03 (assembly GCF_002289345.1). Classification (GTDB taxonomy): domain Bacteria; phylum Pseudomonadota; class Gammaproteobacteria; order Enterobacterales; family Alteromonadaceae; genus Pseudoalteromonas. The sequence continues at coordinate 105,906 of NZ_NSDG01000048.1, read as the reverse complement.
GTGTTGCGGTAGATGAAAACATTCTTGCCGCCTATGACCGCGCATTTAAGACCGACCCTACTTCTGCCTTCGGTGGTATCATCGCCTTTAACCGAGAGCTAGACGGCGACACGGCGGAAGCCATCGTAGCGCGTCAGTTTGTTGAAGTTATCATCGCGCCGAGCGTATCAGAAGAAGCCGCACAAATCGTTGCTGCGAAGCAAAATGTACGTTTACTAGAATGTGGTCAGTGGTCAAACAAAACCACAGGTACTGATATTAAACGTGTTAATGGCGGTATCTTAGTACAAGATCGTGACCAAGGTATGGTTGGTTTGGACGACCTTAAGGTAGTTTCGAAACGTCAACCTACAGAGCAAGAACTAACAGATCTACTGTTCTGCTGGAAAGTCGCTAAATTTGTTAAGTCCAACGCGATTGTTTACGCCCGCGATGGGATGACTATTGGTGTGGGCGCAGGCCAAATGAGCCGCGTATACTCTGCAAAAATCGCAGGGATTAAAGCCGCAGACGAGAACCTAGAAGTTCCAGGTTCTGTGATGGCTTCTGATGCGTTCTTCCCATTCCGTGATGGCATTGACGCCGCTGCAGCTGCTGGTATCACTGCGGTTATCCAGCCGGGCGGTTCAATGCGTGATGAAGAGGTGATTGCCGCCGCTGATGAAGCAGGAATGGCAATGGTGTTTACCGGCATGCGCCACTTCCGCCATTAATCAATAAAGCGCGAAACTTATGAGTTTCGCGCTTTTTGTTTCAGCTAATTTCCAGTATTCTGGCTACAGCATAATCATAACAGAATGAAGGAAGCTAACGATGAATCTAGGTATGAAATCTCTTATCGCTGCTGCAGTATTTACTACTTTAGTGGGCTGTAACGCGACAGAATCCAACTCCAGCCAAGCGGTACCAAGCGCGATTGCAAAAGCCGTTGCTAGCGACAATCGAGCTGAGAACAATAGAGCCCGAGACCAATATCGCCACCCAAGTGAAACGCTTGCTTTTTTTGGCATTGAGCCATCAATGACTGTGGTAGAAATTGCACCTGGTGGTGGTTGGTACAGCGAGATTTTAGCGCCGCTGGTTAAAGGTCAAGGCACCTATTATGCAGCGCACTTCCCTGCTGATTCAGATGTTGGCTACTATCAACGCTCATTAAAAAGCTACAAAGAAAAAGTAGCAACCAACCCAGACTATAGTGAAGTAAAGATCACGGAATTTGCACCGGTAACACACAGCAACATTGCACCACAAGGCAGTGCTGACGTGGTACTAACTTTCCGTAACGTGCATAACTGGTACATGGGTAAGGGAGATGAAGGTGTACTTAGCGCGTTCAACGCGTTTAATAAGGCACTGAAACCTGGTGGCATTTTAGGTGTGGTTGAACACCGCCTACCTGAGCACCGTCAACTTGATGATCAAAAGTCGTCAGGTTATATGAAGCAAAGTTATGTTATTGATATCGCCAAACAAGCTGGGTTTGAATTAGTTGCAAGCAGCGACATTAACGCCAACCCACTAGACAGCGCCAATCACCCAAAAGGCGTCTGGACTCTGCCACCTCGCTTAGCGCTAGGTGATGAAAAAGCAGCGCAATATAAAGCGATTGGGGAAAGCGACCGCATGACCTTAAAATTTAAAAAGCTTTAATAGGAAAATTTCGCCATGAATGTACTCGTCATTGGCAGCGGTGGGCGTGAGCATGCGCTTGCGTTCAAAGCCGCACAAAACCCATCTGTAAAAACGGTTTTTGTAGCACCTGGTAATGCAGGTACTGCGCTTGAGCCTAAACTCGAAAACGTGGCTATCGGCGTTGAAGATATCGATGCCTTGGTCGTCTTTGCTAAAGAAAACAATGTACAATTAACCATTGTTGGCCCTGAAGCACCACTAGTTATCGGTGTGGTTGACCGTTTCCGTGAAGAAGGCTTAGCTATTTTTGGACCTACTCAAGCGGCAGCGCAGCTAGAAGGCTCTAAGTCGTTTACTAAAGACTTTTTAGCACGTCACGATATTCCAACAGCGGCTTATCAAACGTTTGAAGAGATTGAGCCTGCGCTTACCTACTTGAAAGCACAAGGGGCACCTATCGTTGTTAAGGCTGATGGTCTTGCTGCTGGTAAAGGGGTCATCGTGGCAATGACCGAAGCGGAAGCAGAAGAAGCTATCCGCGATATGCTTGCGGGTAATGCTTTTGGCGAAGCGGGCAGCCGTGTGGTTATTGAAGAGTTTTTAGAAGGTGAAGAAGCCTCTTTCATCGTCATGGTTGACGGCAAAAATGTACTTCCTTTTGCCACCAGCCAAGATCACAAACGTGCATACGATGGTGATAAAGGCCCAAACACAGGTGGTATGGGTGCATACTCTCCAGCTCCTGTAGTCACGCCAGATATTCATGATCGCATCATGACTGAAGTGATCAATCCAACGGTTGAAGGTATGGCGAAAGAAGGTCACCCTTATACAGGTTTCCTATACGCTGGTTTGATGATCACAGCAGACGGCACACCAAAAGTTATCGAGTATAACTGCCGCTTTGGTGACCCAGAAACACAACCTATCATGTTACGCCTTCAGTCTGATTTAGTTGAGCTGATTGAAGCGGCAAACCGTGAAGAGCTTGGTCAAACATCGATTGAATTCGATCCGCGAGCTGCTGTTGGTATTGTGCTTGCTGCTAGTGGCTACCCAGGGAACTACCCTAAGGGTGACGCTATTTCAGGTCTTCAAGTGAACTACCCTGAAGGCGAAAAAGTGTTCCATGCCGGTACTAAGCAAGATGGCGAGCATGTAGTCACTGCTGGTGGTCGAGTATTATGTGCAACGGCCCTTGGCCACACGGTAACCGAAGCGCAAAAACGCGCCTACTCTCTAGTGAAAGACATTCACTGGGATGGCGTAGAGTACCGCACAGATATCGCATATCGTGCAATCGCACGCGAAAGCTAATTCACATTAAGCTTTGCAAGGCCAGCTTGACGCTGGCCTTTTTCATTTTTACACACTGCGTTTCTTAGTTTGTAATGGTATCCTACCCTTTTATGAGCATTTTTAGGGGCAAAGATGCAAGTACAAGGTACACTCAGCAAGTTAAAGTCAGCGCTTGTTGAACCTATCCAATATCAATTACCCGTGGGTGATAACTTAGTATCACTCAATGACTACTTTGGTAAACCAGTTACCCTTACCTTCACCGGCAATATATTTTGCAGTAGCTGTGGTAAAAAAACCAAAAAGAGCTATTCACAGGGGCACTGCTTCGTGTGTATGAGAAAGCTCGCCAGCTGCGACATGTGTATTATGAAGCCAGAGACCTGTCACTATGATCAAGGTACCTGTCGTGAACCCCAATGGGGCGAAGAGAACTGTATGATCCCGCACTATGTGTATTTGGCCAATACCTCAGGCCTTAAAGTAGGGATCACCCGTCATACGCAGATCCCAACTCGTTGGGTAGATCAAGGCGCAACGCAAGCTCTGCCGATTTTTAAGGTGCAGACCCGTCACCAGTCAGGGTTAGTGGAAGTGGCGCTGGCTCAGTTTATTGCCGATAAGACTAACTGGCGCAATATGCTCAAAGGCATCAATCCTGAAATAGACCTCAAAGCAGAAGCCGCTAAGCTTATTCCCGAGATCCAAGCAAAGCTCGATGAACTTGCTGAACTCTTTGGTGCAACCGCCATTGAAGTGCTGGATGAAGAAGTGGTTGATCTCACCTTCCCAGTAAACCAGCACCCGAGTAAAGTCAGCTCGTTTAACTTTGATAAAGACCCTGTAGTGTCAGGCGTGCTTGAAGGGATCAAAGGCCAATATCTTATTTTTGATAATGGCGTGATCAATATCCGTAAGTTTACCTCTTACGAAATCACCTTCTCTGACGAATAAAATGCATGCCAATCGTCTTCTGTAAGTGGCTTACAGAAGACGTAACCTTGGATTGTATGACAACCTAGCTTGCGCAGATAACGTTTCTGTACAGGCTTTTCTACGCCCTCAGCTACAACTTGCAGGTTTAGCGCCTTAGCCATCGCCACAATTGCCGAAACAATTTCGCTATTGCCATATTCATCGGGCACTTTAGCAATAAAACTCGCATCTATTTTTAAGATGTCGATGGGCAGCTTAGCCAAGTAACTGAGCGCAGAATACCCTGTACCAAAATCATCAATCGCCAGTTTGACACCCAGCTCCTTGAGTTTTTTCAAGGTGTACTTAGCCTCTTGAAGATTACCGATAAAGCTATTTTCGGTAAGCTCAAGCTCAAGATACTTACCGTCGACGTTATGCTTTTTTAATGCCTGCGCGACACACTGATAAAGGTCGCCTTGAGTGACATGAGACGCCGAGATGTTAATCGCCATGCGCCTAATCTCAACCCCAGCGCATTGCCATTGCGACAAGTGCTGACAGGCTTTATCTATTACCCACTGATCTAAGCGCATAATAAGCCCGAGCTCCTCAGCAAGTGGGATAAATTGGGCCGGCGAGATCATCCCGAGATTTGGGTCACGCCATCTTAGCAAACACTCAACACTTGAAATGCGACTGCTGGTTAAACATTGCAATGGCTGAAAATGCAGTTCAAACTCGTCATTTTCCAAGGCATTCTGAAAACGACTTAGCATGGATAAACGCTCAAATGAACGTGCATTCATCGAAGCTTCGAATAATTGGAATGAATTACGCCCGACTTCTTTGGAGCGATACATAGCAACATCGGCGTGTTTGAGTAAGGTTTCCGTATCATGACCATCCTCGGGATAAATAGCAGCGCCCATTGAGGCCGTCGCAGCCACCTGCATATCACCAAGTTGAAAGGGATTCGATAATGCCATTAAGATTTGGTCTGCAAATTCAATAACCTCCGACATGCCATTCACTTCGCTTAGTAGCACGACAAATTCGTCGCCACCAAGTCGGGCCAACGTGTCACCTTCGTTTAGAATAGACTTTATTCGCTCACTAACCTGCACTAATAACTCATCTCCCGCGCTGTGGCCAAGAGAGTCATTCACTTCTTTAAAGCGGTCTAAATCTATAAACATCACACTGAGTTTTTGCTTATAGCGGTGCGCTGATGCCAATGCCATAGAGAGTCTGTCGTAAAATAAGCGACGATTAGGCAGCCCAGTCAATTCATCAAAGTAGGCTAAGCGAGCAATTTTTTCTTCCGCATTTTTACGCTCTGTAATGTCGCTAAAAATGGCTGCGTAAAGCATATCGTCACTGTACGGCTCTCTGATCTCAATAATCGTGAGCCATTCAACATAAATCTCACCGCTCTTTTTACGATTGCAGATCTCGCCCTGCCACACACCGGTTTCTCTGAGCGTTTGCCACATGCTCTGATAATAGCATTCATCATGTAGCCCCGAGCTCAATATGCTTGGGCTTTTCCCTAGTACTTCATAATCTTTGTAGCCGGTAAGCGCACTAAACGCCGGGTTGATCTGGATTATTTCACCTGAACTTTTGGTGATCATAATGCCATCGAGAGAGGCATCAATAATGCGGTTAGCTAGATAAAGGTTCTTCTCCGACTTTTGCAGTGCAATATCACGTTGTACTAGGACTTTTTCCAGCTCACTACAATACGCCGTTTCGATTTCAGTCAGGACATTTTTGAGCGCTAATAGCCCTATCACTTGTTGCGAGTCTGGGGAAGTCACCACCAAATGACGAATGGAGTTTACCGTCATCAGCCGGTAAGCATCGAATAAACTATCTTTTGGCGTCATGGAGAGCATAGGATAGCTGGCTAATTGCCAGCAAGGCTGACGCCAATCAGGATTGAGAATAATATATGCAATATCACGTTGAGTAATAATGCCATACTCATTTAATTCACGGTTATACGCCAACACAGCGGTAAGCTTTAGCTCACGCATATTATTAATAACATCAGAGACACAGTCTTCACTGTCTAAAATCACAATACTTGATTCAAAGTGCTGCTCAATTGGTCTAAAATGCAAATAATGGTCGAGTCCTTGGCTACGCACGATATCGGATAAAGAGACCACACCGCAAGGTAGATTATCCGAGTCAACCACGAGTAAGTGACGGATCCCTAGTTGGTGGAACTTGACCGTCGCCTCACTCAAGGTTTTATCTATTTGAATTTTTTGCACCGGTGTGGTCATCACGGCCCGGACCGGCACCTGTGCAAAGTTAGGATCGTTAAAGTTGAGCTTAACGCAATCCGACTCAGTCCAGATACCAATAATGTCATCGGCACGAGTAATAAAGATCGAGCTCACTCTGCTCGCTCGCATTTGCGCAACCGCATCATATAGACTGGTTTGCTCATCGCAACATAACAAGCTATTGGTAAATACTTCTTTGATCTGTAACTGACGTGAATCACCAACCATAAGCACACTCTCGCAATATTATTCCAATTTGAAGTATACTGGGCGACACTAATGATAACTTGACCAAGAACAAATTATGGCGATAAAAAGCTATCCTTTATTGTTGGTATTAGACCAAAGTATAGAGTTTATTGAAGATGAAAAAGCACTTAGAGATGCAACGCATCTGCTCGATGATGCGTCACTCAAACGGTTAATTCTAGTATACCCAAACGATTGCTGCAGCAACGCACAAGGTGCGCCCGTACAAGGTATTGATTTGAAATATTTAACCGAATTAGTGCAACAATATCTCGTTGACGAAGGCCAGTGTTGCGTCAGCAAAATCCAACTGAGCAATACTCAGCAGGCTTTTGATTTATTAAGTCTAAGCTAACCGGCTTCAACCAGCGCTTTGATATGTGTCACGGCGCTGCGGCCTAAAGAAGAAAGATCATAGCCCCCTTCTAAGTAGGAAATAATCCCCAAACAGTCCGATGAGTTTGCAAACTCGACTACTTGCTCAGTAAACCATTGATAATCTTGTTCAACAAACTTGAGTCCGCCCATATCATCTTCTAAATGACCATCAAACCCTGCACTGATAAAAATGAGCTGAGGTTTAAATGATCGCAGCTTAGGCAACCATTGTTGCTCCACCAAGGCTTTTAAGTCTGTGCCATCCGCTCCTGCACTCAACGGGGAATTGATTAGCGTTTGATGATTCTCAATCGCGGTATTTGGATAAAAAGGGTGTTGGAATAAAGAGCAAAGTAATACGCTATGATCGTCTTTGAAAATATCTTGCGTGCCATTACCATGATGTACATCGATGTCCAATATAGCCACTCGATCTACACCCTTTGTCTTGGCATAAGCGGCAGCAATGGCAACATTATTAAAGACACAAAATCCCGATGAAGTGCTTTGATTGGCGTGGTGCCCTGGAGGCCTCACAGAACAAAATGCAGCGTCAAGTTTACCTGCAACTATTTCGTCCACCGCGAGTATTCCTGCGCCGACAGCGCGTTCAATCGCTTTCATAGAATCAGGACACAGCCAAGTGTCGCCGTCTAACTCGGTTAACCCTTCATTAGGGACTTTATCCATTACTTCTTTGATCATGGCTTGATCATGAACCAATGCATAGTGTGACGTATCGGCTTTCAGCGCCGTTTTGTGTTCAATGGCGATATCAAGGCCAGACGCTAGCAACCTATCTGATATCGCATCTAACCTCGCAGGACACTCAGGATGTTCCTCGGTCATTTTATGCTTGCGGCAATATGGATGAGTAATAATTGCAGTACGCATAACGAATATACATCCTATGTTAGTTTGCGACGTGGTTGATTTAAGTAGCTATCCTTTCACTATATCAAAGCCACATAATTGTGGCTTTGATACTTTGGTATATCCTAATGCTGGATTTCTTTCGCCTTTAAATCCAAGTTATGGAAATCGAAACTAAAGTCGGTTATTTCCGGATTAACAAATTCCATCGCAGCAGACTCAACCCGTTGTGATTTATCCATCACAAAATTGATGTAAGCATCTGCTTCAAGTAATGGCTCATCCCACCGTACCACAAAGGTGTTACCGGTTAGGTGCTCAAGTTTCCCTTTTAAGCGCTTCGTGTGCGTAAAATCAATGCGCAGTTCCTTACCGAGCTTTTCCACTATCACATCGCCATACCAAGCGCTATTTAGTGTTCCCGTGTAGTTGTTTAATGGTAAAGCAGGCTGTGGTTTTGCAACTTCGATTATCCCAGCTTTGGCGTATTTATCTTGTTGCGCCTTAAAGTAATCATCGGCGATGATCTGCACCCAGTCTTTATCTTCTAGGCCAAGCGCATCTTCAAACACCTCATTGATAATCGCGGAAAGTGCGGGGTATTTTTGTTGGTTTGATAAGACCACCACACCCAATTTTTTCTCTGGGATCATCGCAACTTGCGACACCATACCTAAAATCCCGCCGCCGTGACCTACCTTTTTATAACCAAAGTAGTCCTCTACCGCCCAGCCAAGGCCGTACCCTCTAAACTGCTGGTGGTATACTTCTTCGGCTTTTGTTGCGGGAATACGCGTAATGTGTGGATGCCACATTTGCACTTGTTGCTCTTGGCTAAATAGCTGCTCGCCAGAAGGTAAGCGACCACCCTCAAGCTGGGTTTGTAGCCACTTAGTCATGTCATCCACGTTAGACGCAATGGCACCAGCACCACGGAAATCTTCCAAGTAGTTAACAAAGAAAGGCGTAAGTTTGCCATCCATCGGAATATGGCCAGTCGCCCAATTACTATTGTTAGCTGGGATCCGAGAGAATCCAGCCTTTGAGTCATCCATATCTAACTTGGTAAACATTTCCTGTTCAACAAAATCGCGCCAATCTTTACCACTGATTCGACTTACGATTTCTCCTGCAACAACAAACATCAAATTGTTATAAGCGTAATGACTGCGGAAACTTGAATCCGGTTTGAGGTGTGAAATACCTGCAAGCAATTCAGACATGGTTTTATCAGTATCAGGCCAGATCATAAGATCGCCCGCCCCAAGACCCAATCCACTTCGATGACTTAATAAATCGCGGATAGTCATCTCTTGAGTAACATAACTATCGTAAAGCTTAAATTCTGGAATATGTTTGATGACTTTGTCATCCCAACTCAGCTTGCCTTGATCTATCAACATCGCCAGCGCTGCTGCCGTGAATGCTTTGGTATTGGATGCAATACCAAACAAGGTATCCGCATTGACCTTAGCAGGCTTATTTAAATGCGTCACCCCGAAGCCCTTGGTCATCACAATCTTGCCATCTTCTACGATACCAATTGCCAAACCTGGAATATTAAACTTTGCCATCGCGCTTTTTACCGCAGTTTCAACATCCTGTTGGTTTACTGCCGCGCTTGCCTGTGCACTAAGAAAACTTGCAGCAACTAGGCCTGAGGTTAATAGCCATTGTTTTATTTTCATTATTTTTCCTTGGTTTTTTGCCACAACCAATCATGATGTTACCAGTCAAGCTTTGAGATTTAGCTTCACAGCATCACAGTGGTAGATGGCTAATTCTTGTTGTTGTCTGTCATTATCATTATCTGTAACGTGTGGCTGTGTCGAAATTGCCTGTAAATAGCTGGTTGGAAACCGATGCTCCTTTGCCCCGGCCAACACATGATGTACGTACCAATCGAAAGGTAATTGTTGTTCCACAAAGGTGTTAGCAATATAGCACCAGGCGTCCACGATACCGCCACTTTGCCTTTCAACAGGCAAACAATGACAGCTATAGCGATCCCCTTCAATGTCATCCAAACGCGCTTTTTCTTGCTCATCCAACGCATACAAAACGCCATAAACATGGCTATTTGCTTCAGTACTCGGCGTAATACTGCACTTGGCTGAACCATCGGTGCTCAACATATCAAAAGTCAGCCGATAGCCATGCAATTTCCCCACTCCAAGTAGCTTCGCTTGTGGTAAACGAGCAAGCAAACGTGCGGTCGACATATTTGAACCAAAGCTAAAGTTAATAATGTTTTTGTCACACATTAGATCACCAATCTTACTGCAAGCAGTAACATGATCACACCGATCCCGCGATCAAACCAATGTCCTGCACGACGAAAAAAATGTCTTACCGTTGTTTTTGATAAAACTAAAGATAAAAACGAAAACCAAGCCCACGTAGCCAATGCCATATAAACACCGTAAAACAACTGCACACCGCTTGGTGTGGTTGGCTCAATCACTAAGGTAAAAAGCGATAAGAAAAACAGCGTTGCTTTGGGATTTAAGGCATTGACTAAAAAGCCTCGTTTTAACGCAGTCCAATTAGACTCAGTAACAGCGTGTTCAGTGATATTTTCTTGCTCTGAATTGGGTTTTGCATATCGCAATGCTTGGACACCAAGGTAAGCGAGGTAAAGCGCGGCTATATATTTTACTGCTGTGAACAAGCTTTCAGATTGAGATAGCAGTAACGCAACTCCCAATAAGCAATAACTGACATGTACTAAAATACCAAGACCAACGCCAAAACTTGTCCAAAGGGCGTTTGATCGACCCTGCTGTACACTTTGTTTAAGCACTATCGCAAAATCAGGACCGGGACTAGCGACAGCAAAAAAATGTGCCAGCGCAATTAAAATAAACTCATCAAGATAAGCGAGCATGTGCATGCTCCTGTAAGGCCAGTAAATCACCCCGCTCTGAGTTATCCATTAAGGTATTAATTTGCTTTTTCGCCTTTTTATACTGACTCACAAGATGTGACTTAAGATGCTTATGACCATCTTTCCCCCCTTTAAAATGACATACTAAGGCATGCACAAAAACACTTTGCTGCTCCGTCAGTGCTGCTTTTCGGTTAGCATATTGGTTGTAGCAAGAACCACATCCTCCCCTAAAGTGATATACGGTATTAGACACCATGATCCCAAAGCCAAAAAAGCTCGCCAGCACATCACAAGCTGCGTCTAATTGCGCTTCCCCACCTGGAGGTAACACGCCACGCTGTAAAATTAAAACTTTTGCCATAACACCAGCATAACTGGCGATCAGATCTTGAGGCTGATTTATTTGATTAGGATTATAAGAAATCAAAATAGGCGCAGCCGCTTCAGCGATAACCGCTTGCTCACCGCGCCAACGCCCTGCAATGTTTAACTTAGTCATGCTGGTCGACGCAAGCATGCGTTCAGGCGCAACCAAAGTGATTGGCCACTGTTGTAACCCCGCATAGGATTTTACTCGGGAGAAAACGACTTCCGCCATCTCTTCAATACTGGATACCGGCTCAGGAAAACAACTGGGAGTCGGAGTAACGATCTGCGTTTCATTTAAAAAGTACTCGCCATCAAAGTGCTCAAATGCCCAGACAAAGGTGTCAATTAACCATTGGGTTTCTTCATCACTAAGCAAAGGTGAGACTTTAAATAAGGACAGCATACTAATAATTCACTCTTTTCTGGAATAACCCCTGATAAATAGCATAAACTCTGAGCCTAATGCAAAAACATGGAGTTTCACATGCCACACTTTATTCTCGAACACTCAGCTAATTTGCCAATTGAAACCGAGGCGTTGGTATCACAGGTGCAGCAATTTGCCTGTGCAAGTGGCTTGTTTGATCCAACTTCCGTCAAAACCCGTGCTGTTGCTTTTGAGCATTTTCAGTTAGGTGACGGCAAACAAGGATTTATTCACCTGCAGATCCATATGATGGCTGGTAGAACATTAGAGCAAAAACAAATGCTCACGGAAGGTACTCTGAAACTTTTGCTCGCAAAGGTCGGGGAACATTTTGCTCTCAGTGTCCATTGCTATGATTTATTATCCGATATTTACCGCAAAAACTAATTTATTATTCGAGTTATTTAGCTATGAAATTTCCATGTAGATTGGAGAAATTTTTGAGCCACGTTGCAGAGATGCCGCGCAGCAAGGTCAAAATTAATATTAAAAAAGGTCTCGTTACCGTCAATGGCAATGTCGTCAAAAAAGGTGATATCCAAGTCACCCCAGCAGACCATATTACTTTCGATGGCAAACACCTAGAGTATTTGGGTTTACGCTACTATATGCTAAACAAACCACAAGGTTATGTGTGTGCAAATAGTGATGAATTACACCCTACAGTATTCGAGTTAATCGAAGAACCTAACTTAAAAGATTTTCATGTTGCAGGTCGGCTGGACATCGATACAACGGGTTTGGTACTGCTCACTAACGATGGAGATTGGTCTCATCAAATCACCTCGCCGAAGAAGCAAAAGTTTAAAACCTATGTACTAGAAAGCCGCGACGAGCTCACTAAAGAAGCGTTAACTCAGCTTGAACAAGGCGTTGAGCTACATGGTGAAAAACAAGCAACCCTGCCAGCGAAAGCAGAGCTTATTGATAAATTTGCACTACGCTTATCCATTTGCGAAGGAAAATATCATCAAGTAAAACGCATGCTTGCCGCAGTTGGCAACCAAGTAGTTGAACTTCATAGAGAAAATATTGCAGGGATCGAGCTTGATCCGGCCCTTGCTGAGGGGGAATATCGCCCATTAACTGATGAAGAAATAAGCATAATTAATGCAAATTAGTCTTCTCCCTTAGGTTGTATGAGTAAATATCATCTCAAAATCGCCTCCTTAGAACATTAACCTACTTACAAACTCCCCCTAAACATGCTAAATCATGTATTGAGAGTATTTTTAGGGGGCGATCCTGTGTTTTCTAGTTTCACATTAAAAGCAAAAATAATTACCTTTGCCGCCGCAATATTTGTTTCATTACTTGCCGTTGCCTTTGTAGGCCTTCAAGCTCTACGCCATGCCAGTGAAAGCGATAATATTGCGCGTATCAACCAATTAATGAAAAGTACCGTTAATATTGTTAAACAGTTTGAGCGCTTTACAGAGCAAGGAAAACTGACGGAGCAACAAGCAAAAGAGATGGCAATTCAGGTTTTAAGAGAAAATAAATACCATGACTCTGAGTATGTGTATGTTGTTAATGACAAAATGGACTTCGTAGCAACACCTCATGACCCCCAACTACATAACACCAGCTTTAATGACTTTGAAGATGCCGATGGCAAAAGCATAGGCAGCATGGTGAAGCGTTTAGTTGGTAACCAGTTTGATCGGATCATTACCTATAATTGGACCTCATTACGAGATGGAGAAGTTGTTGACCTGACTTCAGTGGTACAAAAGACACCAGGGTTTGGCTGGTATGTCGGCACAGGTATTAGCTATAAAGAAGTAAACGATCGTTATTGGGACACCGCAATTTGGCTAGTCGCACTTTCTTTAGCAGTTGCCGTTGCATTAACCACCGCACTTGCGCGATTTGGACTGTCACTCAACAATAAACTAGGTGCCGAAATCAATGATGTACTCGAAATAGTAAAACATGTTTCACGAGGAAATCTGACTACACCAATCAATACTGCTGACTGCCAAGATTATAGTATTCTCGCCGCCATGGCTTATATGCAAGGCGGACTTAGAGGTGTAGTTGAAGGACTTAAGGAAGCAACCAAGGCGCTACAAAACCAAACATCAGACAGCGAGGTACGTTCAGTAGAGCTGGAAAATTTAACTCGCAGCTTAAATGCCGAAACTCACATGGTAGCCTCAGCAATTACCGAGCTCACAGCATCAGCACAAACCGTTGTCGAACATGCTGAGCAAGCTGCAGAGTCAGTTCAAGAAGCTGAAAAGCAAGGTAATGCAGCCGACAAACTAACAGCACAGGCCGCGACTGAAATTGCATTATTAGAGCAACAAATTGACAGCGCAGGTAATAACATTCAAGTGCTAGATGAAGAAGTATCTAATATCGCCAATGTACTTACCGTTATCCAATCTATCGCCGAGCAAACCAATTTACTGGCACTCAATGCTGCGATAGAAGCAGCACGAGCTGGAGAGCAAGGACGAGGCTTTGCTGTCGTAGCGGACGAGGTCAGACAGCTTGCTCAGCGCACTCAAACCAGTACAGAAGAGATCCGTACCATGATCACTAAGCTGCAAAGTGCGACTCAAGATGCGAAGGCTTCGGTAAGTTTGAGTATTGCCACAAGTGAAAAGACGGTGAGTATGTCATCTAAGGCATCTCAAGCGCTTGTACAAGTCGCCGATTCTTTAAAATCTATATCGCAGATGAGTCATCAAATAGCTCAAGCGGCCAAAGAACAGTTGGATGCAGGAGAAGATACAGCCAAACGTGTCGTTGTTATCTCTGACACGGCTTCACAGACTGCAAGTGTGTCTGAAAAAGCACATAAAGCGACTGATACAATTAAATCTTTATCTGGAAATCTAGAGATTGAGATGGCCAAATTCAAAGTGTAATAAGTCAACTTTATTCTTATTTTTCATAGAATTAGCCAAGTGTAAATTTATATAAACTGTTAATTGAAAAATTTCTTTAATTTTTCATTCACCTTGTGTTTATTTGGTGTTAAGTTTGTACCCACAGAGAGTTTCAGTTTTAGTAGTCTCAAGAGACTTCTTTGTTTGTTATAATTGCAATAATATATGCAACCTAAAGTTTGAATGCTTGATTGCGTAGAAATCAAGCAAACTTAATAAGGACTATGATAATGCAAAAACTAAATTTGAAAGAATGTAAAAAAGTTTCTGGTGGTGGTATTTGGATGCCAGATGAACCAGCAGCTAACAGTGCTGAAGCTAATGCAAAGACCAAATCTAGCAAAGCCAATTAAAGATCATTGTTAGTTATGGAAAGAAAATTCGCACTCGGAGACTTACTACTACCATATGTCTTAGTTGTAGTAGGAGTCTTCATTATACACGATGTTAATTTTCACTTTTTTCTGACGTACACGGCACTTATATCTCTCTGTTTTGGTGTGGGATTACGACTGAAGGATGTGAACATATGTATTCTGTGCATCTTATGCCTGACTCCCTTTGTTCTTGAAACACTCGTGTTTTCAACTGGATTAATTAGCCTATCATCTTCCCCTGAGAATAGATTATTCCAGAATAGTTTGATTTTTGGCATTCACCTAATTATCGAGTTAATAGTGCTCGCCCCACTCACTTACCGGACAGAATTAACCAAAAAACTTTTTCCAAGATATAAAATTAAATACACCTTTGCGGATAATATATTTCCATGGTTGGCTATCTTAGGAGCTTTGTTCACATTCGCTACTATTGTCGAAAATTACCTAAGAAATGGTAAAGGCTATGATGTGACGTTCTTTTTCTACTCTTCCGATATTGCAGGATACATTCTGTACTCAGCAAAATGTGGAATTATGATAGCTTTAACAGCCCTAACATACAAAGAAGAGTACGATTATGCACTCCCAAGCTTGCGCAAGAAACGCTAGTAGTTTTTTGCAAAGTAAGGGTTATTCAATTTGATGCCTTCACCTTCGGGCGGTAACACTAAACGATATTTTTGTTTTAATCGTTTTAATTCACCAGACTCTTTAAGCTTAGCAAGCCCCTCCTCGAGTGCATAAGCAAGTTTTGGCTTGTCTTTATTCACAAAAAAGTAAAAAGCGGTTGAATACTCAAGGTGAAAATCAGGTACGATCATGAGGTTTTCGTTATTTTGTGCGATCAATTCTGAATTTGCCTCAATCACCGAGCGTGGAAAATAATCCGCTTTTTTATCCGCGATTAAATTAAACATGGTTTGATAATCGGAAATAGGCCTGACCTTCAGACCGTTATAACTAAGAATTTTGGTGTCAGGCCAATCGTGCCCTTGTACCGCGGTAAAACGCTTTAATTCGTTAAGTGACCGAACTGCTTTTATGGCTGGATAAATATCTTTATGAACAATCAGCACACGTTTACCAATAAGTCCATCATACAATGGGACCTTTATAGGAATAGCAATTTGCTCACGAGCAGGGCTGGTCATAGACCAATGTAAATCCACCTTGCCCCGGCTTAGTGCCATCAACGTGCGCTGTTGATGAGGGTGAATTTTGATATGTTCAATTTGAGCTGAGTACTTAACAGCCGCCAGCGCCTTTTCCAGTAATTCGTAAAGATAAAGATCGCGATCGTACAAGGTTCGCGCTTCTTTCGCGACATAGATTAACTCGGGGAGTTGCGTCGCTATACAAGCGCTTTGAAACACCAGAGCAGAGATAATTACACCCAACTTTAACTTCATCGCACAACCCTCTTTTAGGGGGAAACAATACTACAATCAAGAGTACTTTTACGGATTGCTATTACTATTGCGCAATTAAAAATATAGTCAACCTGCATTTTCCAGTCGTACAGTCGATACCGTAGGCTTACGACGGTTACATACAAATAAATAGCTATTACGATAGCGCTTGGCTTCTTTCTTAGCATCTGTTGCTAAAGCTGCGACTTGATGTGAATTAATGCAGTGTTGTAAATCAGGTCTCACTAAACCAATCGATAAAGTGAGTAAAGGTACAAATTGCTTTTGCCCTTCACGATTTGTTGCCCAGTAACCGCCAGCACTAACATGCTCAGGAGTAAAAAAAGCTTTTGATTTAAGCTCAAACTGAGTGATGATCTCATGGCACAAGGCTTCTGCATCATTATTATCGAACACCACCATAAAGTCGTCCCCCCCGATATGCCCAACAAAGCTTGAACTCTGTGCACATACATCACCCGTCACCTCCGCAAGTAGCTTAATCACGCTATCGCCACTGGCATATCCATATAAATCATTAAACTGTTTAAAATGATTAAGGTCGATATATGCAAGAGAAAAGTCATGATGTGAACGTAACCTTTGCTCTATTGCCTCATTTATCGCGACATTGCCCGGCAACATGGTTAATGGATTGGCATGTTGGGCGTGACGAATTTTTTCTTCTGTGATGTGCTTGAGTATGTCTCTTAAGGGCGCTAAGCCAAGATAACGACCATTTCTTGTAATAATGATATGACGTCGAATATCAAATTCGTGATCGGTTATTTGCTTACTCACCGTATCAAGCTCTTGCTGCTCATCCACTACTAACGGCTGCTTGTCCATCAATTTAGTGACTGACTTCTTATCAAAAAGTGCATGACCATATGGCGCAGCGAAGACCTCTGTTAGTTGATCTCTGTGTAGTAGCCCCACAGGCTCCCTAGCATCATTAACCACTGCAAGGCTGGTAAGCTTACGGTCTTGTTCAAACAACCTATGAGCATCTATACATTGCGTACATTCATGGATAGCATTGGCCTCTTTGGCAAGCCAACCAATTGCCATTGATTGTTCAAATTGATTAAAATTGGATCGAACTTCTGAGTGAAGAGATTTTAACAAAGCCAGCTCTGTCGGTGGCTTTCGAGTTGGCTTCGCGAGTAGAAAACCTTGAGCGTTTACAATGCCAAGCTGCTCTATCAGCTTTAGCTCCTCCATCCGCTCAATTCCTTCAGCTATAACCTCAGTACTGGTGGCTTTAGCAAGCTCGATAATGGACTTTAAAAACTCCCGTTTCACCACACTTTGGTCACAATGGTCGATAAAATATCTGTCGACTTTGACATAATCAGGGCATAACTCCGACCACTTTTTGAGGCCAGAATAACCTGCTCCTAAATCATCAATCGCAATTTGAAATCCAAGTTCTCGATAATGCGTAATTGTAGTTAGTAGCAGATTCGCGTCATCTACTTTGTCTTGCTCAGTCACTTCAATGACGACACGCTTGGGATCGAGCCCATACACCTCAGTGAGATGTCTGGTTTCGCCCTTTGGGTGGCTCGGATCGAGTAACGCTTTTGGACTAACGTTTAAAAATAGCTTACCAGGAAGGTTGAGTGAGACAAACTGCTTAATAGCGGCTTCACGACAGATAATCTCCAGCTCTGACAAACGCTCCTGCTTACTCGCAATCGCAAAAAGCTTGTCTGGAGACTCCAACAATGAACCGGACATGCCACGACTTAATGCTTCAAACCCTAAAATTTGGCGTTTCGCAAGATCGTAGATTGGCTGAAACAGAGTAAATACTGCTTTTTCTTTTATTATTGTATTAAGTACTAACGTGCGCGAAGGATCCACAGCATTAAACTCACTGTAAAAGTATAATCGCGCACGGTAGCAACAGAGTATGACAGATATATGTCAATCGGGTGAAATGTACCCAATTTGCAATTGAATGATTTTCAACCGCTTACTTCAACGCTTTCTCTACCTGATCAAAGTGTGCTATCACTTCCACAATTTCCATCTCTGCACTCTGATAGTCATCAGCGCCACTAAACCCTTTCATCGCAATCGCTTGAACAGTTGCTGGATGCACTAATAAATCTTTTGCATGGTAGCAAACTGGATCATCAAACTTGGGTAATTTGCCATCTGCGTGATAGCCCGTTTCAATCTCTTCAAGTGGTAAGGTAGGAATGATATCGGCGGCTTTATCCAAGGCATCTAGATAAGTCTGACACTGAGGATACTTAGCCACAAACTCATTTAGTAAAGTTCTAGAGAGAGTCACAAGCTCGGCGGATTGGGCTTCAAGTGCTGCAGCATCCTTTTCTATACGAATATCCGCAAGTAAAGTCTCGGCTTGCGCTTTATATTGTGCTAAAGATGATGTTGCTTCTGTGGTTACAGATTCGGTTTGTTGTTCAAGCTCTGGTTGCTTAGAACATGCGGTCATTAATGTTAATGCGCCAACCGCCATCACAAGTTTGTACATAAGTATCTCCTTTATTGATAACGATTATCATTATATACTACTGTCATTTTTTAGAAACAATAAAGTGACATTTTACAAGCAACAAAAAAGCGGCCAAGAAGCCGCTTTCGATTATCACAACAATGTCTGTGATTAAGGCATAGCGTCTAGGTCTGCACCTTCTTTTTCAACTTCTACCGGGATCAAATCTTCTTTGCTAACACCCATTGCCACAGCAACTGAACTCGCAACATATACAGAAGAATAGGTACCGATAAATACACCGAACAATAGAGCTGTCGCAAAACCATGAATAGTTTGACCGCCCCATACGAATAACGCAATCAATACAAGGATAGTCGTGATTGAGGTCACTAATGTACGATTAAGTGTTTGTGTCAGTGAAATGTTGATGATTTCTAAGGTATCGTCAATGCGTACTTTACGGAAGTTTTCACGAATACGGTCAGACACAACGATAGTATCGTTGAGTGAGTAACCTATTACCGCCAATATTGCCGCTAAAATCGTTAAGTCAAATTCCAGACCTAGGATTGAGAACAGACCCATTGTCAGTACAACATCGTGGAAAAGTGCAAATACGGCACCTACTGCAAAGCGCCACTCAAAACGAAAAGCAACGTAAATCAAGATACAGATAAGCGCGGTTAGCATCGCCAAGCCACCCTGCTCTTTGAGATCTTCACCAACACTTGGACCTACGAATTCAATACGGCGCATAACCACACTTTCATCCGCTTGCTTAAGTGCTGCAATCAGCTGGTTACCCAATACTTCTGCTTTCACGTCGTCTCCGCGTGGTGCAAGTCGTACTAGTACTTCTTGGCTTGAACCAAAGAGTTGCACCGAGGCATCGGCAAAACCGTTTTCGGCTAATACACTACGTACCTTTGCTAAGTCTGCTGGCTGTGAAAATCCAACTTCAACTGCCGTACCACCGGTAAAGTCCAAGCCAAAGTTTAGTCCTTTCACCATAAACGAGCCGATTGAAGCCAAGATCAACAATGCCGAAAAAGCCATGGAAAGCTTTCTTGCCGACATAAAACGGATAGTGCCTTTTAAGTTTAATAATTGCATGTCCGTCTCCTAGATTGATAACTTAGTGATACGTCTGCCACCGATGATGGCATTAATAACCGCACGCGTACCAACGATCGCTGTAAACATCGAAGTAATGATACCGATAGCTAAGGTTACCGCGAAGCCAGCAATTGGGCCTGTACCGACAGAGAATAGGATCACTGCTGCAATTAAAGTGGTGATATTTGCATCAAAAATCGTACTAAATGCACTATCGTAACCATGGTGAACGGCTTGCTGTGGACTGCGGCCTTCCGCTATTTCTTCCCGAATACGCTCAAAGATAAGTACGTTAGCATCAACGGCCATACCAACGGTTAATACGATACCGGCAATACCTGGCAGCGTCAGCGTCGCGCCTGGGATCATCGACATCACACCCACAATCATGATGAGGTTAGCCGCAAGCGCTAAGTTTGCTACCAGACCAAAGCCTTTGTAGTACAGCAGCATAAAGGCAAGAACAAAAGCAAAACCAAGGACAACCGCAGTCATACCAGCTTCGATATTTTCCTGACCAAGACTTGGACCTACAGTACGTTCTTCAACGATTTGAATTGGCGCAACCAGTGCACCTGCACGTAGTAACAAGCTTAGGTTATGTGCTTCTGCTGGGCTATCAATACCGGTAATACGGAAAGAGCTATTTAAACGCGCTTGAATCGTTGCAACGTTAATCACTTCTTCCACTTTGATTGGTGGTAACGCTTTGCCGTTTTCATCTTTCTTGCCTGATGGTTTGTACTCGATGAAAACCGTTGCCATACGTTTGCCGATAGCACGTTTGGTAAAGGCATTCATTTTTGCCCCACCTTTGCTATCAAGCTTGATATTCACCTGAGGGCGCTGATATTCATCCATACCAGATTGCGCACCTGTGATATGCGTACCTTCAAGAATAACGCGCTTTTTAAGCACGACAGGATAACCATCTTTATGCGGGATCACTTCTGTGCCAGGAGGAATACGACCTTGTGCTGCTGCACGCACGTCGGCATTTTCGTCTACTTCACGGAACTCAAGCGTCGCCGTGGCACCGAGAATTTCTTTCGCGCGAGCTGTGTCCTGAACACCTGGAAGTTGAACAATTATGCGCTCACCACCTTGACGTTGAACATTTGGTTCAGCAACACCCAGTTGGTTAATACGATTACGAATAATAGTTTCGTTTTGCTTGATAGCGTATTCGCGCAGCTCTTTATATTTAAGGTCGCTAAGGCTTGAGAAGAAAGCAAGGCTATCGCTGCTATCATTGATAAAGTCGTTACCTGGGTAACGTTTTCTCAAGAAGCTCATTGCCGCGTCTTTGTCCTCTTCCGAACGCATCGTTACTTGTACACGTTCACTATTAGAAACACGACGAACAGCACGATAACGCAATTTCTCATCACGTAAATCACTCTTGAAATCTTGCTCCATTTGCTCAAGGGCATTGTCCATCGCCGTGACCATATCCACTTCCATTGTGAAGTGAACACCACCACTTAAATCTAGACCAAGCTTCATTGGGTTTGCACCTAAGTCTTTTAACCACTCAGGTTGTGCCGGAGACATATTGATTGCTGAAATGTAATCATCACTTAAGCTATTACGCAAAATATCTTGTGCTTTAAGCTGATCTTCAACATTTTTGAAGCGAACAAGGATTTGACCGTCTTCTAACACAGAAGATTTTACGGCAAGGTTGTTCTTTTGTAGGGTTTCGTTAACTTGATCTAATACACTGAGCGTCGCATCAGCACCTTTTGTGCCAGATACTTGTATGGCCGGATCGCGACCATACAAGTTTGGTGTGGCATAAAGAATACCGATAGCTAACACAGCGAGAACAAGTAAGTACTTCCACATTGGATACTTGTTTAACACTGGGCTATCCCTTTATTGTTATTCTTATAGAGATTTCATTGTACCTTTAGGTAACACAGCTGAAACCGCTGACTTTTGCACTGTCACTTCAGTTTGATCGTTTAGTGCAATTACAACAAAGTCTTTATCATCAGCAACTTTTGTGATTTTACCCACAAGTCCACCTTGAGTTAGTACTTCATCACCCTTGCCTAATGCACCCATTAGGTCTTTGTGTTCTTTAACACGCTTGGCTTGCGGACGGTAAATTAAAAAATAAAATACCAGACCAAAAATACCCAACATGATTAGCATTTCCATGCCACCACCAGCTGGTGCTGCCGCAGCAGTACTAGCGTGCGCGTTTGAGATAAAAAAGCTCATTTCACTTCCTCGTTTATAAATTAATTATTTTCTGTCAAACCAACGTCAGCCAACTCTGGCACCGCAATGCCACGGCGCGCATAAAAGTCTTCGACAAATTCATCAAATGTACCTTCAGATAATGCGTTTCTCATTCCTTCCATCAAACGTTGGTAATAACGTAAGTTATGGATGGTATTGAGTCGAGCGCCTAGAATTTCATTACACTTATCTAGGTGATGTAAGTACGCTCGAGAGTAATTCTTACAAGTGTGACAATCACACTCCGCATCTAGCGGACTGGTATCTGTTTTGTGTGCCGCATTGCGGATTTTCACCACGCCACCGGTTACAAACAAATGACCATTACGAGCGTTACGCGTTGGCATTACACAGTCAAACATGTCGATACCACGACGCACCGCTTCAACTAAATCTTCTGGCTTACCAACGCCCATTAAATAGCGTGGCTTATTTTCTGGCATTTTATAGGCACATTGGTCAAGAATATTGATCATGTCTTCTTTTGGCTCACCAACCGACAAACCACCAAGCGCATAACCGTCAAAGCCAATCTCTTCTAAGCCCTTTTGCGACTCGGCACGAAGCTCTGGGTACATACCACCCTGAATAATACCAAATAGTGCAGAAGGGTTATCGGCATGTGCATCTTTAGAGCGCTTAGCCCAACGTAAGCTTAGTTCCATCGAGTCTTTTGCTTCTTTTTCTGTCGCTGGATACGGCGTACATTCGTCAAAAATCATGACGATATCTGACCCTAAGTCGCGCTGTACTTCCATTGCTTTCTCTGGAGACAACATGATTTTCTCACCATTAACTGGTGACTTGAACAACACACCTTCTTCCGAAATTTTACGCATCGCACCAAGACTAAATACTTGGAAACCGCCTGAATCAGTCAAAATCGGTTTATCCCAGTTCATAAAGTCGTGCAGATCTCCGTGCTGCTTGATGATCTCAGTGCCAGGTCTTAGCATCAAGTGGAAGGTATTTCCTAAACAGATATGTGCGCCCGTTTCTTTGAGCTCATCAGGGGTCATGCCTTTTACTGTGCCGTAAGTACCAACAGGCATAAATGCAGGCGTTTCTACCACACCACGGTCAAAAATCAAGCGACCTCGGCGAGCCTTACCCTGTTTGCTATCTAATTCAAATTTCATTGTTACCTCGTTGTCGGAAAAACAGTCCAACCTTGACTAAAAAACGTGCTAAGCCAATGCTTAGGGCAGTGATCTTTCGATTCTACCAAGATTACCAGCGCAATTCTAATATTGGGATAAAAAACACAAAGTCCATATCGAGCTTGCAACTTTACAGCTATAAAACGCAAAATGCCCAGTAACACTGGGCATTTTAATAGTTGTATGGCGTGAGTTACTTATCTTGCTTTTGCAAGAACATCGCATCACCGTAACTAAAGAAGCGGTATTTCTGTTCAATGGCGGTTTGGTAAGCCTTCATAATATGCTGTTGCCCTGCAAACGCACTCACTAACATGATTAACGTTGACTCTGGTAAGTGAAAGTTGGTCACCATTGCATCTACCACGTTAAAACGATAACCCGGATAAATAAAAATATCGGTATCTCCGTATAGTGGTGCAATTTCACCACCGTTTGCTTTAGCCGCAGATTCAAGTGAGCGTACTGACGTAGTACCTACTGCGATCACGCGTCCACCTCTGGCTTTTGCCGCTTTAATCGCCTCCACGACTTCTGCTGAGACTTCGATATATTCTGAGTGCATAACATGCTCTTCCACCGAGTCGACTCGCACCGGCTGGAACGTACCCGCGCCCACATGCAAAGTAACAAAGGCCATCTCAACACCTTTGTCTTTTAGCTTGGCCATCAATTCATCATCAAAGTGCAGTCCAGCGGTAGGTGCGGCGACTGCGCCAGGTTTCTCACCATACACAGTCTGATAACGCTCTTTATCTTCTTCATCATCCGGTCTGTCGATATAAGGAGGTAAAGGCATATGGCCAATTTTATCTAAAATAGCCAATACATTTTCTTCGCCCTCGAATCTCAACTCAAATAATTCACCGTGGCGCTGAACCATTTCTACGGTTGCTTGGCCTTCAAGCTCAATTTTAGTACCAGGTTTTGGCGACTTGCTCGCTCTCACGTGAGCAAGCACAGTCCGCTCATCTACAACGCGCTCAACCAGTACTTCTAGTTTTCCACCACTGGCTTTTTGACCAAACATACGAGCAGGAATAACTTTAGTGTTATTAAAGATAATTAAGTCTTCTGGATTAATGAGTGCCAAAATATCTCTAAATACTTTGTGTTCTATTTCACCACTATTGCCATTTAAGGTAAGAAGACGACTGCTAGAGCGTTCCTTCATTGGGTGTCTGGCAATCAACTCATCAGGAAGATCAAAACTAAAGTCTGCTACGCGCATGGAAAGGCCTCATTTCTAAAAGTGCGCCAAGTCTAGTGCGGTGTTTTGGCGAAATCAAGTGCTTGTAACCTTGCGTAAATACCTTTAACCTAGCGAGTCTAAAACGGTAATCACCATGTAAAATTTTGTCCGGTGTGCGCCTTTGTTTAGTGCGTTCTTTATTCTTTACGTTTAAACAATAACTTATCGCTATCGGCTATGATTTCCGAGCAAAGTTCGTGTCACTGTTTGATTATTATCAAACAGTGATTAAGTACGATTTGCTAACTTTAAGACAAGCCCAATGATTGTGTCGCAGTATCTGGTGAGGTTTTTTTATTGTGTCTAGACAACTAACGTTGCTCATTGTTAACGCCAGTGCTCACGAGCGTCAAACCTTGACTAAAACTCTTAGTGCATTAGATGTCTTTACTATCATTGCCAAGTCTGACTCCCAAGATGCCCTAAGCTTACTAAAGACTCAGGCTGTAGATTTAGTGATCACCGGCTTGGATGTTGGCAAAATTGACGGCTGGCGATTCTCGCGCATGATCCGCTCAGGTCTGCTGGCAACGCCCAAAAACACACCAATCGTACTTATTCCACCCACTTATTGTGAACGAATAGCCGAAACTACAGCTCGTAGCTACAGTATTGATGCCGTGCTGCCACTTGAGCGTCAAGACATGTTGCCGCAAATTCTGGCCAATGTGTTGTCAACACATTTAGATAAAAGCAGCCGCCTCAACTTGCTGTTGTTAGAGCCCAACCAACAACGTGCGCAAAAAATATGTGAGCACTTATCGCACAACTTCGTTTGCACACATGTAAGCTCTGCGGCCAGCGCTTTATCACTATTTTTACAAGATCACTACGCCATTGTTTTAATGGACACTACGTCTAATTTGTCAGGTTCCGCAGAAAGCTTAGTCGAGAGTATTCTCAAACATCGTCCAAGCCAAGCCATTGTAACCATTATTGACAAACGCGATGCCGACCATGCCGAACAACTATTATTGTTAGGTGTTACCGACTTTGTTCGAGCACCATACGATATGCCATTTTTAAGTAAAGTATGCGACCATGCGGCGCGGCGAGAAGATTTTATGGTGAGCTATGCTGAGTTTGCTAATAAAGTCGAACAACTCAGTCGCAGTGAAAATCGCTATAAAGATTTATTTTCTGCGCACCAACGGATCTTACTGCATCTGAGAACAGTAGTCGTCGAATTAGATTTGGAAGGCGCGATCCGCTTTATAAACCCAGCATGGGAATACCTCTCAGGCTTTGGTATCAAGTCAAGCCTCAATACCCAACTCAGCAACTATATTGCCAAAGATGAACTTGCAACTTTTAACAAAGTCATTCGAGAAATTCAAAGTGGGGTAAGGCAACATGCACAAGTAGAGCTACAACTCTGCCATAAAGCTGGACATCTAGTATGGGTTGAGTGTCGCCTGCAACTTATCAAAAATACCTCAAGTTCGGTCGCAATAACTGCAACACTCGATAATATTCACGAACGCAAGCAAGCTGAGCTGCAACTCAGACATTTAGCACTGCATGATACGCTTACTGGTTTACACAATCGCTACTATTTTGACCAGCAATTAAATCAGCTGTGCAATGAAGTAAAATCTGCACAAGAGATAGAACATGCACTAATTTATATCGACTTAGATCACTTTAAGATCATCAATGACAGTAAAGGCCATCAGCAAGGAGATATCGTACTCAAAGAAGTATCTGAGTTGTTTGGCGACAAAATAGGTGAAGAGCATCTCACCTTCCGTATTGGTGGAGACGAATTTGCTGTACTGCTTAAGCACACCAATCTACTTGATGCTCATATGTGCGCTGAAAGCATTTGCATGGCCATCGAAGAACATAAATTTCACTTTGAAGATAATGCATACTCTCTCAGTTGCTCTATCGGATTAACGCAAATCACCAATGAAAATGCGGATCCCAGTGAGTGTTTGAAACAAGCAGACATAGCCCTTTATATTGCCAAGAATCTCGGCCGCAACTTGGTTCATTGTTATAACAAAGAAGATGAACAAAACCAGACTCTGCAAACCGGATTAGAATGGGGACATAGTGTTAGGCAAGCGCTTCAGAACGACAGCATAGAACTCCACTATCAACCGATCTGGGATTTCAAAAAACAACAAATAGCCTATTACGAAGCACTGCTTAGATTAAAGATCAACGGTGAGACTATTTACCCAAATCAGTTTATTCCTGCATTAGAGCTACTTAATGATACATTTTTGATGGATCAGTGTGTGATCAGAACAGCCATTAAAGCACTAGCTGAATATGAGATCCTGAGCCAAGTGGCAATTAACTTATCCGCACATTCATTTTTAGATGAGCGACTGCAGCCCCACATTCAAGCCTGCTTAAAAGAACATCAAGTTTCAGCTAATCGCATTATTTTTGAGATCACTGAGTCTGCCAGTATTAACAATCTTAACGCAACTCAAACGATGATAAAAAATCTGAACGATCTTGGTTGCCATTTCGCTATTGATGATTTCGGGACAGGCTTCAGCACTTTTAGCTACCTAAAACAGCTACCCGCGCAGCATGTTAAGATAGATGGTTCCTTTGTTCGAGACATGCTCAATGACCCAATTGATCTGGCGCTGGTCAAAGCCGTCAACGATATTAGTCACTCGTTAGATAAGTGTTCAGTTGCCGAATATGTCGAAAACAAAGATATATTTCAACAGCTTAAGGAGATAGGTGTGGACTATGGACAGGGTTACTTTATCTCGAGACCACTTCCTATTGAACAACTAGCGAGCAGTGCAAAAACTATTTTATCTCTAAAAACAGCGTAGTAACATTTTTATACTAAAGGTTACTTTTACTTCTTGCAAAGTCCACTATAATTAAAGATATCAGTTTAAAATGTCACCAAATTTTAAGGTAACACCTTAATCTTATAGACATTCAAAGGATTGAGTTACATCTTGCTATGGATTTCAAGGGGTAAATTATGCTGTCATTATCACTGTTTTTGCTACTTGCAAACTTGCTCATCGCTTATCAATGTTACCGCTATGCCAACACAAAAGGATATCCGGTAAAATTGTTCACAGGGCTCGGTTTGCTACCCTACTTTAATCTAGTGGTTTGGGTTTACTTACTCTTTTTACCAAATTTAACTACTGCAAAAAACATCGAGCAGGCTTAATAGCTCCTTTTTAAAACAAAACAGCATGCAGCCATGCTGTTTTTTGTGTTGTCATTTTCTTGCCCCAAGTTCCAAGTTCGAAGAAGACGCTTTTTATCCCCAAAATTAGGCTAACTAAAAGCGATAGCTAGTTACTATCTCGGCAAGCTGCTTAGCCGTTTTCTCACCTTTTACACATTGCTGCACCAAGGATTTTGGATAAACAAACACCTGTTTATTGTTTGGATTGCTGAGTTCATTGTAAATAAAGCTTATATGCTCATTTCTAGGTAAATTTCTTAAACCTGCACCATAATCACATAAGCTTCGGGCTAAGCTGGTAACTAGCATTTTTTCAAGCGCCTGCTGCTTTTCAGCTTTCTCTTTCGCGCGTTTGACCCGAGAAGCCTCAAGGCTCGCTTTCAACTTATCCTTAAGGTCTTTTAATTCAGAATCCTTAAGTGAGAGCTTTTCTATGCGCTTCTCAACTTCTCTCAATGACTCCGTAAATTCTTTTACTTGATCATCACTTTCGTGCCTTTTCGCAAACTCCAGCTCCGCTTTTTGGCGTTCAAGTTCCCTCAATTGAATTCTATTCTCTCTTTCTTGTTCTACGGCTTCGCGGACCTTCTCGGCTCCTGCTCTCACTTTCTCAGCAGCATCCGAATAAGCTTGAGAAAAAGCTTCAGCTATCGGCTGTGAAATCTCAACCTCCGCGATGTCCATATCAAATTCCGGCAGTTCAAACTCCCCTATTGCAGCTACATCATCGAGATTGTCGATATGAGAGATCCACTCTAAACGGTGCCGGCGTTTTAATGCCAGTTCAAACACAACTCCCTGATCTTTCAAATAATAGCCAGAAACACTACGAACTTGATCTTGTGTGTCATGCTGTAGTGCACTCATTAATACCCGCTCAAAAATAGCAACCTCACGCTTTAGCGCTTCATCAACAACTTGGGCCTGAGCAAAGCTTGTAGCAATGGCTGCGACAGCGCCAAAACAAAGTGGAATTAACTTCATGGTTTACCTCGATACTGTGCTAAATTTTGTGTCGGTGTTTGCTCTACTTGCTCTGCCAATTCATTCAATTGCAGCCTAAGTAGGGCTTGATCTTGCGCTCTTTGTGCCTGGATCAGATCAACGAGATTATTCATTGCCAAACTGCGCTCTTTACGATTTTGTTCAACCACTTGCGTTGCTAATTTGGCAAGCGTAGCTTGATCTATAGGCTTAGTCTCATCAAGTTTTGCAAGCATGGCCTGCATAGCGCTTTGCTGCTGTGCCAGTTGTGTTTGTTGAGCACTCAACTGTTGATGTAAGCCTAAGTTCTGTAGCCAAAGTCCAGACACACCAAGCCCAACGACCAGCCAAGCTGCGACGGCAGCCACTGGCCAAGCGCGAGTTTGATGCTGCAAAGTGAGCTGTGGGGGTGGCGCTTGCTCTTCGAAGCTAGCAGCTCGCTGTTGCCAAGTAATAGCAGCACTCATCATTTCTCGATATTCACTATCTGCCTGAAGTTCGGCCAACTCTGCCTCAGACAGCACTTTGCCATCTAGCCACTGCTCAAATAAGTGTGCTAATTTAGCCATGATTTTGCACCTCTAGTTGCCCTTTCATCTTACCTAACGCACTGTATAGCCTAGCCTTCACCGTATTACTTGATAACTCAAGCTGCTGCGCAATTTCATCAAAGGTGTAGTGCTGGAAAAACTTTAGCTCCACGACAATGCGCTGCTCAAATGGTAGTTGTTTCAGCGCAATATATATCTCTTCGTTACTTTGTTGTTGCACTATTTTGCTGTCAGGTCCGCGTTGCGGTGCCTCAGGTTCTTTACCTTCAATCGATTCAAACTTATGTTTTCGCATGTGATCAACTATCCGTGCATGGGTGATTTTAAATACCCAAGTCGAGAACTTGGCATCGCCATTAAAGGTATGCAGATTTCGATACATACTTAAAAATACATCTTGAGCAATATCTAACGCGTCTTGTGGGTTACCAACCAGCCTCAAGCATTGGTTATACACACGGCCATGATGCTGGGCGCAAAGTTTTGACCATGCTCCTTGATTACCTTGCAGTGCTCTTTTTATTAATTGTTTTTCGCTATTAAAAAACACGCAGTTCACTCATCCAATCTTCTCACTAATTATTAATCGTAGCGGGCGCAAAAAAAGTTGTTCAGACGGGAGAATTTTTTGAGAAAAAAAGCACCATATAGGTGCTTCTTCATCATAACTATTACTGCGACTGACATTGGCCATTAATGTAGTCACCAACAAAGTCACTAAATAGTCTAAAATCTCTGATCCGCCCCGTGGTACGACGCCAAATCAAGCCAATCTCACGATATGCATGATCTTGTGGTGGCATAGCCACTAAAGGTTTCCCTTCCAAAATCCCAGCATTAATCGCCATTTGAGGTAAAAACGTTACGCCATTTTTGTATTCCACCATACTTAATAAAGTATGTAGGTTTGCCGCCTCAAATGGATTAATACACGCGCTACGGTTCAAGTGGCAAGCGCTAAGAGCATGTCCCGTCATACAATGCTCTTTTTCGAGTAAAAATACACTTTGCTCAGGTAACAGGTTAAAGTCCTCTATCGGCTCAGGTACGCTGTACTCCGTATGACGAACCAAACTAAAATGATCTTTTGCGAGTACTTGAGTATGAAATTTATCGGTTCTATACGGCAGCGCTAACATTGCCATATCAATATGACCATGCTCTAACTTATCCAGTAAGTTATCGCTGGTATCTTCAACCAGTACCAAATTAAGTGCTTCAAACTCCTTTTTGCACGCCTGATAAAGTGGCGCAGCAATAAAACTCGCAATGGTGGGAATGATCCCTAACGTCAACTTGCCAGATAATGGGTTTTTATAGCTTTTAGTCAGCTCTTTAACGCTCATAGTGTCGTCAATAATTTTCCGTGCTCGTTCAACCACTTCCTCACCAATATCGGTAAACATTAGGCTGCGATTTTCGCGTTCAATTAGCTGACATCCCAATGTCTCTTCAAGGTTTTGTATCGCGCTACTTAGCGTCGATTGACCAATAAAGCATGCTTCCGCTGCACGACCAAAATGTTGGTGCTGATGCACCGCAAGAAGGTATTGTAGTTGTTTGATACTAGGTAGATTCGTCACAAGCTTTACTCTTAATTTTCAACAGCACAAATAAAAAGACCCCAACACCAAAGGTGTTGAGATCTTTTCAAGCTAAAAGTCTGTCTTTTTGAAAAGTGCGGTTTATTTTTATACGCCGAACACTAATCTCAATATATAGAATATAACAATAGCAAGGGCAGCACCAACTGGCAATGTAATTACCCAAGAAACTACGATGTTACGAATAACACCCATGTTTAATGCCGCAATACCACGCGCCATACCCACACCCAATACCGCACCAACCAAGGTTTGAGTTGTAGAAATTGGTAGGCCTGTGCCTGATGCGATTACTACTGTTGAAGCAGCAGCAAGTTCTGCTGCGAAACCACGGCTAGGAGTAAGATGCGTGATACCTTCACCGATGGTCTTGATAACTTTTTTACCAAGAATCGCAAGACCCGCAACAATACCTAAACCACCTAGCGGTAAGATCCACCAAGCGAGTGCTGCTTTCTTAGCAATTTCACCGTCGTTTTCAACAATGTTTACCACTGCCGCTAATGGACCAATTGCGTTAGCAACGTCATTCGAACCATGCGCGAATGCCATACAACATGCTGTTAGTACCATAAGGATAGCGAATACTTTTTCAACATTATTGAACTGCATTTGCTTATCTGCATTGGGATCCATTTTCAGCTTAGAAATCGCAATCTTACCGATAACAGCAATGATAATAGCGATACCGATAGCAAGCGCAAAACCTTCGAATGTGCCGAGCTTGATACCAATATGCTTAAGGCCTTTCTTGATCGTAACCAAAGACATAACAAAGCCCGCTAGACCCATGTAAATAGGCACAAAGCGTTTGGCATTTTCTAGTGGCTTATTGGTATCGAAAATGAGCTTTTGGGCACTCATAAAGATGAGATAAGCAATAAAACCAGAGATGGCTGGGGTGACAATCCAGCTGCCAACTATGCCTGCAACTTTACCCCATTGAATTGCTTCGCTACCTACAGCAACTAACGCAAAGCCAATGATTGCACCTATGATTGAGTGCGTCGTAGATACCGGCCAACCTAGCATTGAAGCCATTAGTAACCAAGCGCCTGCAGCAAAAAGTGCAGAGATCATTCCCAATATCATCAGTTCAGGAATATCTATGAAAGGAGTAGAATCTATAATCCCTTTTCGGATCGTTGATGTTACCTCACCACCAGCAAGATAAGCACCAGCGAATTCGAAGATCATAGCAATGATAATTGCTTGTTTGATGGTAAGTGCTTTTGAACCTACCGAAGTACCCATAGCATTCGCAACATCATTTGCGCCAATACCATAAGCCATAAAGAAACCAACTGCTGCGGCGATTAAAACCAATACTGTGCCGTAGGATGCAATGATATCCATAAGAAACCTTACTTTATTCTAAAAGATCGATTTTTATTAACGAGCTAACATCAGCTCAAGACGTGAACCAACGCGCTCTGCGATATCAGCAAGCCCACCGACCCACTCGATAATCTTATATAAGAACATCGCATCAATTGGGTTAAGCTCGCTTTCAACAGCGCGTAACTCTTGACGAATTTTAATTTGCATATCGTCGGTATCTTGCTCGATGGCATCAAGCTCAACTAGCATTTTTTCAACTAAAGTGACTTCACGGCCTCTAAAGCCAGTCTCAAGTAATTCATCAAACTCATTAATCGCTTCTGATGCTTGTTTAGTCGCGTCCACACAACGAGTGACGTAAGCAAGAAAATCTTTTTGAATGGATTCAGGGATGACCATTTCACGACCGATAACGCGACCTGCGATATCTTTCGCTTTGTTGGCTATCTTATCTTGGTGGGTGATAAGTTCCAGTAAGTCAGTCCGTTCTACTGGCATGAATAAACCACGAGGCAAATGTAAGCGTACTTCACGCTTTAGTTCATCTGCTTCACGCTCTAGGTTGCGGATTTCAATGCGAATTGCATCCGCTTCTGTCCACTCCCCTTTGAAGACATGGTTAAAAAATGGGATCAAAGCCGCACTGGCTTGATGGACTATTTTTATATGCTCTTCAATTGGCTTAATAGGAGATTTAGCAAATACTCCTAAAAACGCGTTACTAGGCATAACTGACCCTTAAATCATATTTGTATGCATGTGCAAAGTGTAATTTTACAGCATTGAACGCTGTTGTGAACGGTTTTATTGCAAGTTTAGATGAACTTACTATGAAATTGCGCGCCGAGAGCGCGCAACTAATTGATAAGCATCACAAGGTTTTTGCGATATCTTCTTGAGATGTATGACGAATATCTTTGCCATTTACGAAATAAATCACGTATTCCGCAATATTTTGACAACGATCGCCGATACGCTCTAATGAACGCACAGACCAAATTAAATCCATAATTTTTGGAATAGAGCGTGGATCTTCCATCATATAGGTCATAATTTGACGTGTTACAGCTTCGTATTCACGGTCCACTTTGGCATCAGCTTTATGCACTTCAAATGCCTTTTGCGCGTCCATTCGGGCAAATGCATCAAGCACATCATGCAGCATTTGTGACACTTGGCGACCCATATTGTCAATATTCACCAATAGATCTTGCTGATCTTTGGTAAACGAGTCCAATGCAACTTTGGCAATACGCTCCGCTTCGTCTCCGATACGCTCAAGATCTGCAATCGTTTTCGCGATGGCAACAACCAAACGCAAGTCACTGGCTGCAGGCTGTCTTTTCGCGATGATACGTGTACATTCTTCGTCAATATTCACTTCCATCGCATTGACTTTGTAGTCGTTCTGACTGACCTTTTTCGCTTTTTCAGCATCATTGTGATTAACCGCATCAAGCGCAGTGTTTAATTGCTGCTCTACCAATCCACCCATGCTGAGTACGTGATTTCTCACGTTTTCTAGCTCTTCATTAAAGCGGCCAGAAATGTGCTTATTAATATTATGTTCCATTATATTCTCCTCGCAAGCTCGTCTTAACCGTAACGACCTGTAATATAGTCTTCTGTTTTCTTCTTAGACGGCGTGGTGAATAAGGTATTGGTATCTGCATACTCAATTAACTCACCCATATACATAAACGCAGTTTGATCAGATACACGCGCAGCTTGTTGCATGTTATGCGTAACAATAACGACAGTATACTTGTTTTTCAGGTCGTTAATGAGTTCTTCGATAACCAATGTTGAAATCGGATCGAGTGCTGATGTTGGTTCATCAAGTAACAACACTTCTGGTTCAATCGCGATAGAGCGAGCAATCACCAAACGCTGCTGCTGACCACCAGATAAACCAAATGCACTGTCGTGAAGTCGGTCTTTTACTTCATCCCAAAGCGCGGCGCCGCGGAGTGACTTCTCAACCACTTCATCTAACTTACGCTTATCTTTGATACCTTGCAGACGCAGGCCATACACTACATTCTCATAAATAGACTTAGGGAAAGGGTTTGGCCTTTGGAATACCATACCTACGTTACGGCGCAGTGCCGCAACATCTACGCTCTTGTCATAAATGTTCTGCCCTTGAAGGTTGATTTCCCCTTCAATACGACAGCTATCAACCAGGTCGTTCATGCGGTTAATACAACGCAGTAACGTTGACTTACCACAACCTGATGGACCGATAAACGCGGTTACCTGCCCTTTTGGGATCAACATATTGACGTTACTAAGGGCTTGTTTATCACCATAGTAAAGATCTAGGTTTTTGATCTCTAGTGCGGTGAGTTCTGGACTTAAGTTTGCTAAATCAAGCTTGTTATTGCCGTTTGCTTGATTGACTTCTGGCGCTACTGTAATCATGTTTTTACCTATTAAAAATCTTTACTATTAATGCTCTAACGATCTGAATTTTTCGCGTAAGTGGTTACGAATACCAATCGCTGTGATATTCAGTGCAATAATCACCGTAACCAGTAGAAACGCGGTTGCATAAACCAAAGGTCTAGCAGCTTCTACATTCGGGCTTTGGAAGCCAACATCATAAATATGGAATCCTAAGTGCATAAACTTACGATCCAAGTGAATATAGGGGAAGTTTCCGTCTAGCGGTAGGGTTGGTGCCATTTTTACTACACCCACCAGCATCAGAGGAGCTACCTCACCCGCGGCACGCGCAACAGCAAGAATAAGACCCGTCATAATTGCCGGACTTGCCATTGGTACAATGATCCGCCATAAGGTTTCAGCTTGAGTCGCACCAAGCGCAAGTGAACCATGACGCACTGAGCTTGGGATCCGAGACAGACCTTCTTCCGTGGATACAATAACCACTGGCAAAGTAAGGATAGCAAGTGTAAGTGCAGACCAAATCACACCCGGTGTACCAAATACAGGACTTGGCGCAGCCTCAGGGTAGAAAAGTTCGTCAATTGACCCACCTAGCATATAGACGAAGAATCCTAAGCCAAACACCCCATATACAATGGATGGAACACCTGCAAGGTTGATCACCGCGATGCGGATCATCTTAGTCACAGCGTTCTTTGCTGCATATTCATGAAGATAAATCGCGGCAATAACACCGAATGGGGTCACGATCACCGCCATCAGCATAACCATAAATACCGTACCAAAGATTGCAGGGAATACCCCACCCTCGGTGTTTGCTTCACGCGGGTCATCACTCACAAACTTGCTGATTTGCACTAAGTAGTGACCCACTTTGGCAAAAAAGCCCATGTCATTTGGAAACCAAACGTCCAACACTTGGTACAGCGGTAAAGTCACTTCTTCACCACGCATATCACGCACTACAACTTGGTCACGCTTTGCTTGCTTCCTTAGCTCAAATAAACGTTTTTCGAAGACTTTGTAATCTTCACGTAGCTCAGCACGGCGCGCATTTAACTCTGCTAACTTTTCCTCTGTCAGGTCATTATCAAGTTGATACGACTTTTCTTTTAAACGTAGACGTTCAAGCTCATAGTTAATGTGCCCGATTTCGCTATTTTGTAGATCAAGCGCTTCGTCATTAAGGTCAACGGCGCGTTCAACAAGCTCATGTAGCCTTTCAATCGGCTGGTCAGTTACTACTTTACCGTCTTCTAAAACGCGGGCAACATAGCCATAGAAATTACCATTTTTACTACGCTCAAATACTGCTAATTCCGCTGGTTTCGACTGGCTTTTGATATCTGTTGATAATACCCAACGAAAATCAAGCTCTACATATTCACGGTTACCCGTTTTAATGAGTAAACGCTCGATTTGCTCGCTGTTGTAGCCTGAAAGGTCGAATCCGGCAGCTTCAAGACGAGACTTTGGTACCATCTCGCGATCGTATATTTCACCAATCACAGTCTGCTTAGCAACTGAACCGTCGAGATGCATTTCTACAACTTCTGATGGCCAAAAGAAGCTCAGTCCTTTCCACGCTATCATCGCAAGTAGTCCAATTACTGAAATCAAACTAATACTGACCGCGCCACCTGTCATCCAGATCCACGGAGAACCTGACTTAAACCACTGTTTTACCATGTCATGTCACTCCAATTACATTGAGCTGTACTTTTCACGCAGCTGCTGGCGAACAAACTCAGCAACGGTGTTAAATACGAAAGTAAAAATAAACAATACAAAGGCAGCTAGGAATAGGATGCGATAGTGAGAGCTGCCAACTTCAGACTCCGGCATTTCCACCGCAATGTTTGCAGCAAGCGTACGCATACCTTGGAAGATACTCCAGTCCATGATTGGCGTGTTACCGGTTGCCATCAATACAATCATGGTTTCCCCTACGGCGCGGCCAAGACCCATCATTACCGCAGAGAAAATACCAGGACTTGCAGTCAGTAATACGACACGAACTAAAGTCTGCCATTGCGTGGCA
This sequence comes from Pseudoalteromonas sp. HM-SA03, assembly GCF_002289345.1. Lineage (GTDB taxonomy): Bacteria > Pseudomonadota > Gammaproteobacteria > Enterobacterales > Alteromonadaceae > Pseudoalteromonas. Next base: position 69,517 of record NZ_NSDG01000048.1, on the reverse strand, counting down.
CCGAGTGCCAGTGAGCCATTTGAAAGATGCTTTGGTACGCTAAATACCGCGTCTTCTGCAATAGAGAAGATTGTAGGAATAACAGCAAAGCCCATCGCGATACCCACGACTAGCGAGTTACGCTGGTCGAATGTTAGACCTAACTCATTGGTTAGATACTGACGCACATTACCGCCAAACACCCAAGATTCAATTCCACCGCTCATGGCAAATGAAATCCAACCTACGATGAGCACCACGGGGATAAGCAAAATTGAATGCCAACCCTCTGGCACAACGTGTCTTACTTTTGCAGGTAACTTAGTCCAGCCAAATGCCGTTGCTATCATCGCGATTGGCAATAGCACCAATAAAGCAACCACGGCAGGTAGATGCGTTTCAATTAAAGGAGCAAGCCAAAGGCCCGCCAAGAAACCCAAGATAACCGTTGGTAGTGCTTCCATTATCTCGACTGTTGGTTTCACCACGCGGCGTAATTCACTCGACATGAAATAGGCGGTGTAGATTGCTGACGCTAATGCAATAGGAACAGCAAACAACATAGCGTAAAGTGCCGCTTTAATGGTACCGAATGAAATAGGCACTAATGAGAATTTCGATTCAAAGTCATCACTCGCAGAGGTTGACTGCCAAGTGTAAGCAGGTTCAGGATACCCTTCATACCACACTTCTTGCCACAGAGCAGACCAAGTTACTTCAGGGTGCTCATTGTGTAGCTCTACTACCGTTAACGTATCATCGGCAAGTAACAAAGCTGCATTAGCACGTGGCGCTACTGCAAACTTCTGTACTGCTTTATCAGTGACTTTACCTTGCCATAAGTGCGCTTCACTGGTGGTGTAGTATAGGCCGAATTGACCATTTTCGTTGGTCGTGAAGAAAGTACGACGATAATATTCACTGAATAGTTTGACCTGTTTGCTCTTTGGCGTCTCAAAAGAGCGGATTTTAGCAAACTGGCGTCCATCATCGGTATTGACTTCAAACCACTGTGAAACCTCACCGTTGTCGTTAGCCAGCATTAATGAGTTGGCGCCCGCCAGCAGGTTCATATCGACTAAGTTGGCATTTTCCTCGTTTGCTGCAAGCAATTGGAATAACTCAACTTCAGAAGCATAGCGAGAATCAAAGACGTAAACTTGATTTGCTGAGCGAACAAATGTGCGCGATGTGTCTGGAGAGATAAGTAACTCATCAACGCGACCATCAATATCTAGCTCGGTACGCTCAACCGCCCATTCAACCTCTCCAGTAAACATGTTTTCTTCTGCAACAAACGCGGCAAAAATCACACGTTTATCTGCAGTTTGTGCAACAACAGCAGTTTTGTCTTCGAAGTGACTAAAAGCGAATTTACGAATTGCTTGGCCTTGTTCATCAACAATCAGTTGCTTCGCATTAAGTGGATAGCTTAGGCGAGGGGTTAAAACACGTTGATTTCCTGGAAAGCTTACCGTGAACATCGGCTTCACAAGTTGTACCTGACCGTTATCCAGACCAAATGCATATTGCCCTAAGAAAGGCGCACTTTCTGCAAATGCTGTAACATTACCGTCAAGTTCAACATCCAATGTATCTAGTAATTTACCAGCGCTTTCACCTTTGATCTGGTAATAATCTACCGACCCTCTGCTGCCGAGCAAGTACGCAATTTCAGTTTGTTCTTCTACCCCTACACCTAAATATGTTTTGTCTTGTGTAAGTTGAATATCCATACGTTTTTCAACCTTTGCTGATTCAAAGATTGGTTGAACGACGTAAAGTAAGTAGAAGAAGATAAGTAAAAGTGCGACTAAGACCATTACTCCACCAGAAGTAATGCCAAATTGTGCAAACCTGTCTTTAAAGAGACGGCTTCTATCCGTTTTAAAGGATGGCTTTTGCGGATTTGAAGTCATCAATATACCCTTTGGTTTAAAAATTGGGGGCATTATATTTCATCAAGATGACAGTTGTGTTACACCTGAGACACAATTGAACTTTCTTCAATCGGTCTTGGCCTTCAAATTCATTATAAAAATAATGGAACTAATTGGCTTAAAAAGCGCTCTGATTGTTAGCCTAGAGTAAATACAAAATACCGTTGCATTTCTTTACATTAAGTGTTTCTGGACACTGGACAAAGTAAGTTTTTAGACTAGTCTAAATCATGCGCCGAATTCGTTTTTTCGCCCACGGGCGCCACAAAAAAAGAGACATGATATGAAGCAGTTAATATTAACACTTATAGGTAAGGACCGACCGGGTCTCGTTGAGGAAATCTCTTCCACCATTCTTTCTAACAATGGCAACTGGTTAACCAGTAACTTAAGCCACCTTGCGGGACAATTCGCAGGCATCGTACAGGTTGAAGTCGCTGAAGAACATTTGCAAGAAATACAAGATGCATTGCATAAATTGCCAGGTTTAGATGTGAGAGTTGAATCAGGCGAAAACTTGCAAGCGCAAGAAGAGCCAGACACATTGAATTTAATCATTACAGGCAACGATAGACCGGGAATTGTGCAAGAACTTGCTACGGTTATTCGCCACAAAGGTGCAAACATCACGCACCTCACTTCAAAACAACGGAGTGCGCCAAATTGGGGACTACCTATTTTCAGCGCTTTCGCAACCGTGACTTTACCTGCTGGTACGGTCAAAGAAAACGTAATCGAAGCTCTCGAGTCAATCACCAGTGATTTGATCGTGGACATAGAAGAAAGCTGAAACCTACACTACACTCATGATGGTTGAATGACAAACACGACAGGCGCGTTGTGTTTGTCATAATTATGTCACACCCCCTGCTTAAGCTGTAAAAATAAGCTGTACCTATGGAAAGAACCATGCAGGCCGTATCTCCAGAGCATAAAACTATCACGTACTTTGCCAAAGAATTAAGCTGGCTCTCTTTTAACGAACGCGTTTTACAAGAAGCCAAAGACCCAAGCAATCCAATCATCGAGCGGATCCGCTTTCTTGGTATATTTTCCAATAACTTAGACGAATTTTTCCAAGTTCGTGTTGCGGATGTAAAGCGCCGTATCCTATTAAATAATCTACCTGATACCAATTTCGATGAAGATGAAGTACTACTCGCCGATATTCAAAAGAAAGTATTGGAACTAGGTAAAAAGTTTAGTGTTATTTATGACCAGATCCTCATCGATTTAACTGAGCATCATATCCATATTAAGCAACCAGATGCGCTATCGGATTTCCACAAAAATTGGTTGGCCAACTACTTTAAAGACCAAGTACTGCCTCATCTATTGCCAATGATGATTAACGAAAGTAAGGACTATTCTGACAACATCAACGACACTATGACCCACCTATTTGTGGAGTTAAATGGCGAAAAGCAACATCATGCCTTTTTGGAAGTCCCGACTGACCGTCTGAACCGTTTTGTCCAGCTGCCACCAGAAAAAACCCGAAGACATAAAACTATCGTATTGCTCGATGACGTTATTCGATTTTTTATTGCCGATGTGTTTAAAAGCTTTTTCAAATTTGAGCGCATTGAAGCCTATTCGATGAAGCTCACTCGTGACGCTGAGTACAACTTAGATGATGAGCTAGAAGAAGGTGTGTTAGATACCATGTCTAAAGGCCTCAAACAGCGTTTATATGCCGAGCCGGTACGTTTAGTTTACGAAGAATCAATGCCTGAAGAAATGCTTAAGTTGATGAAAAAGCGTTTAGGGGTGACAGGTCAAGATGCCATGATCCCTGGCGGTAGATATCGCAATTTCAGAGATTTTATTTCTTTTCCAAATGTTGGGCGCGGCTATCTAGAAAACAAACCATTGCCGCCGCTTAAAAGTGCAGCCTTTTCAAAATATAGCAGCGTCTTTCGCGCGATTTCAGTTCAAGATATCTTGCTGTATTACCCCTACCACACCTTTAATCACATGTTGGAATATATCCGTCAAGCAGCGTTTGATCCTAGAGTGACACAAATCAAGGTCAACATTTATCGCGTGGCAAAGCAATCTCGGTTGATCGCTTCATTGATCAATGCGGCAAAGAATGGCAAAAAAGTCACCGTGATGGTTGAATTGAAAGCCCGCTTTGATGAGCAAAACAATATTGAATGGGCAAAACTCATGAGTGAATACGGTATTAAGGTCATGATTGGCATACCGGCGCTTAAGGTCCATAGTAAGCTTTGTGTGGTTCACCGTCGGGAAAAAGGCAAAATTGTCAAATATGCACACATAGGTACGGGTAACTTCCACGAAAAAACTGCTCGGATTTATACTGATTTCAGTCTGTTTACCAAACACCCAGATATTACGGAAGAATGTGATAGCGTGTTTCGCTTTATTGAGAGTAGTTATCTGCCGTTTAAATTCGAACACCTGATGATTTCACCCATCAATGCGCGTAGTCGAATTGTAGAGTTGATCGATGAAGAGATAACTCATGCAGAGCAAGGAAGAATAGGAAAAGTAACAATTAAGATCAATAATTTAGTTGATAAGCAGCTCGTTGATAAGCTTTACGAAGCATCACGTAAAGGCGTCAAGATCCGCCTCATTGTGCGAGGTATGTGTGCCCTTGTACCAGGCCTTACACAGTTTAGCGATAATATAAAGATCATTAGTATCGTCGATCGTTTCTTAGAGCACCCGCGAGTGATGATTTTCGATAATAACGGCGACCCCAAGGTGTATATTTCGTCAGCAGACTGGATGACCCGTAACCTCGACCACCGTGTTGAAGTAGGCACGCCTATTTATGCCGAGCATTTGAAGAAACTAATTATCGATATTATTGAACTGCAGTTTAAAGATCGCACCAAAGCCAGAATTATTGACGCCGAACAGAAGAATCTGTACGTTCGCCGAGGTAACCGTAAAAAAATTCGCTCTCAGATCGCGATTTATGACCATTTAAAAAAATGGGAGTTACACCAATTAAATGAAGCGAAAGAATAACCGTTGAGGAAGAATATATGCGCGACTACCCTTCTATTGCCGCAGTGGACTTAGGTTCGAATAGTTTTCACCTTGTTGTAGCAAGAGAAGTAGATGGTCGCCTTCAACTCCTCCATAAAGAAAAGCAGCGTGTGTACTTGGCCGCGGGCCTTGATGATGATTTTAATTTAAGTGACGACGCGATCGCCCGAGCATTAGATACCCTCTCGCAATTTGCGACGACACTACATGATTTTCCGAGAGAGTCCGTGCAAGTAGTAGCAACCTATACGCTGCGAAACTGCAAAAACCTTAATTATTTTCTCGCTAAGGCAAAACAAGTTTTTCCATATCCAATCAATGTGATTTCAGGCCAAGAAGAAGCTCGTCTTATTTACCAAGGGGTTGCCAATCATGAACATGACAGTCATAACCGCTTGGTTATCGACATTGGTGGAGGCAGCACAGAATTAGTTATTGGTCAGCACCTTACACACAAACTGTTAAGTAGCCGCAATGTGGGCTGCGTGACCATGCAAAAAGCCTACTTTGCCGACGGTAAGCTATCTGCAAAGCGATTCAAAAAAGCAGAAATAAAAGCAGAGCAACAAATTGAGAGTATTACCGCGGGCTACTTAAGACTAGGCTGGAATACCGTTATCGGTACTTCAGGTACTATTAAGGCGATTGCGGCCATGGTTCACGAACTCACTCAAACCGATGAAATTACCCTGCCTATTTTGGAGCAAATTAAGCAGTTATTTATTGATGCAGGGCACATAGATAACGTCTCCTTAAAAGCACTACCTGAAGAGCGAAAAACCAGTATTGCTGGCGGCCTTGCTGTATTGATAGCACTGTTTAGACAGTTAGGGCTCGAGCGCATGCGCCTTAGTGAATATGCATTGCGAGAAGGTTTATTGTTTGAAATGCATCAAACCGACGAGTTTGATATTCGTACCCGCACAATTAACACGTTCAGCGATCACTATAATATTGATAAGCAGCATGCCGAAAATATTTGTGAAACCATCAAGCTGTTTACCACGCAACTAAAAGAGCACTGGCAACTATCCCCTTATGATGTCGAAATGTTATGTTGGGCAGCAAAACTCCACGAAGTTGGGCTTGCCATTAACTCTTCCGGCATGCATAAACACGGCGCTTATATTGTCAGGCACAGTCAACTTCCGGGCTTTACTCAAGCCCAGCAATTAAGGCTAAGTGCACTTTTACGCTTTTATCGAAAAAAGATAAAAATGCCAGAGTTAACAGAGTTAATCGACGAAGAACTAACACACTTTAACCGTGTTTTGGCTGTGTTTCGTCTCAGCGTTTTAGTAAACCAAAAACGCCAACAAGACCAACTTCCCGAATTAAGTATTACAGCCGTTGATAATGCTTTGATACTTCACATTGCAACTGAGTGGCTCGAGTCACATTCGTTGTTTCAAGCTGATTTAGAGCAAGAACAAAACTATTTAAAAACAATAGGTATTCAGTTTAACCTGAGCTTTGGATAAGTAATCGTTGGCTATTGGAAGAGAATTCAATGCAGTTAGGGCTAAAGTAGATTGCTAGAAAAACGCTAATTATCCACAACTCAGGTTACTTACCTTCTCACACTGTCAGGTGAGAACTACAGTTCATCACCTGCCACAATAGAGAGGATTTCATCTGCGTAGGCTCGGCTAGAAAGTGCCATATCATAAAGGTAATTGGTCGGTGTTGCAGGTCGAATGGCTTGTAAAATAAGCTCTGCCTCTCGCCAGTCGTTGAGCTCAATTTCAAATGCTAAACGTAGCGCTCCACCAAGCAACCCTTGATAACTCAGTAACGCGCTGGAAAGCGAATCATCGAGAGAAAACTCAGCCGCAATCACAGATAAATCCACATCAAGGATCACATCAAGGATGGATATAAGACCAAGCAAATAGCCGGTTTCTGCCATTTCTTCACCCCCAGGCTGCAAAAATGTTTCCACAAACTTAGCACGAGTTAACCCCATTCTTGTCAGCTCACTGGGTTTATCTGAACCCAATTCGCTCAACGCGAGTACTTTAACAAACTGCCTAATTGCATCTTCACCTAAATACACAACCGCCTGAGAGATAGACTTAATTTCTAATCTGTCTTCACCTGCTTTCGCGTTCGCAAGTTTAAGCAATCGCGTGGTTAAACTCAGATCTTTGCTTACTCTAGTTTGTATTTCTTTGAAGCATAAAGACTTTCTGGCTGTTGCTTGTAGCAGCTGAAACACCACCATTTTCGACGGTTCTACGTTGCCATGGTTGAGCATTTCAGGCTTGGCGAAAAAGAAACCTTGAAAAAAGTCTGCTCCAGATGATTTGATGATCTCGAACTCTTCTTTTGTTTCAATACGCTCAACAATAACCTTAATATCTGGATACTGACGCTTGAGCTTTTTTACCGCCATATTGGTTTTTATAATTGGCTGATCAACCTCAATTTTGACGAATTCCATGAGTGGTAACAACGGCTCCCATTTTGACGTGCCGTCGTAGTCATCTAGCGCAAATCGGTAGCCTTTCTCTGTTAACTTAGTCACCGTATTTACCAGTGAAGGAATATTTTTAGAACGCTCAACGATTTCCACCACTATTTTCTGTGGCGCTAATAAGCTTGGTAACTCCTGCAGTAACGATTCGTCGGATAGGTTTATAAAGGCAAGCCGCCCCGCAGCCAAACGGTCTACACCGATAAACATTAAGGAGTTAAAAAACATTCGCCCAGTCGCTTGCCCATCGCTCACCCCAACTGGGAAAGCATTGTTATCTGAGTCTCTGTAGAGCAACTCATAGGCAAAGACTTCTTGATCTGGCCGTAAAATGGCCTGTCGTGCAATATACTGCACTGCTGATTTACGTACTTCAGTCACCGGACCACTCATTAACATTCGTATCCTTTACTAAGTAAAAGGAAACCACGTATCACGGAGCGTATAATATGGTAACGCGCCGAGCAATAAAAAATTTTCGCTATTTTACAACACTTATAACTAAAAGTTACCAACTTATTAAACTAAGTCCTTATAAAGAGTAGGCTTTTAATTCACAGAATGCCAGTGGCTTGCCTGTCTAAGAAAAGTTAAGCTAAGATGAGTGCATGAAGCAAGTTTTGATAGTCTGGTTATTTGCCTTTGCCGGTTTGACTAAGGCAGAGCAAGTCCCCTACTTAAAGTACAGTTTAAGTGGCTCGGGAAGCTTTTACCCTTATTTTACTCACAGCGAAGATGCGCCTGGGATCCTGCCCGAAATGGTGGAAGCCATTTTAGTAAAAGCAAAGATTAAAGGCGAAAACCTGCTTCTCCCAGCAAAGCGCACCAATTTTTATTTAGAGAAGCAACAAATTGATTTTGATATCATCAGTCCAGATTGGCTGAACGAGCAGCAAAAGCAAGACGATAGATTTATCTACTCAGACCCTATCCTTCCTATTAAAGAGTACGTCGTTACTCGCCAGTCTCAACCACCTGTATTAACTCTAGCGGGTATCGAAGTTGGCACAGTGAGAGGCTACTACTACCATGATGACCAACTATTCGAGCGGGTTGATTTCGCATCCGAAAAAGAATTACTGCTGGCCTTAAATTTGCGCCGGATTGAACATATTATTATTGGCGATTTACCCGCATTATATTGGTCAGAACAACTTGGCATTGCATTTAGCTTCAACCAACTACATTCAGAAGGGATGTTGCAGCTACGCCTGTTAGCTAAGCATCAAGGATTGCTTAAGCGGATAAATCAAGCTATCGCACAACTTAAACTCTCTGGTGAAATCGAAAAAATAGAACAACAGTATATTTCACAATTACCTATACACGCAAAAGGTGGCAGATAACCTCTGCTCTGAAGATAGATCAAGTTATACGCATAAATTCCTCCCATAAATTGAGCATCAATTGACGCATTTGGTATAATGGCGCTTTTACAGCTTGGGAAATCATTATGACTATCGCTGCCGCGCTTGCTGAGCGCAGTAACAATCAATGTGAGCTATGTACCTCAACGAATGGTCTCGAAGTATACGAAGTACCACCAGTCGCCGAGGCGCATTCTGACAAATGTGTTTATCTTTGTAGCCAGTGCAAACCACAGGTTGAAGGTCAACAGGATATCGAAGCCAACCATTGGCACTGTTTAAACGATAGTATGTGGAGCCAAGTTCCTGCTGTTCAGGTTGTTGCCTACCGTATGCTTAAGCGCCTTGCGCCGGATAATGGCTGGGCTCAAGATGCATTGGACATGTTGTATCTAGAAGATGAGACTCGAGCATGGGCTGATCAAGCACTTGCAGAGGATGACGACCTTGTTCACCTAGACAGTAACGGGGTGAAGCTGAGCGCTGGTGACACAGTGACCTTGATTAAAGACTTGGATGTTAAAGGTAGTAGCCTAGTTGCAAAACGCGGCACTGCGGTACGTAACATTCGCCTCTCGCCTTCAAACCCAGAGCATATTGAAGGCCGTGTAGAAGGTCAAAACATCGTTATTTTAACAAAGTTTGTTAAGAAATAACGACGCCCTAAGATAAACTGCTAAGTCTCTTCAATACTTTATCGACTAGGGCCTGTTGATCTTTGCTGTTTGATTTTTGTTCTCCTGAGTGTGTTTTGGTCGCGACGCTCGACTTGCCGCCTAGTAATCTAGGCAAAAGTTGAGCAACAATGAACAAAGCGCACTCAGGTGAACCCAAAGGGCAGCGCTTGATTAGCATTTCTACTGTGTTATCGCCTGACTCACATAGAATAACTATGCTACGCAGGCTCTGCCTTGTACAAATACCAATCAAACTGCTGCAAGAACAAACTTGAAAGGTAAACAGGCCCTAGATAGCTTAGCAGTTTATTTTTACTATTCTTCTACTAATTGAATGCTGCGATAAAACGCACCATCACCCTCAGCCAATAACGAAACCAGCTCAGGCAACACTTTATCCATAGTTTTCTTTAAGGTCCAAGGCGGATTGATCACCATCATTCCTGAAGCCGTCATGCCTCGTTCTTGGGTATCTGCGCGGGTGGCAAGTTCAAACACTTGAATATTACGCACTCCAGATTCAATCAGGCTCGACTCCATTGCATCAATGCGTTCACGGTCAACAACGGGATACCAGATCATATAGACGCCGGAATCAAACTTTTTGTGCGCTTTTATAATGCTTTTGACCGCAACATCATAATCGGATTTGATTTCATAAGGAGGATCCATTAGCACACAGGCTCTACGTGAAGCCGGAGGCACCAATCCTAATAGCCCTTTAAAACCATCACTCCCAGTGACGCGTAGTGACTTTTTATGTGCCGTATTTTGCTTTAACAGCTCAAGATCTTTTGGATGTAGCTCAAAAAACCAGCCGTTATCCTGACGACGCAAGAAGTGCTCTGCCACCTTAGGGGAACCGGGATAATGGCTTAGTTTATCGCCTTCGTTAAAAGACTTGATTAGTGCCACATAATCGCTAATTGCCGACACGGGTCCTGAATAATTCCAAAGCTTAGCGATGCCTTGCAGATATTCCTGAGTTTTTTGTGCATCACTGCTCGCTAGCTCGAAAAAACCAGCGCCAGAGTGCGTATCCACGTAATCGTATGGCTTATCTTTTTTAGCCATGTATGACAAAGCTTCTGCTAATACTAAATGTTTGATCACATCGGCAGGGTTTCCTGCATGAAAAGAATGTCGGTAACTGAGCATAACCCCGCCTTGATAAAAATAATAACAACACAGGTAAATAAACCTGAGCTAAATTTGAGCAATGATTCATCAATTTTTAACTTTAGACTGAATCACTTCTGAACAAAATATTCCAATATCGGCATTATCTCTTAAAAGTTGAGAAAAATCAGCAGAAAGTCGCGTAAACACTAGCATCCTTAGCCGCTTTGTTTTACATTTGCATGACAAATCACAGTCATATGAGCGCATTAATGAATAACCAAGATCTCCAAAAACTCGACCAGTTGATTGACCAACTTTTGAGCCAAAATAACCAGTTAAAAACGGAAGTTTCAGCACTGAAAGAACAAAATCAAAAACTCATCGATGAAAATGAAACCCTACAGCTTGAAATGCTAGAAAGCGAAGAAAAGCAAAAAGAATTTAGTTCATCTTTATCTGGCCTACTTGATAAGTTGCAAACTCAACAGGCTAGCTAATGTCTGAGCAGAATAACCAAGTAACAGTGACGTTACTTGGCAAGTCACATCAATTTGCATGTGCGCCAGATCAAGAAGAAGCGCTGCATAACGCCGTAGCGCTTTTAGACCGACGTGTAGAAGAAATGCGTAAACGCTCAACCGTTCGCAATGATCACAATGCGTTACTACTCGCAGCCTTACACCTTTGTCATGATTTACAAGCATTGGAAGCAAAGCAACAGCAAGATGCAGAGTTCGTTTCCACGCTCATCGACAAGTTAGTGCTGCCTGCAGGCGAATAATGCCGACATACTGGAGCAAACCTATCTTACGTAGTATCTCTCTAGTTTGGGGTCNTGGCGGCGAGTTTTCAAAGTACTGCCGCCAATGCTAATCAGTTCCATAAAATCAATGACGCGGTTTATTTTATCAAAGGAAAAGATAGCGCTTTACAGCCCAACCAAGCTTTAGTTATCGGCAAGCAGTGCGCGCTACTGGCATCCATACATGGCGACCTTGTCACCACAGAGGCCTTGATCCACGAATTAGAAAAGCGCCTCACCGTTCCGCTTTGTTACGTAATCTCTTTGCATGCCGATATCAAACAAGACACCAGCATAGTGCTACTCAAGCATGCTTATCCAAATTTACAATGGCTAAGCCCAACGGCAACATCAGCCAACGCATTGACGAGGGCCTTTCACTCACAGCTTGAGCTTTTTAACCAAAGCGTCATGCTTAGTGAAAATCGTATCGCGTCTCTAGAACCGAGTGAACGGCCGAAATGGCAAGCCAAACTTGCACTGGCAAAAAGTAGAATTGCAACGTGGTCCAAGCTCGCCACACAAGCGCCATCAAGTAAAGCCATTGATAACGCGCCTAAAACCGTGGAGCTAGGAGGTGTAGTGGTTGAGCTTACTCAAGTCACGGGCTTTAGCGGTCATGACATCAGTGTTTATCTGCCAAAATATCAAGGCTTGATAGCAGGTTATAGCGTGGATCAGATCCCACTTGCGCATTTACCGCATACTACACAGTGGCAACAAGCGATTATTCACTTTAATCGCTATGCACTCGATTGGATATTACCAGCAACAGGAAAACCCTACCGTCCTGAAATGCTGGCCACTCCAGCACAATTTTTGGCTTTATTAGCGTTACAAGATACTCAGCAAGTGGTTGAAAAGATAAGCATTCTATATCCAAATAAACACATGCAGCAACGCGCGTTATTACAGTGGCAACACTTTCAGCAGCAAAGAAATTTTGAATAAAACTTAACCTCTCGGTATAGTTAAAGGATGAACAGAGTATTAATACAGCTAAGCGGGTTAATATTATTAACCATGCTCTCTGGGTGTAAAAGCAGTAGCAGTCCACAGGTGAGCAGGCAAGCCATTTTGTCGGCTCTCACTCAAGTGCCCGTAGAAAAGCCAGTCACGTCTCCTGCTATCGTTGAGGTAGAACCTCCCAAAATCACTACCGTTAAAGCCCCCCTCAGAGACGATGATTTATGGCAACACATACGCCAAAAGCTCAGTTTTAATACTGCATCTCACCCAAGGCTTGATAAGCGCATAAAATGGTATTTATCACAGCCTAATTATCTCAATGTGGTAAATAAGCGCGCCGCCCCCTACTTTTATCACGTAGTAAAAAAGGTAGAGCGCAAAGGTCTTCCTATTGAAATCGCATTACTTCCTTTTGTCGAAAGTGACTTTAGACCAAAGGCCAAATCGCAACAAAATGCTGTTGGAGTTTGGCAACTAGTGGATGCCACTGCCTACCATTTCGGCATCAAGAAAGACGAATGGTATGACGGTCGACAGGATGTGTTAGCATCGACTGACGCCGCGCTTGATTATTTGCTGTATTTGCATGAACGCTTTGATGGCGACTGGCTTCACGCGCTTGCAGCCTACAATAGTGGTGAAGGGCGCGTCAAAAAGGCCATCGCAAAAAATAGAAAAGCAGGAAAGTCGACCCACTTTTGGCACTTAACATTACCAAAAGAAACCGCAGACTACGTGCCCAAACTCTTAGCGCTCAGTCACTTACTAAAAACCTCACCCAAGGGTTTTAAGATACCAAGTTTGCCCAACAAGGCCACTACCTCGATACTTGATATTGGCCAGCAATTTGACGTCAACCAACTGGCTAAACTCAGTGGTATCAAAAAGCGTCAACTATACGCACTCAATCAAGGGATCTTAAAACATAGAAGCTCTCCAAACGGTCCGCACAAAGTGTTATTACCATTATCCGAGCAAGCATTATTGAAAAGTGCATTTTTCAGGGAAAACTTCAGCCAAGGCTACACAGTCAAAGCTAACGACACACTCTACCGCATCGCATTAAATGCAGGGATGAGTGTTAGTGCACTAAAAGCGCTGAACAATAAGCGCTCTGATTTGATCCGAGTTGGCGAAAAGCTATTAGTTTCCGAGAGTAATGAGCAGTTAGACTTACTCATCGACTATGACGTAAGCCCTTATATTAAAGAAATAAAAGCCAAGCCCATGCCTCAAGTGGAACATCACCACACCATAAAACAAGGCGAGTCATTGTGGACCATCAGCCGTCACTACAAGGTCGCGGTAAAAGATTTATTAAATTGGAATTCACTCACGGCACAGAGTCTATTAAAACCTGGCAAAGTGTTAATGGTGTTTTTACCAGCTCCTGCTGCACCAAAAAGCAATAAGACTCAACCAGCAAGCTCCTCAATCTCTAGCATTGAAGCGCTCCAATCAATACTGCGCCATGGCAAGCCAAAGCAAAGTGAGAGCCCAAATTAAAGGGATAGACTTGCGTCCAAGAAGCGCACTCACGTAAACTACACGCTTTACAGGTGGATGCTAAATGGCGTCACCGAACACTATTTATTTAAGGTTTACTTATGCAAATTGCAAAGAACACAGTGGTAGAGTTTCACTACACACTTCACGAAGGTGACAGCCAAATCGAATCAAGCAAAGAAGGCGAGCCACTAAACTACCTACACGGTACTGAAGGCATGCTACCAGGTCTTGAAAGTGAACTTGAAGGTAAAACCGGTGGCGATAGCTTTACGGTAACCCTAACGCCAGAGCAAGCTTATGGCGAATATCAAGAAGGTCTAGTACAGCGCATTCCTATTAAGCACCTTCAAGGTCTTGGTGACAGCAAAGTTTGGAAGCCAGGCATGACTGCTATTGTCGATTCAAACCAAGGTCGTCATCAGGTTAAGGTAGTAAAAGTAGGACGCTTCAATGCGGATTGTGACTTAAACCACCCATTCGCAGGCAAAACGCTAACGTTTGATGTTGAGATCCTTTCTGTACGCGAAGCAACCGCAGAAGAAATTTCACATGGTCACGTACACGCTGCTGGCGGCTGCGGACACTAATGATGAACCAAGTTGCCATCGTTACCGGTGGCAGCTTTGGCATTGGCGCCGCCATTGTCAACAAGCTGCTATCGCAACAATACAGCGTTTATAACCTCGATATTCAGCCCAGTGAACAAGGGATTTTTCGCCATTGTGACGTCAGTAAAGTCGCCGATGTAAAAGCAACAATTGCAGATATAGTTGCAGAAACAGGGCAAATAGATGCACTCGTTTCAAACGCGGGGAAACATCTGAGTGCAACAATCGAAGATACCGACGAAGCCACACTTGACGCCCTTTTTGCATTGAATGTGAAAGGCGCTTACGCTGCCATTCAAGCCGTATTACCAAGCATGAAATCACAAGGTAGCGGTAGCATCGTATTGATGTCTTCGGATCAGGCAGTTATTGGTAAACCTAACTCCTTCGCTTATAACTTGTCTAAATGTGCGCTTGCTTCGATGGCGAAAACCACAGCATTGGATTACGCCAAATTTAACATTCGCGCGAATGCAGTGTGCCCTGGCACAATTGAAACTCCGTTATTCCATCATGCCATTGATAGTTACTGCGCGCGCAGCGGCGCTGATAAAGCTGAAATCGTTGCAGAAGAAGCCCAGTTGCAACCATTGGGTAGATTAGGGCAACCGCAAGAGGTTGCTGCGCTGGTCGCTTTCTTGCTAAGTGAGGATGCGAGTTTTATCACAGGTAGCCTACAAAGCATTGATGGCGGTTATACCGCACAGTAAAAAAGGAATGCGTGATGAGTCTGAGAATTATTGATAGCCACCTACACTTTTTCGATTTAACGTTAGGACAATATTCTTGGCTCAAGCACAACCCACCCGCTTGGCCTAATCTGGAAAAAATAAGACAGACCCATACCCTTGCTAGTCTTCCCCACCATTCACAATTTACACTCGAAGCCTTAGTGCATGTGGAAGCCGGTTTTGATAATCAAAATCCCATCAACGAATTACATTGGTTAACTCAGGAACTAGGCAGCTTTCCTTTTAAAGCCGTCGGCTACGCCCCTATTAACGCGACGCCTGAGCAATTTAGCGCAGCCATAGCGCATTTAGCACACCCTCATCTCGTGGCGATAAGAGACATCACCGAGGGCAGTGACAGCCAACGTTTATCCGCGCCTTTTGTGCTCGAAAATCTCACCTGTCTTGCCGAGCATGGACTACATTTTGAGGCGCAATTAGAATTTACACAAAGCGAAAAAGTCGACCTTTTATTACAACTTGCAGAACAAGAAGCTGACCTTAAAATCGTATTTAACCATGCAGGGTTTATTGACGCCACCAGCCCTTGTACAGATATATTAAGGCGCATTGGAGCGCTTAACAATGTCATGATCAAGTGCTCTGGCCACGAGATGTTAGCAAGCCCACTGACACTCACTGAGTGGCTTACACACTTAATCACACATGTGGGAGAAGAGAGCCTAATGCTAGGTTCGAATTATCCGGTTTCTCTTATGCAAAAAAGCTATTGGCAAATATGGCAGGATTACTTAGAAATAGTAGGCATATCATCAACTTGGCATAAACTCAGCCGAGACAATGCCAAACGTTGCTATGGATTATGAGCGGATCTGAACAAGATCGTAAGCAACTAGCTCAGGTACAATGCGCTGTAGTTTTTCTTCCGTTTGATCTAAGGTGTTTAAGCACTCGCAATATTCTGCCGCTTTTTCTTCTAATTGATGGGCTTTTTTCTGCAACGATTTATCTATCTCTTTCGAAATAATCTCCATGCGTTGCCCCATATCGTTAATGCGATCTTCGATATTCCCTTCACGAGATTTAAACGCATCCCCCAAAGAGACTAAAATAGAGCCCAACGAACCATGAACAGCTGAGTGAATTTTTTGGCTGATCTCTTTAGTAAAAAAATCATCAATTTTAGAAAGTGATTGTGGTGCGATAAAAAAGAAATCATCTCCACGCTTAAACTTATCCATCAGCGCGCGTTCAACGTATTGCAACTGCGTTTTGAGCACTTCAGGTTCTTTGTCAGACATCCCCTCAACCACTTGCTCAATCGCACTCAACCCAAGGTTTACGCCATCGGTCGCCAGATTAACCAGCTCAGGAACGGTATCCCGTATTCCTATAGAATACTCGCGCACAACTTTCTCCCCTTCCTGATCTAACTCAATCCAGCGGCCTAAAATAAAAAGCTGACTATCATTGTTGATTTGGATTCGAGTCTGACCATCATCAACGATACGAATTTCGTTGTCTGTGATGATAAGGCCATGTCCAAGTTCAACATCACACTTATTTTTTGCATGTACGGAAGACGTCAATACGGCACAAGACAAGGCTATCGCGCTGAGTAATCGATTCATATGGCCTCCTGTGTGCAGAATATAAGACGGGAAAGGGGTGTTTCAGGAGAGTACCAAAAGATCAAACAATCCCAAAGCCATTTTAGACGGATGAAAGTAACAAGCTATGTCTGACTTGGCAATGCTAGAGAGCCATAGGCGTTAGCATCAAAGGCAGTAGCAATATCACTAATAAGGGCTATTGATAGTATCTCACTAACCTGACAAAGGCATCCGCAGTTTTAATGGTTGGATTATTTTTACCATCAGCAAACTGATACACCCAAGCAAACTGGGGTTGGTTAGTTTGGGTCGTTGCCGACCAATAATTATTACTTTTGGTCGTTGGAAATACCGTTATGTTTATCGCTGGAGTCACACACTCGTGATACACAATACTGGCAAGTTCTTTAACGTTAGGCACTTGCCAGTCTGTAAACCCTGCAAATTGGTCTTCGTTGGCAACCGCCAATGCCTGCTGCCAAGTAAGTTGCTGAGCATTGTCTTCACAGCTTTGAGAAGTCGCGTTATAACTTTGCCCAAAGTTGCAGCGCTGCCACATTAATCCGGTTTGGCTATCCTGCACTGTACCGTCGTTGTTTATCGTATAGCGGCTGGTATTGGAGCCGGTACCAACGCAAGTTTGCGCTTGGCAAACAGCCGTGAATGACAGAGTAAATAGTATAGTTGCAATAATTTTCATACCACGCTCCCTAAGGATTCCTAACCAACCTAACAAATGCGCTGCTAGACTTTTCTACTGCAAAATCATTGCCCGTATCCATGTCGATAACATAAGCCCTTCTCAGCGTGCCACCAGTCCCATCTAAACTCGACTGCAAGGTCCAGTAATAGCGATGACCAAGTGTTGTTGTGCTAGGTAAGTTAAGGAAAAGCGCCTCATCTATCACCGCAGCGCTTGCACTGCCGTAATCTAGTAGCCCAAGTAGTTCCATATATGTTGGTAAACGCCAATTGTTACCACCACAGTAACTTTGCTCTCCAACTGCGGGGTTATTCACTTCATCAATCAAAGCTTGAATACCACAGTGACTATCCTGCGGGCAGGTTGTATTTGCTGCGGCCTGCACACTCCCCTCGGCAATCGCTCCATCTACCTCAACATACCAGGTATAACTATTTTGTGCGTTGCGAGAAGAAGTATTTGGCAATGTGCCCGAACTTGCTTCTTTCACTTCCCAAATAAGTCCCGTGACGTTATCACGAACGCAAGCAAAGTCCGTAGCGTCATCAGGCAGCTCATCCGCAAAGCGATTTAGTTTGGTAAAGTCAAATCCAGCTCGACCACTGCCTTCCTTCGCCACCTGAGTGGCAAAATAATCACGCCCACGCTGCGCATCTTGAGCCGTAAACTGCGTCATGCTACAGGTGATCACATCCGTATTGTTAAAACACGCGGTTTGGCCACTGTCGTTTAGTTTACCCAATGGCTTTTTCTCGATATCAATGCGCACGGTATCAGCAGCAGAGCGGTTTTGCGAGTCAGTAACGGTCAGCTCAAATTCCACTTGCGACAAAATATTTTGATCTGGTGCGTTAAAGGTTGTTGAACACCCAGTAGTAGAACTTAACGCTATCTGAGAGCCTGACGTCACCTGCCACCATACACATTGTTTCTGACCAGATACAGTATCACTGTTTGAACCATCAAGCGTGACCTTATCAAACTCTTGCACTTGCTGATCGCCCCCAGCATCTGCCACTACCACATCCGAATTCGCAAGTAGTCCGAGGGTAAACTGGGTACTGGCTTGTCCGCCTTCATCATCAGTAACCGTCAACTGCCAAATTGACGCCTGAGCACCAGCCAATAACGGATGGACAAAAGATAAAGTAGCAGTATTCAAGCCCGTTGGCTGTATTGTTGTGGGACCACTTATTTGCTGCCATTGATAAGCAACCACTTGGCCATTTTCGTCTGGATCGGAAGAGCCTGCGCCACTGAGGACAATAGTATCTTTATATTTAGCAGGCAGTGTTTCTGGTGCACTTTGGCTGATACTAGGTATAGGTAATTGATTGTTAGATTTGATAGCAACCGTCACTTGGTCGCTTGCAAGACTGCCATCTGGCGCAACATAGTCAACCTGAATAAGTAAATTGACATCGGCTTTGATATCCGGCGCAACAAAAGCGGCTTGTTGCTCAGTGATTGGAAATTCACTGACGTTTGCACCAGAGATTACTTGCCAGTTAAAAGTACCACCTGCAGGTGATGCTTGAGCATTCAAGGTGACTTCTGTTTTTTCAGTTACTTGGATATCAGCACCCGCATTAACCGACGCACTGACTTGACTCGGTTCATCACTCCCAGAGCCTCCGCCACAACCCGTTAATAATAGCGCAAGTACAACCCAACTTCCCTTGAATGCATTCATATTATTCCTTATGAATTATAGATAACTCTCTTGGTGTATTCGCACGAACAACTTAGTGCCAACTTTACTGTAATCTATTTTGTATTCTCGGCCGTCTAATGCCTGAATAAACAACAACCGCTTTACTTCACCAAATACATCAATACTCGAAACGTGGACGACTTCTAAATAACGCTCTTTAGCCTCTCTTCGATTTCTCGGCAGCTCTTCCTTAAAAGGCACCAAGCCGTTTGCAGTCACCTTGATTTTTGGGTGTGCTTCACCATTTACAATCACAAGATCTAACTTCTTCTCTTTGTGAATAATGGTATTACGCCCACTTTTAATATAGGCCGTTTCTAAGCTCATATTGGTGTATCCTGTTACATCTTCAGTAGGTGGTTTGTTCTTCTAACAATGCTTTTACCACCTCTTTAGGGTTAAGTTTCCAGCGGTTTAACATGACTGAAAATTGCCAAATATCCCTGTCTAAGGCAGTCGCGGGGATCAATAAATCATATCCCGTCACTGTCTTTAAATTATCCATCCGGTTTGCAAACATTGCCATTAAACCAGTATATTCTTTTCCCGCCTTGGAGCGAAAAACGGTTTCTTCTATCAACCATTCCGATGGGCAGTTGCCATTTTCGCAATGCATTTTAACAGCTTGTAAAAAAATATGCCGCTGCTCGATCAATAATTTACCCGCAAGTCGAGGCGTTAAATTTAATAAAAACGCATCAATATCATTAAGTTTAATACCAACTGCATTTAACTCAAGTGTTTCAACACCTTGTTGAACTTTGGGAATGCCGCTGGAGTGGAAGTTTACAATGGATAGCGGCCAAGCTCCATATTTATGCACATACCTAAATTCTTGTTCTGTAAAGTATAAACTAAAGTATGGTTGCTGACTTTTGAGGAAGCCAACAAAAATAGCCACTAACATGGCGCTGGCAAGAAATATTTCTACAATAGTAATAGCTGTACCACGCAAGTTGACAAAAAGCATGATAATAATCAATCCAATTGCACCAACCAACATCAATTCAACGCCATTGCGGTCTGCGGTTGCACGTAGTTTTGCTTCAAGCATGGGTATACCAGACATAGAAGATGTACATGATGATCGTCCATGCGACTAATTTACGTATTGTGATGCATCGTTTACATGAATGACTGTGTTTCATAATATTTAATTTAGGTACAAACACTTAAATTGAATTACATTTTCGTTTAATGCACAAATTTACAGGATATGCCGTCGACTTTGTTAGCCTTTAATTTTGTAAACTAGAGACAAATTATAATCTGGGTCACTTTTATGCGTCATCAATCAGGAAAAGCACTGTTTCCTTTTATCATTGTAGTGCTAGTCGTCATTAGCGGCTATTTATATTTACCTGCCTCGGAAGGCAAAATGAGTGGCAACTCGGCCCCTGTAACCTCCGTTCAAGCTCATACCGTAACCAAAGAGGAACGTATTATTGCAGTTCACTCTATTGGTTCCGCCAGAGCAAATCAAGCAATCAACGTGAGTAGCGCCCAAAGCGACTATGTGTCAGCCCTATATTTCGATGACGGAGACGTAGTAAAAAAAGGCGATAAGCTAGTCCAGTTGCGTGATGCTGAAGAGAAGCTCGATATCGAAGCGCTGAAAGTGACGCTAAAAGAAGAAATTAGACAGCTAAACCGCCTTAAAGACCTTGCAAAAACTCAATCAGCAGCTCGCTCCCAACTAGAAGCGCAATCAGCAAAGGTAGATACTTTAACAGCACAATTAGAAGCCACCAAAACAAAACTCGCTGAGATGACCATTTATGCGCCATTCAATGGATTACTGGGTACTCGAAATGTCTCCATTGGCAGCTTCGTAAATAATAACACTGTGATCACCACACTCGATGACATTAGCATCATTAAAGTAGATTTTCAGGTACCAGAAAAATACCTAGCGCAACTACAACTTGGTATGCAAGTGAATGCACAAAGCGAAGCTTACCCAGAGCAACTCTTTACCGGTAAGGTCTCCCATATTGACCCGCGTATTAATGAACAAACGCGCTCGGTACGAGTGACTGCAAGTTTCACCAATCTAGACCATAAACTCCGCCCCGGTATGCTGCTACATATAGGGCTTGAACTGGCTCATTTGCAAGCCCTTGTGGTGCCAGAAAAAAGCATCATTCCAAGACAAGATAAGCATTTTGTATTTGTCATTGACGACCAAGGTAAAGCACAGCAACGTGAAGTACACCTGCAAACTCGCTTTAGCGGCTGGGTGGCTATCGACGAAGGGCTTACAGAAGGACAACAAGTGATCACGGAAGGCACCCTGAAGATCCGTTCAGGTTCAAAAGTTGAAGTAAAGGGGTAAGGCGACGTGAGAATCACTGATACGGCGGTAAAGCGCCCGATCTTCGCGATCGTAATTAACTTACTGCTGCTGACCTTTGGCTTAGTGGCATTTACTATGCTACCGCTGCGCGAATATCCGCATATTGAAACCCCGATAGTGAGCGTAAGTACTAACTACACAGGCGCATCAGCTGAGGTGGTAGAAACCAAGATCACCCAAGTACTAGAAAACCGAATTTCGGGGATCGAAGGTATTAAAAGTATCAATTCTAGTAGCCGCAACGGTAGCTCCAATATCACTATCGAATTTAATATCGATCGTGATATCGACGCTGCTGCAAATGATGTACGAGAGCGTGTTTCTCGTGCACTAGATAGATTACCAGAGCAAGTCAGGCCGCCTGAAGTATCAAAATCAAACAGCGACGAAAGCCCTATCGCTTGGTTTGTACTCAACAGCGAAACCATGGATACCTTGCAGCTTTCAGACTACGCCCAGCGCTTTATCGTTGACCGTCTGGCGGTTGTTGATGGCGTATCGAATGTACGTATTGGCGGTGAACGTCAATACGCCATGAAGATTTGGCTAGACCGAAAGGCGATGGCCGCTCGTGGAATCACAAGCAGTGATATTGAACAAGTGCTACGCAGAGAAAACGTCGAGTTACCCGCTGGCGAAATAGAATCTGTTGACCGTGATTTTTCTGTGCGTATTGCCAGAAGCTATAAGACCCAAGAAGACTTTGACAACCTAGTGATTAAGCGTGGCGAACAAGGCTATTTGGTACGACTTGGTGAAGTCGCGCAGGTGGTACTTGAAGCCGCTGACGACGAAAGTACCTTCCGTGGTAATGGTAAAAATATGATTGGCCTTGGTGTTGTAAAGCAAGCTAAAGCCAATACGCTAGAAGTGGTCGACAACGCCCGTAAAGAACTTGAAAAAATAAAACGCAACCTGCCTCAGGGCACTACCATAGAAGACAGCTACGATTCTTCTATTTTTATCCGTGAGTCCATCGTTGAAGTATACAGCACACTTGCGATTGCCATGGCGTTGGTGGTACTCGTTATCTACATCTTCCTTGGTAATATCCGCGCTACCCTGATCCCCGCTGTTACCGTGCCAGTTGCCTTAGTTGCAACCTTTATGTTCTTACTGGCTATGGGATATTCCATCAACTTGCTGACGCTGCTTGCGCTCGTGCTTGCCATCGGCCTTGTGGTCGATGACGCCATTGTGATGCTAGAAAATATCTACCGCCGCATCGAACTTGGCGAACCCAAGTTATTGGCAGCGTACCGTGGCGCGCGTGAAGTAGGCTTTGCCATCATTGCAACAACGCTGGTTTTGGTTGCCGTATTTATTCCCTTAGTCTTTATGGATGGTCGTATTGGTGCCCTATTTACCGAGTTTGCCTTTGCAGTAAGTGCCGCGGTGCTGTTCTCCAGCATTACCGCGTTGACCTTGTCTCCTGCCCTTTGCTCAAAAGTATTAAAGCCTAGCAATAAAGAAAACCGCTTTAGTCAGTGGATGGACCGTCAATTTACTCGACTAGAACAAGGCTATCGCCGTGTTTTACAAGACAACTTATCGCGTAAATACAGCTTGATTGTGATGTTGGCACTGGCCGGTTTCACCAGTTACAGTCTGTTTAAACAGATCCCGTCAGAACTGACGCCAAAAGAAGACCGTGGTACTTTCTTCGTTATGATGAATGGCCCTGAAGGGGCAAGCTACGAAAACAACTCGCAAAATATGGCAAAAATTGAAGAGCGACTGCTTCCTTATGTAGACTCAGAGGAACTTAGTCGCGTGCTTATTCGCGTGCCTGGCTGGGGTGGTCAAGGTGGTGTTGCTATTATCGGCATGCCAGACTGGGATGAACGTAAACGCTCTACTTGGGAAGTCATGGATGAGATCAGCGGTAAAATGCAAGATGTTACAGATATTCGCGCTTTTGCTATTATGCGCCGTGGTATTGGCAGCGGCGGTAACTCACGCCCCATTGAGTTTGTACTGCAAGGCAACGACTATGACGAGTTGGCTGCATGGCGCGATCGCATTCTAGAACGCGCACGTGAAAATAAAGGGCTGGTTCGTCTTGATCACGATTACAAAGAAACCTTCCCGCAGTTTTTGATAAGCATTGATAAAACCAAAGCCGCAGACCTAGGCGTGTCGGTGAGTGCTATTGGCCAAACGCTAGAAACCATGCTCGGACAACGCCGTGTTACCACCTTTATTGACCGCGGTGAAGAATACGATGTGATCTTAAAAGGCACCAAAGCCGACTTTTCTGCTCCAGATAATATTTCTGATATTTATGTGAAGTCTCGTAGCAATGAGCTCGTGCCGTTAGACAGTTTAATCACCATAAAAGAAGAAGCCACAGCTTCTCGATTAAACCGCTACAACCGTATGCGCGCAATCACTATCACGGCAAACCTCGCAGGCGACTACACACTAGAACAAGCGCTCGACTTTTTAAATAAAGTTGCCGCCGAAGAGAATGATATCGACGGTGCCATCGACTACAAAGGCGAGTCACAGCTGTTTTATGAAGGCGCATCAGCGATGACCTATGTGTTTATTCTGGCGCTCACCGTTACTTTCTTAGTATTAGCCGCACAGTTTGAAAGCTTTGTCCATCCACTGGTTATCATGCTCACCGTACCGCTGGGCTTAGTCGGTGCGATGTATGGATTATTTATCACCGACAGCACGCTAAACATTTATAGCCAAATTGGTATTGTCATGTTGATTGGCCTTAGCGCCAAAAATGGTATCTTAATCGTGGAATTTGCTAACCAATTGCGTGACAAAGGCATTGCCTTCGAACAAGCCATTGTTGATGCTGCTGCGCAGCGATTAAGACCTATTATTATGACCTCGCTAACAACCGTGATGAGCTCTATCCCACTTGTGTTTGCAACAGGCCCTGGGTTCGAAAGCCGCATGGTGATCGGTGTCGTGATTTTTGCCGGTGTCAGTGTTGCCACCATTTTAACCTTGTTTGTTATCCCAACCGCCTATACTTTACTAGCTAAGAAGACGCAATCTCCAGAAGAGACAACAAAACGTCTTGAGGAGCAGTCGAAACAACATCCTGAGCAGGAGGTATAATGGCAAATTTACAAACCGCAACTTTTGGTGGTGGTTGCTTTTGGTGTATTGATGCGGCATTTCGCCGCGTCAATGGCGTTGAGTCAGTGCAATCAGGTTACGCAGGTGGCCACACAGATAATCCCACCTATCAAATGATATGTCGGGGAGACAGTGGCCATGCTGAGGTAGTCCAACTGCAATTTGATGCCGATATTGTCAGTTTTGATACTTTGCTTAATATGTTTTTTACCCTACATGACCCAACGCAGTTGAATCGCCAAGGTAACGACATTGGTACTCAGTATCGCAGTGTGGTGTTTTATCATGACCAGCAGCAACAGCAGCAAACTCAAGACTGTATTGTGCAGCTTCAAAGCCAGTTGAGTGAAAAAATAGTGACTGAGGTTAGCCCTGCGCCTGAGTTTTATCCTGCTGAGCACTATCACCAAGATTATTACACTGAAAACCCAAATCAAGGCTATTGCAGCGTGATGATTGCCCCTAAAATTGCAAAATTTGAAAGCTATTTTGCGGCAAATTTAAAACACTAAACTTGTTTACCGAGTGCAATAAATTGCATTCGGCTTACTACTTAAATTCAGTATAAAGCTTGTCAAAAATCCCCGAAGTCAAGGTATCTATCACAGGCACAGATATAGACGTTAGTATTCGTTGCCAGAGTGACGATCGTACATCATGCTTCAAGCCGACTACAGGTTTACGATGGCGCGTTAAACCAAGCGAAATCGCCCGCCATTGATTGTGTTGAAAATTGAGGTTCAAGCTGGTTTTCAGGTATTGAGACTTGCGCTGACGTGACAATCTCTAGCGTGCGTAACCCAAATAATAGTGACTTAATGTTCTTTTCTTTAAAGTAGTAATAATACAAATAAATTTTATTATCAACCACATATAAGACAGAACACCATTACAATGTAATGTAACTAAATGATAAAGAAGAAAAGTGATCCATTACTCTAGATGGATCACTCTGGGTATTAAAAAGCACTTAACGTATTAGAAGCTGTAGCTCACACCAACGTAGGCTTGTCTACCTAGTGGCTTATAGCCCAGTAAAGAGCCGTCTTTTGCTTCGCCCGCTGTGGCATTGAAATAACGCTTGTCGGTTAAGTTTTCAATTCGGCCATTTAACTTGAATCCGTCGAAAAACGTATAGTTAGCAGCTAAGTTAAACAGCGTATATGACGGTAAAGTCACTGTATATGCACCTTCAGCTCCCCATACTTTATCGTCGCGATTACCTCTATGGACTAAGGTCAGTGTTGCGTCGACATTTTCCCACTCTTTGCTGACTGAATAAGTTAAGGTACGTCTCGCTCTGCGCTGCAATTGCTTGTCGGTTTCAGCATCTTTAGCACTCACATAGCTCACATTTACCGTATGTTCGATACCAAAGTTATCTTCAATTTCAATTGAAAGGTCAGCACCTTCAAAGTCAGCACGTTGAATATTGTAAGGGACGTATTTCCATTTATCATTTTGCTGATAAACGATTTTATCGGTAATACGGTTATCATATACCGCAGCTTCCACGCGGAAGTTCTCACCGCTCCATGTGACAATAATTTCGTTATTCGTAGCTTCTTCCGGCTTAATATCTGGGTTAGGTAAATAGTAAGGGCTATCAATCACAAATGCCTGTGATAAAGAAGGTGCTCTAAAGGCAGTACCATGATTCAACTTAACACTCAGGCCATCCATGATTTGCTTGCCTACGGCAATCGTGTAGGTGTTTGCACGACCATGAAAATCATAATCATCCGTTCTCAGTACGACCTCTGCCAGCCAATTTTCATCGTTGTAAAACCCACCAAGCGCTAAAGATAAGTTATCACGCTCAGACTCTGAAAAAGAGGCGGTAGAATCACCAACATCTTCATTTAGAAAGGTAAAGTTACCTGTGAAGATCAAAGCTTCAGTTAAACTATATTGCGATTGATATTCAAATTGGCTGCGTTTAGTGACATAAGCATTATCGTCAGCACTATTACCGATTTGAACATTTTGTTCCTTGCCTAAGCTGTATGACGCACTTTGGCTAAACTTGTCAGTACGTCTTTTCCACGCCAACTTATTAGTGTAGTTATGAAAACGGTAAGCATCACTACCAAAAGAGTCATACTCCCCCTCTCCTTCACTGTACTGTGAACGCAAGCTAAAAATGCCGCTTTCTTCATCACCATACTGCACATTTAAACCGACATTACCGTTATAATATCCATCACGGTCATGGTTTTTTGTGATAGCAGCCTCAGGGTCTTTCTCAATCACATCATAGCCATCGGTATGAGTGTAACCCGCATTAGCTGCAATACTAAACTTGTCTTTTTTGTAATTCACCGTCGCTTCGGTCTTGGAGTAATTGTTACTCCCTGTCGTAAGCGCGATAGTATTGTTATTCCCTTCGCGACTAATAATATTAATCACGCCAGCAATCGCATCTGAACCATAAATCGCAGCTTTGGCACCACGAATGATCTCAATTCTTTCGATGCTATTAAGCGGTAAATTAGTGAGCGAATTATCACCGGAATTTGCATCCGTCACTCGAACCCCATCGATTAACACTAGCGTATGCTTAGCGTCATTACCGCGTAGGAATAAACTCACACTTTGACCAAAACCACCGTTTCTAACCGCTTGAATACCAGCGATATTATCGAGTAGTGATACGATATCTTGAACATTGGTTTTTTCAATTTCAGTACGATCTATAACCGTAATGGCAGACAACGCGCTTTCTAGAGGTTGTTCAAATTTATTGGCAGTTACAGTGATATGTTCAACATTTTGATCAGCAAATGCAGAAAAAGAGAGCGCCGTCGCTATCGCCGCGCTTAGAACAGTTTTATTTAACATGGTTTCCCCTAACTTGTACCCACCGTACAAGAACACAAAGTGACTGTTTCAAGGCCGGTCTCCGGGCTCAGTAAATCTGCAGATTCACAGTTCACTCTACCGTTGCGGGGGCAGCACTGACATAGAACCGATCCAAACTAATCACGTGTAATAAACTGTCTTACTCAATTTATCATTGATAAACGCAATTAGATGTTCCCTTGTGTTCGCACCAGTTTCCCGATTATCTATACACTTAGCAACCACACTAGGTTGTGTACAGCACCTTGAAAATGCGAGGCTATTGTCTTGGGTTTCGGAATGATTGTCAATGGACGTCTAGAAATCCAAAAGTGCAATCTATGCACTTTTGGAATGAAGTAAAGCGTAATTAGTCGCGGAAGTTTTTGAATTGAAATGGCTGACCAAGCTCACCGGTACGAACTAGTTGCATCGTTTCTTGCAAATCGTCACGCTTTTTACCTGTTACACGCACCGTATCGCCTTGAATTGATGCTTGAACTTTAACTTTTGAGTCTTTAATAAGCTTAACCAGCTTTTTCGCCATCTCTTTGTCGATGCCCTGCTTTAACGCAACCTTACGCGATACATATTTACCAGAACGCTCAATGTCTTTTAACTCGAAGCTTGCCACATCAAGGCCACGCTTTGCCGCTTTACCCACTAGCATATCGAACAATTGCATAACTTGTTGTTCTGCTTCCGCTTTAAGGTTGATCATTTCACCGCTTAGCTCGATTGACGCATCTACGCCACGAAAATCAAAACGCGTGTCAAGCTCACGAACCGCGTTGTCTACGGTATTTTTTGCTTCTGTCATATCAATTTCAGATACAATATCAAATGAAGGCATGCTTCTCTCCTAAAGTCATTTTGGCTCGATTATAGCAGTTTATGTCTAATTTGAGTTACTTTAAGTTTTTAAACAGCAGATTAGGATGTTCACCCAATGGACAGTTTTCGATGGTATACTGCTCGCTTAGTCATACAGAAGTAGGATGTATTGTGACAAGGCGCGTTTATAAAGCTCTTTTGATTATCTCTTTAATTATATGTACGGTGCTATTCGCAAAGGAAATTAGCTTATCTCCAAAGCTGTTCCCAAATGTCGATAAAGTGGCGCATTTTGGTGTATTTTTTGTGCTTGCGTTTATCTCTCACCATGCTTTTAAAGTGAAAGTATGGACACACATAGTGCTACTGTCCTTGTATGGTGCAGGAATTGAGTGGATGCAACATACACTGCCGTATCGCCAAGCATCTACCGCTGATTTCTTAGCTGATTTAGCCGGTGCGGTCAGTTATTTCGTTCTATTTTATATTTGGGCAAGTTGGCGCAACAGAAAACATGGCTAATATACATATTTTAGGCGAAGGGGCGATAGGACTACTGCTCGCCCAACACCTTAGTCAATCTCATCACATTACGCTGATCACTCGAAACAAACGCGCGGCGACTTATCGCTACCAAACAGCAAGTATGCAACAAACCATCCCATGCAGCATCAAAACACTTGCAGAACTTCCAGCCAGCAGTATAGATACGCTAATCATTCCCGTTAAAGCATATCAGGTCATCGAAGCACTCCAAGCGCTTCGCCCTGCACTTTCAAAAAATGCAACACTAATCCTTAGTCATAATGGCATGGTAGATTGGTCTTGTGAGTTAACAGCGCTTGAAAAAACACAACCAGCCTATTTTTTAAGCACATCCATCGCAGGTTATAAAGTCGCAGACACTGTGCACCATACAGGACAAGGTGCAACTTGGTTTGGACCGTTAAATTCACCAGCCGAATGCCACTACCAGAGTGTATTCTCGCAACTGTTTAGCACATTTGACAATGCCCAAACCACGTTTGACATCATGCCAACACTTTGGAAAAAACTGGCGGTTAATATTGCCATTAACCCGCTAAGTGCATTGGAACAAGTCGCAAATGGTCAGTTAAGACAGCCCAAATACGCAGCCCAAATCCTTAATTTAATGAATGAAGTACAGCTTGTGGCCGCAAGTACAGGCGTAACCTTAGCGCTTAGCGAGCTAGTCACGCTTGCTTACACTGTAATGGCGCAAACCGCAAACAATCGCTCTTCAATGAATCAGGATATCGCGAATAACAGGCGCACAGAAATTGACGCCATGTGCGGCTATATTTGCAAGCTAGCAGCAAAACAAAATATCGATGTACCGTTTAATCAACAGTTACTTGAGGAAGTGAATAAGCGCTGGCAGCTAGCGCGACAATAGGCTTAACTTCTCGGCGGGTAAACCGCCCCCCCACAAAACTATTTACACAGCGATTCCTTTAGAAACTCAATCATCTTTTATTCGCTTCATAGCCTTATGATAAACATCACTACGTTCACGCTTTCCCACTGCTAGCACAGTTATACCAATTGAATTAATTCTCCAATCAATTTGAAANNNGTGAAATAGCATATTAGCTTCGTTAAAAATTTCTCATTTAGAACAACTAAATAGCAAAATTTTTGCCTTGCCTATATGGATATAGGTACCTTAGCGGTAGCAGGACGCGAGAGCGGTGCTACTAAAGCTATTTCCCCGCTTCAAAATAGATCATTTACTTAATACAACTGGTATTACAACGATAATGTCGTCTTCAACTTTGTAGACTAGGCGGTAACCTGATTGGCGTAGTTTTATTTTGTACATGTTGTCAGCACCAGATAGCTTCGACGCTGGCAGATGGGGATCCTTGAGGCGTTCAATTAACTTATTCTTGAACTGCGATTGCAGGGTAGAGCCTAATTTACTCCATTTTTTGAGTGCACTCTTTATAAATCGAGTTTATAAATCATTAATATTTAATGAGATACTTTCTTCAGATTCACGCTCTTTAGCTATAGCGAGTAGCTCAAGATCCTCGAGTCTGTCCATCATTATCTCGTATGCTTCTGCAGGCACACAATAAAAAGCAGGTTCATTTCGATTAAGCACAGCGACAGGCTCTCCGTCAGCACTTGTTGCAACTTTCATAGGGTTTGCTTTTAGTTCGGTAATACTGGCAGCAACATCTGCTAATATTCTAGTGGTCATAAAATCAGTCTCTTAACTGGTCTTTATATCGACTATATTTAGTCGTATAAATAAGCGATAGCAAGCAACCTCTTACCTCCTCACAAAAAGCGCACGTTGGGTAAACCCTAAAGTTTCACCCAACGCTTGTTAACACGCTTTATTTTAAGGACGGTACACCTTGACGTTAGCATAGCCATTTTCATGCAGAATAAGTGCTTGTAACTGGCTCATTACACCTTTTGAACAGTACAAGTAGTATTCTTTGTCCTGTGGTAAGTCACCAAACTTAGTGGCTAATCTAAAGAAAGGTAAGTGGATCACTTGTGCACCATCTAGCTCTAGAGGGTTGGCATCTTCCTCTTCTGGAGAACGAATATCTAGTACCACCGCGTTGTTAGGTAATTCACTTACCGACTCCGCTTCTTTCACTTCTTCTTTTGCTTCAGCTTCAATGTCGCGAATATCTTTTACCGTCGCGTTAGCTACAACGGTATTCAAAACATCAAAGTCAAACTTTTCTTCTTCGGCTAATATCTTGTGAAGTTGTGCTTTTACCGTTGGTTTTTGAGAGATCACACCACAATATTCAGGCATTGCTTCTGCCATTTCATTGGTGCCAATCGCTCTGGCAATACGAATAATCTCTTCTTTATCGTGTTGAATAAGCGGTCGTAAGATCAGCATCTCTGTAACACGGTCAATCACGTTAAGGTTAGCCAAGGTTTGGCTCGATACCTGACCAATACTTTCACCAGTTACCAGTGCAGGGATCCCCAAACGCTCTGCGACCACAGCACCTGCACGCATCATCATGCGCTTTAGTACCACACCCATTTGTCCACTTTCAATATTCTCAAGAATTTCTGCAACAACCGGCTCAAAGTCAATCGTAATAAATTTAACTTTGTGGGTAGAGCTAAATTGTTTCCACAAGTAGTGGCTTACTTGCTTAACGCCAATTTCGTGGGCTGCGCCACCTAAGTTAAAGAACAAAAAGTGCGTACGCGCGCCTTTTCGCATCATTTGATAAGTCGCAACACCCGAGTCGAATCCGCCAGAAACCAAAGACAGCACGTCTTCTTGCGTTGGTAGTGGGAAGCCACCTAGACCAAAGTGCTGGTGACGAACGATGTAGGCTTTATTGTCTTTGACTTCGATTTTAACCGTCACATCAGGTTTTTTCAGTCTTACGCTGGCACCCTCGACATTTTGGTTTAAACCGCCACCAACATAACGCTCCACGTCACTTGAGGTAAACTCATGCTTACCTTGGCGCTTTACGCGTACACAAAATGTTTTGCCCTTGATCAATGGCTCAACCAAAGCAATCGTTTGTTGGTAGATATCATCAAGCGTGTCGAACTGTGTTTCTTGTACTTCAATAAACTGCACAATACCTGGCGTGCGCTTAAGGTGGTCGATTAGACCAAGACGGGTTTTCTCGTCACTAAGCTCGCTCGTCACTGAAATATTGTCCCAGTTATTTTTAACTTTTACGTTTTCGTCAACGCGAACCAACAGCATTTTGATGTTTTTCTCTAATACTTTGGTAAAACGCTTACGGACGGATTTGCTCTTAATAGCAATTTCGGGATGTAATTTGACGATAAATTTAAGCATAAAAGTCACTCTACTACAGATCGATTATCGGTTGCGATGACGCACTGATTTGACCTAAGCGGACTTTATCGTGGCGCACACTGACCGAGGACAGTTCGGGCGCGCGAGTATATCAAACTCAGAGCCGATTAGGAAATAAACAAACCTTTTCCCTTTGTGCTCTACAAAGCCTTTTGCCGTGCTCACCAAGGCAAAAGGCCAGCTTAATTATTTAAGGCTAAGCAATACTCGGTAAGCTCGCCTCTGCTAGTGCTTGATAATGCTGCTGAAGTTGTGCCACTTTCGGTGCGCTCATGGGCGTCGCGTAAGGTTTAAAAATCATCAGTACTTTAACAATGCCATTGTATATATCCTGCTGCTCAAGTACGCCTGTCATTCTTCTAGCTTTAACGTAGGGAGTCCAGAAACTAACAGTCATTTTCAACATATGCGCGAGCTCTTTTGCATCTTCATCATCTATGGTGATCACGCCCGTATCTCTTAGACCAATTACTACAGCTTTTACTTGCTCGAGTAAGCGTAACTGAAAAGTAATGTAGTTTTTCTTCAATTCATCATCACGAGCCAAGATGTCTGTCAGGTTGTCGTAGAAAAAGTGATAACGCCACATCAGATCGAACAAGGAGTCTAAATATTGAGTTAGCTGCTCAAGCGGTTCGTTGTGCTGCCCCAGTGGCTTAAAATGCGTATTTAAATGCTCGCTATAAAGGGCGAATATTTGCCGAATGATGTCTTCTTTATTTTTAAAATGATAGTACAAGTTGCCAGGGCTAATCCCCAAACTGGACGCGATATGATTTGTCGTAATCGCGCGCTCTCCATGCAAATTAAATAACGCGATGCTGGTACGTATTATTTTTTCCTTGGTATTCATTACGATTCTCTATCTTTGTTGATTATGTGGTCGCGCTATTGCTAGAGTTATTACGCTATTTCGCGCTCCATGTGAAAAAATAGCACTAATTTTAACTCTAGATAAGCTTAGATCCGACAAAGCTGACCAGTGTTTTTTCAAAAAAACCTTGTTACCATACAAAAAAATTCAACATAGTTACGCTTATGAAAGTCATCGCCCTCTACCCTGGCACATTTGATCCCCTCACTAATGGACATGAAGACTTAATCAAACGTGCAGCAAAAATGTTTGATACCGTGATTTTGGCAATTGCCCATAACCCAAATAAACAGCCTTGTTTCTCACTAGAGCAACGTGTTGCTTTGGCTGAAGAAATTTTAAAGTCACATAAAAATGTAAAGGTGATTGGGTTTTCAGGATTGTTAGTTGATTTAGCGAAAGAGCAAAAAGCCAACGTACTGATCCGCGGCATTCGCGCGGTGTCTGATTTTGACTATGAGTTCCAACTGGCTAATATGAATCGCCGTTTACATCCCGATTTGGAAAGCGTATTTTTAACGCCATCTGAAAAGAATTCATTTATATCGTCAACTTTAGTAAAAGAAGTTGCACTTCATAAAGGCAATGTCAGTGAATTTGTTCACCCGCTGGTTGCCAAAGCTTTAGAGGAAAAACTACACGGATGAAAAAGTGCCTATTATCCCTAGCCGTATTGGTTGGTACTTACGCGCACGCTTCACCTTGGATAGAGGTGTCGCAAAGTGAGCTCAAACACAGCATAGATTTACTGGTTGCAGAAGGCGTGATAAATCGCCCGGTTAATCAATATCCTTTGCTGTGGAGCGGCATTGTTAATGATCTTGCCGCTATTGATGACAAAAACCTCTCTGAAACCGCAAGCTTTGCATTGGCACATTTACGCCATGCGCTAAAACAAGCAAAAAGAGCAAAATACAGTAGCGTAAAAGCACACTTTAACGGTGCTGAAGCGCGCTCCACAGGCTTTGGTGAACGTCAAAATGAACGTTCAGGCTTGCGTACTT
The DNA here is from genome assembly GCF_002289345.1 of Pseudoalteromonas sp. HM-SA03. Taxonomy (GTDB): domain Bacteria; phylum Pseudomonadota; class Gammaproteobacteria; order Enterobacterales; family Alteromonadaceae; genus Pseudoalteromonas. The sequence continues at coordinate 35,455 of NZ_NSDG01000048.1, read as the reverse complement.
ATGGCGTTGTTACCGGTAGTGCTGTTAGCGCTAAAGTTGCGGTTAACTACGCAGATGAAGGCCAAGATGGAAAATATGTTAATCACCACGGCAGTCACCTTGCAGTGTTGTTTGGTAATTGGTCTCTCAGCGCTGAGCGACTAAGCTACTGGTGGGGACCGAGCAACGAAAACGCGCTGATGCTTTCAAACAACGCAGCGCCAATGAAGGCAGTTCGTTTAAGTCGTGCCAATAATAACTATATTGGACCGAGCTTTTTCTCTTTCGTTGGTCCTTGGCAAGTGACGGCCATTATGGCAAAACAACGCCCGAATATAGCCAGTAAAAAGAATGGTGATTTTTGGGGCTTTAGAGCAGCAGCATTTCCAATCCAAGGCCTAGAGCTTGGTTTTAGTACAACATCCAGCGACTTTGTTTATCAACAACAAAACCTTGAAAGCGAAAAGCAAACGCAACGCCTCACCAGCGTTGACTTCAAATACTCCACTCGGATAGCTAATCAACCGCTCGCTTTATACGGTGAGTTTGCAGGCAATAACGACAGTGGTGTATTACCAAGCAATCCAATGTACACCCTAGGTATTGAAAGCTACTGGGGTGGGAAAGACTATCGTCTTAAAAGCTTTATTGAATACTCAGATACAAGCATTGATTGTAAAGATGAGCTAAAACTCGCACTTTGCCCAAGAGACAATACAGTGGATTCAGCGCACTACAGTGAACGCGACCTCTGGCTTGGAGCAAGCTCGGGGTTGGACGCTAAAAACCTCACTTTCGCGTTAGATTACTTCAGCACAGATGGCATTGGTGCTTATGCCAAGCTAAAGCGAGTTGAATTTAACACACTAGACGTTGAGCGAAACCAGCTCGAGCTCGGTTATCAACAAGGCGTGTTTGGCGCGCTTGCTAAAATAGGCGTAAAAGCATGGCAAGATAAGTCTCAGGAAGAAGACGAAAGCCACGCAGCACTTACGTTGAGTGTGGAATATCAGTTTTAACGAGCGGCCATCGCCGCTCTTTTCATTATGTAAGAGTTGATAAACCTCAAAAGCCATCGCTATACGTTTCCTCAAGTCAAATTGGTTCACACATCAACTATCAATTGTTATTGGCACGCTCAACTTTAAGACCCGCTTTTCGCAACAGCTTTATTAGACTGAGCCAGTCTTTATCAATGATCAGGCTTATCACAATAATAGAATCGCAAATAAGTACCGCAGCAGAATATACACTCCAGAACCACCACTCTTCACGAGTGTCAAATATCGCTAAATCTATGTAAAGCCCTAAATAAAGCAGAGAATTTATCGTTAAGAATAAAAACACATAATGTAACGCATTACACCAAGGTCCTTTGAGTTTGTAGTTTATGCCTATCAATAGCGCAATCGTCAGTAAGTCATAAAAAAACCACATCAGATACAAGGTGTAATCCGCTTGGACTAAATCTAGATATACATTACTAATCAAATAGGACAAGGCAACCACACCACTGGTCACGACGAGAGATAAGTTGCTTTTTATTTTTAATACATAGAAGAGGAGATTGAGAAGGAAGCCGGTCACCAGACCGACCACCACTATCGAGTCAAAAAATATACCAATTTTTGTAAGATCAAAATACATAGATGACTTGATCGGAACTCGCTAGTTTGAATTTACTAGTTGATTTGCGGGTCTTTAATAAGAATGCCACCGCCACCTCGAGCACCTGATACTTTACCTAATACAGACTCAGTTAGAAGTACCTTATCAGAAAGCGACTTTGTTTGACCAGTTGTTTTAGCTTGATTTTTTCTCGCTAGAATTGTTTTTATCATGTAATTTCCCTCAAAATTTACACTTGGGACCAGGTTCCCAAAAATGAACTACCTAAAAATTATCGGGGTAAATTAAGCACAGGGTATGCCAACATTTACTTTGACAAATTCAACAGGTTGATTTATATACAGAAAGAGCGCTAATAATCGCTCTTTCTGATTCTATAAAAGCTTGGTGTTAAGCCACAAATTTACACGGAATACTTAAGCTAGATGTTTGTTTTATAATGAAATCCATCGCAATTTCATCACAGTTATCTTTACGCAAGCACAGCTCGCAGTCTTTCATCACTTTTTCAGGCAAACTATCTTTGGTACAGTTATTAAAACCTTGTTTCATAAAGAAGCCAGGCACTCTAGTTAGTACAATAATACGATTGAGAGCCAATTTTTTGGCTTTTACCAGCAAATGCTCGACTAAAAGTTGCCCTTGCCCCTTTATTTCGCTCTCGGGATTTACACCCAAAGAGCGAATTTCAGCAAGCCCAGTGTCGTAAATATACAAAGATGCACACCCTGTCACTTTGCCATCGACCTCTGTCACCGCAAACTCATTGATACTATGGATCATATCACTCTTCGCTCGTGGTAGGTTCTCACCGACTTTAGCCCAATATTGAATCAGCCCAGCAATAGCTTCAACATCGTCTAAATTGGCATCACGCACTAGGATTTTTTGCTTTTTTTTTGCCGTTTTAATAGCACTGGCTACTTGTGGCAATGAGGTGCCGCCTAATGCTTTGCGGGCGGCAATACAAGCGTCAATTTCGAGTACAGGGTAGACATCTTCTGCAATTACCTCGCTGACCTGCTGGAATTCTTCTAAGCTCAGATCCTCAAGATTTTGCCCCTTACTAATTGCCAACTGCACTAATTCACCGACGATGTGGTGGCCTTCCCTAAACGGGATCCCCTTAGCAACAAGATAATCAGCAAGTTCAGTCGCATTAGCGTGACCGCCTTTTGCAGCCGCTAGCGTTTTATCACCATTAACCTTAATGCCTTTAACGCATGCTTCAGCCATATGAATACAAGCAAGCCAAGTTGGCATAGCATCAAACAGGCCTTCTTTGTCTTCTTGCATGTCTTTGTTGTACGCCAAAGGCAAAGCTTTAAGTGTCATCATCATACCGCTAAAGGCCCCAAAAACTCGGCCTGTTTTGCCGCGGATCAGCTCTAAGGCATCAGGATTTTTTTTCTGTGGCATCAAGGATGAGCCGGACGTCACGCTATCGGCCAGATCAATAAAGCCAGACTCACCAGAATTGTAAAAGATCAAATCTTCAGCAAAACGAGATAAATGCATCATAGAAATAGACGCGCAACTGAGCAGCTCAACCACAAAGTCACGATCAGAGACCGCATCTAAACTATTACGAGAGGCTTCTCTAAAGCCAAGGTTAACGGCCAACACTTCACGGTCGATAGGATAAGCAGTCCCCGCTAGTGCACCAGAGCCAAGTGGACATACATTTAACCTTTCAAGCGCATCATTCAAGCGCGACTCATCACGCTCAATCATCTCAACGTAAGCCATACACCAATGACTAAAGAGTACTGGCTGAGCACGCTGTAAATGGGTATACCCTGGCAAAATAGTACCAAGCTCCTGCTCTGCAAGTGTCACTAAGGCTTGCTTTAGTGACCCTAGTGCCACAAGCAGTTGCTGCGCCGTTTTCCGGCTCCACAATCTAAAGTCAGTGGCTACTTGGTCGTTACGGCTTCGACCTGTGTGCAGCTTTTTACCTAAGTCACCCACTTTGCCGATAAGTTTAGCTTCAACATAAGAATGAATATCCTCATGTCCTGCGGTTGCTACACTACGCGGATCCGCAATCACTTCATCCAAAAGCTGTTTCAGCGCTGAGATAATCTGCTGATGTTCGCTTTCAGTTAATACATCGACTTGCTTTAGCGCACCCGCCCAAGCGATAGAGCCAACAATATCTTGCTCTGCCAATTGATAATCAAATGGCAGAGAATCATTAAATTGCTTAAATGCCTCATCAGGACCTGATGAAAAACGGCCGCCCCATAATGCCATTTCGCTCTCCTACCTTAAGACTGCTTTTGCTTGTTTAACGCCGCTATCCGGCTAGATAGTGAGAATAGACGAATGAATCCCTCCGCATGAGATTGGTCATATACGTCATCTTCACCAAATGTGGCAAAATCTTCGCTGTATAAGCTATTGATTGATTGCTTTTGCACTGCGTATACATGGCCCTTGTAAAGCTTAAGTACCACCTCGCCAGTTGCCTGCTGTGCGAAAGACTCTGCAGCAGCTAGAATTGAATCTTTCAGTGGAGTAAACCAGCGACCGTCATAGACTAAATGTGCAAACTCTTCGCTAAGCGCGGTTTTCCATTTACGACAAGACTTGTCTAAGATCAGCTCATCAATCGCTTGTAACGCAGCCATCATCACAGTGCCTCCCGGCGTTTCATAGCAGCCACGAGATTTCATGCCGACAAGGCGGTTTTCAACAATATCAACACGACCAACACCGTGCGGCGCTGCAATCTCGTTTAACTTAACTAGACACTGATACGGGCTGTAACGCTCACCGTTAACACCGGTGATTTCACCCTTTTCGATTAATACCGACACATATTCAGGCTGATCCGGTGCGGCTTCTGGAGAGTTAGTCATGGTCCAAACCTGATCGCTTGGCTCATTCCATGGATCTTCTAATTCTCCACCTTCGTGAGAAATATGCCAAGCATTAGCATCACGACTGTAAATTTTAGTAGCAGAGGCTGCACAAGGGATATTACGCTCGGCCAAATAATCAAGCAGCGATTCACGACTTGATAGTGACCATTCACGCCATGGTGCAATCACTTTAAGATCAGGCGCAAGCGCAGAGAAGCAAGATTCAAAACGCACCTGATCATTCCCCTTGCCTGTACAACCATGAGAAAGCGCATCCGCGCCGACTTTACGGGCGATTTCTACTTGTGCTTTAGCAATAATAGGACGCGCCATCGAAGTACCCAATAAATATGTCCCTTCATAGATAGCGCCAGTTTTAAGAGTTGGATAAATATAGTCGCTAACCATTTCTTCTTTTAAGTCGACGACATAGCACTCAGAGGCACCTGATGCGATTGCCTTTTCTTCAACCCCAACCAGTTCTTCTTCACCCTGACCTACATCGGCAACAAAGGCAACAACTTCACAACCGTAGTTCTCTTTTAACCATGGCACAATCGCTGATGTGTCTAATCCACCAGAGTAAGCCAGTACCACTTTTTTAATCTTGCTCATGTTTTTTAACCTCAAACGTAATCTTTGTTTAACAGCGATACCAGCAATGCGTTTTGGGCATGCATGCGGTTTTCAGCTTGTTGAATAATTTTTGACTTTGGCCCGTCCATCACTTCGGAAGTAATTTCAAACTCACGATGTGCTGGCTGGCAGTGCAAAATGGTTTGTGCGCCACACGCTTCAACTAATTGTTGATTGATTTGATATGGCATAAATGTGTCTTTCACCTGTTCAATTGGCGTTTTATTCCCCATCGAAACCCAAGTATCAGCGTAGAGCACATTGGCACCAGCCGCCGCTTCTACCCGATCACTAACCAGAACTGAGGCGCCATTTACCGCTGCAATTTGTTCAGCTTGCTTTACAATCTGTGCATCTGGAGAATGACCTTTAGGACAAACCGCCACAAAGTCAGTACCTAACGTTGCCGCAAGCAACATTAATGAATGTGTTACGTTGTTACCTTCACCGAGATAAGCGATTTTGATCTGACTGACATCGTCGTAAGTTTCAAATAAGGTGAGAAAATCAGCCAACGCTTGGCAAGGGTGGTATAAATCACATAGGCTATTCACAACTGGCACCGACGAAAACTCAGCAAGCGTTTCAAGCGTACTATGATGATTTACGCGAGCCACAAGGCCATCGGCCCAAGTAGAAATATTAAGCGCAAAATCTTTTACGGATTCACGCGCCCCCATTGCACCGTTTTGCTGATCTAAATACACAGCATGGCCGCCTAATTTATGAATGCCAATATCGAACGACAGCCGCGTTCTTAAGCTCGGCTTTTCGAATAACGTGACAATCGACTTGCCTGCTAAAGCCTGGTTATACTCTTGCGGTTGATTTTTAATATTTTTTGCAAGCGTTAATAAGTTCAAAACTTTGGTTTGGTCTAATTCCAAACCAGTTAAAAAATGCTTAGTCATGGTGTTTTCCTACGGCAGAATTTGTGTACCTACGTGCTCACCATTGAGCAACGCAATTAAATTTTCTGGCTTTTGCCAGCTAGAGATGTACACCCCTCGTCGTAAGTGTTGGGCAGCGTGAAGACTGGTCTTAACTTTGACCTCCATCCCGCCCACAATGACCTTTTGTGCAATTAACGTTGAAATCTGCTCCGCGTTAAGTTGATTTAATGGCTGTTTATCGCCATCAAGTACCGCCTCAACGTCAGTCATAAAAATAAGTTCTGCACCAAGCTTACTGGCGATAGCTGCTGCTGCTTCATCCGCATTCACGTTGTATAAATGACCATCAGCGCCAATACCAACTGAACTAACAACAGGCAACCGGTCAAACTCCAACACAGCCTCAAGCATGCCGCCTTCACTCGCTTCACAGCTACCTACACGGCCAAGCGCTTTAAGCTTTTGAGTTGTGGTAAACCCTGCATCATATAAGCACAGTCCAACGGGCTTGAGCGTGGCGGTAATGGCGTCCGCCATCAGTTGCTTGTTAGCACAGCCTGCAAGTGCACCAACAATATAGGGCATTTGCTCCTGTGGACTGATCCGCAGTCCTTGATGTTTTGCAGTAGCAAAACCAGCATCGGTCAGCCACTTATCAACCAGTGCCCCACCACCATGAACAATCACAAACTGCTTGTGTGGTGCATCCTGTTGAATTTGCTTGATAGCTGAAAACAATGCTTGCGCTGCACCCTCTTGATTCAACACCGCGCCACCTAGTTTTATCACCCAAGTTTGTTTGCTCATGCTGATACTCCTAAACCTTGATAATGCTCAAGTCCCGCCGCCAAGTTCATACATTGTAATGCTTGGCCTGCAGCCCCTTTAAGCAAGTTATCAATCGCGACAACCACGATCAGTTGATTGCCCTTTTGCTGCCAACCAATATCAACAAAAGGCTGATTTTCAACGGCTTTGATTGATGGGAGTTGACTCCCCTTTAATCGGACCAGCGGCTCATCGGCAAGCACTTGGTAAGCGGCATCGACTTGATTTGGTGTGACATTTTCTTTCAGAGTGACGTAGATCGTTTCCAAGATACCACGCTTAAAATTCCCTAAATGCGGCGTAAACAACACTGGGTGCTCAAGGTACTTTTCTATTTCTGGACTATGTCTGTGCGTAAACAAACCGTACGGTGCAAGAGATACTTCGCAAAAGTGTGTGGCGACATTCGCTTTTCTACCTGCGCCAGTAACACCTGAAACAGCATTGATGATAACTGGCTGCTCTATTATCAGATCAGCTTGTTGTAATGGCTTAAGTGCATTGAGTGCCGCAGTCGGATAGCAGCCCGCGACCGCCACCAACTTCGCCGTTTTAATAGCATCGCCATACCATTCAGCTAATCCGTATTGCGCTTGCGCTAACCAGTCTTGATGTGGGTGAGAAAAGCCGTAGTAATTTTCGTAGTCTTCATTGCTAGATAAACGGTAACCTCCAGATAGGTCAAAAACCCGTTTCCCCATCTGTAAAAATATCGGTGCAAGCTCTACGCTAACCTTGTGATCCGTGCATAAACACACATAATCCGATGATTGCTCTATCAACGAAAAAGCTTGCTCATTTAAGGGTTGCAGCTCAATATCTAGCAAGCCCGAATATTCTGGATATAAATCGCTGATGAATTTGTGTTTGTCTAAGCTTTGCTCAGATACAAAGCAATGTGCAAGTGTGAAGGCAGGATGCTTGGCAACCAGCTTAGCAAGCTCAGCGCCACTGTAGCCGCTCGCTCCGATTATAGATACTTTCAACATAGTGTTCTCAAGATTAAAAAAGTTTGATTAGGGTTGGTTCTGCTAATTGTTGAAGTCAAATCGTCGCATTGCTGTTCCAAAATATATTTATGCTAAAAAAGTGAATTGATATTCACTCTAAACATCTTTATATTTTTATGCAAGAACTTTGAATAAGTATTTTAGGAATTTTTATGAAATTGCCCGCTTTTATGGAAATGTATCAGCAACTGATCGCCGCGCCATCTATCAGTGCATTAGAAGAAAGTCTCAACATGAGTAATCAGAATGTGATCCACCTACTCGCACAGTGGTGCGAAACGTTAGGATTTACTGTCGAAGTAACAGAGCTTGAACATGCAAAAGGAAAATATAATCTAATTGCAAGACGAGGTAATGGCGATGGTGGATTAATGTTGGCCGGCCACACGGATACCGTGCCATTCGACGATAGCCGCTGGCAATTTGATCCTTTTAAATTAAGCGAGCAAGATAATAAATTATATGGTCTTGGAAGTATTGATATGAAAGGTTTTTTTGCTTTCGTATTGAATGCAATCTCAGAGCTTGATGAATTACAGCAAAGTGCTCCTATCATGATTTTAGCCACCGCCGATGAAGAAACCACCATGGCTGGCGCTCAGGAAATTGCTAAACATCCAAGCTTGAAGCCGGCGCGCTGCGTTATTGGTGAACCCACCGATATGGTGCCGGTATTTACCCACAAAGGCCATATGACGACCGCCATCCGCATCGTTGGTCGTTCAGGCCATAGCTCAGATCCAGAGCGTGGCTTAAATGCTATTGAAATCATGCATCAGGTGATTGCAAATTTATTAAAGTTAAGAGAAGAATTAAAGAATAAATATTCAACTCCACACTTTGCTATTCCTTACCCAACTTTAAACCTTGGACACATTCATGGCGGCGACAATGCCAACCGTATTTGTGGCTGTTGTGAACTACATATTGATATGCGCCCTTTGCCAGGTCTGAGCATCAAAGAACTACAAGCCATGCTCACAGCAGCGGTGGCCCCCATCAATACACATTATCCAAATAGTGTCTCGGTTATAGATATGCACGAACCTATTCCGGCTTTTACTGGCTCGACGGATTCTGCTTTAGTGAAAATGGCTGAGCGCCTGTCGGGACAACAAGCAATTGCGGTAAACTATTGTACCGAAGCCCCCTTTCTACAGCAGCTAGGCTGCGAAACTATCGTTATGGGGCCAGGTTCAATTAATCAAGCACACCAACCCAACGAGTTTTTAGCAATGGAAAAAATCCAGCCAAGTCAGGATATTATTAAACAGCTAATAAGAGAAAGTTGCTTTGCTTAATTATAACTAAAAAGGGCGCTCACTTGAGCGCCCTTTTTAGTCTCGCTTTCAAGGCTAGATTGGTGAGCCTGGCGGCATTTCAAGCGCCTTAAAACTTTCAGGCCACTTTCCTGAATCTAGGTAGCGATTGATTTGCTGTGCAAGCATATGTTTAAACGCTTGCTCAAAAGCAACATCGCTAAATACCGACGACTGATTAAAGTCTTTCGCTACTTTTGCTAAATAAAACTTTAACTGCGCCTGCACTTCAGGTGCGACTTTATCGTTGTGACTCAGTTTTACAAGCTGAGTTGCACTTAGGTATTGCACTCGTTGCTGTAGCTTTTGAGCCATGCCTTTACTGCCTGATTGGGCAAATACCTGCTGATACAAAGCAGCTAACAGTGCCTGTGTACCAAAGTATTGAGTATTACGTGCGTGCTGCTGTGCAAGACGGTTTAATCGCTGTGGATTAAGCAGCAAGTCAAGGCTATGCTGTGCGGCGACTTCTGGTAATGCCATCGCATCTAGGGTTAGCCCAGTTCTCCCTTTAATACTTTCGCGAGTTTTGTACTCACCGTAAGCCTTGGGAGGTATTAACGCCAAAATAGAGTCAGGAATAGTCAACGCCGCAGGTGAGAGCGTACTCAAAAGCGCATTGGCTGCATTTTGCTGTACCTCTTTAGCCACGACTTTCGCGCCTTTTATCACCTCGTCACCGCGAACTTCATAGTCGTAGTCCACGCCACCAATCAGTTTTACTGCGGCTTCAACTTGGTAACGGTGGAAAAGATACAGTGGGACCAGCTTCTCCTCTAGCTGCGACAGAGCAACTCCTTTTTGAATACTGTGAATACCAAAGTTATTCAACGCCTGCTTGCGAACATCCAGCACACGCAGTAATTCGGCAGCAGGATCCGCTCCGTTATCCCAAAGGTGCGCCGTTGGATGCGCTCCGCCCTGTGCTCTGGCGTCTGAATCAGAGATAAACTCAAGCCCTTGCGCCTTATTTTCAGCGAGAATAGCTGCAAGCTCAGTGGCTTCATCAGCGCCAGCGAAATCACTATAACCATATTTAATCACTTGTGTATCCCATGCGCCCATGCCTTTTGCGTAGCCTTTAGTGATATCCAGTTGGCCATTTTCAAATCCCACCAGCGGATGAGGATAGTCCATGACTGACGCGCGATCCTTTACCGACGCTGAGAAGTTGTGTGCAATGCCCAAGGTGTGGCCAATTTCATGTGCACTCAACTGACGAATACGGTCTAGCGCCATAGCATGAAGTCGCTCAGTCACCTCATTACCCTCAACAAACGGCGCAGAAAGTGCTTCGGCAATAAGAATGTCTTGACGGACACGCAACGAACCTAGCGTCACGTGACCTTTTAAAATTTCACCAGTACGCGGGTCTATTACCGACGCGCCGTATGACCACCCACGCGTAGCGCGATGCACCCACTGGATCACGTTATAGCGAATATCCATAGGATCGGCATTTTCAGGGAGTACTTTGACTTGAAACGCATTTTTGTAGCCAGCAGCCTCAAATGCTTGATCCCACCATTTAGCACCATCAAGTAATGCAGTTTTGACCGGCTCAGGTACGCCAGGGTCAAGGTAGTAAATGATTGGCTCTACGGCCTCTGAGACTTGTGCCGTAGGGTCTTTTTTCTGCAAGCGGTGGCGCGGGATATAACGCACAAACATTGACTGTCCAAGCGGTGCAGAGTAATCCTTATGCTCTATACTCCAATAACCCGATTGCGGATGAAACGCACGAGGCTGGTAGTTATCGTCAGGTAATTCAATTAAAGAATGATGCTGATGCACCGTAAGCGCATAAGGATCTGCACTCACTTGGCGTACATATTCACCAGGCTCTGTACCTTTGAATGTCAACACGGCTTCAAGTTCTGTGTTTTTAACAAATGCCTTTGAGCGCGCCATAAACACAGCGCTGCGGCTTGAATCTAAGCTAAAACTACCTTGATTACGATTTGCCAACGTGCGAGCAACACCATGCACATCGCTGAGTAGATAAGGCGTGTAGTCAATCAACACACTGTCTTTATCTTCTGCAACCACGTTGAACCCGTGTAAAATGCTTGAAGCAAAAGCCTCTTTAACGCTTTGCTTTTCGGCCATACTATTCGCACTTGCGCGATAATACGTGTTGATAGCACGCAGCATTACCTTATCACCAAAACGTTCAAACTGAACTAAGTGCGTACCGCCTAACTGACCGCGGTCTAAACCGATATCATTCGAACCCACACCATAAGGTAAACTATGCTGTAACAAGAAAGGGGCGTCTAGTTTGTCGATGTCTAAGTACAGTTTGCCGCTCGAATCATCGCTATAGAAGGCGTAAAAACCGGGATGATGATTAAAACTGGCAGTAAATTCATCAATAGACTTAATTGCTGCGTGTGCTTGGGTTATCATACACAGTAGCAAAGCGGATACAGTTTGAGTGAAGCACGTTATTTTTCTCATGGCTGCTCTTTGTTATTTATGGTTTTGAGGCTTAACCCCAGTTGTATATGAAATCGTATACAATTTACAGCCTTTCAAGACGAATTACAGCGCTGTTTATGGCACCTCTCACACTATTTATTGCCATAAACACAAGGTGATCAGGATTTAAAAAATGCGTAGACTCCCTCCGGTGTTAATTGAAGATGGTTGTTCTCGTGAGTTGGTTTCTCTAATCCGAACCATTCTCGCGGCATGTAAAGAAATATCGTTCCGTGTTGGCCAAGGTGCACTTTCAGGTGTATTAGGTTCAACCTTAGATGAGAACATTCAAGGTGAAACGCAAAAGAAGCTCGATGTACTTTCAAATCAACTATTGAAAGATATTTTGCTTGAATCTGGCTATGTCAAAGCCATCGCTTCTGAAGAAGAAGATTACACCGTCGCCGGCAATCCAAAAGCGAACTATATTGTCGCGTTCGATCCGTTGGATGGTTCATCCAATACCGACATTAATTCACTAGTTGGTACTATTTTCTCTATTATGGAAGCCCCTGAAGGTTCAGATCCTAGCGATCCTGCGATCTTTATGCAGCCAGGTCATAAACAAGTAGCAGCGGGCTATGTGTTATATGGCCCATCAACCATGTTAGCGCTATCAACAGGCAAAGGAACTCGCTTGTTTACGCTGGACAAAACACACGGTAGCTTCCTACTCACACAAGACTTTGCAGCCATTCCAGAAGACACCAAAGAGTTTGCTATTAACGCTTCCAACCAACGCCACTGGACCCCAGCAATGCAAAACTACATTGCCGATCTACTTGAAGGTGAAACCGGACCGCGTGGTAAAAACTTCAATATGCGCTGGATAGCGGCAATGGTTGGCGATGTTCACCGCGTATTATGCCGTGGCGGACTATTCACTTACCCAGAAGATCGCAAAGATCCAAACAAGCCATTTAAACTTCGCCTACTTTACGAAGCCAACCCAATGGCGATGCTTGTCGAGCAAGCTGGCGGTATTGCCCACACTGGTCGTGAACGCATTTTGGATATTCAACCTGAGGAAATACATCAACGCGTTGGTGTTATCTTAGGCTCAAAGCACGAAGTTGAAGCGTGCCTTGCTTATCATAAGTGATCTATTTTGAAGCGAGAAAATAGCTCGCTTCGCAAATGAAAAAGGTGCCATTGGCACCTTTTTCACATTAAATAGTGGATTAATTTGTCTCAACAGGCACATCGGGATCAGCGCCCCACTCACTCCACGAGCCGTCATATACCGTCAACTGTTTATAACCTAGCTCGTCAGCTACCAGCGCTAAAATACAAGCTGTAACACCTGAGCCACAAGAGAATATCAAAGGCTGAGCTTTATCCTTTGATAAGTCGCTATACAACACTTCAAGCTCGGTGAGTGGTTTAAAGCAACCATCGGCGTTTAGCAAACTCGTATATGGTAGGTTTTTACTTTTAGGCACATGGCCGCTGCGCATCTCTGCACGAGGCTCTTGTTCTTCACCAGTAAAGCGCTTTGCACCTCTAGCATCGAATAAACAACTCAGTTCGGCGTCAATATTACTAAGCACTGCTGCTTTATCAACAAATGCTGTTTCATCATATACCGCGACAAAATTTCCAGCTTGTTGGACTTGCGCGTATGCTTGACTCAAAGGGAATTGTTTTTCACACCAAGCAGGTAATCCACCATCCAGTACATACACTTGTTTATGACCCATCATTTTGAGCATATACCAAGCTCTGGCAGCGCTAAACATGCCCTTATCATCGTAAGCGACTAACACATCATGTTGGTTGATACCAAGCTGTCGCATTTCTGCTTGAAACTGAGCTGGACCGCAGCACATATTGGGTGATTTAGCATGGGGGTTAGCCAGCGCGCCACTAATGTCAAAACGCAGCGCGCCTTGAATGATTGCAGGCGCGTTATAAGGCCCTGACTGGCCCGGTTTCACAATGCCAGCATCCAATACTTTCACTTTGCCAAGGTTTGCAAAGAGCCATTCCCTATCTACCACATGCTTCATGCTATTATTTTCCTTCGGGTCTGCGCACGACCTCTATTATTTCTGTTGTTGAAATTGATGGGGTACGCTCTAAATAAACCACATCACAGATATCTTTATACATATCGAACTTGTCTTTCCAGTCATCACCCATCACCAAAACATCGGCATCAAAGTCTTTGATATATTGTGCTTTTAGCTCCAGAGATTCTTCCACAAACACCTCATCTACAAATCGCAATGAGCTAATGATTTTTAGACGATCTGCTATTGAGTATATTGGATTTCTACCTTTTTTCGAAAAGTTAAGTTCATCCGATGAGATCCCCACAATGAGATAATCACCTAGCGCTTTCGCACGCTCTAAAATATTGACATGACCAACGTGGAATACATCAAAGGTTCCAAATGTGATAACTTTTTTCAACTTGGCTCTCTTTTTAATCAGCACGGTTTGAGTTGTAACTCATAGTGACATTTATTTGTTGCTAAAACCGTGACGAAGTTTACGACAATTTGGCTACTAGACTACAGAGTTAAACATCAAAATTCAGCTTTTTCTTTACTCAATTAAGTTGAGATATTTAATACAAAAAACAACACAATAAACCTGTAAGGACAGATTTACTAACAACATAGAAACAAATCTTTCTACCAGACTTTGCTACTGCGCCTACAACTTGATCACTTCACTTCGCATCGGTGCTAGGCGGGCCAGAACTTGATTTTGTACAGAGTGAGCAATCCCAACCTCACTCATTGCGTTGATCAAAAGATCAACCACCCGATTAAAGTCAGACTCACTAATAGCCATACCAGTGTGGATCTGCACCATGCTATCACCTTCATAATCACAAGGGCCATCTAAGGTATCGCACAGATGAGTGATAAACCCTTCACGAAAGTGCCTAACGTTGGACTCTCTAAAATACGGTAAAATAACGTCATCGTTGCCAATCTGTTTAATAAACGCGTCTACTAGCTTTTCAGCGCCGATGTTGCCCCCTATTTGCACATACAGAGAGGTTTTTGGAGTTGAAGCACTACACGCTACGAGGAAAAGCAAAATTGCGGTTAGTGATAGCCATTTCATTTAAAAGTACCCCGTAACAGATAGATACCAACCCGTTTGAGAAGTTTGCCCTGCGATTTTTCCAAGGTCTAGCCATGCCGCCGTCACACTTACTGACTTATTCGGGATCCAAGCGACAAATATATCTTTCCAATCTGATTCACCAAGTCCAAGGTTGTTGGATTTTTGGCGATATTCAGCACCGACAGCCCAATGCCGAGATAAAAACACAGCACTACTGGCTTCTAGTTGCCAAGGCGTACTATCGTTAGCCCCACCATAACCTAGTAAGCCAAGTTGATTAGCCCGAGAATGTCTCATCGTAATATTCCAGAACCAGTTATAACCACCTACAGCGCCCAAATGCAGTTTGCTTGCAGCTAAGTAATAATCCGTTCCTGAGTCATCTTCAGCGCCAAGTAAATTGGCAACCGTAGCATCATCCAAAGACTTATGCTGAATACCAAAGCTCAATTGTGGATATTTACTGTAGACGATATCGCCATATAGCCGCACCTTAGCACCAACAATATCTTGCTCAATATCAAGATTAAGCGCATCCACATCGAAGTTTTGTCGAGCGAAACTTAACTCTACGCGATCGAATAAGTTGGCTTGAACACCACACACATCGAGCTGGTAGTCTTTCAGGCTAGCTCGGCTACAAAAACCGCTTGCCGACCATTCATCTTCCGAAGCGTATCCGGCAAGCTGCGCCCACGGCACAATACCACCACCGGCACTTCCTTCAACCTGTGACACCCCGGGCGTCGCTAGTAACTTTCCTGTTGCGGCATAAGTTGAGCCGCATACAAATAAGCACACGGCAAAAACACTAGCCCACTTCATTATATCTCCCGAGCCACTGGTCAAAGTCAGCGGCTTTGAGCGGCTTACTTAGATAGTAGCCTTGTGCATAATCACACTGCATTGACTCAAGTAGCTCAAGTGATGCTTCGTCTTCAACCCCTTCCGCAACCACGCTAAACCCAAGTTGGTGACCAAGCGTGATAGTAGAGCGCACAATAAACTGGTCTTTTTCCGATTGAGCGAGCTTTAAAATAAATACCTTGTCGAGTTTCAGCTCATCAATTGGTAACATTTTTAATCGACCAAGGGAGGTTTGACCGACACCATAATCATCAAGCGAGACCTGCACGCCAAGCTGCTTGAGCGCTTGGAGAACCGCAATGCCTTTTTCCTCATTCTCAATCATGTCTCGCTCAGTAAGCTCTATGGTGATCAACTCAGGTTTGACGTTATAGGTGTCTAGTAGCGTCTTAAGATGAGACAAGAAGTTTTTATCTGCGATGTCTTGTGCCGATACATTAATGGCCGCCTTGATGCGTTCACCTTGGCGTACCCAATTAGCAACTTGAGACACCACAGTCTTTACTACCCACTGAGTTAACTCAACAATCAAACCTGATTGCTCGGCAAGATCGATAAATAATTCGGGCGACACCCATTCGCCATTTTTACGTTGCCAACGAATAAGAGACTCAACCTTATCAATACGATTGGTTTTCATATTTAGCTTTGGTTGGTAGGTTATAAAAAGCTGACCATCGTCGTTGGCAATAGCGTGTTTTAGTTCATCAATAATTTGCAGGCGCTCTAGATGGGCTTCATCTTCACCAGATTGGTAGTAGTAAACATCATGACCATCGTGCGCTGCAGTATCAACGGCTATCAAAGCCCGGCGAACAACATCCTCGGGAGTATGCGCTTGTTTGGGGTAATGCACTACACCGATACTAAAGTGAAGCGAAATATCTAACCCCTGCACAGTGTAGGGCTTGCTCAGACCTTGATTTAGCATCTCAGCGCATTCAACAATACCGAGCACAGCACTTTGCGGATCGGCACACGTACTCGCTTGATGTGCAACTAAAAACTCATCGCCGCCAAGCCTAACATTCAATCTGCCTTCGGCTGTATTAATCTCCGCTATCCGGTTCGCTACGGCTTTAATACAATCATCTCCTACCCGAGGGCCGAGTTTGTCGTTGATATGGCGTAACCCCTTTATGTCTATGGCAATAAAATAATATTCAGCGCCGCCACTGAGCATGTAATGCAACTTATCCAAAGCCGCATTACGATTAAAAAACCCTGTTAAATGGTCATGACTAGCTTGAAAGCGGATCTGCTCCTCACGCTCTTGAATGTCTTCACCCATATCATTAAAAGCATCAACAAGCTGGCAAATTTCTTGGGTCGGTCGAGCCTCTTCGAGTTTGGCGGAGTAATCCCCTTTGGCAAAGCGTTTTGCCAACTCAGTAAGCTTACTAAGCGGTGCGGTAAGGTTTTTGGCAACAATACCACTGGTGATAAAGCCAATAAGGATAGTACCGAGAGAGAGTAAAATAATGGTCAACACCATTTTATCGAATTCTTGATACTGAGTAGTTAAATCCGCACTGAGTACCAAACTCACCGGGTTACTATCAAGAGAAGGTAAGTTCACCTCTGCACTTTCATATACCGGATACTGGCTAAGCCAACGGGTCGTTTTTTGCGCCGCTAGGAAGGTAAATAAATCACCACCGAGTGTAAGAGCAGTCAACGAGCTTGCTTTTAGGTTATCAGCGGCACCAACAAAGCTCGTCTCCATTCCCGTCAGCTCTTTAAGCTCTAACGCCACCGCAGGCCCCACTTCAAAGCCAATAATTGAGTATGCAATCGTCCTAGGTGCTCGCACAGGCAAAATAATCACTTGATACAACTGCTCACTAAGCACCACAAAAGCTGAGTGGTCGGTGTGGCTTTGCAACGCTTGCATCCAAGTTCTGGTGTCGCTCGGGAAGTCGAGTCCTTCTCTGTTAGCGGAGATCAGGTCGCCTTTCACATCCAGCAACAGCATTAAGTCGGCATCAATACGACGGGAGTGATTAAACAACACACTACTGATGGTTTGTGCGTCTCTCGTCGCGACCGCCTGTTTAAAGCCAAAGTCAGCGGTCAGTACAGTCGCAGCAGTAACCAATAACTGCTCTCGCGCTTTTAAATACTGTTGATAAACATTTTGCGCCACTTGAATTTTTCTTTGCGCTTGCGCTTCATTGAATTTACTTGTGGACCACCAAAAGCTTGCCAAGCTCATCCCCGCCGTGACTAGGATAAGTAAGATACAGAGACTAATTATTTTATTTTTAAAACTGTTATTCATTCATGTTGTCCAAAGCGCTCGCCAAAGGTATTACGCGGCGCTGGATAAGTTGTTTTTATTGTGACGGATATTGGCGCCGTTGTGCTTACTATTTGCACGGTTTGCCGACTATCTATGCCAATATCTTGATAAGGGTGCCATACCGTTACTTGTTTCGCAGAGTCTGGCAGAGTGACTACTCCATCCGCATCAGATACCAATACTTGCTTGTCATCTGCAATGTAAATATAACCCACCATAGAGTCGTGAATGTTACAACCTAACACCACAACACCAGCGTTTTCAAACTTAAGCGGTTGATTTGGCATGCCAGCGTATAGCTTTAGCTCAAAAGGTTTTACCACAGAAAACGAGTAAACGTGATGACGGATATCATCGCTATTAGGAAAATTAACCAATTGTCCTTTTTGGATGGTGAGGATGAAAGGAACAAATTGTTTATTGATTTGATCCATAACAGCCACTGCTTTTACTGTTGACTCGGCAGGCTCATCCGTCAATTCAACAACGGCATACTGTAAGGGCTTGCCGTTGCCATCTAGCACTGTTAATTGCCCAGCCTTTGCACAGTTTGAGTCTAAAAGAAATAAAAAGCAAAAACTTAGTAGGAGCAGAACAGACGTTCGCATATCTAACTCTATTTTTTGCAACAATTAGGTTAAGTAAAAGAGACCTTGCAATGAAAAGCAAGTGAATTGAGGAAATTGCCCTAATAAACTTGTCTATCAGGGCAATTGAAAAAGAATTAATCTATTAAACCGTACTGCTTATCAAGAATATCAATAACTTCTTGGCGAGGATCCGCAGGGATCGTTAGCTCACGACCAACGATTTTACTTGCGATCCCAACGTACGTTTCGCTTACCGACATCATCACCGCTTCTGGCAAAAGATAATCGCGAGCAAGCGCTTCTCGCTCAGGCATGCGGTCTTTATTCAGCAGCACATCGCTATCTGGTACGTTGTTTATCAATAGCTGGCGGAAACCTTCTTTTGAGTTTTCAACGATCTTACCATCGCGATAAGCAGGGCCATCCCAAATACGTGACGAGTCAGGCGTCCCCACTTCATCAATATAAATTAGGCGCGCTTGGCCGTCGGTATCTTCAACGTAACCAAACTCAAATTTAGTATCAACAAAGATCTGATCAAGCTTCTCAAGCTCTTTACTGATCAGGGTAAAGCCCTCGGTTAGCAACTGCTCGTACTTATCCACATCTGACGCAGATTTAAAGTTGAACGCCGCAAGGTTATCTTCGATGTTTTTACGAGAGATGTTTACGTCATCCACTGCTGGTACGTCTGCTAAACCTTTGATGATCCCTTTGGTTGAAGGTGTGATCAAAACATTATCTAGTTTTTGATTGGCCTCTAAACCTTCTGGTAATTGCAAGCCACAAAACTCCCTTACGCCCTTTGCGTAATCGCGCCACATGCTGCCAGTAATATATTGACGCGCAATTGCTTCAACTCTTACCGTACTGGCTTTACGCACAATCCAAACATAAGGATGTGGAATATCAACAATGTGATTACCTGCAAGGCCAGCTTTATCAAAAAGTGAAAACCAATGTGCAGCAACGCTGTTAAGCGCAATGCCCTTACCCGGTACACCGTTAAGACCATTTTCACCTTGCCAGATACAGTCAAACGCTGAAATACGGTCTGAAATGACCATAATTGCCAGCTCTGTACCCACTGGGACTTGATAGCCTTTTTCTTCAATTAAACGCGCACTGTCGGCGTCGGTTAACCAATAAACTGAACGTACTTTACCACTGTGAACCGCACCTTTAGTGCGAATTGGAAGATCGTCATTAACGTCTAAAACTTTGTAGCTACTCATTGTTACTCCGATGACAGGATGCGCCTTGCTAAAGGGCACAAAATAATGAGGGGGTTAGGGCCGCTATAATAGTCGAGCTGAACAAAAATCACAATTTAACTTACACGCTTGTTGTTGAGCTTAACTTGGTTTTGCTTTAGTCATTCTTGTTATACCATCACAACATTATTTGCCAGCGTTGAGGCGTTATGCTTACGATATCTCAATTACAGTTTACATGGCCTAAGTCGAGCACCCCGGTGCTAACCATACCTAAGCTACATATCGCCCGAGGTGAACACGTGTTTTTACATGGTCCAAGCGGCAGCGGTAAATCGACTTTGCTTGGATTGATTGCAGGCACCTTAGATTGCCAGCACGGAGAAATTGAAATTGCAGGCACAAACGTGAGCGCACTGAGCCGTGGCCAACGAGATAAGTGTAGAGCCGATCATATAGGTACTATTTTTCAGAACTTTAATTTGTTGCCTTACTTATCGCCTATTGAAAACGTTACCCTTGGCTGCGAATTTTCCAAAAAGCGCAGGCAAACTATTTCCTCGCAGAATAAATCGCTTGAGCAAGAAGCCAAATTTCTGCTCTGTGATCTTGGTATAGACGAGCACACACAACACCGTAGTGTTGCGGAGTTAAGTATTGGCCAACAGCAGCGCGTAGCCGCCGCTCGCGCATTTATTGGCAGGCCCGAAATCATTATTGCCGATGAGCCAACCTCAGCCCTAGATGCCGACAGCCGTGATGGATTTATTAAATTACTCTTTAGCCAAGCCGCAGTTTACAGTGCATCTATTCTCTTTGTCAGTCACGACAAAAGCTTAGCGCCGTTATTTGATAGGCAAATAAGCTTACCTGATTTACAACAAGGAGCACCGCTATGCTAATCAAACTTGCGTGGAAAAGTACGCTAAACCGAAAAGCCAGCGTTGCCCTAACTCTAGTGACCATTGCAATTAGTGTCATGTTACTGCTGTCGGTTGAGCGTGTACGCCAAGACGCAAAATCCAGCTTTGCGAACACCATTTCTGGCACAGACCTAATTGTCGGCGCACGTACAGGTGATATTCAGCTTTTGCTTTCAAGCGTATTTAGAATTGGTCACGCCAATAATGCCGTACAATGGCAAAGTTACGAGTACATCAAGGCACAACGCGGCGTTGCTTGGAGCATTCCCATTAGTTTAGGCGATAGCCACAAAGGCTTTGCTGTGCTGGGCACAGATGCAAGTTACTTCAGCCATTATCAATATGCTAAAAAGCAGCACCTCACCTTTGCCGCTGGTCGACCATTTCACAATGGCCAAGAAGTGGTACTTGGAGCTATGGTCGCAAAAAAGCTGGGTTATCAGCTGGGACAAAAAATCGTCATTTCTCATGGCATGGGCAATACCAGCTTCCATCATCATGATGACAATCCGCTGGTTATTTCTGGCATTTTGGCAGCCACGGGAACGCCTGTAGATAAAACACTACATGTGCCGTTAAGTGCCATAGAGAGCATGCATAGCACAGGCCACAGCAAGCCGTCTCGAATGATTACACGAAAGCAGGATGCAACACAC
>NZ_NSDG01000048.1:727-14141 GCF_002289345.1 Pseudoalteromonas sp. HM-SA03 | reverse complement strand
CATGAGCATGAGCATGAGCATGAGCATGAGCATGAGCATGAGCATGAGCATGAGCATGAGCATGAGCATGACAGTAAAAACAATAGTGCCCTACTTCACAACCTCGACTCCAAACCCAGTGACTTAATCGGTTCAACAAAACAAATCACTGCATTTTTACTTGGTTTTGACTCGCCACTGTATACCCTGCAAGTGCGCAGAAATATTAATCAGTATAAAGGTGAGCCTTTACTGGCAATTATGCCGGGGGTGACATTGAGAGAATTGTGGGAAATGCTAGATATTGTCGAACAAATCTTGCTGCTGATCACCCTTGCAGTGGTGTTGATAAGCTTACTTGGCATGTTGACCTCATTGCTTGCCACGTTGAACCAAAGACGCCGAGAACTTGCTATCCTGCGCTCAGTTGGTGCGCGGCCTTGGCATATTTTTACGCTTCTCATTAGCGAGGCGATTTTTATTACCGTATTAGGATGTGCTTTCGGTGTAGCGCTTTTTTATGCCTTGCTCATTGCAGCCCAATCCGGCCTACAAAGCCAGTTTGGCGTAGTCCTAAGTGTCTCAGCGCTCTCAAGCTATGAACTCACACTACTAAGCGTTATTATAGCTGCAGGTACTTTGATCGGCGCCATTCCTGCCGCCCGTGCTTATTTTTACTCGCTTGCCGATGGCATGCAAATTAAAACCTAAGAGGATCAAGATGCAGTTAACCGCACGAACTCACGTTTTTTACTTCATTGCATTCATCACTGCGATGGTATTCAGTGGTATCGCAAACGCAGCACCACCTAAAGAGATATTCTGGGAAGATTTAATTCCAAAAGGACATGTCCAGATCAGCAATCAAGACGCAGCAAGCCATGATGGTGCCGAACAAAATTGGGTGCAACCTGACTTAGACGCCCCAGTCGTCAAAGAGCTAGACGGCCAACTAGTCAGCTTACCCGGCTTTGTAGTGCCACTTGAAGGTGACAGTGAAGTGATCACCGAATTTTTGTTGGTTCCCTACTTTGGCGCTTGTATTCACGTGCCGCCTCCGCCACCGAACCAAATCGTACATGTCAAAATCAAAGGCGGTGTTCCGATTGAAAGCCTGTATGATGCAATCACAGTCAGTGGCACGATTAAGGTTTCTACTTGGAAGGGCGACATTGCGCAAACAGGTTATATGATGGAAGCCAAAGGCGTCGCGCCATTTGAGCTCTAAACCTCACAATCAATAAAAAAGAGTGCCAATACTTAATAGAACTTGATTGGCACTCTTACCACTGCAAAACATACAATTTTATTTCTTTTATTTACCCTACTCAGTGGCAGGAACACTGGCATACACCAGTTCAATGAGATTATTCATGGTTCGCGACTTTTGCATATACGCCTTTTCCATATACGCCAGCTCCTGAAGCTCAAATAAGGTACTTTCAACAAGAGAAAACCACTTAGTGGTCGTCTCAGCTATCTCAACTTCGCCGCGACTCGATTTTTTAAGCGCTTCATAGAGAATATTTAAGTCGTTATATTGACGTAGATAATCCATATCACCCTCAGTCAGTTGTTACCCTTGTTTTCATTTCACACTACAGTAACAAAAGCCTCGCTAAAAAATCTTGTCGAACCAACTATTCTATTAAAATGATGAAAATAAAGTGAAAAGAGTAAGTGTACTCGGAAGCGATATATCCATAATTGACTAATTAAATTTCCTCTTGCAGAAACATTTTTATTGATTACAATTGCAAGTTAACAAAGATTACACATAAAAATAACTTGGGTGGCATTGAGCAGACTCTCCCATGCAAGAAAGGACTAAATTGGTGGGCAATCCCTATTTTAAATATAACGGTGACGACCTTAGAAGAATGCGCCTTGCTGCCCAAAAAACCACGCAGCAAATGGCCGACCTCGTAGGTATTAGCCGCCAAACATACGAAAACTATGAAAATGGTGTAAGCCGCATACCTTGGGATCACTTTCAGGTTTGGTGTAACTACTGTGATATTGACCTTTCTCCCATTATTAAACAGTTTCAAGCGCTACGAAACTTAATCAGTGACTCTCAGCTTAGGCGCAAAAGCCCTACCTCTCCTGATACAAAGAAAGTGGAAGAATAGGTAACATGTTATCAGTTGATTTAAGCTGCAAAAGGAATAAAAGAATGAAATTTGTAATGCAAAAAAAATTTCGTAAGGTAATAAAAATCAAAAAGTTACCAACAGATAGCCTAAAGTCCATTAAAGGTGGCAGCCTAGGAGTGATTATACATGACTCTCGAACTTCCTCTACAGCTTCCCATGGCGGAACTGTAATAGATCCAAGATCAATTACTTAACTTCTTTGGTTTTACAAGTGATTCTCAATAGATGATTTTCAGGGCACAGTATTAACAAATTTAACCCACTGCAAAGACCGCAAGGAACACTAATATGAAACTCTTGAACCTCCATTTTGTAAAAAAGTTATTAATAACAAAACCAAAAAATAAGCTAATTTACACCCAACCTATATATATTACTTCTGCCAAATTGGTGAGTAGTGGTAGTACAGGAAAAATTGGCGATGATCCAAAAGTGGAAGCTGAGAATGAAAAAACCAATTCAGAAAGTTACCACATATGAAATTAAGTCATGTTTTAGGCAATTTGGTATTTTACTAATAAAAGTAAGTCCGAAACCAAGTAGGTAGGCCACTTTAGCTTTACAAGTTGTTCTCAATATGTGCTTTCCAGAGTACAGTATTAACAACTTTAACCACTGCAAAGCCTATAAGGAATAAGAATGACAACCCGAAATAAAATCCAATTAAAAATTAACTTACCACTGCCCATTTATCAACTAAGTCGGGTGAAAGGAGGGAGCGGTGGTTTAATAAAAGATGACCCTAGAGGAACGGGGAGTGGCGCTACAGGCTCATTCCCTACAGCACTCCACTATCAAAAAGGCGAGTAAATGAATAAGTCATTTAGCTTTTTGCTGCTTTTAATTCTCGTAGCATCAGTTTTAGCATATATACTTACTGTCCTAAATCAGGAGATCTACCTTCCGATGCTTGTTAGCGTCCTGTTAATAGCATTAAGTGTAAAGAACCAGTTGAATATCATTCATCTATCGACCCTTTTATCTATTTTAATTTTTTTAGAAATTATTACGGCCTTTTTCTTAGCCCCTTACACGGCTGAATTTCCTGCATATAAAGCAAATGCGTATATTTTTCCGTACACCTTTTCTTTGACTTAATGTCTTTTTACACGGTAAAACACAGGGTAAAAATCTCCTTATTTTTATTAAAGCGCTTTCAACCAAGCAAAAAGGAGTATGTCTATATGACCCATGCCGATATCCTTCTTGTCGGTATATTTTTCCTTTTCATAATAGTGGATGTTAGCGCATTCATCGAAAACTTAATTCGCAATATGGACTATATTTTCGGTGTCGCAGAAGATACTGCTAAGCCATTTTGGAGTTGGAATTGGGTATATCAAAGCTATCCATATGCCAAAGCAATTTTGCTCGCCGCCGTTGTAACAGTACTCTTGGCAACCGTTTACGTTGAACGTTTTCGTCCTGCGCCAATTAAAGAAAGTGAAGAAGACTCAACGCTAAAAAAATCCGAGCCACAGCATAGGTCATAGTGATCTGTGCTGCTTTTACCCTAAATCAATTGAAGGAATAAACGATGGATTTAAAACTGAACAAAAAGCAATTGAAGTCATTAGCAGGTAGTAAGCTAATTTTGGATAACAACAAGACCCGTGAGATTGGCGGTGGTTGCTCCTACCGTTGTAGTCGCAACTTAAACTGTGATCCCGGTGGCCCAACGATGGACTGCCCATCAAAAGTATTAGCCTGTGTTCCTGAGCCAAATACATTACATTGTGATTGCCCAACCAATATTTGCTAGTCACTAATCTGTCGCGATGTAATGTCGCGACAACAACCCCGTTATTCCCTGTTCAACTTATACCAATTGTATTAAGCATAGACCTCTGCTTGATACTGCTGAAAACGCATAAAGGCCTGACGAGCGCCGGTGATCAATGCATCTTCTTGTGCACAGGTTAACTCAACCGTATCGATAAATTGAATTAAGTGACGCCACGTACTGAAGGAGAGATAAGACTCAATGCACGGCTAGTAAGTGCGCTGACTGCGGTCATGGGACTTTCTGTAATTGTAAAGCGAGGGGAATCAATGGACTATGTTGGCTTTTTGAAAAGCCGCTCCAGCGATTGACACTGGAGCGAAGAAATATATCTAACTATTAGTTAACCTGAGGTTAGTTAGTTGAAGGTAACTCCATAATGCCATCAATCTCAACTTGTGCGCCTTTTGGTAGTTCTTTTACACCAATTGCAGCACGAGCTGGGTATGGTTTTCTAAAATACTGAGCCATGATCTCGTTTACCGTTGCAAAGTTGCTCAGATCAGTTAAGAAGATATTAACCTTAACCATATCTTGTAGCTCGCCACCAGCTTCTTCACATACTGCGATAAGGTTTTTGAACACTTGGTGTGTTTGCTCTGCAAAATCTTCAGAAATAAATTCCATCGTCTCTGGTACTAATGGAATTTGGCCAGATAAATAGACCGCAGTACCAACTTTTACCGCTTGGTTGTAGGTGCCAATTGCTGCTGGCGCTTTATCTGTTGAAATAATAGCTTTGTTCATTAATGTTCCTTTATTTTTTACGATACACGCGTTGTACATCTGGCATCACTCGAATTCGGCGCATAATATCAGCGACATGAATTCGGTTTTTCACGGTAATACCTAAATCAATCACGTATAAATTACTTTCTTTTTCGTCCGTTGCGATTTCGACAATATTAGCTTGGGTTGTCGCAACCACATTGGTTAATTTAGCCAACGCACCTTGGTGGTTAATTATTTCCACACGCAGCGCTGCGATATATTCTTTCTCTGGGTTGTCTTCCCACTTCACGACAAAGTACTTCGAACGCTCGTTGCGCCAACCCTTGATATTTTTACACTCTTGGCGGTGAACCATTAAGCCTTTACCTTGGCTCATATAGGCTGTGATAGCGTCACCCGGCACCGGACGGCAACATTTAGCATAGGTTACCAACATGCCTTCTGTTCCGATTATTGCGGCTTTTGCGCGTTTAGCAATATCTTCTACCGCATTATCATCTTGCAGTAAGCGCTTCGCTATCAATACGCTCATGATATTGCCACAACCAATCTCAACCAGCAGCTCCAACAAGGTATTGAGGTTATGCTCTTCAAGTACGTTGTCGATTTGCTCTTGGGCAATATCGCCTAGCTTATACTCACCCAGTGCTGAGTCGAGCAGACGACGGCCCAGTTGGATCGCTTCTTCTTCTTGTTGGCTCTTGAGATAATTGCGGATCCCAAGGCGTGCTTTACCCGTTACCACAAAATTCAGCCAAGTAGCATTAGGATGTGCACCTGAGCTGGTAACAACCTCGACCGTTTGGCCGGTATCCAGCGCTTTGCTTAATGGATAGGGCTTGCGGTTTACACGAGCACCTACACAGGTATTACCCACATCGGTATGCACGGCATAGGCAAAATCTACCGCCGTTGCGCCCATTGGTAACTCAACAATACGGCCATCTGGCGTAAAGACGTATATTTCTTCTGGGAATAATTCGGTTTTAACGTTTTCAACAAATTCAAAAGACGAGCCAGCACTTTGCTGTAGCTCAAGCAAGCTTTGCATCCACTGACGCGCACGCTGCTGCGCGGTATGGCCGGCATTATCACCTGACTTTTTATACATCCAGTGCGCTGCTACCCCTTTATCCGCCATATGATCCATATCGTGAGTACGAATTTGGATTTCTACCGGAATGCCGTGCGGGCCTACCAGCGAGGTATGAAGCGACTGGTAACCGTTGGTTTTCGGTACGGCAATATAGTCTTTAAAGCGCGTTTCAATTGGCTTATATAAATTATGCGCAACGCCTAGCACACGGTAGCAAGTATCTAGGTTGTCGACATTGATCCTAAAGGCGTAAATGTCCATCACCTCGTTAAACATCAGCTCTTTATTCAGCATCTTGCGGTAAATACTGTATAAGTGCTTTTCACGGCCTTTTACTGAGCCTTGAATACCCGCTTCTTCCAGTCTAGATTCAATTTCAGACTGAATATTGCTGATCACTTCTTTACGATTACCGCGTGCTTTGGCGACTTCTGAACGTAACGCACGATAGCGCATTGGATATAACGCCTGAAACCCGAGATCTTCTAACTCATTTTTAATATCATGAATACCAAGACGGTTTGCAATTGGTGCATAGATCTCTAGTGTTTCGCGGGCAATTCGACGGCGCTTGTCAGGACGCAAAGCGCCTAGCGTTCGCATATTGTGCGTTCTGTCTGCAAGTTTAATAAGGATGACACGAATATCCTGCGTCATCGCCATGATCATCTTGCGATAGTTTTCGGCTTGGAACTCTTTTTTATCTTTGAAGCTCAGTTTATCGAGCTTTGACACCCCTTCCACCAACTCAGCAACCGTCTCACCAAAGATCTCCGCTAAGTCGTCTTGGCTAAAGTCAGTGTCTTCAATAACATCGTGCATAAGCGCAGCCATGAGTGTTTCATGGTCAAGCTTCATGCTCGCAAGGATCTGGGTTACTTCTACTGGGTGAGTGATATAGGGCTCACCGCTAGAGCGCGTCTGTCCCTCGTGTGCCTCACGGGCCACTACATAGGCTTTTTGCACCAAATCGACGTCTTCTGGTGACAAATATTCTGAGATTTTCTTTTTGAGGCCTTCAAACAGATACATTCACACTCCAATGTTTCAGAGAAGCTATACTCGGTGAGTATAAAACGGGTTACAAGCTAGTTACTTAAGAATATACGATGAAACACCAGCAATGCCAATGAACAATTTATGCTACTTGTTAGGAAGTTAAAGGCGTTACGCGTTGTGTAATGTGCTGGCGATTTATACCAATTTGCTTAATTTCAATTGCTATAAAACAATAATGCCAGCAAAAAAGCTGGCATTATTGAATCTAGACAGTGGTTGGATTAGCGATTGCCACCAACGATTGCAGCTACTGCGGCAAGCTCTGCAGCTTCTTGGTGTTGCTGCTCTTCACGGTCGATAATATCAAGTGAGTCAGTGGTTACAAAACCTTGCTCAATTTCACGTAGCGCGATTACGGTTGGCTTGTCGTTTTCAGCATCAACCATAGGATCTTTACCGCCTACAGAAATTTGGCGAGCGCGACGCGCTGCTACTAAAATCAAGTCAAAGCGGTTACCAATTTTATCTACTGCATCTTCTACAGTTACGCGAGCCATCGAAGCACTCCAAATTCAGTTCATTATGCAAAAGGCTAGTTTACTGTATGTCTAGCCTTTCGCCAAGTATTGATGGTTAAAAAACCTCAGGTTTAAAAGTAATTATTTTAGCAAGTCGGCGATAAGCGCTTGATGACGGATAGACTGTGCTTGTTGCTCAAGTCTTGCGGCAATCACAATATGTTCAAGCTCACCGCGTGTTTGCTCAAAGTCATCATTGACAAGAATATAGTCAAACTCGTTGTAGTGTGAGCTTTCTGATTTCGCTTCAGCCATGCGGCCTGCGATTACTTCTTGAGAGTCTTGACCACGACCATTTAAGCGCTTTTCTAGCTCCGCAGTTGAAGGAGGTAAAATAAAGATGGTCTTTACGTCAGGCATCAACTCACGCACCTGACGCGCACCCTGCCAGTCGATATCTAAAAACACATCAATACCAGCGGCAAGCTGATCTTCTATCGCTTGTTTTGAAGTGCCGTAGTAATTTTCGAATACTTGCGCCCACTCAAAGAAATCGCCTTTATCGATCAATTGCTTAAACTCATCGACAGAAACAAAGTGATAATGCACACCATTTTCTTCGCCTGGACGAGGCGCTCGTGTGGTATGAGACACCGACACTTTAATGTCGTCGTGCTTTTCCAGTAACGCTTTGATTAAACTTGATTTTCCCGCACCAGAAGGCGCAGAAAGGATAAACAGATTACCGCGTGTAGGTGATGTCATAGTCATTCTCAACAATAAGTACCGGCCGAGTGGTATTGGTTTACTCAAGCTGCCGCAAAGTTAAAAGCGGGCATTATACCGAGTAACGTATAAGAATACACTAGGGATGAGAATAAGGAAAAATCAAGGAATGTTATTTCACCCAGTAGGAGCGAGTTCACCTCGCGACCTTTTAACCGCTCGCCGCGTAAAGCATCTCCTACCACGGTGTTCACCCCGTAGGAGCGAGTTCACCTCGCGATCTTTTAACTGCTCGCCGCATAAAGCGGCTCCGACCACGGTGTTCACCCCGTAGGAGCGAGTTCACCTCGCGATCTTTATACCATTTGAAGCTCAAGGCTTACGCCATGGCTAGTTCGCTCTTATCACCCATCCAGCGCCAGATAATCGGGTCAACAATATCGCTGTGGTTTTTTAGCACGGTAAAAGCGAGGCTTCTCACTTGCGGTAATAAATGTTTATCACGGCTAAGATCGGCAATTTTTAGCTCCGCCAATCCAGTTTGTTTTGTACCAAGCACTTCACCCGGGCCACGGATCTCAAGGTCGCGCTCAGCGATGACAAATCCGTCGTTACTTTCTCTAAGCACCCCCAAACGCTTTTGCGCAGTGACCGACAGTGGTGCATGGTAAAGCAGTAAACAATGTGATGCGATTTGTCCGCGACCAACACGGCCGCGCAATTGGTGAAGCTGCGCCAGACCCAAGCGCTCAGGGTTTTCAATAATGATAAGGCTAGCGTTGGGGACATCCACACCTACTTCAATCACGGTAGTTGCAACCAGCACATGGGTATGACCTTGTTTAAATTCGTCCATGATGGCCTGTTTTTCTTGGGCTTTCATGCGACCATGTACCAGCGCGATATTAAGTTCTGGCAAGGCTTCGGCAAGTGCTTTGGCGGTGTCTTCTGCGGCTTGGCATTGTAGCGCCTCCGACTCATCTATCAGCGTACATACCCAGTAAACTTGACGCTTATCTTCAACACAGGCCTTTTGTACTTTTTTGATCACTTCATTGCGTCTGGTGTCTGGCACGGCGACGGTTGTGATTGGTGTTCTGCCCGGTGGTAGCTCGTCGATAATTGAGGTTTCAAGATCTGCATAGGCCGTCATTGCCAAGGTCCTCGGGATTGGGGTTGCAGTCATCACCAGCTGATGTGGATAGCAATCGCCAAACTTTCCCTTTTCTCTCAGCGCTAGGCGCTGATGCACACCAAAACGATGTTGCTCGTCGATGATGATAAGCGCAAGGTTAGAAAACTGTACTTGCTCTTGGAATAACGCATGAGTGCCGACCACCATCTGTGCTTGCCCTGAAGCAATACGCTCAAGCGCATGAGTGCGTTCCTTACCTTTGGTTTTACCACCCAGCCATACGGTTTCTATGCCCATAGGTTCAAACCAATTAAGGAAGTTGATGCCGTGTTGTTCGGATAGGATCTCAGTGGGAGCCATCAGTGCTACTTGGTAACCTTGTGCGATAGCCGTTAACGCGCTAAGGGCTGCCACAAGCGTTTTTCCTGAGCCGACATCCCCTTGCACCAATCGCATCATGGGGTAGGGATGTTGTAAGTCGCCTTTGATCTCTGCCACTACTCGACTTTGGGCATTGGTGGGGGCAAATGGCAAGGCCGACAAAAACTGAGCTTCAAGTTGATTGCTGGGCGCTAGTGCAACCGCTTTTACCGCTTGGCCTTTTTGCCTAAGCTTAAGCAAGCTGAGGTTTTGCGCCAATAACTCTTCAAACGCCAATCTTGCCTGTGCAGGATGTTGCCCGAGCTCTAATTGCGCTAAATCCACTTCCTGTGGTGGACGGTGCAGTAATAACAGCGCTTCTTTTAAGCTTTGCTGTGATGGCCGATATTGAGCTGGCAAATAGTCTGGTACATCATATTTGCGCAGTAACTCAACGGCTTGATCGGCAATTGCCCGAATGCTCAGTTGCTTTAACCCTTCGGTGGTAGGGTAAACTGGGGTAAGCGTCGCAAGGCTCGGATCGCTCGGTGCAGAGCGTGTCTCTTTGATGCTGTATTCTGGATGCGCCATTTCAAAGCCATAATGACCGCGGCGAACTTCACCAAAACAGCGGATCACTTTGCCCGCTTGCATGGCATTTTTTTGTGCCGCATTAAAGTTGAAAAAGCGCAGCGCGATCCGCCCCGTCCCATCATTAACATAACACACCAACATGCGGCGTTTGCCTTGCGTGATTTCGCAGCGTTCAATCTCGGCTTCAATGCTGACATGGCTATGCGCTTGTAGCTCGCAGATAGGATAGGTGCGCGCACGATCTTCGTAGCGCAGCGGAAGGTGAAATAACATGTCTTGTACCGATTGAATGCCAAGTTTGGCCAAACGCTCGGCCGCTTTTGGGCCTACGCCTTTTAATTCGGTGATTGGATAAGTGGCCAAATTTGGTGTCGACATGCTAATCCTCTAGCGCGATCCGCGTTATTTATTTCTTCTGCGTAAACTTAAGAATGTCCCAAAAAGCGTCGTCTGCAACGATTTCACCATGCTCATCAAGTGCCGGGTAAGGTAGCCCTTTTTCGCGACAGCGGGTTGCAATGATTGGATGACATCCTTCAAATAGTAACTTATGTTTTACCACAGGATCCATCATATCTGTACGTTTGTACAGTCCGGCTGCATCTCTTTGGCGCTGCGCTTCGTATAAAATAAGCGCTGCAGCAACAGACACATTGAGTGATTGCACCATACCTTGCATTGGGATCACGATGTGCTGATCCGCATGCTCAAGTGCGCGCTCTGAGATCCCTAAACGCTCTTGCCCAACAATAATTGCGGTAGGTTTGGTGTAATCAATTTCACGAAAATCAACGGCGCTATCGCTAAGGTTGGTTGCTAATAATTGTACACCTGGGTTTTGTTCACGAATTGTCGCAACAGCTTGGTCTATATCCTCATGCATATGGGTTTCAACCCAATTTTTGCTGCCGCCTGAGGTATTGTTTGTTAACCGTCTTTGATCTTGTGGCCATACTGCGTGTACGTGGTGACAGCCAACCGCGTCTGCGGTACGTACTATCGCTGACAGATTATGGTGCTTATGCACTTCATCTAGGCACACTGTGAGGTCGGTTTGGCGTCTATCTAATACGCTTTTTACACGATGGAATCTATTCTCAGCCATCTACTTACTACTCTAATCAAAAAATTCCCGCGATTATAACAAAAAAGAAGCTAGGGCATAACGGTGCGCTGAATTGGGTTTTGCAGTGAGATTAGTGTTTCGGTTGACTGGATCGACTCAATGGTTTGCACTTTATTAATAAGCACATCCTGTAGGTGGTCGATGGAGCGCGCCATCACTTTGATAAAAATGCTGTAATTACCCGTGGTGTAGTAAGCCTCAACAACTTCTTCAAATTCCTTTAAACGTGCGATGGCTCCCGGGTAGTCGCCGGCGTGTTTTAGGTTTATTCCGATAAAACAGCAGACATCATAACCAAGCCGTTTAGCATTAATGCTTACTTGAGTCCCTTCAATGATCCCCGCTAGCTTCATTTTTTCGACCCGAACATGGATGGTACCGGCGCTAACAGCAAATCTTTTTGCTAATTCCGCGTAGGGTGTCCGAGCATTTTCTTTTAAAGCATGAAGGATGGATCTATCCAGATTGTCGATCTCATAATTTTCCATGTAAATATCCATTAACAATTGTCGTTTATATAAAATTTATAGCATATTTTTGATGAAAACAATTATGTAAAGGTGTTTTTGTTGCGGGTTATTGATGTTTGTGTCGCTTTCTTTAAATATAGACTCAACAAAACGACAAATTCGGGAATGAGGATCTAATCATGTTGAGCAAGTATCAAGAGACACAAAAACAGATAGCACGAGTAAAACAAGTATTTTCAGCACAGCTAACCGAGCAATTGGGTTTAGTTGAAGTACAAGCGCCTATTTTGGCGCGTTTGGGCGACGGTATTCAAGACAACCTAAGTGGCCACGAGCAGGCGGTACAGGTAAAAGTGAAAACGCTACCGGATGCGCAGTTTGAGGTAGTGCATTCACTTGCTAAGTGGAAGCGTAAAACACTAGGCGATTATGGTTTTGCTAAAGGTGAAGGCCTCTACACGCACATGAAAGCACTACGTCCTGACGAAGATAAGCTATCGCCAATCCATTCTGTCTATGTGGATCAGTGGGACTGGGAAAAGGTGATTTGCGAAAACAGTGAGCGTTCGCTGGCTAAATTAAAAGAAACGGTAGAAACCCTTTATCGCTCAATTAAAGCAACGGAAAAAGTGGTTGAGGATGAGTTTGGCATTGCGGCATTCCTCCCTGAGAAAATTACGTTTGTACACAGTGAAGAATTACGCACTATGTATCCAGATTTTACTGCCAAGCAACGTGAAAAAGCGATTGCCCAAGAATATGGCGCGGTATTTTTAATTGGCATTGGTGGTGAGCTTGGTGATGGTAAGATTCATGACGTTCGCGCGCCGGATTACGACGACTGGTCAACACCAACGTGCGATAAATATCAAGGGCTTAACGGTGATATTTTGGTGTGGAACCCGGTGCTAGAAGACGCATTTGAGATCTCGTCAATGGGCATTCGTGTTTGTCCTGATTCGCTTGCAAGACAGCTTAAATTAACCGATGACGAAGCACGCTTGAGTTTAGATTGGCACCAACAGTTAGTTGCGGGTGAATTACCACAAACCATAGGAGGTGGTATTGGCCAATCGCGTTTAGTGATGTTGCTGTTGCAAAAGCAGCATATTGGTCAGGTACAAGTTGGGGTATGGCCTGAAGAAGTACGTAGCAGCGTAGCAGATTTGCTTTAAACAGATCGCGAGATGAACTCGCTCCTACGGGGTGAATACTTTGGTAGGAGATGCTTTACGCGGCGAGCGGTTAAAAGATCGCGAGGTGAACTTGCTCCTACGGGGTGAATACCTCGGTAGGAGCCGCTTTATGCGGCGAGCAGTGAAAAGATCGCGAGGTGAACTCGCTCCTACGGGGTGAATTCCGTGGTAGGAGCCGCTTTACGCGGCGAGCGGTTAAAAGATCGCGAGATGAACTCGCTCCTACGGGGTGAACACCGTGGTCGGAGATGCTTTATGCGGCGAGCTATTAGGAGATCGCGAGGTGAACTCGCTCCTACGGGGTGAATACTTTGGTAGGAGCCGCTTTACGCGGCGAGCGGTTAAAAGATCGCGAGGTGAACTCGCTCCTACGGGGTGAATACTTTGGTCGGAGATGCTTTACGCGGCGAGCAGTTAAAAGATCGCGAGATGAACTCGCTCCTACGGGGTGAACACCGTGGTAGGAGCNNNNGCTTTACGCGGCGAGCAGTTAAGAGATCGCGAGGTGAACTCGCTCCTACGGGGTGAACACCGTGGTAGGAGG
>NZ_NSDG01000048.1:0-718 GCF_002289345.1 Pseudoalteromonas sp. HM-SA03 | reverse complement strand
GCTTTACGCGGCGAGCAGTTAAGAGATCGCGAGGTGAACTCGCTCCTACGGGGTGAACACCGTGGTAGGAGATGCTTTATGCGGCGAGCAGTGAAAAGGTCGCGAGATGAACTTGCTCCTACTGGGTGAATACTTTGGTCGGAGATGCTTTACGCGGCGAGCAGTTAAGAGATCGCGAGATGAACTCGCTCCTACGGGGTGAACACCGTGGTCGGAGCCGCTTTACGCGGCGAGCAATTAAAAGATCGCGAGGTGAACTCGCTCCTACGGGGTGAACACCGTGGTAGGAGCCGCTTTACGCGGCGAGCAGTTAAGAGATCGCTAGATGAACTCGCTCCTACTGGGTGAATACTTTGGTCGGAGATGCTTTACGCGGCGAGCTATTAGGAGATCGCGAGGTGAACTCGCTCCNTACGGGGTGAACACTCTGGTAGGAGATGCTTTACGCGGCGAGCAGTTAAGAGATCGCGAGATGAACTCGCTCCTACGGGGTGAATACCGTGGTAGGAGCCGCTTTACGCGGCGAGCTATTAGGAGATCGCGAGGTGAACTCGCTCCTACGGGGTGAATACTTGGGTAGGAGCCGCTTTACGCGGCGAGCAGTTAAGAGATCGCGAGGTGAACTCGCTCCTACTGGGTGAATACTTTGGTAGGAGATGCTTTACGCGGCGAGCAGTTAAGAGATCGCGAGATGAACTCGCTTATATGGACTCCTCCA
>NZ_NSDG01000047.1:10808-114295 GCF_002289345.1 Pseudoalteromonas sp. HM-SA03 | reverse complement strand
TGAAGTATTTTTATACTTTTTTACCTAAGTTTATTCAGCGTTGATACAAATAGTAGTGGGTGTCATCGATTCCTCGTCATCGATTCCATCTTCTCATCGATTCCATCCCCGATCATTCCAGCGTCATCGATTCCAGAGCGGAACTGAGCTCCCAGTCCCAAATGGGCGAACAAAATGCGCCTGTTATGAATCATTCTCAAAAGATTTCGAAAATAAATTAATTGAGACTCCCAGCAATACACCAGGACCAGTAAAAACAACCATAATTAGAAATAGATCTATATTTTCTTTTAATGCTGAGTCTTGCGCACTAGATGGTGTTATTTGTAGTAGCTCTACTCGCACTGCACTTAGGTAACCGAATACTAGCGCTGCGCTAAAAACATAGAACAGGCCGAACACATTATTTTTAAACCATGTCCAAGGCCAATGGCTGTACAGGTGCTGCAGGCCGAATATCGGAAGCAATCCAAATATTAGTATTATAACAGTGTAAAAGAATCCTTCTAGCAATAGATACATATTATCTCCTTGAATTTAAAGTAGTTAATTGGCATTAATTCTTGAGTGTCTCACTTATGCACAAGTAAGAAATAACAATTATTAAGTAAGCTTTATTTAACCAAACAGTTCGTGCTGACACCCACCTAAAGTTTGTGTATTCAAAAGATGACAGCTTCAACTTTGAAGTGCCTTCCCTGTATCGGTGAAAATATGGGATGGGTATTATCTGTTCGCTCTCTTTTTAAACCTAAATTTACCGGCAACGTTATGTTGAAAGCCGAATAGTAGTGGCTGTTCTTCTTTAATCATGTTAAACCGCTAGTCCTTTTTATACTTTGCTTCTTCAGAGCAATATGATTCTTGATGCGTACTTTCTACGCAATGACAAAACCAGCTTTCAAAACGTTTGAGATAATAAGCTCCTCCGAATCCATCGTTCTTATCATAAACAATGTAATCAGTGCCGCCACCTCTAAGGTACTTCTCTCCGGTGCCAACATATTCCCAATAGGTTAAGGAAGTGAATAAATAATTGTCATTAACCAAAAAACCAAGAAAATTAGGAGTATGTTCATAAAGGTAAGTTTTGATCGTGACGTGTTTCATTCCCTCGGCTTGCAACCTCTGCTTGGTAAATTCTATTTCCTTTAATACTGATTGGACTACAGAATATCTTTCCGTACCACCATCAATTGAGCCGACTTGTTGCGGCGCTAATAAAGCTATCTCTATTACTATTTGCTTTTTACTCAACAGACACATCTCTGAGCTTGGATCTAAAAATCTGGCAATTACAGTACTCCAGCCATGTCTTCCTGCGACACCGATATATTTGATATTTATTTCTCGTTCAGATTCACATAGTCGACCAATGTCTCCTAACAAGTCATTGGATTTAATTATTTTTACTTCTCTACGATTGTGCAAAACAGCATCGTATATTTTGAACAAAAGCTCCAGCAAGATAAATGCAATAGGTAACATCAACCCTGTTTTGATGGTGTTGGCTACTTCAACTCTAAAAAATAATTCAGTTGGCAGCATGTCAACAACGACTGCAAGTAACAACAATAATATTAGTAGTTCTTTTTTAGTCGTTTCATACGCGATACGAAGTCGGGCCAGAAGATTTGCTTTCCTTTGCATGAGGAAGTCCTGTTATTTTATTTTTGATCAATTAAGTATTGTAAACTTTACTGATAATGCAATTTTTCTTCATCGTTAGCATTAATCTTATTTATCGAACCTTTAACTTATTTAACTAATTGAAAATAAAGTCTTTTATTCAAGCCGTCGACAGCAAGAAAGATTTATCTTGAGAATCAAAATTACTCAATTGCTAAGTGCTATATTTAAGATTACAACTACTCCACTTTAATGTGGGCCCTTGAATTTGCCCACTAACCCTATGTTAAATCGTGGGGTGCCTAAACCATCATGTACTGATGTGCTAACGCATCGCCACCTAAGGATTATTTAGATGCTATCTACTCTATTCGTTGTTGATCAAAATGCAGATGTACTGCCTTTGGCAAATAACGTAGTGACGTTTGAAACGTATTTGCAAGAGTACCCAAAGCTCGGTGAATCAAAACTTCGAGTGATTAATTTATGTGACTGTGACCGTTATTTAAGCCAAGGTTATTACTGCTCTTTACTTGCTGAAGCGCGTAATCACCAAGTGCTTCCGAGTCTAAAAGTTATTAACGGTTTACGTGATGGCGATAATGCGTTGTTTTTATCGCAAGCTTGGTTTGATAAGCGTGGGATCGCGATTACCGATGACGCTGAGTTGATCATTTGTATGGGCGAAACCCAACAGCCTGAATTTAGTAAGTTGGCGGCGTATTTATTTCAGCAATTTCCTGCGCCTTTACTGAAAGTGACATTACAGCAGCAAGACAAAGGCGTGCGTGTGCAGGTGCAGCGACGCGACTTTTCGACTCTGCAGGTGGCGCAGCTTGAGTTTTGTACTCAAGTATTAGGTCATGTGCATGCCACTCAGTGGAACAAACGTAAGAGCCACAAAAAGTATCGCTGGGATATTGCGATGTTGGTGGACCACGATGAAAAGTTGCCGCCAAGTAACAAAGGGGCGATCAGCCGCTTTGTAAAAGCGGGTGAAAAGCTTGGTATTAAAGTTCACCCATTAGAAGCGGCTGAGTTATACAACCTAGGCCAATACGATGGGCTATTTATTCGTGAAACCACAGCGATTGATCACCATACTTATCGCCTTGCGCAAGAAGCAGAGCAAAAAGACTTAGTGGTAATTGATGACCCAAGCTCGATCCTACGCTGTTGTAATAAGGTGTTTTTACATGATGCTTTTAATTACAAAAAGGTGCCAAGTTTAGAAACGCGATTTGTGAGTCAGTGTAATGAACAAGTAATCGATAAACTCATTGCTGAGTTATCGCTACCTATGGTGCTTAAAATGCCTGAGAGTTCGTTCTCAAAAGGCGTATTTAAGGTAAAAACCAAAGAAGAGCTTGGCGAGCGTTTACAAGAGCTGATGAGCGTCTCTGCGATTGTGTTGGCACAAGCTTACTTATACACGGACTACGATTGGCGTATTGGGGTATTAAATGGCCGTGCAATTTACGCATGCCGTTACCATATGGCACGTAACCATTGGCAAATCTATAACCATGAATCAAAACGTAATTTCTCGGGTGGGTTTGACACGCTACCAACCTTTGAAGTGCCAAAGGCGGTGCTACGTGCAGCGTTAAAAGCGGCGGTAGTTGTGGGTAATGGTTTGTATGGTATTGATATTAAAGAGCACAATGGCAAAGCCTATGTGCTTGAAGTAAACGACAACCCGAATATTGACCAAGGGGTTGAAGACAAATATCTCGGTGACGAGCTGTACATGCAAGTGATGTCTGAATTTTCAAGACGCCTTGAAGCGAGAGGTAAAAAGTAATGTTGCAAGCCGCGTTGGTGCTTGAAAAGGCGACACTGCAAGATTTGAACTCACTGAACGCACTGGAGCAAAGCTGCTTCAGTGCAGATAGACTGAGCCGTCGCCAACTCAAGCATTACATCAGTTTTGAACATAGCCTGCTGCTCACTGCAAAGTTGGCAGGGGAACTTGTGGGCTATGGATTGCTTTGGTTGCACCAAGGAACGCGGCTGGCAAGGCTTTATTCATTGGCGGTATCGCCTCATCATCAAGGTAAAGGGATCGCACGCCAACTGATGTCTGAGCTTGAGGCCAGAGCGGGTGAAATGGGCTGGTTATATATGCGTTTAGAAGTGGCTAAACGCAATGACGCGGCCATCGGCTTATATAAACGCATGGGTTATCGTGTATTTGGCGAGTATCAAAACTATTACGCGGATCATGATGACGCGCTAAGAATGCAAAAATGTGTGCGTAAGCTGTCGCAAAAGGCGGTGTTGCATCAGGCTCCTTGGTATCAGCAAACGACAGACTTCACTTGTGGACCGGCGTCGCTAATGATGGCAATGGCGAGTATAGATCCAGGCTGTATGGGCGATCAGGCCTTAGAGCTTGAGATATGGCGTGAAGCGACCACCATCTTTATGACCGCAGGCCACGGCGGCTGTCACCCATTTGGATTGGCATTGGCTGCGGAGCGCCGTGGTTTTGCGGCAGAGGTGATGGTGAATACGGCGAGCCCGCTATTTTTAGATGGCGTGAGAAGCGCGCAAAAAAAACAAGTGATGACCTTAGTTCATGAGCAATTCCGTCAAGAGTGTGAATATCGTGATATTGCTATTCACCAAGCCGATGTAAAGCTTGAACAGGTTGAACAATGGTTGTTACAGGGCAGTGCGGTATTGGCTTTGATCAGCACTTATCGGCTAAACGGTAAAAAAGCGCCGCATTGGGTGCTTATTACGGGTTTGGATGAGTTGTGTTTATATCTTAATGACCCCGATGTTGAGGACGACCAAAACCCTATCGACTGCCAGCAAGTGCCCATCGCAAGGTCGGATTTTGAAAAAATGATGACGTTTGGCGCAAGCAAGTTAAGTGCGCTGGTGGTGTTGCACGAGTCATTTTAAATAACCTTTTCGGTTATAAGTCAAAGGGCCTGTATTCGGCCCTTTGTTTTTAGCGCTACATGGCGTTTATAGCGTTTTCAAAAACTCAACGATTTGCCACTTTTCATTGTCACTCAAGGTAGTGCCGTAAACGTGACCACTGTTATCGTTGCCCGGCATCACCTCACCGCTGGCTTTGTTCACTTTGAACTCGTTCATGCCTTGATGAGTAATATAACCAACGTTGATAGGATCGAATTCACGACTGCCAACCCAGAAGGTATCTGGGCGCGACTCTGGTGATTGTAGTAGTGACCATAGGTTTGGCACCGAGCCATTATGTAAATAAGGCGCGGTTGCCCAAATTCCATTTAACGGCCTTGCTTTGTAGACACCCGCATCGTAAAAACCATCCACACAATCTTCGTTAGTATTGGGGGTTAACTGTTGTCTATTTGCCAAATAGACTTTGAGGCGCTCTTCAATGGATTTTTTCACGGTGGTTTTCTTACCATCTGGCCCGGTGCGCTCTGCTATTAAGCCCGCTTCGATTGCTTTGATGGGATCTTTTAGCACTAGACCCACCACGCCATTTACTGGGATATCGATAGCGCTATCCACCGCTTGGAATTTGTCTCCCGCGATAATGTCGGTTTTTGTGCCTTCCAAGATCAGTGTTTTTGCCATATGACAGCTGGCGTTATTAGACATAGTCGGATCGGTACCTATCTCTTTTACCGGCACTTTGACCGCTTCGTAATCTTTAAGTAGATTTTTTTGGTCAATTAATTGATGGCAGCTAGCACAGTTTGCTTGGAATAACATTTTTCCTTGTGCCGCTTTGTTGGTGTCAATTCCCGGAAAATATTGTTCCGGCCAAGCGGGAGGAAGCAGCGTTTTTACCCACGCTTCTAGTTGCCCTAACGCATGCATGTCTACCGTTGAGCTATATCGAGCATGTTTCCCCCAAACGCGCTGCCAAACCGGTGCCTCTTCAATGGATAACGAACCAAACACACCGACAACTTCACCAATGTTGCGTACTAATGGGCCGACCACAGGAATATTGGGGGCGGAAGCATTCCACTGCACAACATTTGACTGGTGCGTCCCCCATAAAAATGGATAGGAGACGGGCGCGGTGGGCGCATTTTTATTGTTAAGGTCGTCAAGCGCAAATGCCGTGCCGGCGTTTTGTATATTGCCAAACGCATCAAGTCGAGCATAGCTAGTAAAATCGTCTGGATAGTCTTCGGGCAAGTCATTAACGGTTTGTCGCTCGGCGGTTGCAAGCGCCACATGCTTGAGATCGTCTCGTAAATCATCAATCAATTCTTGCGATGCCCCCTCTTTTAATACGCGCATCGCGAAACGGCTAAATTTTTGATTATCGTTAAGGGTCGCCTCTAACGCGGCGTTTAGGCGGCTAAAGAAGAGTACAAAGTTGGCGAGGGTGGGCGCACCTTCTACCAAAATTTTTGTACCATTATAATCAATTTGGTTAGTGTGACATGCGGCACAGGTCATTCCGACCCAAGCTTGTCCCGTGGTTTGATTGTTATGCACGGCAAAACCGATGGGCAAGCCTGAGGGGTTATTGGCGGCGGCTTTACTGGGCAGATAGCGCAGCATTTCCATATGTTCGCTATCGCGAAAGAGCTTTTTACTGTTAGGTTGCTCTAACCAAGTAAACCAAGTATAGGGAATGATTTGTGACCCTTGGCCTGTGAACCAAAAGTCTTGCCGAAGTTTATCTGACCATCCTTGATTGAGCCAAACTCGCTCAGGCACTTGACCAGATTCTGCAACTGGGTCGAGCGTTTCTTTTGGCACTGAAGGTTTTTTACTTGGTAAGCTACAACTTGCGAGAAACAATGTGCAAGCCACTGCCGCACTTACATATTTTATTACTAGTCTGTTGTTCATATGGAACTGTCCGTGACGGTGGAAGTATTAACTACCTTAGTACAAACTTATTAACAATCAAGTTACACGACATTACACGTGCCGCTAATTCACAAGATGAGAAAGTCTCATCTTTCCAAATATGAAATATTTATGTAAATTTATTTGTTTACACTAAATTTACTTTATTTGTTTGGGAGCGGTTGTGCGTCGAAGTAGTTTTGCCATTTTTCATGTTATGGCGGTAATAGTTATCTTGGTTGGGTTACTGACAGGCCCTCGCTTGGGCATTATCAATCATGATTTTCTGGCGTTTCTTTCGCCTTTGCTTCCACAAGGCGCGTTGCTGTCAATGCACGTGTTATTTGGTTGCTTACTCACCTTGATTGCGATTGTTTTTACTATGGCAACCATTCGCGCACCGTTTCGTGGCGCACCAAGCAAGTTTGATAAAGCCGTTAATTACTTTGGGTATCTGGTTGTCGTGCTGAGTATAGTCACAGGATGGTTACTTTGGCTCAATCCAGAGAGCCTCAGTCTAGTGATTCATGGATTATCAGCGACAGGCATTTTTTTGTATTTGGTGTTACATGGCATAAAGCACACGGTGTTTAAGGGCAAGCAAGTACTGAGCGTGTTATTGCCCCGAAATGCGCTTATTTTACTCAGTTGCAGTATTGCTCTGGTGTA
Organism: Pseudoalteromonas sp. HM-SA03; assembly: GCF_002289345.1. Classification (GTDB taxonomy): domain Bacteria; phylum Pseudomonadota; class Gammaproteobacteria; order Enterobacterales; family Alteromonadaceae; genus Pseudoalteromonas. Next base: position 107,179 of record NZ_NSDG01000047.1, on the reverse strand, counting down.
TTTTTGCGGCCTTGGCATACAGCTTATTGTTGCAGATCAGCATTTACGGTTAGAAGTTGCGCCGCTATCAAGGCAAAGCCACCTTGAAATAGACGGTAAAGGAGACGAGCCACAATGGTTGCGTGCTAAGCCTATTAAATTAACGACATTTGGTGGTGCAAACTTCTTGGATGGGAGTAGTGAGGTCGAAATAAAAGCGTTGAGCAACCATGATGAAACCTTCTTTCTGATCCGCTGGCAAGATCCGACCGAAAGCCTAGAGCATCTGCCGCTGGAAAAAACCTCGGACGGTTGGCAAGTACAAGAAAATGGCTTTTATCGCTTTGACGAGCGCACTTATTACGAAGATAAGTTTGCCATCATGCTATCGACAACCTGTGAACTAGGAGGTGATGGCACCGTTCAATACGGCGATGCGCCGCTTGCAGGCAAGCCCCGTAACTGGCATGGCAAGGGCTATCACGCAAGTACGGACGGCCGCACGCGAGATTTATGGCACTGGAAAGCGCTGAGAACCAATGACATGTACTTGGCCGATGATAATTTTTTTGGGCCGCCTCAAAGCGTTGCACTTGGGCAAAGACGCTACACCGCAGGGTATCAACCTGATGGCAAAGAAAGCGGTGCTTATGTGATGAACTGGCGCTGGTACTCTCCGACTGAGGTTACGCCAAAGCGAATGCCAATTCCATCGCCGGATATCACTGAGCGCAAAGTCCTTGATTGGTTTGCCAGCGAAACCTATAACCCACAACAAGATATGGCGAAAATTGGCGAACAGCTCCCGTCCGTGTTGTACCGTTCAAATCGTTTTGAGGGAGATAGAGCCGATGTTAGAGCTAGGGGAGAGTGGCACGATGGCTATTGGACGCTAGAGCTGGTACGTAAACACCAAACGCATTCTCCCCTTGATGTTGAACTGCGCTCTGGTGTTTGCATGTGGGTTTCGGCATTTGATCACGCACAAATCGCGCATACTCGTCACCACAGAGCGATTCAATTGAGGTATATGTTATGACCGTTGCCTCACGTTTAATATTTAGTTTAGCGATTGCTGCTGTGGCGATTAGCTACTTGTTATTCAGCCCCTCTGAGCGAGAAATTCCAATTCATGCACGCTTTATTAAAGTCACCAATGACATGCAGTTTTTGTCTATATGGCAGGGCCCTTGGCATTGTGTCTATGACAAAAAGCTTAATCTGCTCTGGGAAGTAAAACGAGATGATGAGTCTATCCACGATGGCTATTGGAGCTACTCTTGGTATGACGGTCAATTTGGTCATGCTGATCAAGGTGATTGTTATTTCGAAGCATCCCACTGCGATAGCCAAGATCTGATCCGTAGAACCAACCAAGCTAGATTATGTGGTAGTGCCGAATGGCGCTTACCTACACCTGATGAGCTACGTTCTTTAATTCAAACGCCAAATAGTCCCGGACAACCCCATATCGCAAGTGATTTTTTCCCACACATTAAAAATGGTGACTATTGGAGTGGTGAGGCTGGCGTGCCGTTACCCAAGTCGTTTAAGCGTGAAAAGTTAGGAGCAACGGCTGTGAATTTTCAATTTGCAGAGACGCTTTCGCTCCCTTATGCAAACGCCGCATTTGTCATGTTGGTGGCTACGCCATCAACACCACTCTCATTGGCTCAAAGTCGTGCTGAGCCTGTTACTCTAAACTAGGAACCAAGGAAATGAAATATACTCAAATGGCAACTTTTGTGGTTGCAGCAGGTCTATCTTGCAGCAGTTTTGCTGCGAGTGACTACCACCGTCTTGTGTGGGACACCAGTCCAAGCACTTCAGCAACAGTAGGGTTTACACCTACATCAGGCACTAATCATATTGTAAAATATGGCAGCACAACGGATGAGCAGAGTTGGCAAAGTGCTGCGGTCAGCGCTACGCATACCTTTGACGGTGGCCTCTCAAGTTCATTTGTGAAATTAACCGGCTTAACCCCTGATAGTGCGGTTTATTATCGTGTTTGTGATTCACAAGGTTGCGGTCAGCGTTTGTGGTTCAGAACTGCGCCGCAAACGGCATCAGGGATCACTGCTGTAGCTGGTGGTGATACGCGCACGGGTTGGACAACACGCCGTAAAGGCAATGAGTTGATCGCTAAAATTCGACCGCTATTTATTATGCATGGTGGCGATTACACCAATGCAAACTCCGTTTCTGAAATGCGTGAATACTTAAAAGATTGGCAATTAACCTTTTCGGATGATTTGATTGATGGCCTTGCATACAAGCGAATTTATCCATTTGTAGCAACACATGGCAATCACGAAGACGATAACTATAAAACGCTATGCCAAGTATTTGGCGTAGATTATGACCAAGATGGTGCGTGTACAGCAAAAGATACCTATGGTGCTTTTAACGTGGCGGGGCTTTTAAGGGTTTATACCTTAAACAGCCAATTTAAAAATAGTGGCTGGTCGAGCTATGCCACGGCGATGAACAATTGGCTGAAAAGCGACTTACAGTCTCAGGGCAACAGCGCAACGTGGCGTATCGCTCAGTATCACAAGCCGATGTATCCTCACTATTCAGGTAAGTCAGACAACGCCATATTACACACCTGGTGGGCACAAGACTTCTATAATAATGCGATGAACTTAGTGGTAGAGTCCGATACTCATATCAATAAACTGACTTACGCACTAACGCCTACCAGCAATGGCTTTACGGCAACGAGCCAAGGCGGCACCGTTTATGTGGGTGAGGGAAGCTGGGGTGCACCAGCGAGAAGCGCCAATGATCCAAAAAGCTGGACTATCGACCTTGCGAGTATTCAACAGTTTAAAGTGTTGAGTGTGACAAATGATAAGCTTACTGTTCGAACTGCTGAGTTTTCAAGCAATGCAACTGCCTTATCTAAGGCGCAGCGAGATGCCGATCCGCTTGCGTTACCTATGAATATGACATGGTGGTATGCCGCCGAAATTGGTGATGAACTGAATCTGATCAAAGCAAGCAATAATCTATCTGTGATAGAAACTCCCATTATTGAGCCGCCAGCTGCAATTGAACTTATCAGTGGTCAAACACAAGCGAATGTCACTGGTGCTAAGTCTTCTCAGGCACTTTATTACATTGATGTGCCAGCAGGAGCAACGCAGCTAAAAGTTGAAACAGCGGGCGGCAGTGGGGATGTAGATATGTATGTGCGCTTTAATGCGGAGCCGACGACACAAAACTACGATTGTCGACCCTATAAATCAGGTAATAATGAAGTCTGTACAATTACTCCAGTACAAACAGGTCGTTACTATGTCATGCTTGATGGCTATGAGCGTTATTCGGGCGTTGCGTTAACAGCTACGGTTTATACTGACACTCCTCCAGATCAAGGTAATAGCCAGCAATGGTTGGATCAATCCGCCAGTAAAGGTCAGTGGCAGTATTATACTTTTGACGTGGCACAGGGAACACAGAGCCTGCAAGTAAAGGCATCGGGTGGTACTGGAGACGCTGATTTATATCTGCGTTTTGGTCAACAACCAAATAGTAATACCTACGAATGTCGGCCTTATGAAAATGGCAATAATGAAACGTGCACAATCACCAATCCAAATGCGGGAACTTGGCATATTGGGCTCTATGGTTACGCCGCTTTTTCAGGGTTGACTCTACAAGCAGAAAGTCAATAACCCTGTAAATGAGAGCTTGGTGGTTATTGGTGTAACGATCAAGCTCATTTTAAAACTGACCGAATATTGAGAGTAGCTTGATCATTCACAATTAATGGAATTGAGACAATAATCGAGGTACAATAGCGCTGCATTTTTGGACATGCAATTGTCTTTATGCAACGACCTCTGACGCGCGCAATCGTTGCGGTTCGTAGGGAAGAATAAATTTACCACGTGTTTGGCTATGTTCCGTGGTGATAACAAGGATCACATTATGAATACAAAACTTCTCGTTGGCTTAGGTGCTGTGGCTATTGCCGTTGGTGCTTATGTAACCACTCAATCATCATCTTCTTCAAGCATCGCGATGGAACAACTGGAATATGTTCCGGCTGATACCGCTGTATTTTGGGGGCAATTAACGCCTTTTGAGCAACAAAAATATTTGTCTTTTATGCCTGAAGCGCTTCGACAGGTTCAAAATATCGAAGAGATAACTGGGTTGCTTAGAAAAGAAAATGATAAGCACTTGGACTTTGTAGCAACGCTACTAGAGCAATACAATCTAGCGATGACATCCCCTGAACAAATGAAAGCTATCTTAGGCATGGGTGATACGGTCAGAAGTGTATTCTACACAGTTGGTTTGCTGCCAACATTGCGCTATGAACTGGCGGATCCTGAGGCTTTTCAACGTACGATAAAAATGGCTGCAAAAGATGCCGAAATCACATACCAAGAAGATACGCTTGATGGTGTCGCATTAACGCGTTATCAGCTTGAGTTCGCGCCAGAAGCTAAAATTGAGCTTATCACATCCGTGCAAGGTCAATGGGTAACAACAACATTTAACACGCCAATTAACACCGAAGCGGATTTAAAAGTTGCTTTGGGTATTGCCAAACCAGCCCAGTCACTGGCGCAATCTGGCAAACTTGAGCAATACAATACGCAGTTTGGTTTTGATGGTTCGTCAATTGCGTTTCTGAACCATGTGGCTATCGTCGATGGTATTACTGCAAACAAGCAGTCTGATTTGACTCGTATGTTAAATAATCTATTGCAGCTAGGTGGTGGTACTGAGAAATTAGCAGCGGTACGTGCTCCAGAGTGTCAGGCGGACTACAGCGAAATCGCCAATCTGTGGCCTGCGACGGTATTGGGTACCAAGAATATCAAATTTACAAATTCCGCAATCGACTTTGAAGTTGATACTGTGGTGGTGGGTAAAGATGCTGAACTGATGAAAGCGCTTGGGTCTATCCGTGGTTTTATTCCTGCGCACGTCACCAACGGCGAAGAGAAAGTGCTAGGGTTTGGCTATGGTGTTGATGTTGCAAAAGTTGCACCGCTTGTAAACACCCTTTGGGGCCGCTTTACTAAAGCTGAATTCAAGTGTTCTGAACTCGTTGCACTACAGCAGCAAGCGAAACAAAACAGTCCAATGGCTATTGCGATGATGACAGGCATGGCGAACTCGGTTAAAGGCGTGAGTGCATCCGTTTTTGATCTTGTTATGGAGACAAACGACCAAGGCATGCCAGAACCTAAAACGTTTGATGCTCTAGTCACATTGTCTGCCGAAGATCCTTTAGTACTTGTTAATACGGTAAAAGGCCTTGCACCTATGCTGGGTCAAATTCAAATCCCAGAAGATGGTACTCCGGTTTCAATTAACCAGTACATTCCATCTCCACAGCCATTGGGTATGGATATCAAGTTGGCGGTTAAAGGCGATCACTTAGTGTTGTTTACGGGTGAAAAGGCGACAATTATTGCTGAGAAACTGGCAAACCAAGCGTTAGAAACTAATGGCATGACGCATTTCAGCATGGATATGCAAGCGTTTTTAGCACCAATATTAGAAGCTGCAAAAGCGACTGGTCAACCAATGCCTGAAGGTATTGATGCACTTTTACAGCAAAATATGGTGTTTGAATTTAGTATGGATGTGGCAGATCATGGCCTTGTATTTGGCACTGATATGAAGCTGAAAAAACTATAACGAGCAAAAACTAAAATGATGTTAAAAATGCCGACTTTAAGTCGGCATTTTTGTTCTAAACCACATTTGCTTTGTTAAAATTGGTAGCTCACTGTCGCTTTAATGTTTCTTCCAAGCTCTGCGGGGTCGTTCGCTTCACTTGCTGGCGCGCGCAAATAACGCTTATCTGTTAGGTTGTCTACACCAAGTCGGGCAGAAAAGCCTGATAATACTCCCTCGCCTTGATATTTTACGTTGAGGTTGTAGATAGTATAGGTACCGGTACCGTATCCGCGTGTGATGAGATCTTCGCTAAGGCGCTGTTGAGCTCTGTAGTGTAATAATTGAAAACCCAGATTTAAATTATTATTCAATTGATAATTGGTATTCCAGGTAAGCTTATCTGCTGGTGCTTCAGAATATGGTTGGCGTGTATGGTCAATGGTGCCTAAAAAGAAATTAGGTACACCGACGACATCCATATTCATAGAGGCGTACCCAAGGTAGATGTCTAATTTTTTAAATGAATACTGTGCTTCAACTTCAATACCATGACTGAATAACTTGCCGATGTTTTTCGCACTATAATCACGGTGTGTGGCGACAGGGACACCATTGCTAGGCTTAGGACCAGGTGAGCCGAGTTGCTTATTGCCGCTTTCATCGATGTAGTACATAAAAGGCACATTGTCGATGTAATTATCTACCTCACTATCAAAGTACATGGCTTTTACGCTGAAATTATCGGCGAAGGATAAGTCCTGCCAACTCAAACCAAAACCAACTTCGTAGCTTTGAGAGTCTTCGGCTTTTAAATCTGGTTGCGGTTCGCTAAAGCAAATTTTTCCACCAATATGGCATCTCCATTCGTCTTTTTTATACAACTCTTGGAGCGAAGGGGCTCGAAATGCCTCTGCGGCTTTAGCGTAAAAATTAAGATAATCAGCGACTTTAAAGGTTACTCCCAACTCGCTAGAGAGTTCAGAATCATCATTATCGGAATAGGCGACAAAATGATTACTTGAGCGGGTGTATTTATCGAATCTTACACCACCTGTAAGGAGTAATCTCTCATTTAACAACTGACTTTGATCGATAATAGAAATAGACCAATTCGAGGCATCGCTATCGCCATAGTAAGTTGATTTATCAGCAGGGTTTTCGTCCCATTGTTGTTGATCGAAACTTTCGAACTCGTACTGCGCTTCAATGGCTAGCTTGTGCTTTATCTTACCGTTGAAAGTAGCCAAGTTAGCGACTCTCAGACCTTTACGCGTACTCTCTCCATTTTTCTCACCGTCATAGTTAATTTTGTTGCTGCCGCGTTCAATATAACCTTTGGTGATTTCATCATAGGTCTTGCGCGCAAAAAATGCTTGCACATCTAGGTCGACCAACTCGCTAGCCCCTTGATATGTATAGTTGAGCATTCCTTCTAAATAGTCATTTTTGTAATCTTCAGCAAGTGTGGGGTAGGCCAATGCTAAATCGATGCGTTGGGCATACGGCTGATCGATTGACTCGGTTTTACTGTAATCAATTTTACTGCTCAAAGTATGGTATTCATTAATGTACCAAGTATTTTTAAGCGCGAGGTTTTGACGTTTTGACTGATTCTTTATTTTATTGATCTGCTGGATATTATCGTCTTCTGCGGCTTCGGTGTCTGCCACAACATCAATATCGTTAAATTCCACTTGGCCAAGAGACAAGACTGTATCACTGTGATCATTCAGGTGAAATAGACTAACGTTAATATCATTGGCATCCGATACAGATAAATGGGTGACCGAAGCTTTGCCGCCAAAGCCATGCTGATCATTTAGATAATCGGCAGCGTTCTTGGTAACGAGACGTATACTTCCCCCGATGGCTCCAGAGCCAACGGTTAAAGAATCAGCACCTCGTAATACTTGCACTTGCTTCAATTGATCTGGGTTTATTCCCAAAGAGTTAATTTGTGCGATATTTTGGCTGCCGTCTGAATCAATCTTACGCTTCACATTGTCTACAGAGATGTGTATTCGTTCGCCGTACAATCCCCGAATAGCAGGTTGCCCAGAGAGCGGCGTCACGCTACCAAATAATTCAACATTGGGGAGAGTCTTGAGTAATTGGTTTAAATCGGATGCTTGTTGCCGTGCTATTTGCTCTTCCGTTAGCGCTGAAACTGACGCGGCAACATCATGGTTCAATGTCGCTAATTTATGTCCCAACACCTCAATTTTTTCAATATCGGAATTGGTCGACGAAGGCGCTTCAGCATATGTATTCCAGCCGCAGAACGTTGCAAGAATGGATAAAGAGAGAGTAGAGAGTTTCATATTATTAATCCTTAATGAAAATAGTTACCATTTGCAATTGCGGGTGGATATTAGTTGTTATAAGATCTAATTGCAATAAATAATTACTTATAGTTATATAGATAAAGATGTTACTAATCTGACTTTTAAGGAAAAATATGAAGATACACAATTTACTCTGTGGTTTAGGTATCACACTTCTAGTATCAACGGCTGACGCTAAAACAATCGAGTTTGGCGGCGGTGCGAACATGAACAAGCTTGTTGCGGCCGCAGATGTATTGAAAAACTCGGAGCCGTTTACGGGAAGTGAAATCACGCTGTCAGGTGAAGTGGTAAAAGTGTGCAAAAAGCGTGGCTGTTGGATGACACTGAAGGTAGATAATGGTGAGGAAATAAACGTAAAGGTACGGGATGGCGATATGGTTTTTCCAATGTCAGCCATTGGCAAGCGCGCTTATGCGACTGGTGTACTTGAACAGTTCGAGCTAGATATTGAGAAAACTAAGCGTTATTTGGCCCATAGAGCGCACGAAAACGGTGAAGCGTTTGATGCAAGCAAAGTCACTGAGGGAATGAGTCTAGTTAGGCTCAAACCGGATGCGGTAACGATTTTAGAAATGCAATAAACGTTATTTCACAAGTACGGCGTACTCGAAGTTTGTACGCTGTGAATTTGGACTGATCACCACTTGATAAGTGTCAGCGCCAAGCGTCACATAATTTACTTTGCCGACTTTAAGTGGCTTTGGTGTACTATCTAAGTCCATGATCCAGACACCTGTTTCCGTATCCGGAGCTAAGTTTATTAAGGTTCTACCTGCGTTATTTGGAATATATAAAGCGGCATTGCTACTTTTACCCCAGATGGCTTTGAGTTTGTGGTTTTCCGACACCAATGTGTAATCCGCAGGACCGGAAGGGCGCATATCGGTCTGACGTTTGACTTCACACTGTTCACATTGAATTGAGGGAGCTGATAGGTGCGTTTGCAGCTGCCCATCAAAAATGATGCCTTCTGAAGCAATTCTCCACAAAGATTGGCCCTCGCCCAGCTGGTGGCATCCCGACATCAATAAGGCTGAAAATAGCAGGCTGTAATGTTTGTTGAAAATAGGCACCGGATCACCAAAAGAAAACTAGTTAAACCGGTACAAATAGTAGCTAATCTTTAGCGCCAATATAAGGCCTTAACGTTAACGAATGTAAAAGGTTACTTCTCAATTATTAAGACTAACTGCTACAGCCGCTGCCACAACTTGAGCCACTATTACAACTTGAGTTTGAAGAACTCGACGAGGAGGTACTGCTGTCGCCACTGTCCATTGACGTACACCCGATGTGCCCCGCATAGGTTGTGCTGCTGGAGTCGCCTTTGGCAATGGGCTCTCGAAAATCAGTTGCCGAGTAGTAATAGCCATTTGGAATATTAAGTAAGGCATCCAGCGCGAATAATATCGGTAAAGCAGCTGGCTTGCGCGGGGATATGCGCTCGATGCTACAGCAGGCTCTCCATGTTTTACGCAGACTGAGTTGAGCTTTGTTTTTCCCTTTCATTGCCTCAGATGGACAATGATGTAAGAAACGGTCAAAGGCCTTATAGCAAAAGGAATGATACTCTTGTGTGTGTAAAATAAATTCATGCCACAGCGCATCGACAACCTGGGAGGGCATAGCTAAGGATTGATCTTCGAGCAATAAGTTCGCTTGGAAAAACTGCTTAAGGCCCAATTCAACCTGTGTCAGTTGCTCATTGGTAAGTTCAGGATAATGTTGACTGAGTTTGGGTCTTAAATGCGTGAGATCGTAATCTTGAATAAAACTACGTCTACGCGCCGTCATTTTTACTTTTTGATATTGTAATACACCAACAAAGACCACAAATACCGCAACAAGTAGAAGAAATCCAATCATGTTATTTCCCTATATTTTTGCGTCCTAGACTGACCGAATGTGTAGCGTGTGTCAATAACGGGAAATATTAGAAGCAAGATAGCTTGCCTCTAATTGATTTGATTGTAAGTTTCTTAAATAACCTGAGGTTTGGATTAGGAATGTTCCAACTCATTGCTTCTAAAGAATAACTTGGTTTTTTCCTTGTCTAGCCAGAGAGTTTTAGGGAAAACACCGCTTCCGCGTCCTGCTCTCGCTAAGGTACCTACATCCTGTAGGCAAGGCGAATTTACGCACCAATAGCTGGCTATTGGAAGTGAATTCAACGCAGTTAGCGCTAAAACTGGCTGCTAGAAAGGCATTAATTATCCGCAGCTCAGGTTAAATACTCTGTTTGACGTATTCTCCGGGAGCATCGTAAATCCCCGGTTGTTCATCACTTTGCGCGGCACGGGCTGGAACTTGCTCTGGGTTTATTTGATGTAACCACTGTGCCCAATGCGACCACCATGACCCGCTTTCATGCTTTGCTGAGGCAAGCCACTCAGCGGGGTTTTCGTGGTCTTGTCCATCAAACCAATAACCATATTTGTTTGCACTTGGCGGGTTGACCACTCCGGCAATATGACCTGACTCCCCAAGCACAAAAGTGAGCGGGCTGCTGAGTCTTTTGGTGCCCTCAAAAGTGCCTTGCCACAGCGCAATATGATCGTCACGGGTAGAGAGAAAGTAGACAGGTTGTTTTACTTTACTGAGGTCAATTTTAGTGCCACGAATACTGACAGACTTATCTTCAATAAGCTGATTATTGAGATATAAGTCCCGTAAAATAAAGTTGTGACAGGCCGCTGTTAGGTTCGTGCTATCACTATTCCAGTAGAGTAAATCCAAGTCGGCGGGCGCTTTGCCTTTGAGGTAATTATTGACGAAGTAGTTCCAATACAAGCTATTTTCTCTCAGCATACTAAAAGAAGTACCGAGCAGGTTTCCCGACATCATGCCATTTTGATTATTGTACTGTTCTAGCGCACTAATGGTGGGCTCATTGATAAAAGCGCCAAGCTCTCCTGGCTGTGAGAAATCTAAAATTGTGGTCAGCAAGGTTGCACTTTTTACTCTTTGTTTGATGCGCTTAGCAGCAATATAGGCCATACAGGTAGTGAGTAGAGTACCGCCGATACAATAACCCACAGTATGGATTTGCGTTTCGCCTGTTTGCTTTTCAGTTTGCTCTAAAGCACATAACACACCGTCTACGACGTAGTCGTCAAACGCAATATTTGCCATGCTTGGATCTGGGTTTTTCCATGACATCATTAACACGGTATACCCTTGTTCAAGTGCCCATTTAACCATCGAGTTATCTGCTCTCAAGTCCAAAATATAGTATTTATTAACAAATGGCGGCACGATAAGCAGGGGAGTCCTGTGTACTTGCTCCGTAGTCGGATGATATTGGATCAATTCAAACAAGTGGTTTTGGAATACCACTCTACCCGGTGTACAAGCTAGGTCTTCTCCAAGTGTATACGCATTTTCATTGGTCATGCTGACTCGGAGCATTTCAGTACTTTTGGCTAAATCTTTTTTTAAGCGCGTCAGGCCATCGAATAGATTCTGCCCGTTACTTTCTAACGTCAGCTTAAGTAATTCAGGGTTGGTTGAAACAAAGTTGCTCGGTGATACTGAATTAACGGACTGTCTTGCAAAAAACGCTAATCGCTCTTTAAGTTTTGGGTCGAGGCCTGGAGTATTTTCAATGGTGTTTTGTAGTGATTGTCCAAACCAAAGATAGCTTTGTTTAAGGTAGTTAAACCAAGGATTTTCTTGCCAATCAGGATCTACAAAGCGTTTGTCTCCACGCTCTGGGCTAATAATGTCTTCTTTATCATCGGTAGTTTGTGGCATAAAACTGTTTTGAAAAATTGCAAACTGCGTTTGCCACCACGCATTTTGCTGTTTAATAAAGGTTTCCGGTTGCTGATTGAGTGCACTGAGCCAGCTTTGTAAGTCGGCTTGGTTTTGCTCATTTAATGCATTTTGTAATGGATTCTCTTTACCAAAATTTGTCGCTGCGAGCTGCCATAATTCTTGGTTATATTGCCACCACGCAGTTAACCCTTGCTCAATATTTGCTTGAGTGCCCATACAGGTAGATCCTTTGTGTTGTTTGAACGGGTAAGGCGACTTAAGTCGCCCAAAATTGCAGGTTATTGCGCTTTCGCGGTTTTTAGGGTTTCTTTGCCAAGAGATTCTAAACTGTCTTTAAATTCTTGACCTAATTGAGAAAGCTTTTGACCATCTTGGATCATCTGTTGGCTTAGAGCGTTTAACGCGTTCACCTGACTTGCGTTAAAATCCATCATAGATTTTGCATCTTTGATTTCAGTCGCTTGCTTTAGCTGCTCAATGGATGTTTTAGTGATCTGCTCAGCCGAGTGCAGCTGAATTTTAGATAGTGCTTCGATGTTTTTTGCTACGATTTGGTTAAACTGTACCGCTGGTGCAAAGAATTGCTCAGTTTGTTCGTTGAATGTTTTGAATAAATCGCTGTACATGGTCTTTTCCTTGTTATCGATTAAATTAACACAATGGATGATAGTGATCAGTTAGCACCACCTAACATCAGGTACAGCTCGCTCCCTCGGTGGTATTTAGGTTATTGCATATATAGGCCGCCATTGAGCGACAGGGTTTCGCCAGTAATGTAACCGGCTTCTTTTGATGCTAAGTAAGCAACCGCAGCTGCAACTTCGTCAGGCGTGGCTAAACGTTGCATCGGTACTTGTGCTTTTATGCTATTTAATACGTCTTCACGCATGGCGCTTACCATAGGCGTTTCTGTGTAGCCTGGTGCTACTGCATTGACGGTGACACCGCTTCTTGCACCTTCATAGGCCAGCGCTTTGGTAAAACCAATCATGCCTGCTTTTGCGGCGGAATAATTAGCCTGCCCAAATTGACCTTTTAGGCCATTAACGCTGGAGATATTAACGATACGGCCTTGCTTATTTGCGCACATTGCCGCAAAGACTGGGTTGGTCATATTAAAGAGAGAATTTAAATTGGTGTTGATCACCTCGCTCCATTGCGCGTGGGTCATTTTTTTAAACGCTGAGTCGCGTGTGATCCCGGCGTTGTTTACGAGTAGATCGATATTATCAAACTCTTGTAGGACTTGAGTCATTGCGGTGTGGCATTGCTCAGCATTAGTCACATCCAAGAATAAAGGTTTTACTGCCGCTGGGTTTATTTGTAGCGTGTTAAGCCAGAGGTCAAAGTCGGCTTCATTACGCCTTTCGCTTGCTATCGCGACAACAAAAAAATCTTTTTCAATGAGTGTTTTCGTAATAGCAGAACCAATCCCACCAAAGGCACCGGTTACCACCGCAATTTGTTTGTTTTCCATAACGCTCCCGCGAAAAAAGAGGCTATACCAACATACTTCCTAGCCGAGTTAGCTTATCGAGTATTTTTGCTGGTATTTATGACAAATTGGTCGCGAGTTGATGTCAGTTTGAAGACAGCGGAAACGAAATTAGGAACACACAGCATAAATTTAATTAAGTTTTTTCCAGTTTTTCAGATATATAGCAAACAGTATCTATCCCAAGGAGCGAAAAGATGGATATGAGAATACACCCCAGCTATGTAACACCACCTATAAAAACAACTGTGCCAAAGTCAAAAGATTCGACTCAAGCTGAAGCTCATCAAGAAAATGTGCAATTGAAAAGCGACACGGAAGAGCAACAAGATGTACCTATTATGCTTTCCAAGGAGCTCGATAAAGAAGCTGCCGAGTATAAAGAAGACAATGCGGTATTCAAAAAAGGTTACGAAGATTTAGAAAAAGCAATGGATCTCATTCAAGCGCAAATTCAAACACTTCAGGCGCGAATTAATAAACTGATGCAAGATCGAGGGCAGCGTTTTATGAAAATAAACCATCAACAGGATACCGCTCCCGATGAAGAAAAAACCATTGTAGAACATGTAGGAAGCAAAAAGTACCGCGATAATACGACGATCGATGAAGTAAAAGAGCTTGAGAAGCAGCTGTCAGAGTTTAAGGGTCAAGAGGCAGAAATGCGTATCAAGATGCTAAAGATGATTTTGGCGGAGCGAGAGCGGTTAGAAGAGCTTAAACGTAAAGGAAAACTGTAGAAATCAATAACAATTCAAGTGCACAAGAGGCGTCAGCGAGTGTAACGCCCGATGGTAAATATCTGTTTTTTAACCGTACCACACCTTCAAGAGATGCTGATATTTTTTGGGTTGATGCTCAGGTAATCGAAACGCTAAGACCTGCCAATTAACTTATTGGCATACAGCGCACAGTGATTACTTCGGTGTGCGCTTTATTCTTTTCTTTAAGTTAGTCAGAGCAAGCTGCTCAACAATGTTATCTAAAAAGTGAGCTTGAGCTGCCGTGATGTTGAAGGGCAATGCTTTAAACCTAAACTCGTCACTAAATCCCTGGTCAATAGCCTGTTTGAAATAGTTCTGAGCCTTGTCATTTTGCTGATGGTAAAGGCTGATGAGGCCGAGGCTAAAGACCAATTCAGGGTCTTGGTTGCCGGTCTTTATCTGGTTGGCAATATCATTGGTATATTTACTTATTGATTGATGCTTAGCAGTGAGGAGTGACAAGTATAATTGACTGAATAATGCATATCTACCGTGCTTTTCAACAGTCAGCGCTAAAACATTGGCCGCTTTATCATGATGATTGTTACTTAGATAAGAAAGGGCTGCGAACCAGTTTAACGTCTGAGTATTTGGCGCGGCTTTGGCTAATAGGTTAAGGTGTTGGATGGCTTTTTTATGCTGCGTTTGTTGCTGCAAAAACTGGACGTGTTCTAGTTGTATCCAAGGAGATCCCTTTACTTCAGGGCTGGCGTTGATAAGTACCTTGTTAAACCAGTTGGCCATATGCATTTTGCGCAGGCAGTGGAGGTAGCTAGCAACCACCTTGGGCTCGCTGGGAGAAGCCTCATAAGCTTGGCGTGCTAGTGGGTATGCATCAATGGTATTGCCTTGCAAGAGGTAGGTTTCGGCCAGATGTGACTTTAACAAAGGCCAATTAGGTGTATTTGCTATGGTGCCATTTAGAAGTTGTTGTGCTTGATGGTAATGCCCTTGAAGAGTATGGACTTGAGCCAAAAGCAGATTTGCCGATGGACTATCAGGTGTTAAGTCCAGCGCTTTTTCTGTATTGATCCGGCTTCTCGTCAGCGCGTCTGCAACCTGATTAAATAAGTTATAGTCGTTCAATAATGCTCGACTCAAGCCCTTATAACTCTCATCTACATCTTGTGATGTTGTGATGCTTTGCTGATACAGCGCTATCGCCCGTAAATTATCTTCTAAAGTTTGTCGGGTAAAGTGCTGCTGGGCGATGCTCAATGTTGCGTCATAGCTTGTTGAAGAAAATGGTGACGTAAAAGGGGAGTGATATATACCGATAATACACGCCAAAGCTAGGCCGATACTTCCGCTGGCTAGAGTCGTAAATCGCTTTACTGCTGGCGCTTGCGGTTTATGATTTATCTTATTAACGGTTGCACTAAAGCGGTATCCGAAGCTGCGTTCAGACACGATATATTCTGGTTTATTGGCATCATCTTCAAGGAGCTTTCGTAGCCGTGCTATTTGTTTTTTAATCGCATCATGAGTCACGACTCGACCAAGCCAAACTTGTTGTTCTAATTGCTGGTGGCTCACAAGGTGAGGTGCATGCTCAATCAGGTTCAGCAACAATCTATGCGCAAGCGGTGTCAGTACATGAGATACATCGCGATGACTGATGGTGCGAGAAGATACATCAAAGTCCCATTTTTGATTCAACTGATACTGCAAGTCATAAATCCTGTATTTTCTATTTTTTTGATTTAAAAGCTTTTATTTATTCTGTCACGCAATGTCACCAAAGCACACTGGCAAGCCAACATTAGATACGTAGAGTAAGACTCGTCATAACAATAAACAAGGATTTACATGAAAGCATTACCCCATTTACTGTTATTTTTATGCCTGTTTTCTATGCCCGCTCAGGCGACGACTCAACTGCAAAAACAACTAGATGACTATATCGCGCAGTATCACCAAATTAAAGAGTTTGATGGTGCCGCTTTGGTTGCTCGAGGATCTGAGGTGTTACTGCAGCAAGGTTATGGATTTGCCAATGTAGAGTGGCAAATAGCAAATCAACCCAACACTAAATTTAAGCTAGCATCAGTGACCAAGCAGTTTACGGCACTTTTGGTATTACAACAGGTTGAGAAAGGAAAGATTGAGCTTGATGCCAACATTTCCAGCTATTTACCCACATACCGAAAGGATACGGGAAACCAAATTACCATAAGGCAGTTACTTAATCACACGTCAGGCCTACCTGATGTGTTTAAACACCCTGAATTTCGTCAGGTGCAAAGTCACAACCCTTATAACCGCGATGAGTTTATCGACCATTTCTGCTCAGGAGACTTGTTGTTTGAGCCGGGCTCTGCGTTTCGTTACAGCAATGCCGGTTACACTATACTTGGACGTATCCTTGAGCTTGTGAGTGGAAACAGCTACTGGCAACTACTTGAAAAGCAAATATTAGCACCGTTAGATATGAAAGAAACGGGATTTGCCGATCATAAGCAGGTAATTAAAGGCCTAGCGAATGGTTACGATACCACGTTAAAGGGGTTCAAACATGCCGACTTTATTGACATGACAGTGCCTTTTTCCGCGGGCGCAATGTATTCAACGGTGCAAGATATGTATAAGTGGGAGCGTGCATTATACACAGATAAACTATTAACGCCTGAAATCAAGAGATTGTTATTTACCCCTTCCAAACACAGAAATTACGGATTTGGCTGGGAAATCACCAACAAAGGAGATGACGGTCAAATTAAAACGCTGGTTCACCATGCCGGTGGAATCCCAGGGTTTGGGGCTAAGATTGCAAGAGTATTGGAGGACAAAACGGTTATTATTTTACTGGATAATACAGGCGGGGCACCATTGACACAGATGGTTGATGGCATACTTGAAATCCTTGCAGGTAAAGCTACAGCATCGCCCAAGTTAAGTCCATATCGGCTGCTTTTTGCAACGATTTTATCTGACGGTGTTGAAGTTGCGATTAAAAGTTATCAGCACCAAGCTCGTGCGGGGAAGGGGTTAAGTGAGCGCCAACTAAACCGCTTTGGGTATCAATTATTGGAAGTCGGTTATTACGACGCCGCAATTGAATTTTTCAAATTGAATGTTGCGGCACACCCAAAAAGCGCGAATACCTATGACAGTCTCGCTGAGGCGTATCTCATTAAAGGAGATAAAACCAATGCACGTGTTACTTACCTGCAGCTATTGCAATTAGATAGTAACCATGAGGCGGCTAAGAGATTTGTAGAATCCGTCCTAAAGTGAGCGCTGCAATCAACTTTTGCTATGTC
The DNA here is from genome assembly GCF_002289345.1 of Pseudoalteromonas sp. HM-SA03. Classification (GTDB taxonomy): domain Bacteria; phylum Pseudomonadota; class Gammaproteobacteria; order Enterobacterales; family Alteromonadaceae; genus Pseudoalteromonas. The sequence continues at coordinate 89,901 of NZ_NSDG01000047.1, read as the reverse complement.
TGTCCGAGCATAGCTTTCTGATGATAGAGTGCTTCAATTATATAGCGCCTAGCGGTGACCTTAGCTTAAGCGCTATTAATTTCGTAGGGTTACCTTAGAGCGTAAACTTGTCGACTTGCGACTTTAAGTCGTGGGCAAGTTTACTCATTTCATTACACGCCGTCGCGGTTTGGTTGGCGCCTTCGGTCATTTCAACAGCCGAGTAATTGATAGTCTCGATATTTTTGTTCAGCTCCTCTGAAACCACAGATTGCTGATGACAAGCTGACGCGATCTGTGTACTCATGGCTGCGATGCTATCAATTTGAGATTCAATTTGATGGATCATATTGCCAGCGACTTCTGATTGCTCAACGCAAAGTGCAATACCTTGCTCACAGCTCTTGGTTGCCACGCCGGTTTCCTTCGACTTGGTTTGTAGGTCATTGACAATTTCGACAATTTGCGTGGTTGAATCTTGAGTGCGCTGGGCCAGTGAGCGAACTTCATCCGCAACAACAGCAAAACCACGTCCTTGCGCACCAGCACGAGCAGCTTCAATAGCAGCATTTAATGCTAATAGATTCGTTTGCTCCGCAATTTCTCTGATTACGTCAACCACCACATTAATATTGTGTGAGTTTTTCTCGAGGTTGTTGGCAAGTTCACCTGCAGATGTGACTGTTTGTGCAACGTCTGAAATATGATTAATATTTGATTTAAGTGCGTCGCTGCCTTCTCTGGCTTTTTCACTCGCCTGATTTGCTGACTCAGCGCCCATTTCTGTACTTTTAGCTACTTCACTAATCGCTGCTTGCATTTGTGTCATCGCAGATGCGACGGATTGCAGTTCATTTTGTTGTACATTCATACCTTGGGCATTTTGGTAAGAAATGGCATTAACTTCTTCTACCGCTGCAGTCAATTGAATGGCAGAGTCATTGATCATGGTGATTAAGGCGTGTAACTGTGAACGCATTTTTTCTAAAGATTGGGTCAATAAACCGAGCTCGTTTTTACCCGTATCTTCAACGGCAATCGCGTGATTTAGCTCGCCACGGGCTATCTTACTCGCAAGATCCACGGATAAAGCAAGCGGTGTCTTAATCGCTTTACTCAAAAGTATGCAGATAATGACTATGGTTACTGCAACGAGTAATCCAGAAATCGCTAAAGTAAATAAGGTGCTATTAACTGCTGATATAGCCGAGCGCTCAGAATTTTCAACACTGCTATCATTTAATGCTTCTAGTTCACTAAGCTCAGACATGGCGTTGGCAAACACTGGATAGCTATCCAAAATAATACGATTTGCTTCTTTTGCGTTGCCACTTAGGATAAGGCTTTCGTAATGATAAGTCGCATTGACGTATCGCTGCCAAGCGGTAATAAACGCATTGAACAGTGCCTTTTCTTCTTTGCTGACTGGCAATGATTGATAAAATGCTATCTTGTCATTCAATGACCTCTTCAGATCTCTTAAAATAGCGAGCCAGTTATGTACCTCTGAGTCTTCAGGGTTTAACGCAGTACTAAACTCATCTTTACGTATTGTTGCTAAGTCAATTTTAATGTCTTTGATAGTTTCCATCGATGGAATGCTGGTTCTGACTATGTAGTTCAGATTAGCGTTTACTTCTTTCATTCCTTGGTAGCTCATCAGACCTACGCAAATGAAAATGACAAAGAGTAAGGTGAAACTTAACGTTATTTGGTTAGAAATAGATAGTTTTTTTAACTGCATTATTGAAGCTCAATGAATTCATGGATGATTGATATTTAAAGGGGCGGTATTGTATTTGAAAAGCAGGAGATATTAATAATTAAATGTTTTTTGCCAATGTTTGCAGTTTGTATTATTTGTTGATTAAATTTTTTGTTTTAGCTTTTGGTATTTTTGAGTGAAAAATCAACGTGGTTTTTTATTCTTTTTTAATGGTTTTATTTTGTTAAAATGCACTTAAGTTCGGGTATGTCACACTGAGCTGATTGTATTTTTTTTGTTTAACTGTATGATTTTGTTATCACTTATTTTTTAGTGGATGAAATGGTTGCTGAATTTAAGTGAATAAAAATTCAGCGTTAATTTTAATTGTGAAAATTGGCATAGTACTCAAAGAGCAGAACAATTCAGTAAAAAAAATCGTCAGCTGCGACTAAAGCCATACTCAAATGAACAAAAGTTAAATAGTGATGAGCAACAGATATTAGGTTTCGTATCTTTTATCGCGTTGCCTAGTCATTTCGTCTCGCACCATCTGGAGCATCTGTTGTTTTACATTTGCATATTGTGCTTTAAGCTCATCAAGTTGACGGGTTAAGACCTCGATTTGTTTTTCAGTCTCTTTATCGCGATATTGTTTGGCACCAGTATGTTCGTATCTGAGTGTATTGTCGTGTTGTGAAGGAGTATCGGTATTACTCTCATCGGATATTTTCATTGTTCGTTGCAAAGGCGCTTTCATCAATTGGGAAATAAGCTGCTGTAAATGCTCTACCTGATCCTTTAATAGGGCTTCTGATTCTTCTAGCGCTTCATATTGCTGTTTAAAATTTGGGTTGTTGTCTTTGTATTTTTTTGCCTTTTTGTCCATAAACTCAGTCAATATGGGTTCATTTTCTGGTTTTTCTTCCTTTTCTTCAGTCGAGTGGCTTGTGGCGGTTGATGTTTTGTTGTTTGCGTTTAGTGCGCCGGCAAAGTGATGTGGTTTTATTTGAATCTCCATAACGTTATCCTTGTTATCTCTACTTTTCACTGTATCGGAGTATTTTCTAATTTCTTTAGTTGTTTAATTAATTCCCGCTAAGCTAACAAGGTGCGAATATAAAGAATCTGTGAAATGAAGGTATGGTTGGTTATTAGTATTTGTTTTTAGCTACAATAGCTTAGCTAAAAGTGAAGACGAAGTTTCATGAGGGGAAAATGGTATTACAAGGGGTAGAATAAATGCAGCAGGTATTAAGGTGACGGATAAGATAATATGAACTGCGAATCCTGATGGTACATTAGGTTTGGCAGAGTAAGCAAGAGGCCGACAAGTGGCAAATGGTATTTAATGGATTATACAAAAAAGAGGCTAAAAAATGAGAAAACTGATTATTGGCTTTATGTGGTTTGTTAGCAGTGTTTGTCATGCACAATCGGAAACAATCACTCAGCAAGCGCTGACGGTAAATCAGATGTCTACAGACGCTTATACCATAGTGGACGTACGAAGCCCTGAAGAGTTTGCAGCAGGACATATCAAAGGGGCAATAAACATTCCTTTTAACGAGATTGAGACGCATCAGCAAGAGTTAGCTAAGCTGACTGATACGACACTCGTTGTGTACTGTCGCTCAGGGCGTAGGGCAGACATCTTTATTGAGGCACTGGTGCCAAAAGGCTACACCTTAAAACACCTAGAAGGTGATATGAATAAGTGGCTGGCAGAGTCTTTACCTGTGGTGAAAAAGTAGGGGCTCCCTACTTTCTTGAGTTAATAGTAGAGAGTAAAAACAAAAGGTAAACGGCAAAGTTAAATAGGACTTGGTCGCTGGCACGTTTGAATAGCACTTAAAATAACTTCATATAACTAAAAAAGGGACTTGAAAGAATGGTTAATATAAATGATAATCACTATCGTTTTCAAAATGAAGTTAATTTAGGGAAAAACGATGCGCTCTTCATCTCCACGTACACTAAACAATTCTTTAAAACTCTCTCTTTGCGCCACTTTTGTGTTGTTCTCACTACACGGCAATGCACATGCCGCTGAAGTCGCCGATGATACACTAGCTGCTGATGCCGCGGGTGATGGCAGGGCTCAAGAGCTTGAGCATATTTATGTGACTGGCACGAGTGTAAAAAATTACACCGAGTCTTCGAACAAAGCAGCATTAAAAATGATTTTATCACAGCGTGAAACGCCTCAAGCGGTGACCGTTATTACAAATCAAATGATGCAAGATTGGCAAACGGTTAACATTGATGAGATCTTGGAACATGCAACTGGTTTTTATGCAAAGCGCGGAGCGAGTCTTGATAGGACACGTTTTTCTGTACGTGGTGGTGATGTCAATTTAATCCAAATTGACGGTGTTCAACAGTTTCCTGGTGGCCGAAGACCGAATGTAAACGGGGATGCAGTTGCTTATGAGCGCGTAGAGATTGTACGTGGTGCAAATGGTTTATTAACTGGCGTTGGTGATCCAACCGCGACCGTAAACTTAGTAAGAAAACGTGCAACAAGCGATGAGTTTAAGGGCAGCGTGGCGGTTTCGGCTGGTAGTTGGGATAATTACCGCGCAGAGGTGGATGTGGCGAGTGGGTTAAACCAAGAGGGCAGTATTCGTGGCCGCTTTGTTGCTGCACATTATGAAAGAGATTCTTACATTGAGCGGTATAGCCAGGAGAAGACGTCCATATATTCTACCGTTGAAGCTGATCTGACCGATTACACCTTATTGCGACTCGGTGTGGAATATGCTGATACTGCTTCAAAAGGGGCGATAAATAGCCACTCTCAACCTTACTTTTACGCTGATGGTAGTCGCTATCAGGGACGCCGTGGTGACACTGGGATGACGGCAAAATGGAGTAGCTGGCCAATCGAAGAGTACACCTACTTTGTTGGCCTTGATCACGCGTTTGAAAACGATTGGCAACTCCATGCAATCGCGACTTACAATACCATTGAAATGCAAGGTGGACAGCTCTTTTTCGTCTATCCTGATGGGCCTATCAACCCAGATGGCAGCAGCGATAATGGATTCGGTTATAGTGCTGTCATAAGTAGCTCAGAAGATGAGCAAAAGACAATAGACTTGTCACTACAAGGCCCGGTAGAGCTATTTGGTCGTACGCACGATGTTATTTTCAGCTACAACCAATTCAAGCGAGAGCGTACGTCATTTGGTAATGAAGCTGACCAAACCACTATTTCATTAGAAGGATTAAATTTTCACGATTGGACTGGTGACGTGCCGCGTTATCCGTTTAAAGATTTAGGTCGTGATAGTTTGACGGTAACAGACTCTAATGGTGGATTTGTGGCCGTGCGTGTTAACCCGCATGATGATGTTAAACTTATTGTTGGTGCTAGGATCACCAATTGGGAGTACGATATTGACCTTTATGATCCTAATAACGGTAAGTTTCTTCGTAACCGCTATCATGAAAAGGTGGATACAGAAGTCACGCCATATGCTGGGGTCGTGGTTGATATTAATGAACAATATAGTGTTTACGCAAGCTACACAGAGGCATTTCAGCCGCAAGCCTACTTTGATATCAACGATAAAATGCTCGACCCAAGCACCGGCGAAAGCTATGAGCTAGGGGTAAAAGGTGAGTTACTTGATGACACCTTGAACTTTACGGCGGCGGTGTATCGTAATGTTGAAAATGGGCTTGCGATTGTTGATCCAAACTACCCAGACAGCTATCTAACTCCGCAGGGTAATAGGCCGTATATTCAGCGCGGTGAAGGCGATACGACAGAAGGCTTTGAAGTTGAATTTACGGGTTCTATCAATGAGCACTGGAATATCAGCTTAGGGCTGTCAAAACACAAAACTGAATCAAAAGACGGCAAAGAGCTATTAACGGATCAGCCCAAAGAGCTGATCAACCTGTATACCACTTATGACTTTAGCGAGTTTGTTGACGGCTTTACTGCTGGGCTTGGAATTAATTGGCAAGGTAGCTTTTATGCAATACCACAAAGGCCATTGCCGGGCGGTGGTAGTGAGGCGTACAAGATCACACAATCTTCCGGTGCGTTACTTAATTTAATGGCAAGATATGAAGTGAGTGAACAACTTAGTGTGTCGCTTAACTTCAACAATCTACTGGATGAAAGTTACTACAACAGTATTTCATCTTGGGACGGTTATGTAATGCACGGCGAACCGTTCAATTGGCAATTAGGGATGCGTTATAGCTTTTAATCAGTCAACCTAAGCTTGGGTGACTTAAGCTTAAAATACGGAGTGCACCGCCGATGCGGTGCATTTTTTTGCCTCAAATTTTTTGCTTCAAAATAATAAGCAAATTGGCATTAGATTTTGCATTGTTCCGCAACTTCGTTATTATATAAAGCATATATGATTTGTATATGGTTTATATAAATGGGTATCGTAAAAATTTCAGATGAATTACACGATGAGATCCGTGAAGCGAGCACTGTGATGTCGCGCTCAATCAATTCACAGGCTGAGTTCTGGATTAAAATTGGGCGACTTGCCGAGCGCAATCCAACACTTACGTTTACAGAGATCATTACGGCAGAAATGACGCGAGTGAAGTCACAACAGACAAAAGGAAATTGAGATGCAAGAGGTTACCTTCAAAACTGCAGATGAAATCCAATTGATGCGGGAAAGTGGGCGATTGCTTACGCAGGTGTTTGACTATATTGAGAGTTGGATTGAGCCCGGAATTTCGACGCTAGAGATTAATGACAAAGTGCACAACTTTATTGTTGATGAGCTTAAAGCGCGTCCTGCCAGCCTTGGTCAATATGGTTATCAGTTCGTCCTTAATAGCTCTGTGAACGAGGTCGTGTGCCATGGTGTGCCGAGTAAATCACAAATCTTAAAGTCTTCGGATATTGTAAATATCGATATTACGCTTGAGAAAAATGGCTTTATCAGCGACTCCAGCAAAATGTACGTGATGCCAGACGCATTACTCCCAGCCAAAAAGTTAGTGACAACGACTTACCAAGCGATGTGGGCAGGGATAAAAATGGTTAAACCTGGGGCGAAACTTGGGGATATTGGTGCAGCTGTACAGCAAGTGGCTGAAAAAGCTGGTTACAGTGTAGTACGTGAGTATTGTGGTCATGGGATCGGCAGAGAAATGCATGAAGCGCCAAATGTATTGCACTATGGCAAAGCAAATACCGGGATGACGTTAAAGCCGGGGATGACCTTTACCATTGAGCCGATGATCAATCAGGGAAGCGCAAAAATTAAAACCAAAAAAGATGGCTGGACTGTGGTAACCCGAGATAAAAAGCTATCGGCGCAGTGGGAGCATACGGTGCTGGTAACAGATGACGGTGTTGAGGTGTTAACCCTAAGAGCGGAAGAAGCGTAAGCAGTGCTGTACTTACGCTTTTTTTAACATCAAGTGGGTATAACGACCTAGAGACGCATAGGGCTCTTGACGATTGTATTTAAGTTCCAAGGCGAGCAAAGCATCAAAATCTTCATCCGCCTTACTCAACTCCCTTAAGTAGTCATGAAAACAGCGAACACCGGTTTTTTGCATAACGCTGAGTTTTGCCTTATCAAGCCAAGTTGCCATATCAGTTTGGCTAATTGGTTTATTGGGACTGAGACCTACTTTTTGCTTTACCTTAAGGCCTTTTTGCACATAGTCGAAGTTACCGTACACCATATTGGCCATCAGATGCGCCTCATGGTTGAAATACATTAGCGAAAGCAAGCCTGTTTCGCTTAGCTGCGACTTTAGCAGCATAAGCGCACTTTGTTGCTCAACCAGCCATTCAAGCACCGCATGGCACAATACTAAGTCGAATTGTCCTAAGTTCAGCGTATTGAGCGCTTGCAGGGGCGCGTGGATAAAATGAAGCTGGTCATTTAGTCCGGCTTCATGCGCGCGCGTCTTGGCAAGTTCAAGCATCTCTTCTGAAATATCAATCACAGTGACATGGTGGCCAAGTGATGCTAGAAAGAGCGCCAATTGACCTTGTCCGCCACCAACATCTAATATGCGTTTGCCACTTGATTGCGTTAACCAGTCAACTTGTGCGCTCAAGTCACGCTTGAGCACCACTTCTCTGATTTTGCCTTTATTGGTGCCATAGATATTGTTTTTAAACTTGTGCGTTAGTTCAGCAAAGTTTTTATCTGTCGGTGCCGGTTTTTGTTGCTGCTTTTTTCTAGCCATATGCGAGATCACTTAATTAAGCAAAGTGGTATTAAACCGGGTTGTCGATATCAATAAATTCAACATCCAAGCCATACTGCGCAGCCAAATATTCACCAAGTGCCTTCGCGCCGTATCGCTCTGTGGCATGATGTCCTGCCGCGATAAAGTGGATTTGTTGTTCGTTTGATGAATGAATAGTTTGTTCTGAAGCTTCACCCGTTAAGTAGGCATCAATGCCTTGGCTTGCCGCGAGATCAATAAAGCTTTGCCCACCACCTGTACACCAAGCGATGGTGCTGATTGGGTGATCGCCTGCAACATTTAAGAGCGGCTTTCTACCGAGTTTCTCTTCAACTAAAGCGGCAAAATCAACAGCAGTCATTGGCGTCGTCAATTTGCCTTTTACCGCTACGCTATTTTTATTCCAAGGTTCAAGCGGCCTTTCATATTCAAGCCCAAGTAGCTTACCGAGCTGTGCGTTATTCCCGAGTTCAGGATGAACATCCAGTGGGAGGTGGTATGCGATTAAGTTGATGTCATTGGCAAGCAGGGCTTGTAGGCGGCGCTTTTTCATGCCAGTGACACATTGATCTTCCCCTTTCCAAAAATAGCCGTGGTGAACCAAAATGGCATCTGCACCGCGTTCAATAGCGGCATCAATTAAAGCTTGGCTGGCGGTAACACCCGAGACGATTTTTTGGATTTCGTCTGTTCCTTCCACTTGCAGACCATTTGGACAGTAATCGCTAATTTGAAATGGCTTCAGTAATTCCGTTAATTGATTCACTAATTTGGTTCGTTTCATAACACCCCCTAACTCTTAGATAGCGCTAGTTTAACTGGTTTTACGATAGATCAAAAAGGGAGAATATAGTGGTGGAAAAGAAAAATGAGCCGCTCGTCCATGAGTGAGCTCATTGGGCTAGTAACTGGTTGCTATTAAGGGTTTGTCACCTCGACGTCTTGTCCTGTTTGCAGGCGCTCTGCGCCGCGAACGGCGACTCTATCACCGGCATGTAAGATATCGCTGGTGCGGGGAGTAATTTCCACCCATTGGCCTTTGCCATTGCCGACGGTGACAGGAATTTGTTCGGCTTTATTTTGCTTATCTATTTTGACGATATGGGTGCCTTGCTTGCGTAATATCAAGGCGTCCCGGTCAACCAGCAATACGGCTTGTTTGCTAGTGAGCGGCACTGCCACATCAACTAATTGACCAATTGCCCATGTATGGGTTTGATCTGCTGCGAGCGTTGCACGCACTTCAACGGTTTGTGAGCGCGGATCGGTTGAGGGGATCACCGCTGTGATTTTCGCAGACGTATTATCTGGCTGCGATAAGTCACCAGAACGGATTGGCAGCGCTATGCCTTTTTGCAAAAACTTTAAGTACCTTACGGGCACATATAAGCGAACTTCAAGATGGTGGATATCTAATATGGTGAGCAGTTCATCGGCGCGGTTTATTTCCCGACCTGCGCGCTTAAAACGTTCACTGATAACGCCATCAAATGGTGCACGGACCGTTGCGCGGGACAACTTATCGTCAATAACCTTAAGTTCGACTTCTGCCAAGGCGATATCTGACAGCGCTAGGTCATGTTTATTTTGCATTTCATCGACTTGGCTCTCTGCCGCACTGCTGGTTTTTGCGAGCTTTTTTAATCGAGTCAATTCTTGTTGATATAAGCGTAAATTGATCTTGGCTCGATTTAATAATTCGGCTTGGCGGGCCTTATCGAGTTCCAGCGGGAGTGTGTCCATCCGTACTAAGGTTTCGTCTTTTGCGACGCTGGTACCGGGTTCGGCTACGTACAACAAACGGCCACTAACCCCAGCGGTCAGTGTCACGTCGTCTTTCCCATAAAGTGTGCCACTAACTTCAATTTCGCTCGTGAGAGGGGCTTTTGTTACTTCAGCGACGGTGACTGGCACCACGGCGACGGCGTGTGGCGCAACGATCCCAGCACATAGTGCTAGGGCCTGAAGTGTCTGTTTTATTAGGTTTTTCATTCTGTTCTCACTACTTACTGATTGGCAACTAGGCTGAGCGGGGCTTTGGCCGTTGATTTGTTTGTTTCTGATGGCGGAGTTTGCCGCCCAAGTTGCAATAAACTTGGCATCAACACTAAGGTAAATAATGCACTGATAGCCATGCCACCGACGATGACGGTCGCAAGGCCGCGGTAGATTTCTGAGCCTACGCCTGGCATGAGCATGAGTGGCAGCATGCCAAACAGACTGGTTAAGGTACTCAAGTAAACAGGTCTTGCTCTTAGTAACACCGCTTGTCTGACCGATTCTTCACGGCTCATGCCTGATGCCATCGCAACGCGAGTCTGATCCACCAGCAAAATGGCATTGTTAACGACCAGCCCAAGCAAGATAATAAAGCCTATCATGGTCAGTAAATCCAAGGACTGAAAGGTAAAGAGGTTTAAGATATACAGAGCCAGCACGCCGCCTGCGATAGCCAGAGGCATCACTAACAGTACCAAGGCGCTGTCTTTGGCGGACTTAAACAGCGCGGTCATTAACAAAAACAAAATGGACAATGCGAGGACAAAATTCAACGCCATTTCTTCCATTGCGGAATTCATCTTTTGCGCATTTCCCGCCAAAATAGCACCAGCATTGGTCGGTAGGCTTGCGCGCACTTTTGGCATTACCTGTTCACTCAAGATGGTTTGCACTTGCTGCAGGCTCATCTCTGCCGGAGGCGTGACAACAATGCTGACCGTGCGACGACCGTTAACACGTCGCAGTTGCGTCGGGCCAACTGTACGTTCGATATTTGCCAACTCGCCGAGAGTTTGAATTCCAGACTGAGGTGTTACGATGGGCAAGGCTTTTAGTTCCTCAGGGCTTTGCCAAGGGATACCACGAAGAATAACGTTCATACGCTCGTTACCATCAAAATACTCATTGACGAATAATCCACCGGTATAAGCTTGTACCGCTTGAGATACATCTCGACGCGTTAATCCCGCTTGGGTGATCCTGCGATCGTTAGGCGTTAATCTAAGCTCTGGCTCTGCCATATCCAATCGCGGCTGAGGTCTGGCAGTTGCCTCTGGTAGAGCGGTTTGTACTGCCTGCAAAGCCACTTGAGCAGCTGAGATTAAGTCGTCCATATTGGGACCTGTAAGGTCAATATTAATATCGCGACCATCGCCGCCATTGGCGACTTGGATCATGGAACCGCGAAAGAAAAACACTTGAGTATCGGGAAGGTCAACGAAGATTTCTTCTCTGGCCACTTTCATCAATTCTTCAACACGTTGAGGGTCGGCTGAATAGATAAAGCCACCAGCATTAGAACCAAAAGCATAGAAATTAAAGTCTTTAATACCTGGTTCTTTTTCGCCTTGGTAATAGGGCATTAAGCGCTTTTTCACGCGCAGCAGCAATTCTTCTTCCATAAACTGCACGTTGCCACCAGGTGGTGTCATTAGGTTAAAGAAAAAGCCGTCGGTAGGGGCTCTTGGCATAAAGTCAGTTTTTGGCAGCATGGTCATGGTTGCAAACACCGAGCCACCCAATAATACGCCAATCCAAGTAAGTTGCTTTACTCTGTTATTGGTCAACTTCATGATGAAATTGGTGAGTTTTTGCCAGTATTGATGATAAGGATCTGGCTTTAGTTCAGAGTCAGGCCACAAATGATTTGCCAGTGGAATAAGGGTAATCGCACACAACATTGACGCAATAACGGCAATCGAGAGTGTCAGTGCTAAATCGGAGAATAACTGCCCCTCAATACCCGCCATAAAGAGAATTGGTAAAAAGATGGCGACGCTGGTGGTTGTCGACGCAAATAAAGCACCGGTCACTTGTGCAGCCCCCTTTAAAGCAGCTTTTTTGTTGCCGAACCCTTCAGCTCTTAAGCGTGAGATATTCTCTTGGACTATGATTGCTGCGTCTAGTACAAGGCCTACTGCAAATGCCAATCCCGCCAACGAGATTACATTAAGGCTACGGTTAAAGATATTAAGTGCGAGAAAGGCGACCATCAAGGAGACGGGGATCGTGGCCGCAATCACCAAGGTTGCTTTTAAGCCTCTAAAAAATAGCCACAGAATTAAACAAGATAAGAGTACCCCAAGGCCTAAATTACTTTTTACTAAAGAAAGTGCATTACGAATGTGGACGGAGGCATCAAAGCTGAGTTCAATCGACAAGCCATTCTCAGCCAGCGGCCCTTGGTTTAATTCATCAATTGCAAGATTGATTTCATCAAGCAAGGCAACGGTATTTGCCTCGTTGGCCCGTGAGATCCGAATATAATAGGCTGGTTTACCATTGCGGCCACTCATGCCCAAACGGTCTGAGAAGGTGCGTTCCACACTTGCGATATCACCTAAGTAGATCGGCCTGTCTCCTGAATAGCCGACACGCATTTGGGCCATACTGGAAAGGTCATATTGGCCGGTGAATCGCACGGTATATTGACGACGTCCAACGTTGGCAAGACCTCCAGAGGTATCGCGAGAGCTCGCAAGTACATTACTGATTTGATCTAAACTAATACCAAGCGCGGCGGCTTTGTGCGGATCGAAAGTAATACGCAGCTCTTTTGGCCGCTCACTCGCTAGATCAACGCGTGCCACGCCGGGAATACGTGCAAGTCTCGGTTCAATAAACTCGTCGATTTGCTTTTGAAACTGTGCCATATCAAAGTCGAGACTATTTGATTGATAGTCTTTAGGTGTGACCAGCAAAGTGGCTGCTGCTTCACCATTGTTACCACCAGCGAATACGACTGGGTCTAGCGCATCAAGTGGCAACGGTGGGGCCTGATTTAAGTTTGTTAGCACATCAAGCATCGCTTGTTGCATATTTGCACCCACCGCAAATGTTAGCGTAATAGAGCCATTACCACGATTGATGTTGGTATTAACCTCAAGTGCGCCGGGTGTGTTTTTTACCGCATTTTCTAGCGGCTCGATAATCACGGATTCTATTTCTTCTGGAGCGGCTTGGCGCCATCCCGAGAAAATCGTGATCTGTGGTTGCTCAATATCTGGCGTCAACTGAATGGGCAGTTTAAATATACTTAACAGCCCAAATAAAATAATCAACACCAAGATGACAATTACACTCGCTGGATTTTTTAGCGAACTGCGTGTCACGTTCATTTGGTAAATTCCAATCTTGCTTTTTCTGCATTGTAGTGGGATGTAAAAAAAGTGCCAGTAAGGTGAAATTCACGTTTGCTAAAGTTAGCGCTAAATCGGCGAAAATAAGCGATAAAGCGCATTTTTGTAATACCTTGTAACGCTTTTTTATAGTTTGAAAAACTTTTTGATCTGAATTAAAGGCAAATGAACTTGTACTAGTAAGATCAATAGAAGTGGCTAAACTTAGCTGGGCATGATCAGTTCTTTGCAATAATTGATAAATGATGTTCAAAAGGAGGTTATATGTACGTTGCGTTGAGATGGGACCATATTATCGGGGCGCATTTTGTGCAGTGGATTGTCGTAAAGTGCAGTGGTATATCGGATAAATTTGGATTACCTCAAGCCTTACCACCTAGGCGTGATATTGCCTATTTCACTGATCCTCAATCGGCGGAGCAAGATGCTAAACAATTTGCGGATTACAAAAATACTGGGCAAATGGCGGAGATTGAAAAAAAATACTCACCTAATTTGGGGGAACACCATGGCTTTTGTCACTATGCGTGGGATCACACCTATCTCGGTGAATTAGTAAAGCACGCTGTGCTCTATTGGGAAGATGGCAAACACTTCTCACCTGAGCCATATCGAAGCGATATTGCCTATTTTATCGATCCGCAAACAAGTGAAATGGATAGTATTTTCTTTGCACAGTATAAATTAGAGCGAGCAAGGTTGCTTAGGCAGAAGCAAGACGCAGGCTAATACCAATTGGTATAGCATATCGACTCACCTCATCGATTAATGAGGTGAGTTTGTCTCAGCAATTACTGATCGTTGTCTATATCACTTTGCGCGTAAGTTGGGTAGTCACTTGGTTTAAAGCGATTGAGGTTATTGAGGAAACGACTGTCTTTAACGGGCAAGGTGGCGGAGCCATAATCATATTGATTGAGCTTTTCTCGTAATGCCGTGTTCGAAATTCCATCTCCAGCCATTTTGTACCAACTGATGATAGCGGGTGTGACAAAGCGGTGATAGTTGTTTTCAGCGATTTCGTTTGATTTGGCAAAGCGCAGTGCATGGGTCAAAATGCCGTCTTTATGATAGACAATTTTTAAGTGGCCATTTTCGAATGGTAGCTCATTAGCAGGTTTAGTGAATAACTCGCCATGTGCGCTATAGCTACCATGTGTAACTATCCCATCTCGAGTCCATACCGCTGCATACTCCCAGTCATGGCGGTGACCACCACCAAAGTAGTCAAACACTTGGTCTTTTTTGAAGTAAAGTGCATAGAAGTGTCCACAATACTCGCCGTTAGTTGTTGTTTTACAGGCGTGGCGGTGCACAGTATTAGAAGTATTTAAAAATTGATCATCTCTGCAATCTCCTGTGATGCGGCCCGATGTTTTTAGCCCTGAATTTTGCGCGCCAGTTCTACTGATCCCAGCGCTCGGCAGGCAACCATCACCATCAAAATCAAACACAGGTTCAGTACCGTTGATAATGTAGGGTGTTGGGAGGGCTTCGTCTAATGCCGCAAAGTCATTGGCGTAAGCGTATTGTGTACACGCTGCAACAATTGCGAGAGACAATAAAGGGAGTTGTGTTGTTGTCATACTGCTTTCCTTAATAAATGCAGTTGTGCCGTTTTGCACAACCACTATTGATTAGAATCTAAGGTTAAAAAAGAAGCATGACTTAAATGTATATTTAATGTTAAGTTTTTTGTTGGTTATTTAGTTTGTTTTGAAAATCAGATCTGACAATGTCAAGTGCAGCCATGACTTCTTCTGCAGGAAGATCATGCTCTTCTAACAACATAATAAGGTCGACGGCGAGTTTTACATGAGTTGGCGCTTGTTCTAGAGGGGTACTCATACTTGAAATTGTTCCTTTTTAGCGATTTGCGATATGGCAAAATCAATCGCACGCTCTACCGCCTGTTCCATTTTTACACGCTCGGGCTGAGGCAGGTAAAACTCCATGTCGACATCGTAGCGAATATAACGCGATGGTAGTTGGTTCAATACAGTACAACAAAAGTCAGCCATTACGTCTTCATCATAAATTTTATCTAACTTACGACGGACGATATGTTCGACTACCAGCTTTTCATAATAATTATGAATATCATCATGTAACTTCATACAGCCTCCTGCACATTCCTTTTAAGTTTATATCATAATAGCGGGGTTATCGAACAAAGCCAAAAAGGTTTGTTGATGTATATCGACAAGGTGGTCAACGTCGCGCTGATAGCCCCCACCTAGAGCAAAAGCTAACGGAATATTGAGGTGATGAGCATACTCAAATACAATCGAATCTCGAGCCCTAACACCTTGCTTTGAAACACTAAAGTGTCCTAGTTCATCGCCTTGATAGACATCTGCGCCGGCGTTATAGAGGATGATGTCTGGCTGGTATAATCGAACCGCTAGTTGTAAGGCTTCGCGGACAGTTGCCACATATTGCGCGTCCTGTGTATTCACAGGCAAGGCAAAGTCCAAATCGGATTGCGGTTTAACGCGAGGAAAGTTACTTTCACAGTGGATGGAGCAGGTAATGATATCGTCTCTATCTGCAACGATCGTTGCAGTGCCATCGCCTTGATGCACGTCACAGTCGAAGATCAGCACTCGCTCAACTCGTTGATGGGCGATGAGCGTTGCCGCGACCACCGCCCAATCATTAAATATGCAAAAGCCGCTGCCAAAATCGCGATGTGCGTGATGATAGCCGCCGCTTAAGTTTGCTCCAAATCCATATTCGAGCGCATACTTTGCCGCCGCTAAACCGCCACCTAGAGAAATCAAAGTGCGTTCAACTAGTTGTTCACTCCAAGGAAAGCCCATTTTCTTAATTGCTTTTTCGCTCAACGTGCCGTTTAGAAAGCCATCAACGTAATTACTGTCGTGACAAAGTTGCAGCGCATCAGCTGTGATTTTTTGCTCAGGCTCTTTGATGAATCTAGCAAATTTACTGGTGTTTATTCGTTGGTATAATTTTTTATACTTGCTGATAGGGAAGCGATGCTTTTCAGGCAGGCTCAACTTGCTATAAATAGGGTGGTAGTAAAGCATTAACGGCTCTGACTTTTCTCAACTTCTTGAATTTTTTGCTCGGTGGCGGAAATGGCTTTTCTACAGCGGCCAAGGCGAGCGTGAAGGGCTAATATTTCGGCATTGAGTTTGGTAGCCTGTGAGGGAGCTGCCTTATCCATCTGTAGTCTTCTGAGGTCAATCATTTCTTGCAACCGACGCTCAAATTCATGATTTTGCGACAGTTCCTGATATAACTCATGGGACGACTGCATAATCTTCTGCACTGCCTTTTTATACACTTTGGCTTTTTTTGGTGTATTCAATTTGTTTTCTTTCGCCCAGACCGGGGTTGATTTTAACACCTTCAACACGGCNCTTCCATTTGCGAGCCTATCCGCTCGATGGCAAATGTAAAGGCGTGGCGCTGTTCACTTGGCGGCAGGTGGGACATTGCTTCTGCTATTTCTTCAACATAGTCGCTGAGCTTTAAGCTTTTAGTTCGAAATACACGGGCATCAAATAGGCTGGGCTGTGCCTGCATATAACGATTCTTATCAAACCATTTCGCGGAGTCAAATTGCGCTGCTTGTTGCTTTAAGCGGCTGACTTGTTGCTCAAGCTTGATAAGCCCTGTGCTCACGAGAAATAAGCCTCAAAAATGAGCTTGCCAGCAAGTACAATAACCACAGTGTTAAAGAGTGGTTTGATCAGTTTGTTGCCAAACTTAATTGCAGAATGCGCACCAAGCCAAGCACCAAGCATTAAAAAGGCACCCATGGTGACACCCAGCATAAAGTTTACATGACCCAAGGCTACAAAGGTGATAAGCGAGATAAAGTTGGAAACAAAGTTCATGGAACGAGCAAGACCACAGTTTAAAAGTAAGCTCATTTTATAGAGCATACTGTTCGACGCAGTCCAAAACGTGCCAGTACCAGGCCCTGCCATACCATCAAAAAATCCCAACGATAAACCTTGCGTCCATTGCTTGATTTTGAGTGCTCGATTCGCTTCTGGCAAAGTATGGGAGTCTGTTGGGCTTAGCCTACCGATTAAGCTATAAATTGCGACAGCGATGATAATAACGGGAATAAGTTTATTTAAAAACTCGATACTTAAAAAGTCGACAAGTAATGTGCCCAATACGGCCCCTATCGCAGTGGCAATAATAGAGCCAATCCAAAAGCTAGGTTTGAATAACTGCTTTTTGTAGTAGGTAAAGCTCGCGGTTAAGGAGCCAAAACTCGCGGCAAGCTTGTTGGTACCTAAGGTTAAATGCGGAGGAAGGCCAGCAGTAAGCAAAGCTGGTACGGTTAGCAGCCCACCACCACCTGCAATTGCATCAATAAATCCAGCAGCCAGTGCGACTAAGCAAAGTAACCCCCAAGTTGTGGGATCTAAAGCGAGTTCAAACATTATTAATCAATTTGCCTTTTGTATGGTGGCAGAGTATCAAGCATGGCTTTGCCATAACGTTTTGTAACTAAACGTCTATCTAAGATGGTGATACGGCCGGAGTCTGATTCCTTACGCAGCAGTCTACCACAGCTTTGTACTAATTTCTTTGCAGCATCGGGTACCGTGATAGATAAAAATGGATTCCCACCTTTACTTTGTACGAATTCCGCCTGGGCTTCCTCAATAGGAGATGTTGGCACGGCAAAAGGGATCTTAGTCACCACGAGGTTTTCTAGGTATTTTCCGGGTAAATCTAGCCCCTCGGATAGGCTTTGTGTACCAAATAAGATACTGCCGCGACCTAAGTCGATATTTGCTTTATGACGAGTGAGTAAGGCATCACGGGAAAGCTCTCCCTGCACCAAAATATTGAGATTTTTAACTCTTAATTTTTCTACCACATGATTCATTTGCCAATAAGAAGCAAACAGGACAAGGTTAGCCTTACTGGTGTCTAAGTAGGTTGGCAGGGCATCCGCTAAATAATCGCTAAAGGCTTTATCCGTTGGATCTGTTTGGGTTTTTGGCAAATGCAATGTTGCTTGACTGGGATAATCAAACGGAGAATCAGCCTTGATATATTTAACACCAGGCTCTTTTGCCAATCCACTTTCGTGGGCGAAATGATCGAATGTGCCCAAAGCACTGAGAGTTGCGGAGCAAAGCACCGCGCCTGCACACTCTCGCCAGAGGTTATCCTTCAAATAATAGCCGACTTCAATCGGACAATCACAAAGTAAATGGTCGTGATGATGTTTGTATTCTAAGCGTTTTATCCACCTTGCATGTGGCACGCTGTCGCCTTTTCGCGCGTAGCTAAACCAGAGTTTGTTGAGTTGCTCAAGCCGGTTGATATATTGACCGCTTTCAACCAGTAACGGGTCGGCTAAAAATGCTTGCACATCGCCGTCTGAAACATCGCCCGACAGAGCATCATGCATCTTGGTAAGACAACGCAGTGCATCTTGCGTGGCATCCGCAATATCTTTTGCTTTTACGGTGAGCGCTTCCGGTACTTCGCCATGACTAAAGCGGTAGGTATCGTCATCGTTATAAGTAAAGTCGCTCTGATCGAGTATATCTCTTACCGCTCTGAGATATTTCGCCGCGTCATTGGCTGCATCATTCAGTTTGAAATTCTGCCCAATGGCTTTTTGCGAAACCACGGTATTTGCCATCTTTCCGCTAAACTTAAGTAGCTTTTCTAGCCACTCGATAGTGCCTTTAATCGTTGCCGCTGCGGAAGAAAAATCTCTGGTAATATGGGGCAGATGGTGCGCTTCATCAATTACGTAAAATGTTTCTTCAGGTTCTGGCAATATCGTCCCGCCACCCAATTCTAAGTCGGCCAGTAACAAAGCGTGATTAATCACTAGCACATCCATTTGTGCGATCTTTTGTCGAGCTAAATGAAAAGGACATAAATGATGAGATTTTAATTGCCGTTGGCAAGCGTGTTTATCACAAGCGATAACATTCCACACTTTATCTGGAATTGTGTCTTCCCAGCTATCTCTATCACCTTGCCAGCGCTTTTCTTGGTAAGCAAGTGCTAACTCCCTTAAGCACCTTTGCTCCATTTGAGAAAGCGGACTGCTGGTTGTCGGCATCATCGACATTTGCATCTCATCATCGCTGACGGCGGCCATCAGTTTTTGTACACAGATGTAGCGTTGACGGCCTTTTACGAGGTCAAATTTAAAGTCTATGCCTGAATGTTCTTTTAAAAATGGCAACTCTTTGTTGATCAGCTGTTCTTGTAAAGCGACGGTTGCAGTCGAAATGACGAGTTTCTTTTTACTTGAGAGTGCAACAGGAAGCGCGCCGAGTAGATAGGCTAAAGATTTTCCGGTGCCTGTTCCTGCTTCAATCACGCAAATACGTTGCGTGCGGTGATAATCACCTGAAAGTGTTTTTGCTATTTCGGCGACCAGATAATTTTGACTCGGACGAGGACGAAAGCCATCTAAAGCGGAGGCGACATTTTGATGTGCTTGGCGGATGGTTTTTTTTAGTTTGTCTGAGAGCATAATCTATTTAGCCTAGAGTTCTGATATGAAGCAAGCCTACCACTTGAGTCTCGATTTTTAGTTAATCACTGCGTTAATGGATAGGTTTTATTCTGTTTGTGACTTTATGTTCAATAAACAGGTGGATATAATTACAGTGATTCGTCTATTTTAGGGTGGTATTGGAGTTGGCACAAGCGATATATCAGGGCTTTGTTTTATCGAGACAGCAGATGCAGGTAAATGGCCAACTGCGCTTGTGTTATTGGCTCAAATCGCAACATCAGTTACTCAAGGTGTGGGTAGAGGATGAGCAGCCACTCTTTTTCATTAAACAAGATAAAAAAACGGAAGTAGAGCTGCTGCTAAGTCGCGCTCAGTTGCAGTTTAGCATCTCGCCAAGTCAATTAAAGCACTTTGATCAAGCTCCTGTTTGTGTTGTGAAATTTCGCACCTTGAATCACTTCTATGAGGCAAAACAGCTACTTGAAAATAAAATCGCGTTATATGAAGAGGATATTCGCCATTCCGACCGCTATTTAATGGAGCGCTTTATTCGCGGAGCTGCTTGGGTCAAAGGTAAAGCCACGCAAAAACCGGGCTATATCGAAATTACTCAGGCGCAATTTAAGACTTGCGATGATTATAGGCCACACCTTGAAATGCTTTCTATCGATATAGAATGTAACGGCGAGGGGGTCTTATTTTCGGTGGGTTTAGTGACCGATACCAAAAAGCTGGTGATCATGATAGGTGAGGCGCAGCATGCTGCCGTCAATGTCGTTTGGGTTGAAGATGAAATTGCGTTATTAGAAGAGCTGGTCAAGCAAGTGAATCGTTTAGACCCAGATGTGTTAATCGGGTGGAACGTGATTGAGTTCGATGCCGCAATACTTGTAGAACGCGCGCAGGCTAACGGCGTCGCACTTACTATAGGGCGAGATGGCGGAGCGATGTCGACCTTCAAAGGTAACTATACCCGAGTGTTTATTCCGGGGAGAGTGATGCTAGATGGCATCGATATGATGAAAAATGCGACCTATCACTTTGAAACATTTAAACTGAGCTTTGTGGCTGAGAAGATTTTGGGTACTACCAAGCTTATCACACAGGATGACAGGCTTGAGGAAATCATCAGGCAGTTTCATCATGATAAACCGGCGCTCGCAGCGTATAACTTACAAGATTGCCAGTTGGTGCTCGACATTTTTAGTAAACTTAACTTACTTGAATTTGCCCTCGCTCGAACTCAGTTGACGGGTTTGGAACTCGAGAAAATGGGCGGCTCAGTCGCCGCGTTTACCAACTTGTATTTACCGTTACTGCACCGTAGCGGTTACATTGCACCAAATTTATCTGAGCATGGCATTAACTTTGACAGTCCCGGCGGTTATGTCATGGACTCAAAGCCGGGCCTCTACCAAAATATTTTGGTACTCGATTTCAAAAGCCTTTACCCCTCAATTATCCGCACTTTTTGTATTGACCCTATGGGGTTAATAGAAGGGTTACAGCATCCTGAACATGCCATAGAGGGCTTTAATAAAGGTAAATTTAGCCGCACAGAACATCATTTACCAGGTTTAGTCGCCGCGCTCTCCAGCGCACGTGAACAAGCTAAATTAGACAAAGACATGATGCTCTCACAGGCGATTAAAATCATCATGAATAGCTTGTATGGTGTACTTGGATCTAAGGGGTGTCGGTTTTACGATCCTCGTCTTGCGAGTTCAATAACGATGCGCGGTCATCAGATTATGCAGCAAACGCGAACCTGGATTGAACAGCTTGGATATGAAGTGATCTACGGCGATACCGACTCAACTTTCGTCTGTTTACCCGAGTCTTTGCGTAGCGAAGCGTGCCAAGCAATAGGCAAGCAGCTGATGGTAGAAATTAACGAGCGTTGGCGCGCGCTGCTGATGGAAAGCTTTGGCCTCCACAGTCATTTAGAAATAGAGTTTGAAACACATTATAGCCCTTTCTTTATGCCCACCATTCGTGGCCAAGAAGTCGGCTCTAAAAAGCGATATGTTGGGCAGATCACAGAGCTTGGTAAGCAAAAGCTGGTTTTTAAAGGAATGGAGACCGTGCGTAGTGATTGGACGGAAATTGCAAAGGAATATCAACAAGCAATTATTCGCGCGCTGTTTGATGGGCTTGACACCGTTGAGATCACCCATCAATACATAAATGAGATTTTCGCTGGAAAAGTAGACGAAAAACTCATTTATAAAAAGAAGCTTGGTAAGTCTGTTGAACTATATACAAAAAATATTCCTCCCCAAGTAAAAGCGGCGAAACAGGCTATCGAAGATGGATTGTTGCAAACCGCCAAAAAGGGGGCACAAATACCGTATTATTTAAGTACCGATGGACCCAAGTTCGCACAGCAAGGCAAGCTCATAGATATTGATTATTATCAATACGTTGAAAAGCAAATTCTGCCTATATATCAGATGCTTCCCAATGCTTCTAAGCTATCAATTCGTTCAGATGGGCAGCAAAGTTTCGATTTGCTTTAATCAAGATCGTGCTGTCAAACTGTCGATGTCTTCCAGAATATTCCTGCTGCAATGATTGACCGTATCGAAATTTTAAAAGATGGTGCTTCGGTTGCGTATGGTTAGTCAGCAATGGCTGGTGTTGTAAACATCATCACCAAAAAAGAACTTACTGGTGTTGAAGTTAAGGCTACAACGTCTTGGTATGACATGTTTAGCGGTGGTAAAGAGTTCGATGCAGGCCATATCATTGTGGGTTTCGATTATACCAAGCAGGATCCTATTTATCAGGGGGGCGTGAAAGACGTTAACTTCTTCCAGTATCCTTGGCAGATGCTTTCAGAAGAAGGTGCTAAGAGCTTTTACGAGAACGGTTTAATTCCAGATGGTGACAATGCGAGCGTATTCATTTTAGGGTCTGGTTCGACTCCTTGTGGTAATTTCTACGTTGAAGGTAAAGGTAACTTTACCAACGACAAATGCCCAAGTGGTGGTGACGGTAAGCCTTCTCTAAGCGACATGCGTCCATTTGTCGGCGGTGGAGAGGTAAACGATACTTACAATTACAACCCAGTAAACTTAATGCAAACACCTTTTGAAGTCGTTAACTTCTTTGTTGATACTTCATTTGAGTTAAACGATGACCTTGTTGTATACACAGAAACACGTATCAATAAGCGTACTTCAAAACAGGAAGTTGCGGCTGTCCCTTTCGACACAGCTTATGATCCAGGCTATGTAGTTACGCTTTCAAATGATTCGACGGCTAACGGTGTATCAGCTGATAACTACTACAATCCATTCGGTGAAGATGTTTATCGTTCTCGTCGTCGTATGCTAGAAGGTGGTCGTTACTTCGAACAAGATTATGTTCGTTTCCAACAAGTTGCAGGCCTAAAGGGTGCAATTAACGATAACTGGCAGTTTGATGCTTACTACAACTATGGTGCAAATAGCCTTCAAGATACTGACTTTGGTCAGCTATACGGTCCACACCTAGCAAAAGCTTTAGGCCCATCATTCAAAGATGACGCTGGCAATGTGGTATGTGGTACGCCTGACGCATCTATTTCTGATTGCGTATCGTTAAATGTGTTTGGTGGTCAAGGTACTGTGACACAAGAGATGCTTGACTACATTACTGCACCACTAGGCGATCACTATAATGATTCATTCCACCAAGTTCGTGTTGACGTGTTTGGTGAGCTATTTGAAGTCCCAGCAGGTTATGTTTCAAGTGCATTTGGCCTTGAGTATTACACCACTGAGTTTGAACAAGTAAATGATTCTGGTAAGTTCTTTGATTCAGTGACTGGTAACACCAGTAAGCCACTAACAGGTCTATCTAAGAACTACACAGCTGCATCGGCAGAGTTCTTGCTCCCATTAGTTCGTGATTTAGGTGTTGAATCTGCAGATTTAACGCTAGGTGCACGTTATGACGACTTTAGCACAACTGGTTCAAACTTCTCTTGGATGGCTAAAATTGAGTCAAACATTTTTGATGGCTTAAAGTTCCGTGCAAACTATTCCGAAGTATACCGTGAACCAACGCTAAGCGATTTGTATTCGCCAGAGCTTGATTCATTTGAAAGCGCTTCAGATCCGTGTTCTGCGGCAAACATTGGTGGTTTATCTGCAGCCGGTCAGGCTAAATGTCTTGAAATGGGGGCTCCAGCAGGCGGTCACAACAGTGATGACGCGCAAGTTCGTACACGTTTAGGTGGCAACACAGGTGTTCAATCTGAAGAAGGCGAAACATTCACTATTGGTTTTGTGTGGGCTCCTGATTTTGTTGAAAACTTAGGTGTCACTATTGATTACTGGGATATCAACATTGAGGGTAAAATTGGTTCTCTAGCAACCGATGATATTCTGCAGGGGTGTTATGCTGGTCTTATCGAAGATATGTGTGCAAAAATCTCACGTGGCTTTGATGGTTCTGTTGACCGTGTAGACAGCCGCACTACAAACTTACAAAGTATGACTGCTCGCGGTATCGACCTTGATGTGAATTATTCATTTGACACAGACTTCGGTGCATTTGTTGCTAGCGTATCATGGACTCACTTCTTAGAGCGTGGAGAAGAAAACTTTGATGGTGAAACAGGTACATTTATCGTTGAAGATCTCGTTGGCAGATTTGAAGATGACACGTCTTACTTTGAAGACAAAATCTTATTCAATCTACGTTATGACCTAGACAACCTACGTGCTGTGTGGGCTGCAAACTATCAGTCTGGTCTTGAGTACGGTGATCTAACTTACATTAAGCGTGATAATTACGATTCACTAGCAGGTTTAGTTGCTAAAGTTGATTCATATGTGTACCACGATTTAACAGCACAATACTCATTTGATACAAACACGACGGTGCAAGCAGGTATCCGCAACCTAACAGACGAACTACCTCCTTATATCGAAACAGCGTTCAACGCGAACACTGACGAAAGTAACTTCAAGCTATTCGGACGTCAGTTCTTCTTAGGTGTAACTCAGAAGTTCTAACCGAAATTTAGCAACTTTGACCCAAATCGGCCTCTGTTGAGGCCGATTTCTTTAAATCCTCCATGCTAGTTTGCCTTCTCCTGTATTAAACCTACCCAACTTGTAACGAGTGCTTCGATAGTTGTTTGTTTTATTGTAGATATGAATTCCTATGTTTATTGAATGTTATGTCTCGGCATGTGTAAATGTAGTGTTTGTACCTTTATTGTTGCGTAAAGAATGACTTTTTGCGATGAATTACAAAAGTGATAAAAAAAGTGAACTTATTTTTACTTTTATAACATCATGAAAAACAAAAGAAAAAAACTATTCTCATGTTAAAATAAAGCGTTTTTTGGTTTGTTTTATGAAATGATTGTTGACCCTATGTTGGTACTAAAAGTAGTATAGCTCTCGACACGATAACTCAAGCAATTTTAGGTACTAGATTTAAATTCTTTTAATCTGTTGTTTTTATTGAGTTTTTGTTCATTAAAATAAAAATCAGGGATCATCAATCATGTTGAATAATAAAATAAGTAAAGCTGTTCGTTTAGCTATTGCCTTCGGTGCAGCATCGACTGCTGTGTTAGCGAGTACAGCTGTTTCAGCTGAAGAAAACACTGAAGAAGTAGAACGTATTCAAATTACAGGTTCAAAAATTAAGCGTATCGCTGCTACTGCGCCAACGCCTGTTGTTGTTATTGGTCGTGTTGAGCTTGAAAATGCAGGTGTCAGCAACGTCAATGACTTCCTATCTGAAATGCCAGCTGCAGAAGTTGGCCTAAGTCCTGAAAACTCTAATAACTATATCTATGCCAACGGTCTAAATACAACTGACCTTCGTGGTTTGGGTTCTAGCCGTACTCTTGTTCTAGTTAACGGTCGTCGCTTTATCGGTGGTTCTGCAGGTGATAACACTGTAGATTTGAACAACATTGCGACTTCAATGATCGAGCGTATTGAAATTTCAACTGGTGGTGCATCTGCAGTTTACGGTGCTGATGCCGTTGCAGGTGTAGTGAATATTATCACGCGTAAATCATTCGATGGTATTGAAATTGATGCTGCAACGACTCGCCCATTTGAGGGTGGAGGCGAACAAACATTTGGCTCTCTTGTTTTTGGTAAAGAGTTTGATGGCGGCGGGTTCATCTTTAACTATGACTTTGCTGACCAAAAGCAAATGGCGAAAAAAGATAAGTCATGGTGGTATGATAATCCGGTTTCTTTTGTACCTAACCCAGATAACAGAAGCGGTGAAGACGGTGTTCCTGCCGAAATTAAATATGAAGGCAGAAAGCATTACGGTCTTTATGATGAATCGAGTGAATTTACTTTAGGCGGCAAGCGCTGGACATTCGATGAAAATAAAAATCTACGAGAGTTCGATGCTGGTAGCGGTTATTTACCAAGCGACCCGACAGCTGGCACTTATCGCTATTATCCAGGTGAATATAAAGATGGTATTGAAGAAGGTCTTGATGAGTTCTTCCGTACACCATTAACGCGCCATACATTTAACCTTGCTGGTAACTACGAGATAAACGAAAATCACAAGTTGACCTTCGATACTATCTATTCTATCAGCGAAGCTTTCGGTCAGGGCTCACCTGTATTTTGGCGTACAGGCGATATTGTTATTCGCAAAGATAACGCTTTCATCAAGGACGACCTACGTCAGCTGATGGAAGAAAATAATGCAGAAACAGTTTCTTTACGCCGTTTAGGTGATGACTTCGGTTCAAGAAAATACAATCAAGATCGTACAACTTTCCGAACGTCAATTGGACTTGATGGCTACATTGATGATAATTGGTCATACTCTACATACTTCCAGCACAGCCGCTTACAGCAAGATACGTCTTGGCAAGGTGAAGTCTTAATCGATAACTTCCAAAATGCACTTGACGCAGTTGTACGCAATGGTGAAATTGTTTGTGCGCAACGTGATGATAATGGTAATGTTGTTGGGTCGATTTTTGGTTGTTCACCAATCAATGTATTAGGTGCGCCAGATCACTCACAAGAGACTATTGATTACATCTCTACAGTAGCGACTGCGGAGCATGGTGCTACCCAAACAAGCTTTGGAGCTACAATTACTGGTGATGTTTATGAACTACCAGCAGGTCCAATTGGTACCGCATTTAGCTTCGAGTGGCGCAGAGATTCTGCATACGAAACGCCAGGAACCGGTATCCGTAAAGGTCTAGTGTTTGGTAACTCTGGCTTAGCATATTCTGGCGCAGTGAATGTGAAAGAATACGCAACAGAAGTTATTATTCCGCTAATTGCTGATCATGAATGGGCACAAGAATTAAACCTTGAGCTTGCCTATCGTTACATGGATTATTCATCAACAGGTGGTGATTCTGCGTATAAAGTAGGCCTGACTTATCAGCTTAATGATGACATTCGTTTCCGTGCAACTAAAGCCGAGTCAGTACGAGCTCCGAACGTTAATGAGCTGTATTCAGCTGCTGGAACCCAGTACTGGTCATATGGACGCTTCGATCAGTGTGCTGCGGACGAAATTGCGAATACAGATGACAAGTATCGTGACAATGTAGTTAAAAACTGTGCGGCGGCAGGTATTCCAGCTGGCTGGATGCCATCTCAACAGTGGTTAGATAGTGGTAGTATTGAAGGTAAACTTGGTGGTAATAATCAGCTAGACAACGAAGTTTCAAGCGATGTTGTGTTTGGTTTTGTGTATACACCAACTTCTATTGAAGGCTTTGATATCACTGTTGATTACTGGAGCTTTGAGATTGAAAATGCGATCGAGAACTATGACTATGGCGAGTTACAAAGAAACTGTTACCGTGCTGACAGTTTAGACAACCCGTTCTGTGGTTTTATTACTCGTGATGCAAACAACGAAGTTACTGGCTTCTTCCAAACTTCTCTGAATGCAGCTGAAGAGAAGAAGAGCGGTGTTGATATCGAGTCTGTATATGACTTCGAAACTAGTTTTGGTGAATTCGGTGTTAAGCTGACAGCGACTTATGTTGAAAACTACGAAATTAACCAAACAGGCAACCCGATTGACCTGTTAGTTAAAACGGGTGAGCAAGATCACATGAGATGGCGTGGTCGCTTGAATACTAGCTATGAGTACGGAGATTTCAGAGCTGTACTAGTTGCAAACTACCGTCACAGTACTGTAGACGAGCGTAATGGTTGGAACATCGAGCAACATGACTATAACGATATTCCTTCTTATACAACGTTCGATTTATCAATGAACTATCGAGTACTTGAAAACGTAGATCTACGTTTCGGTATCCAAAATATGTTCGACAGAACACCACCTAGACATCCTCTAGCGTTTGAAGACACTAGCTGGTACGATCCAATCGGTCGTCGCGCTACTGTTGGTGTGAACATCAAGCTATAATTTTTATAGTGATAAAAAGCCGCTCATTGAGCGGCTTTTTTGTTTGAAAATTTTCTTGCTTGAAAATAGATGGCTTAATTAATTGAGTTGGTTTAATGCGCTATTGTATAAAGCAATAGAAAGAGTTGACGGCTTGGCTATCTAAGTTATTTGTTATCCAAAAGCCATGTATGCTAACTTATATCGACGACCTTACTAGCTTTACGATAGCGTATTTTAAAACCACTCCAGGCTGGCAATTCCCACCTCTTTGGTGCGCCTTTCCTTGTACCGTTGATATGAGTAAGCTCGATTCTTTTTCCTTTAAAATTATAACTTACTGCCATTGTCAGCTCTGGAATTGACCATGTTAGCGGAAACTTTTCAACAAATGGTGCTAACTCCCACGCTTCAACTTCATTGAATAACAAGTCTTGTTCGTTGATTAGTTCTATATCGGCATAGCTTTCTATACCAAGTACCGTTAGCTTGCCACTTAAAAAGGAGTTGAGTGTCGGCACAAGTTCATCGCGTCCATGAAATTGGTAGAACAATGCTATTTGCTCAATACTGGCTTCTATCTGCTTGGCCAAACCTGAAAACAGCGTATTATTTTGGATAAGAAATACTAAGGCATAAATAACATCCTTGGAGTTATTAAGGCGCTTGGTTTGTTGGCCTAAAACTTCGTCACTGTAATGTGTAATAAACTCACCCCAAAGCTCACCATTATCAATATGGGCAGAGCGCAATGTCTGGTTGCCAAGGCCCATTTCAAGTAATTGCTTTTTCGTTAGTACCGCATTACACATCGCGAGCGTCTTGGCTTGCTTGGTACCTTTACCTGCGAGTGAAAAAGTATCTAATACCAGTAATGCTTCTGCCTGTTCCGATACGCGAGTATGGTTTGAAGGCATGACTTCAGCTAGGCCATTGTTATAGCCATTGCGGCGGTTTTGCTTATTAATATAAACCCAATGTGGCATTAGCTTAGCTAACTCAATGACCAGTTTGTCATGGTCAAAACTGGCTGCCTTATCCAAAGGCGGTAGTGCAAATGCTTCACGCAATTGCGCGCTAAATTGCTGTGCTTCTGTGAGCGCCTCAGGCGTAATATCAATTAATTCTTCAGTTTGTCCTCTCACCACCGCGATAGCGATTTCTATATCTGAGCCTCGAGTAAATCGGCTATTTAATCTTGTTAAACGCTCTACATCATTAGGTAACTGGTAGACTCGGGCAGGTACAGATAATAGCGAAATAAGGTCAATAGCCGCTTGGCGTAGCGTGTTTGAAGCCAATTTATGGATCACATAACCAAACTCAAAATCGACGGGCAGCGGGTACAGCAGCTTGCCAAGCGGAGTTGCGATATTTTGTTCATTAATGGCTTCTAATGCTAATAGCTGTTGTTTAGCTTTGCTTAGTGAGCTTTCTGGGAGTGGGTCGATAAAATCAATAGACGAGACACCTGTTGTTGCGCAGCCCGCCGCAAGTACAAGCTCTGCCAATGATTCTCTTTGGATCTCAGGTGGGGTGCTGTCTATCAATGGCGCATATTGGCCATATAATCGCATACATAGTCCCGGTTGCGTGCGTCCTGCGCGTCCTAGACGTTGCTTTGCTGAATCCCTTGCAATCGCATCTAAGCCTAATACGGTTTTTCCAAGGCGCAAATGAGTACGACGCTCAAGCCCTGAGTCAATCACGCAAGTGACATTGGGAATAGTGAGCGAGGTTTCGGCAACATTGGTTGCGAGAATAATTCGACGTGTACTTTGTGCGGTTAATGCAATGCGCTGAGCTTCTGGACTGCAGCCACTATATAAACCAACGATAGTCGCTGGCAGCGCTTTTACTTTAGCTAAGCTTGCTTGGATCTCGGCCTTGCCAGGTAAAAAGACTAAAATATCGCCTTGGCAATGTTCCAATGCGTATTGGCAAGCTGCAAAAACTCGAGTATCGAGTTGCGCTTTTTGGGGCATAGTTCTTGGGTCAGGGGCGTGAAAACACTCCTCAACGGGGTAAATAAATCCTTCTGATTCTAAGATAGGGGCGTCTAAATAAGAGGCTAATTTTTGGCTGTTTAACGTCGCCGAGGTAACAATTAGTTTGTGTGATTGAACCTGTTTTAAGAGTGCTAATAATAAGTCCATGTCCCAGCGTCTTTCATGAAATTCATCCAACATAACGACGCGGAATTCTGCAAGTTTGCTCTCAAAAAACCACCTTAATGCGACACCAGGCGTTGCATAAACTACCTGAGTGTCTGGTGAAAACTTTCCTTCAAACCGAATAGCAAAGCCCACCTTATCACCAAGCGGTGAGCCACTTTGAGCCGCGACATATTCAGCTAAAGAGGTACAAGCAATACGCCGAGGCTCTATGACTAATACTCTGCCATGTTGTGAGGCCCAAAGCGGAAGTTGGGTTGATTTGCCAGAACCTGTTGTGGCACATACAACAATTGCATTTTGTTCGCTTAGTGTTTGAGTAAACTGAGGCTGTAAAGATTCAATGGGTAAAGACATAGCTGTTCATTTGCATTTTTTCGCCATAGTAACAAAGTTTGCTTGAAAAAGTCGGAGTCAGTACCAATTAATATTTGATGGATTATTCAACCTGAACTCGGAATAAGAAGTTAGGGAACTGATATAAAATACGCCTTCTAACATTATTCAACTCTAGCCAGATGTTCTTTCATAATACAAGGCAAATTTGTGCGTCAATAGCTAGCCTATTGCAAACAAATTTAACGCAGTAGTAAGGGATAACAACTGCTAGAGATCAAGTTATTATTCCTAATTCAGGTTATTTTATAAAGGCCAACAGCCATGATAGAAATAGTGCTTATTATCGGCCTTATTCTATTTGTTTCTCTGTATTGGAACTGGGATAAAATTCAAATACTGCGGTGGCAAAGGAAATACCAAGATCAAACGCTGAGTGCCTCAGATAAGCAAGTATTGCTAAAATACATGCCTATCTATCGTAAGATGACAGATGCTGACCGCGCACAGCTGGAAAAACATATTGTCTGGTTTCTTGGCGAGAAACGGGTGTTGGGTAGAGATGGATTAACGGTGTCACGGCCGATGACTTTAATTATTGCCGCAGATGCCTGTTTACTGGTTCTTAAGCAAGCTTGGCCGTTATATCCCAACGTCAAAGAAATATTACTCTATCCCAGTAGCTATTACGCGCCACAAACTTCTAGAGATGGTGCAGGTTTGGTTAGTTTTCACCAAACAGTTCGTCAAGGAGAGTCTTGGCCTGGAGGTACTTTAGTGCTGAGTTGGCACGATGTACTTGAGGGAAATCGATTGCCTGAGGATGGCCACAACTTGGTGTTTCATGAGTTTGCCCATCAACTTGACCAACAAACTGGTGCGACGAATGGAACGCCTGCGTTACCTGTAGGAATGAGTTACCAAGACTGGGGGAGGGTGCTATCAAAGGCTTACCAGCACTTAAAAATGCAGCTGTCTTACAATATGCCCCATGCTATTCATTCATACGGCGCAACAAACGAAGCGGAGTTTTTCGCCGTGGTAACAGAAACCTTTATTGAAAAGCCCCATGAACTCAAACAGGAAAACCCAGAACTATATAATTTGTTAAAAGACTACTATCAGTTTGAACCAAGAGATTGGCAACAACATTAAAGCATAACTGACGCTAGCTAAAATAAGAAAACCGCTCGGTTGAGCGGTTTTCTTAAGAGCTTCGATTAAGAAAAGCTAATTTCTTTTCTTTCGCGTTTTTCTCTTCTTTGACCTTCAGGACGGCGTTTATCGCCACCGCCACTACGTGGGTCTTTAAAGCTACGCTTACGGTCTCTTTGCTCTTCGCCTCTGCCTTGACCTTGGTCGGCAGGGTGGGTGCTCTTAGTCATGTTCATTGGGCGTTGACAGATGTGAACGCTCTTGAAGTGGCTAAGTACATCACTTGGCATATTCTGCGGCAATTGAACCGTGCTGTGTTCATTGAACAGACGGATTTCACCGATGAACTTGCTTGAGATATCCGCTTCGTTTGCGATAGCACCAACGATGTTCTTAACCTGAACACCATGATCACGACCCACTTCGATACGGTAAGTATCCATTGGACCTGATGCACGGTCACGGCTACGAGATTTGCGTTCACCACGCTCGCCACGGCTACCATCTCTGTCGCGACGCTCGCCACGACGGTCGTCACGTTCTCTACGCTCACGCTGTTGAATTTGAATATCTTCAACTTTCAGCGGCGTTTGCTGCTGTGCAAGACACAATAGCGCTGCTGCTAAGTCTTCTTGGCTCAGCTCTAGCTTTTGTGCCAGGCCTGATGCCACTTTTGAGAAGAACTCAATGTCTTTATGCTCAAGCGCTGTAGAGATCTTAGTCTCTAATGCACCAATACGCTTTTCTTCAACGACTTTCGCACTTGGTAATTCAACCTGTGCAATATCAGAGCGCGTATGGCGCATGATGTTCTTAAGTAAATAACGCTCGTTGTTCTTAACGAACAAGATTGCTTTACCTTGACGACCAGCACGGCCGGTACGACCGATACGGTGAACATAAGCTTCACAGTCTTGTGGGATATCGTAGTTAACAACAAGGCTTAGACGCTCTACGTCAAGACCACGTGCCGCAACGTCAGTTGCGATAACGATATCTAGTAAGCCGCTCTTAAGACGGTCTACTGTGCGCTCACGCGCCTGCTGGTTCATGTCGCCGTTGAGCGGTGCAGCTGAGAAGCCTTCACGCTCTAGTAGCTCTGCAAGCTGAACAGTGTCATTACGTGTACGTACGAACACGATAGCACCGTCGTAATCTTCCGCTTCTAAGAAACGTACGATAGCTTTGTTTTTGTGTGCAGTTGCACGCCAGTAAACTTGCTCGATCGTAGATACTGTAGAGTTACGCGGAGTGATCTTAACTTGTTCAGCGTTATCTAAATATTTATTACAGATTGATTGGATCTGCTTAGGCATAGTTGCAGAGAACAAACAAGTTTGCTTCTCTTCCGGTGTTTTCTCCATGATGCTTTCAACATCATCGATAAAGCCCATGCGTAGCATTTCATCTGCTTCATCAAGTACAAGTGCGTTTAGACCAGAAAGGTCAATCGTCTTGCGATTGATGTGGTCAATCAAACGACCTGGTGTTGCCACAATGATTTGGGCACCGCGGCGTAGAGCACTTAGCTGAATGCCGTAGCTTTGACCACCATAAAGCGCTAGTACTTCAACGCCTTTAGTATATTTAGCATATTGCTGAAATGCTTCAGCAACTTGAATAGCTAGCTCACGCGTTGGCGTAAGCACAAGAATTTGCGGTTGTTTAACGGATGCGTCTACTTGGTTTAACAATGGCAGTGCAAATGCTGCCGTTTTACCTGTACCCGTCTGCGCTAGTCCCAGTACGTCTTTTCTTTCTAGCAATAACGGTATACATTGAGCTTGGATCTCAGAAGGTGTTTTATATCCCAGCTCTTCGACTGCTTTTAAGATTGCAGGAGAAAGGTCTAAAGATTCAAACGTAACTGGTTCTGACATTAATGCGCCTCAACTATTTTAAAGAGGCGCGCATTGTACAGGAAAGATAAAATAAAAGCTTGCATAAAATCACACTATTTTATATGTGCCTGATATTGGTTAAAATTTAACCTATATGATTTTGCTAATTTACTGGTAAAGGCCTAAATTTGCTTTTGCATAGGCTTCAAATTCAGTAAAGCCACCAATGTGATCTTGGTCGATAAAAATCTGTGGTACGGTAGGGCAAGGTTTACCCGCTGACTTTTCAAGGTCGGCTTTGCTTACGCCTTCCTTAATAATGTCAACATAGCGAAAATTGAAGTCATCGCGCTCTTGCGTTAAACGCTCAGCTACTTCTTTTGCACGAACACAAAACGGGCAACCTTCACGACCAAAAATAACAGTAAACATATTCTTTCTCCTAAATGAACCTGAACTTCGGATAATANAGCAGCCAGTTTTAGCGCTAACTGCGTTGAATTCACTTCCAATAGCCAGCTATTGGTGCGTAAATTCGCCTGATTATCTCCAAAACTCTCTGGCTAGATAAGGAAATAATTTAATGTGAGCTTAAAAACAATGAGTTGGCTCATTCCTTATCCAAACCTCAGGTTAAATGATTAGCTTCAGTATAGAGGATTAATCATGAAGGTAAATTGAATTAACATGATGAGATTAATCCAAAAAAGCGATTAACTCCGATAGACGGTTTTGATCAAGTGGAAGCCAAACTTGGTTTTCACAGGGCCGTGCACTTCAAATAACGGCTTTTTGAATACTACATCGTCAAAGGCCTTCACCATATCCCCTTTATTGAACTCACCAAGATCGCCACCGCGCTTTTTTGAAGGACAAAGGGAATGTTGTTTAGCCAATTTGCCAAAGTCAGCACCTTTGGCTAGTTTGGCTTTGATATCTAAACACTCTTTTTCGGTTTTTACTAAAATATGATAGGCGCAGGCTTTAGGCATGAAGGGACTCTCATTATAAAAATAAATGCGATCATGCAGAGCTTGCGCGCCTATGGCAAGTTAAAATGTTACGCTGAAGCCAATAGAAGGACGCATTTCAAAGTCATCGCTTTCCTCTTCAATATATAAATCATTGATTGATTTGATCCTCTCGTAGTCAAGGTCAACATAGGCTGTATTGTCTTGGCCATATGCATTCATTAGCTCCAAAATTAGCTTGCCATCGAGCCCAAATAATTCTGTTTTGCGTTCAAAACGAATATCTAGGCGGTGATAAGTGTCAAAACGCTCTGAGAATGGGTCGCCATACACAGGCAAGTAGCGGTTTGCAAATTCAGGGTTCTCTTTTACACCCACAATTGGGGTATAGGCTTGACCGCTGCGAGCGGTAAAGTTAAAGCCTCCAGACCACTTCTCACCAAAGTCATAGTGAAACACGGCATTCAGAATAAAAGGAGTATCGGCATAATAGTCACGCTTAATGCCGGTTAGCTCATCCTCACGCTCACTTTTTGCAAGGCTTACAGCAACCCAACCATACCAGTCATCGATTTTGTTTTTGTTAACAATAAAATCAACACCGTAGGCTGTGCCTGAAGTACCATTGATGTAGTTTACTTGAGATAAGGGGGCACTTTTTGGCAGGTCATTCATGGTTTTATAATAGGTCTCGACGGAATATGACCACTCATTTTCCAACTCCTGTTTAAAACCTAAGGTATAGTGAGTTGAACGTTGAGCTTCAAGTTCCGGGTTACCAACAACAGGTAAAATGTATTCAAGGTCTTGAATACGGCTGTAAGTGCCAGCCTTGGCTGAGATCACTGTATCATCGTTATAGAAGTAATTGAGTGCAAGGCGTGGATGGACAATTGTCTCATCACTGTAATCATAATATTCACCCACTATTCCTAATTCACTTTGCCAGTTTGGTGAAAATTGCCAAACGTGATTAACCCCAATAAAGGCAGAATCTGTTCCAGCACTCGATGTGCCCTTAATCCTTTCACCTTTATTTAGATCACAGTCGGGGTCAAACTCGGTGCAAACATAATTAAATGCGTCGTAGCGGTAGGTGGATTTTTTGTCGTAGTAGCCGGCATCTGCAATGACACGTTGCTCTTTATTTAGTTTATAACTGGCTCGTACTTTATAACTGAGTTGTTCTTCTTCAAAATTCTCAAAGTAGCCATCAGATAAAGTCGCGCGTTGACCGTAGCGCATGGTGGCTTGGTGATTGAGATAACCGATGCCTGCGCGAATATATAAGTCTTTGGCGTAGTGGTCCCACAAAATGTTCTGACTATTAAATTTACGAATATAGCGAGCATCGCCCTGATATTCTGGGGTTTTAAGGGCAAGATCTGACGCGCCTGAAAACCCAGCCGCAACCGAATCTTCCGCGCCATTGATATTTACCGTTAAGGTATTATTTGCATTGATATCCCACAGCCACTTGGCTTGATAGTCGTGATCATCCGGTGGATCGTTAATGGTGACCCCTGTTGGCTTGCCATCATCATCCTCAAGCTCCTTGCCATCACTGAAAAACAGCGGTAAGGTACTTTTTCTTGCTGACACATAGAATGCAGAATTTTCAGTTGCTTTACCTTCAACAAAAATACCTGCGTTAAACATGGTTAAATCAAGTGTGGTGGCAATATCTTGGTATTTTGGATTACGCAGCGTGACGTCAAACACGGCACCAGTGGCATTGCTGTAACTGGTACCAAATCCAGCAGAATTCAGCTGAAAGTCTTGAATTGTATTGCGGTTGAAAATAGAGCTGCCGAAATCGTGAAAGATATATCCTGCGGGCATAAAGTCCACTTCAAAAATATTGTCATCAGGAGAAGAACCTCGCACGGCAGGTGCGCCCATAGAGCCACCGGCAGAAACAACACCAGGTAGAGCAAAAGCTGCCCTGAGCGGGTCGCCCATGGCTCCTGGCATGTCTACAAGTTTTTGCGCATCTTCGGTAATTTCTGAAATAACTGAGCTGCGTTTATAGATAACTTCGATGTGTTCAATTTTCTTCTCATCGGCTAATGCATGATTAGTAAGGGTAGTGCAGAGCACGAGGAGTGAAATTTTGCTGAGCGTAAAGTCTGGGGTGTGGCGCATGGTCGGCTTCCTATTCATCCTTTATTAAGATGTGCGTCAGCCTAAACGAAATAATTGTTGATTAATTTCAGAGAGTCGTAATTAACTGTAAGCGCTTTACTAAGGTTTCTTACAATCTCGCTCGTATCCCTATCTCAGACGAGTAACCAACAGAGCGCTCGGTTATTTTGAAGCCTTTATCAAGTACATAATATGTAGGGTAAGCCTGTACTTTATACGCTTGTGCCGTGGTCTGATTGCCGAGTAATACAGGCATGTTTAATTGTAGGTCGCTGACAAACTTTGTTATTTCTTCGGTGGAACGATAATCCAACGCAATCGCCACCGCTTTGACTTTGCCTTGCTGATGTAATTTATCAATATTCGGCATGCTCACTCGACATACGCCGCACCAAGGTGCAAAAAAATATACGACACTTTGTTGACCTTTAAGCTGAATAGACGAATAAGTTTGCTTGGACTGTAAAATGGGTAGGTGAAATGGCGGTGCCGTTTGCTCTCCCGAATCGGCAAGCATGTTTCTTTCTTGGTAGGCCGAGACGGCAAAAAACACCAGCACAATGATAGCAGCTTGGCCAAGTAGCTTGAGCATATAAATGATCCTGTGATAACAATAAATAAAGACCGCAGTGTAGCGATCTTTATTGCAGCTGATCAATGTATTTAAGCTTAACCGTAGGGGTTGTCGCCCAGGTAGCGTTTTGCTTTTTGCTCTTTCAATTTAGCCAAGTCAACGAGTACCAGGCCATCGATACAGTTATTAAAGTCAGGATCTATACTAAAGCTCAGAAAATTCACGCCTTGCTCTTCGCAAAGCTCAGTATATTGCTTAAATAATGTAGGGACTTGCGCGCCCATATTAGCAAGAATATGTTTAAGCTCAGCGAAATCTTCTTTGATGTCATTGCCACTGAACATATGTTGATAACGATTAAGTTGCTCATTACTTAGTTTCATTTCGTTATTTGGCGTAGCAACATCTTTAAGATTCGAGAAGTAATGTTGGTAGTGATATACCAACATGGCTTTTGCTTCATCCGGTAACGCGTTTGAAAGGCTGACTGCACCAAACATATAACGGTGTTCTGGGTAGCGCTTTACGAATGCACCGATCCCATACCACAGGTAATCTAGGCTCTTGCGACCCCAATACTTGGGCTGCACAAAACTGCGACCAAGTTCGAGGCCTTTTTCAAAGTATGGGGCCATGGCTTCACTGTACGAAAACAAGCTGTCGGTATAAAGCCCGGCTTGCCCGTGTTCTTCTATCACTTGCTTGGCACTTGCAAGGCGATAGGCACCCACTAGCTCAAGTTGTTTCGTGTCCCATAGCAACAAATGGTGGTAGTGCATATCGTATTTATCGATATCACGACGGTTACCACTCCCTTCACCCACGGCCCTAAAGGCAATTTCTCGAAGACGTCCAAGCTCTCTAAATATCACCGAGCTGCCGGTGTATTGGTAAACGTATATTTGCATGCCATCGGGTGTTTCACCGATACACTCGCACGCTTCCACTGCCTTTTTAAGTTCTTTGCGATTTTCAGGAACAGCAATAGGCGTTTGTGTTTTGAGTGGCAGTGGCTTTTTACTGGCAAGACGATAAAGTTGCTTGCGAATAAGTGCGACTATCTCTTTGTCTTTAAGGTTATCAATAAGATAAGATTCTGGAGGAATGCTGGCACCAATTTCAAATTCTAGCGACTTTTGCCTTTGTTTAAACATCTCTTTGACCAATAATAAACTGGCCAAAGGCTTATAAATCATACTGGTGCCGTAAAAGAGCGGACTGTTTTTCGCTTTGATAAAAATAGGTAGAATAGGGCAATTGGCTTTTTTAGCCATTCTTAGAAAGCCAGAGTTCCATTTGCAGTCTTTAATACCGGTTGGGCTTAAGCGAGAAACTTCACCTGCTGGGAAGATAAGTAGCGCCCCCTCAGACTTTAAATGCTTGTGAATGTTTGCCAGCTCTTGCTTTTTACTGGTTCCTGAGAGGTTATCAACAGGCAGTAATAGGGGATGCATTGGTGTAACCGACATCAACATCCGGTTAGCAACAACCTTTAAGTCGGGCCGTACTTGCGCCAGCACTTTGATTAGTGCCAGTGCATCTAAAGAGCCAATTGGGTGGTTTGCGACGATCACCACCGGACCTTCGCTTGGGATATGCTCTATTTGCTTTGGTTTAAAGCGAGCGTCAAAATCTAACTCATCGAGCACTTGTTCAACAAACTCGAGCCCCTGCAAATGGGGATAGGTGTCAGCAAACGCGACAAACTCTTGCTCATGCAAGAGATAACCAAGCCCTTTTTTTACTAAACCTTTTACCTTTGGGGAGTTTTCAAGTTGTGGAAGATTTGCTTCAATGACTTTATCTACACTGATCATTTTTCATCACCTGTTGGCGCTTTTTTGCAAGAGTAAAAACTATTAATGACAAGCATGTTGCATTGGTATGTCATTTATTTTGCAGTGATAGCGTATAGCGAAAATAAAGGAACAATATGGCTTTACTTATTTGTGTTACTGGTCGTAATAATGACAAGTTAGTTGCTAAGTTAGCAGCACTGTTGCCGCAGCAAACCTTGCTTGAATGGCCCGTTGATGATGTTAGCTTATTAGAGAAAGTTGAGTTTGTGCTGGCATGGAACGCGCCAGAGACGCTATGGTCACAGCTTCCTAATTTAAAAGTAGTGCATTCCTACGGGGCCGGTGTTGATAGCATTCCGATGCAGCTGTTACCACCACATGTAGAGGTTGCACGCATCGTTGACCCAAATTTAGCGGATGATATGGCTGAATATGTATTGGGCCAACTATTAAGCCATAAGCTTCGAGTTAGAGAGTACGGGCACAATCAATCTCAGCAAATATGGAAGCCAAGGCGTGCGCGAGCAGGTCGCATGGTTGGTATTATGGGGATGGGGCAACTTGGCCTTGCGGTCGCGCATAAGCTGCACGTAAATGGATTTAACATCAAAGGTTGGTCTGGCTCTGCAAAACAACTCGACAATATTGAGCACTTCAGTGGGCAAGATGGGCTAGCAACCTTTCTTGCAGACATTGACTATCTTGTGTGCCTTCTACCATTGACTGAACAAACAAAAGGAATACTGAACGCCCAGCTGTTTGCACTCGCGCCAGATCATTGCGTACTCATTAATGTCGCAAGAGGTGGCCATCTTAACGAGACTGATTTACTCAATGCGCTAGCGGCTGAGACGTTTGGTGGGGCTATTTTAGACGTATTTGACACTGAACCGCTCCCAGCATCACATGCCTTTTGGCAGCAGCCAAACATTAGCATTACTCCACATGTTGCTGCATTAACTAGTTTGAATACGGCTACTCAGCAAATTGCTGACAACTATTTAGCCATGCAGGAGGGCAAAGCACTCGTTCATTTAGTTCAGAAAAAGCAGGGTTACTAATTGATTAAATGGTTGTAATTAGCTACAGAGCAGGGAGTGAAGAGAATAGTAGAAACTACTGTATAAAAAAACATCTTGAGTGTTTGTGAATGATGCATTAATTTAACAAAAAAACAATAATAAAAAGGTCTAACCCATGAAGCAAAGTCAAGGTGGCGCGAAATTATCACTTGTTGTGGTTTCGGTTATTTTGTTAGGTGTATCAGCTTGGTTTAATCAAGCTAGTGCAAGTGAACTTCAGGGGACGACATCCACCGCAAATAGCAAATAAGCCGAGTATTACTCGGCTTTTTGTTTTTTAGCGCTTAGCGTGACGCTCTCTATTTTCTTGTTTTTTATCTTCACTCTTTCTCAGTAGTACGTAAGTAGAACCGCTACCACCATGGCATTTTAATGCTGAGTGAAATGCCAACACTTGTGGCATTTCTTGCAGCCATTTATTGGTATAGCTTTTCAGTACAGCAGGAAAGGGTTTACTGTTTAAACCGATACCATGCCTTAACAACAACACCCGAATGCCTTTTACGTGGCAATCCGTGATAAAGTCAAACAAGGCTTTACGGGCATCATGAAACGGTTTGCCATGTAAGTCTAAGGTTGCATCAACTTGATATTTACCTAATCTGAGATTTTTATACACACCATCTTGGACGCCGCTTTTCTTATAGGCGAGTAGATCGTGCGGAT
Source organism: Pseudoalteromonas sp. HM-SA03 (assembly GCF_002289345.1). GTDB lineage: Bacteria > Pseudomonadota > Gammaproteobacteria > Enterobacterales > Alteromonadaceae > Pseudoalteromonas. The sequence goes on along the minus strand of NZ_NSDG01000047.1, from coordinate 49,287 downwards.
CTAATAGATCAACGTACTCTGTGGATAAGTAATTAGGATCAAACTCAAGTTCTTGCTCGGCGGCCTCGCGTTTTGCGAGTTGCGAAATAGTTGGTTCGTTTTTGTGACGGCGTAATTCTGCTTTTTTGTCTTGAGCGAGAGGAGTGACGTCGCCCATTGAAGCTAAAAATAGTTCTTCATCAGTCATGGCCATACTGCTTCTCCATTAACAAGCAATGATGGCCATGATTTTAGCGCACCGAAGTGAAATAGGGAACTAGTCGCTAAGAACTAGTGAACTTCCAGTTGACCGTAGGTATAGACTTTGAATAGATAAAAAGTATTTATCAAAATCAAGCTAAGGTTAGAAATTACACTGGTGTTCATCAGATCTAGGCTAAACGAGATAAAAAGTACGCCACATGCGCACACAGCAGCTACTCTTAGTAGCGTTTTATGGTTAATAAAAAAGGCACCAAAACCTAAAGTAAGTAATATTAAGTTAAGTAGCCAGTCGAGCTCGTTTGCCATTGTCTGTTTGGTTCTCCAAATGCGTATAAAGGATCGCCATTATGGTGATCCTTTATGCTTCATTCAACTGATAAATTTTATGATTTTCACATTAGAAATTTTAATGTATTAATGGTGACTGAATACTTATGTAGCGACGCTTGCATAAGTTGTTACAAATACCCGGGCGCACTTTTTATTTCCTTGTGAATGGTCTCGGCTATAGTTAAGTATCTTTATGATTATCATAAACAAGTTGATGAATCAGCGCGGATTAAGAAATGCATACCTATACTTAGTTACATATGTACATACCGAAGAGAGCTCCGCATAAGGCGATCATAAAAAGCCGTAGGCGACAAAAATAATTAAGGAAAGGCAATGAAAATGCTCAAGTACTACCTGTTTGCAAGTCTCTGTTTAGCCGCACTCACGATCCACAGTATAGGGTCTTGGCTAATGTTGCCGCTTGCGTGGTTTACCGTCTCTATTTCTTTAGTTACTTTTGCTTATGCAACCAACTATCCTCACATATTTAGAAAGCATGGTACAGGCAAAATCCCTTGGTATATAACTTGGCTATTTTGGCCTTACTTAGGCTGTGTACATTTATACAATGCAATTGAAAGAGGTAGAGACGTTGTTGATGCATTTCAGCCGCTTACCGATGATTTATTTGTTGCTTGTCGGCTATTTCCAAGCGATGTGGATATGCTCAAGGCGGAAGGGATTGAAGCCATTTTAGACGTAACAGCGGAGTTTGATGGGTTAAACTGGTCAGCAGAGCAGCAAGGCCTGCACTACCTCAATATTCCGGTGCTAGATCATCAAGTGCCCACCTCAGAGCAATTAGCACACGGCATGGCATGGATAGCGGCGCAGCACGAACTAAAACGAAAGGTTGTGGTGCACTGTGCGTTGGGGCGAGGGCGATCAGTGTTCTTTTGTACTGCTTATTTACTTGCAACCAACCCCGATTATACCGTCCGTGAAGCACTCGAAAAAATTCAAAACCGTCGTGAAACAGCAAGGTTAAACAAGCATCAGCTAAAAGGGCTGACAAAGCTCCATCACAGTCAACACTTTACCCATAGTGAACAGGCGGTGTTAGTCATTAACCCTGTATCTGGGTCGGGTAAATGGTTTACCTATGAAAACGACATCGTGGGTATGTTGACGGAAAAATATAACTTATCCATTCACTTTACAGAGAAAGAGACAGACGTTGCTGCTTTGGCTAAACAAGTCATGTCTGATAAACAGCCAAATATCATCATCGCAGGAGGCGGTGATGGCACATTAGCAAGTGTTGCTCATGGTGTTCATCAAAGCGATGTGCGGTTTGGTATATTGCCTTTAGGTACTGCCAATTCCTTAGCGACCGTGTTACTCGGTTCAATGTCTAAAATAGACCCAATAAACCGTGCCTGTGAAGCAATTTTAGCGGGTAAAACTAAGCCTATTGATATAATGAACTGTAATGGCCGCACCGCGCTTTTAGCTGCAGCCGTTGGCTTTGGTCAGGAAATGATCGAAAAAGCCGGGCGTGAAGAAAAGAATAACTCGGGGCAATTAGCCTATATTCGAGGTCTGTGGCAGGCTGTCAGTGAGAACAAGCCCCTTCATTTTAAAGTGAGCTTTGATGGCGCTGAACAATCTCAAATAGAATGTGTTAGTCTGGTTGTAGCGAATGCAGCACCAAAAACCACAATCCTTGCTCAAGGTCATGGAGAGCCAATCTATGACGATGGCAAACTAGATATTACTATTTTACCAGTTGAGCCGGATGGTGCGCAGAATCTTACGGTAGCCGAACTTATTTTACCTAAATTAGACGGCAAACCGTCTAATATTCGCACTGAACAGTGCGAAAAGATAAATATAGAATTTGAACAAGAACAACACTTTGCACTAGATGGTGAAGTACTTAGTGCAAAAAGAATTGAAATCGTGATCCAGAAACACGCGCTGAACGTAATGGTTCCGAATTAGGTATTTTCGGCCATTCATTCGTATGTGAGATAAAAATCAAAAGTGGAAATACTATCTGAGCATTGAGAGAGGGACTCAATTGAAAACCGTTTTATTAGTAGATGATGATCATGATTTTGCAGAGCTGGCTTGCCGTATAGTTGAATATCTGGGACACGACGCGTGCTTAGCGAATGACTTGGCGTCGGCCAGACAATGGCTAGAAACGCAAAGTTTTGATCATATCTTTCTTGATTTTATGCTGCCAGATGGCAGTGGTTTACATCTAGTTGATGAAATTAGAGCCGCAGGGATCCGCACGCCAATAACGATGGTTACGGGACATCCATCAGTAAAGTCAGCATTGTCGCAGCTTTGTCATGATGGATTGAATTATCTTACTAAGCCTGTTGACGCGGATGATTTTAGAAACGCGTTAAGTCCTTCTAAGAACAAACCCAAGCAAACCGAGAGTCAAGCGCATTTTGGTGTGTTGCTGGGCGAGTCTGCCAAAATGAAGCACCTATATAAGATGATAGAGCGCGTGGCAGATACCGATGCTAATGTGATGTTGATGGGGGAAAGTGGTGTAGGGAAAGAGATGTTTGCCCGCGCAATTCACAATGCCAGTACCGTGACGGGGGATTTGGTTAACGTAAATTGTGGTGCAATCCCGAAAGACTTGATCGGTAGCGAACTATTTGGTCACGAAAAAGGCGCGTTTACGGGAGCAAATGCTCAAAAAGTCGGAGTATTTGAACAAGCAGAGAATGGCACTTTGTTTTTGGATGAATTAACCGAAATGCCAATAGAACAACAGCCAAACTTGTTACGTGTACTTGAAACACATACGGTGACACGGGTCGGTGGCACAAAGCCGATACAAGTAAGTTGCCGCGTAATATCGGCGACTAACCGTAGCGTCGAAGATATTGCTACCAATGACGTACTGCGAGAAGACATTTATTTCCGTTTGGCGGTATTTCCAATCCACATACCACCGCTCAGAGAGCGAAAAGAAGACATTCCATTGCTCGCCGAGCATTTTTTGCAAGGTTTAAATAAAAAAGGTAATAGTCAATATGTGATTAAGGCGGCAGATATGAGCCGCTTGGTTGACTATGACTGGCCCGGTAATGTGCGTGAACTTAAGCACACTATTCATCGTGCCTATATTATGGCGGATCACGATGAGCATAGCTTGGTATTTGATGCGAACTTTGCCTCACCATTCGCGCAGGCTAAACGAATGGTGGAACATGCGCAGTTAAATCGTGCTTCAATTCCACCACAGGTAGGCACTTCAAGCAGAGCAAATGCGATTCAAGTATCTACTACGCTAGAAATGAAGCCAGGTAAAACGATTGAAGAGGTAGAAAGAGAGCTGATCTATCAAACGTTAGAGTCAGTAGAAGGTAATAAGACACTGGCTGCGCGAATGCTTGGGATCAGTACAAAAACACTCTACAACCGTTTAAATGCCTATGACGGAGAAACACAGCCATAATTTCGGGGAGGAACAATGATGCAGCATGGTCAAGGTGAGCTTGCGAAATTAGTACATGACGCACGCAAACCTTTGAATCAAATTTCAATGAACTCAGAGTTGATTAAGCTTATTGCTGAACAACCAGACTCTCAGCAACAGATAATCGAGGTAGCTAACGCGATTATTAAGGCAACCAAAGAATGCAGCGAGCTGTTACAGATGTTGGTGGAACAAGGAAATAATGAGTGAACAATGAATCCAGAGTCAGCGCTTTTATGAACTTAAGCAATAAACTGAGTTTCATCTGGTTTGCCGTAATTGTGAGCGTCGGGCTTGTTGCGTCCAATGCCCTAATCGGCTTTAACAATGTTAAAGAATTAAACCAAGTTCAAGAGAGTATTCGAAATACCAGCGAAGTGATGATGTCTCTGGATCAGCTGCATATTGCGATGTTAAATGCAGAAGCTGGACAAAGAGCGTTTTTAATCTCAAATAAAGAGAGCGATTTGGCGCCATTTGAAAAGGCATTGCAAAATCTTGATGAGAGCATAGCCAGAGTTGTTCAGAATCACTCTGAAAGTGATGTGCAGCAGCAAAAAATTAATCGCTATATTGACGGAGTGAAGAGGCGATTCAAAACGTTACAGAGTACGATACTTGTTGCACGTAATACCGAAACAGGCAATGAAACTTTATTGCTTGACCGAGCAGCGGACTCCGGTGGTGATCTACGAGAAGAGTTCTCTCAGATTATGGCTGCTGAAGTGGACATCCGGACCATTCAGCTAAATCAGTTAAAACGTGTCCGCAAAGAAGCACAAATTAATATAGTGGTGTTTACTTTGCTGAGCGCCGTGATGATTTTTGCCATTTTGCTACTTTTAGTAGTCAATCTTCGCAGTGCGAAGGAAGCAAAGAGTGAGTTAGAAAAAGCAAACGATCATTTAGAAGAAAAGGTGCAAGCGCGTACCGAGGCACTAGAACATTACGCTGAAGAACTAAACCGTAGTAACCGAGAGCTCGAAGACTTTGCGTTTGTTGCCTCTCACGACCTGCAAGAGCCGCTGAGAAAGATCCGTGCTTTTGGTGATCGCATCGAAAAGAATTATGGCGAGCACCTTGATGACAAGGGTAAGGATTATTTGGCTCGAATGACGAGTGCCGCACAGCGGATGTCGACGCTTATCACTGACTTGCTTGAGTTATCCCGAGTTACCACCAGAGCAAAGCCTTTTGAAGAACAGGAGCTCAATCAAGTTTTACAGTTTGTGCTGGACGATTTAGAAATTGCGGTCAACGACAGTAATGCGAGCATAAACTCGGACGTGTTACCGACAATCAAATGTGATGCTAGTCAAATACATCAGCTGTTTTTAAATCTACTTTCCAATGCTATTAAATTCAGAGTTGATGGGCGTGATCCGATTATTAAAATCGCGGTTGAGAACAGTCAATTGGTGGGCCAAGATGCTTATACTTTTATAGTGGAAGATAATGGCGTTGGTTTTGATACTGAATATGCTGAGAAAATATTCTCGCCTTTTCAACGACTACATGACAGAAAAAAATATGCTGGTACTGGCATTGGTTTAACCGTGTGTAGACGCATTGTTGAACGACACGGCGGAACGATTTCAGCGACCAGTGAAGATGGTAAAGGTGCTAAATTCACGATCACACTACTTGCTGAACCAACACCAATTATTCAGGAACTTAAGAATGAACTATAAAAAAACCCAGCCGATCCATATTTTGATGGCGGATGATGACGAAGATGATCGTTTATTGGCACAAGATGCACTCGAGGAAAGCCGAGTATTAAATGCATTTCAGTTTGTAAAAGATGGTGTTGAGCTATTGGAATACCTTAGAAATGAAGGTGAATTTTCAGACACTCAGCGATATCCAAGACCTAATTTAATTCTACTTGACTTAAACATGCCGAGAATGGACGGCAGAGAGGCGTTGCAGGAAATTAAAAAGGATCCGAGTTTGCGCTCTATCCCCGTGGTCATCTTAACTACCTCTAAAGAGGAAGAGGACAAACTGAGAGGATATGACTCAGGTGCCGCATCTTACATTACTAAGCCTGTGGATTTTGATGGTTTAGTCGAGTTGATGAAACATTTGGGTAAGTACTGGATTGAAATAGTAGAACTGCCAAATTAATCCCATCGTGCTCGTGCAAACAAGCGCGACCTTACCCAATTCGTTCCCATACTTGATTTACAATAGCATGACGATTTAACAAATTGATACCACTTCAGTTGCGGAGGCCCATATGCCACAGGAGTCAGTCAGTGAAGTCAATGTGCTACTCATTGAAGATGACGAAGACGATTACATTTTAACTTTAGACTATTTGGAGTCGATCCCTAACTTTAAATTCAATCTTGTTTGGCAAAGCCAATATCATCAAGCCCTAGAAGCACTTGAGAGCAATAGCTTCGATCTTTGTTTATTGGATTATCAACTAGGCCCGCAAACCGGTTTGGGAGTGTTAAAAGAAGCCAGAGCAAGGCAGGTACATACACCAATAATCATGCTAACAGGACAATCAGATGAACTGTTAGACAATGAAGCGTTAAAGGCTGGAGCCGAAGATTTTGTACTAAAATCCGAAATTAGCAGTGCGCGGTTTATTCGCTCTATTCGTTACGCCTTAGCGCGTAAAGAATTAGAGCGTGAACGTCTTGAACGACTGCGTGTTGAATCGGATAGCCGAGCTAAAGATCGCTTCCTAGCACATTTAAGTCATGAGCTAAGAACACCGCTGACCTCTATTCTTGGCTATACAAACTTACTGCTTTCTCGGGAAGAATTGCAGAATGTTAAACCTGAACTATCAATTATTAATAATAACAGTGAACACTTACTTAACTTGTTGAATGATGTACTCGATCTTTCTAAGTTGAACGAAAACCGACTGCAACTGAATAAAGATAAAATTTGCCTAAATAGCTTCTTAAGTGATCTATATAGCTTGTTTAAAATGGCTGCGGCTAAAAAGGGGTTAAGCTTTAGCATAGAAGCTAAAACATCGTTACCGCAAACCGTGAGTATAGATAAAACGCGATTAAAGCAGATACTAATCAACATTATTTATAACGCTATCAAATTCACCAGCTCTGGCTTTGTAAAAGTAGAGGTAAAGCTAAAAACAGATACTCAGTTACAATTTATCGTTATCGATACGGGAATAGGCATACCCAGTGAAAAGCTCAAGCGTATTTTCAAGCCTTTTGAGCAAGTTCAACATGTTACCACACGCAGCGATGAGGGCGCTGGACTTGGCTTGGCTATAAGCTCTGCTTTGATCAAGCTTATGGGTGGAGAGTTATCAGTTGAATCAGCCCTCGGTGAAGGAAGTCAGTTTGGCTTTAGCATTGAACTCGACGAAGTGAATGCCGAAAGTTTAGCCCCCCTAACGCTAGATAAAACACAAGACACCAGCGATAGCTCATTGCCCAGTGAGCTACACGGCCATATTCTTATTGTTGAAGATATCAGTGAAATCCAGCTCTTATTGCGCACTTTAATTGGACAAACGGGAGCAACTGCAGATATTGCCAATGATGGTGTCGAAGCGTTAGAAGTGCTGGAGAAAAACCCTGATAAATATCATTTGGTATTTATGGATTTACATATGCCAAGAATGGATGGTCGTGACACTATTGTAGCGCTAAGAGAGCGGGCCTTGAGCTTGCCAGTTGTTGCATTGACAGCTGCGGCACAAAAAGGCACTAGGGAAGAGCTAGTGGCGCTTGGTTTTAATGATATGATGAGCAAGCCAGTTAATGTTGCTGAACTTGGGCGTTGTTTAAAGCACTATTTAAGTGAAGAGCAAATCGTGCCAACACAAGCCGAAACGCAAATACCGGGCAATCTCAATTTTTTAGTCGTTGAAGATGACAGTGATACACGTAATTTACTTAAATTATTACTCAACTCTCTCGAGGTTAACGTAGTCACGGCTGAATGTGCTCAAAGCTGCTGGCAGCACTTTAAAGGGACGCAGCACTTTGATGCTATTTTGTTAGACATTGGATTGCCTGATAAGTCTGGTTTATTCTTAGCAAAAGAGATAAAAGCAGAAAGGCCAGAGCAACATATTGTTATTGCGAGTGGTTTTGACCCAGAGCCAGAAAAGCTTGCTGAATCTCAAGTTGATGATGTGCTATTAAAACCAATAACGCTAGTGGACTTGAAAGAAATAAAAGAAAGGCTGCTATAAAATGAATGAGCAAAAATAGCTCAAGGATTAAATAATACCTCGAGCTATTCGCTGTAGTATCACGACCTTTCTGAGTGCACCAAACCGTCCAAATTTGGCACTAAGCACACCAAATAAAAACATAAAGCTAACCCCCTGAGGCGAACTTATTGCGCTGGTAAATACCCTCTTAGCTTTAGTTTGGGTTAGTCGATTGAGCTGCTGTGCATCGATTAATTTTCTTTTTTCAGTCTCGACTTCTTGTTGTAGCTTGTCAGTAATAAACTCAGCTAGCTTTGTCATTTTGGGCCTCCGACTTTGCAATAGGAGTGTAAAATCCGGAAGTGAGATCATTGATGCTGTTATTAAATAGCCTGAGCCCTGTGACAATCAAGTAATAGATTACGGCGACATTGATGGTCAGCACTATGCCTGCTGAAATGAACCAACTTAACCCAACATAGGTGAGTGCATAGGCAAATAAAATGTGCAGGCTAGCCCATACCATTGCGGTTAACAGCAATGAGAGAAATATCAGGCCAAATGCCACGCATAAGGTTTTTAGGTTTGCCCTACACTTTGCACCGAGTAAGTTAAGCTGAGCTTCGAAAATGTGTTGATAACTATTAAATAAGAGAGAAACTGAGTCTTTAAGCTCAGCGAGCGCTGGAATGCGCTCGTGAGCCGTAGCTCTATTACCTCTTGCTTGAGCTTGATTTTGCATGGTTATTTATTCCTTAACAGCATTGTAGCCAACATACCAAGTGAAAATGCGATACCAGCCGTTTTTACTGGATTTTCCGTTGCATACTTTTTCACTCCTGATGTATTCCACGCACGTTCCCACTCCTTGCGCTTGGCACCAATCGCTTCACTCGAATTATGGCTTTTTTCACGTAGTGAGGTTTCAGTACGAGATGCCGAAGCGTGCAGTGAATCTACTGATGCATGCAATGTATCTGCAATTTGATCCGTAACAGGATGGCTAGAGTCTTGGCCATTTGGCTGTGGTTTAGCTGTGCTACCTGTTTGTGTTTGGTTTGCTTGATTACTCATAAACTACTCCTTATTCGTTTAGTTCACTATATAGGTTGCAAACCCTTTGCCAACTTAAAAGTTAATAAATATCAATTGGTTGGGTTTTCTTTGTGCTTTGTGTCGGTAGATGCGATACGAAGGATGTAAATATTACATAGCAGAACCTACAGGGTGTAGAGTTTGAAAAATTGACAGATTTCATTTTTAGCAGTGATGACAAATATTACATCTAGAGGCTGCCTGTCTTTACATTCTGTTTTCTGCAAATAAAGGAATAGTGAGGAAGCGCTTATATAATAAAATACAGAAGCAGTACACTGAAAACAAAAAAGGCGCTACCAAGTGATAGCGCCAAAACCAGACTCTTTGTGGAAGAGCCAGGACTGAGTCAAAGGGGAAATAATTGGGAGGTTATAAATCAACCATCATTATTGCTTAAAATTGATACTCGATAGAGACAGCAGCGACGTCCATATCTGGATCGATATCGTCTTCAAGTTCGTAGCGTGTATATTCTAAACGCATGTTAATGTTTTTGTTTAGGTGAAACTCTACACCGGCACCATAAAGCCAGTCGCCACCTTCAAGGTTAGATGAAACACGGCCTACAGCTGGAATATCAGCGTGGATATCTGCATCCCACTCAAGCCAACCACCTTTTGCATAAACTGCAAAGTATTCGTTTAATGGGGCTGAGAGACGCGTAGATAAAGAAATACCGTCAATTTCGGCAGAATTGTCAATGTCACTTGCTTCATCGAAGTTTTCATAGGCAAGTTCAAAGCTCCAATATGGATTGATTTTTGTACCCACATACGCTTTTAACATAGAAGAGTCATCGTCGAATGAGGTGTCGTTCTCACGATCTTCCCATTGGAAAGAGTATTGGCCATAACCGATACCTGTGTAAATTTTATAATCATCTAGTCCAAAATCAGACTCCGCGTGAGCGGCTGTGGATGCAAGACCTAGAGAGGCAAGTAGCGCAGCAGCAATTGTTAATTGTTTCATCTTTACTCCTTAAATCAATATAAGTATGGGAGGGGGAGTACCCCCTCAAATCAAAATTGCTTATGATTTTTTCGTAACGCGAAGTTTATCTTTTACATCTTTAACGTCATTGGCATTTTTTGCGATTTGCACAGCAAGTTTGCGCTCTGCTTCGCTACCAACATGACCGTTTAGTGTTACGACTAAACCTTCCACATCAACATCGATGTCGGTACCATCTACATCTGTGTCAAACAGGTAGCGAGACTTAATGACTGTTGCGATTTTTGCGTCAGTAAAGCCACTATCGCTTTCGTAATTGCGCTCTTTTTTACGCTCATCTGGCATATCTACGATAGTCAGGTCGTTTTTTACCCCTTTTACGCCATCGATACCTAGTACAAGTTCTTCGGCTAGCTTCTTATCTACCGAGTGTTCAACTTTACCAGTTAGCACTACAATGCCATTTTTTACATCTGTGTTAATGTCAAAGTTGTTCAGCTCACCGTTGAAAAGTAGCGTCGCTTCTGCTTTACCGTCTATCCAAGCATCGCTTGCTTCTTTTTCCCAAGAATTATCAGCTGCAAATGCTGAAGCGGCAGTAAGTGAAGATACAAGTACAGTTGCAATTAATGTCTTTTTCATAATTAAACTCCTTTAATTTCGTAGTCGAATTACTTATTGCAGCTGTTGTGCCAGTTTTAAATAGTTGAAAAGTAAGGTATTTCTATTTTTTGGTAAACGGGAAGGAAGAATTTACCGAGAAAATGTGTATATTACTTTGTAATAATTACCTTTTTAATGAACCGCTAATTAATATAACTAGGAATGATTACTGCATCCTAACTTTGTTAAGTACTTATATAGGAATGTGTAATTATGAACTTAGAAAAGTTTTGGACATTAATTAATGATAAATTAATCTCTTGGCTTGAAGCGAGTGTGCAATTACTGCCCAATATGATCCTAGCCTTAATGGTTATCATATTTTTTACGATTCTAGCTAAAATATCATCTGTTTGGTTTTCTAAAGCGATAAGAAAAGCAATAAAGACCGAACAAGTCGCTTCTCTTATTAGCTCTATATTTAAAGTTTCCATTATTGCTATCGGTATTTTCTTCGCTTTAGATATAGTCAAACTATCAGGCGCCGTGATGTCATTGTTGGCCGGGGCTGGGATCATAGGCCTTGCCATTGGCTTTGCATTCCAAGACATGACAGAGAACCTCATTGCTGGATTTGTGATGGGAGTCAGAAAGCCCTTTATGGTCGGTGACATTATCAGAACCAAGGATTGCTTTGGCACGGTAAACAAAATCAATTTGAGAAATACCTTAGTAGAGAACTTTTACGGCCAACTGTCTTATATTCCCAACAAAATTCTCTTTAAAAATGAATTACAAAACTACACTAAACTTGGCAAACGAAGAATAGAAGTACCTGTTGGCATCTCCTATGCGGACGACCCAGAGCAAGCACGAGAGGTGATTATCGAGGCAATTAATAAGCTTGATTTTGTGGTAAACCAAAAAGAAACGGATGTCTACGCCGAATCTTTTGGTGATAGTTCTATCAATCTACTCGTGTGGTTTTGGATAGACTACCCAGCCGATCCCGGCTTTATGGTGGTCAGGCACCAAGCAATTTGCACAATTAATCGTGTGTTAGCTGATAACGATATCTTAATTCCTTTCCCAATTAGGACGCTGGACTTCAATGCGAAGGGAAGCGCAACCTTGAGTGCGCAATTATCACAGGAATAATTTACATCTAGCTTGTAATATTTTCACCGGTTTTTGGCGATTTATATTAAAACCCCTTGAAAAATAACGGTTTATAATTTGGCATTTAATCTGCATTAGTGAAAGTGACAGAAAATAATATTTGCATAATGCAGTTATTACACATTGAAACGAAAGGAGTTATTTATGGCAGATTCAAATTACGACATGGAGCCGGTAAAAGAGCTCATTAAAGTATTAAATGGTGGTGTTGATTTTTACACTGAAGCTAAAAAGAAGCTAGATAATATCGAACTAAACCGAGTATTTGACCAAATGATTGTAGATAAAGCGCAAGCAATCTCAGATCTTCAACCATTTGTTCTTATCGACGAAGGTGAAATCGAGACTGATTCTGCGCTTAGCATCGACATTCGTGAATCATACACTAAGTTGGTTGGCATGGTGAGTACTGATAAAGAACACACCTATATTTCTCAACTAGAAGAGGTGGAAGACAAAGTGCTAAGTAAGCTTGATAAAGCGCTGAATAAAGAGCTTCCACCAAAATGCAAGAGTGTATTACTGCAAATTCAAACCAGAATGCAAGCTTGTCACGATCAGATGAAGCAGTTGCAAGAGCTAACTGCCTAAGGAGAATATATGTTGAGTTGGGCTGTAATGTTTTTATTCCTAGCACTTGTCGCAGCCGTGTTAGGTTTCACTGGAATCGCGGGCGCTGCGGCAGGTATGGCGAAAATTCTATTCTTTGTGTTTATCGCTTTTATGATTATTTCGTTTATTTTTGGCAAAGCACGAGCTCCCAGATAAAAGGGGATTAACGTACAAAAACGGTTTTAGGAGATAGATTATGAAATCAGCAATTACATTAGCAAAAGCATTTGGTTTTGTTTCAATTTTAGCACTTTTTGGTTGTAGTGAAGGCCCTGCAGAAGATGCGGGTGAGCGTTTCGATGAAACGGTTCAGGAAGTGGAAAACAGTGTAGAAGATGCTTGTGAAGATGTAAAAGAGAACCTGAACGCTGAAAACGAAGAGTGCTAAGCAAAAACAATTTCGACGTGGAATGTAAGAGGAGAAGCCCCCTAAAGCTTCTCCTCTTTTTTGTAATAGGTTTAAAAATCAATACTCTAAAAAGGAATAGACACAGTAAAGAAATATGATGTACATCAAGACTACGCTGCTTAATTTGCAATTAATATTGTAATCTACGAACTTTGAGTAATACTTTATTTCTATGTTTACTCAATAAAAATCAGACTATGCTAAATAGGGTTTCAGTTAAAAGCAGATTGTTGTCGCTTTCAGGCATACCTGCTGTGTTTTTTATTCTTGCAACTATCTTCACAATCGGAACATTATCAAACCTTATCAATTACATTGACCGTATTTATGACGACAGAGTTGTACCACTTAGACAAATAAAAGTGGTGTCAGATAACTATGCGGTGGTTATTGTAGATACGTTTCACAAGTTACGAGGCCATCAACTATCCAACGGTGCTGCGTTAAAGCAAATCGAAGAAGCTAAGAATATCGCTGAAAAAGAATGGAATCGATATTTATCCACGGACCTTACGAGCGAAGAGCGAAGCTTAGTAAAGCAAGTTGAAAAAGCAGAGCTAAGCGTTAAACAACTGCTGTCTAATTATATTAGCCGAGTTAACGCAAATACCTTTGAAGAAATTCCTTACGATAAATTTGTACATGATCTCTATGCGGCTTTCGATCCGCTTAGCGAAAGCTACAATGCGCTGATTGAGTTGCAGCTTACTGAAGCAAGTGCGCTTCGAAATGTCGGTCGCTCAGAGGCTAATGCAACAAAAACGGCGATGATTATCTCTTCTGTTGTTATTGTGATTGTAATGGTGTTAATTGGCATGTTGATATTTAGGTCAATTAATGAACCGCTCAGCCGCTTGCGTATGCGTATTGGTAATATTGCAAGAGATGCAGATTTGACACAACGAGTGGTAGTTGAGGGGCAAGATGAGTTAAGTCAGATAGGGAATGACTTCAATACCATGGTGTCTAGTTTACATGAGCTAGTTACCAATCTAGTCACGATCGTGAAAAGCCTTTCTACGACCTCTAATGAGTTGAATGGTATTAGTCAGTCTATTGCTGGCACCTCGCAAGAGCAGGAGCAGCAAACGGTAATGATCGCAACTGCGGCGACAGAAATGAGTAGTGCAATTCAGGAGGTTGCACATAACGCGATGAATACCGCCAACAAAGCCGAGATGTCGGGTCAACTTGCAAAACAGGGGATGGATGTTATTTCGCAAAATATTCAGGCCATTGAGCGCCTTGCCAATGAAGTAGGAGATAACGCACAGCTAATTAAAGCATTGAACGACCAGTCGAATGAAATCAACCAAGTTGTGTTAATGATCCAAGGCGTTGCGGAACAAACGAATCTTTTAGCATTGAATGCGGCAATTGAAGCTGCGAGGGCCGGAGAGTCCGGTCGAGGTTTTGCGGTTGTTGCGGACGAAGTCAGGCAATTGGCACATAACACGCAAAAGGCCACAGAATCGATTCGAGATATGATCAGTAAGTTACAGGGCATGGCACAAAACGCGGTATCATCGATGGAGAACGCGCAATCAAGTGCAGCTGCGGGGGTAGATAGGGCCAATGAGTCAGCTCAAATAATGACTGATATTGATAAGGCGGTGGATGAAATCGTCGGTATGAATATTCAGGTTTCAACGGCAACGGAAGAGCAAACAACGGTGGTTGCGGAAATCAGCGAAAATATTAATGATTTCAGTAGCAGTATTTCTGAAATTACCCGAAATGCACAGAGTAATGCCGATGTAAGTAATGACTTAGAAGCGTTGGCTGAGCAGCTAAACAGCCAAGTGTTAGTGTTTAAAGTTTAGTAATATCAGAATTAAAGAAATAAAAAAACCTCGTCATTGCGAGGTTTTTTTACTTATGGAGCTGTTGTTACACCAACGGATATTACACAACACCACGAGGTAAGCGGCAGTCGTGATCTTTTGCTGCTAGCTCAGCAATCCACTGTTCTTCCGCTTTGAAGCCTTCTTCGTTTTCTGTAACGATAGTAAAGCTCGCTGATTTTACAGCTGTAGCCTTAGGCGCTTTCTTAGTCGTTTTCGCTTTTTTGGCAGGCGCCTGCGTTTTCTCACTTGCTACAGCTGACCCTGAAGTTAGCTCTTCTGTTAATTCAGCTACCTCAGCAAGACGCATGTTTTTGCCACCATCGATGCTATACCAACCTGGCTTTGCAGTGATCTCAGGCTTTTTGCCATGTGCAGCTTCGTACGCAGCTTCGAAAGCGCTTAGTACTTCAGTTTTATCTAGTTTACTCATCGTAGATCCTAGTCGTGTTGTACGCGGATACGCGGGTTAAGATTAAACTGTATTTATACCCATATTTGCGCAAATTTTCAATTTTTTACGTTTTTCAGCGCTAATTTATCGAACTTTAGCCTGATTTTAATGTCTTTTTCGGCGTTATAGTGCTGATGGGTCAATAATGCGACGTATCGTGATCCATATACTACCAATTTGTTCATGGCAAATTCGAGTGACTATATCGAGCGCCTTGTCATTGGCGATAAACTGCCGACTTAATGGAAGTGACTTAAAATTATAAAACTCTGTCGGAGCAGGGAATACTTCAACGCCTTGTGCTTCAAATAGGTTTTTTGCACGTTTCATGTGCGCTGCCGATGTAACCAATGCAACGTCATAATCGACTAGCAAAGGTGCTAGCATTTTTGCTTCGTCCGCTGTGTCTTTGGTATTGGGATTTTGCTTAATACGTGTAGCGGAAATACCTAAGCTCTGTGCGGTTCTTGCCATAAGTCCCGCGCTTGTTGCATGGCCATAGCCGTAACCAGAGACATACAGTTGGGCTTTTGGGTAAATATTAGCAAGTCTTACACCTTCAACTAACCTAGCTAGACCACAGCTGCCAAGTTGGGCGTTGCTGGGGAGAGATTTATCTGGGTATAAATCACAGCCAAGTACAACGATTTTATCTATGTTGCTGTGCTTACTTGGATTGAATGCAGCGAGAGTGCTTGTATCTCTCTCGATAATATGTTGTGCGACATAAGGAGTCGACAACGCCCATATGCTGAGTAAGACTAACCAACTCGCGATATAAGGCCCTTTACGCGTTTTGGCGATAAAAATCATAAGCCCCATAAGCACAACCAAAGATAATGGTAAAGGCATCAGAAGTTGACCGACAACCTTTTTGACTTCAAACATTTAAACATGTCCTAGATTTAGATAAGCCTGACGCAATGCTAGCATGAGATTGGAGTTGTAGAAATGTATAACAGTTAGGGCTCAAAAAAGAGCCCAGTCAACTATCTTGCAGTGGTTTTACGGCAAGTATTGAGGAAATGACGATAGACAGGGTTATCTTTTATGCTTTTCTTCATGGCTAAATACATCGGGCGATTTAGCCCAAGTGCGCCAAGAGGAATAGATTTAATCAACCCTTGGCTTTCATAGGGTGTCACTAACCAGTCCGGTAATGCCGCAACCCCCATACCTGCACTGACAAGTTGGAAGATTAATAAACCTTGATCGACGGTTTTTAATGTGCCGTCAAAGCGTGCGTTTTGAATGAAGTGCTTAAATATATCCTGACGCTCTCGTGGAATAGGGTAAGAAATGATGGTTTCATCTTTCAGGTCGAGTGCTGTGACATAGGCCTTCTTGGCCAATTCGTGATCTGGTGCAACGATTAACTTTAATTTAAAGTCAAAAAGGTGCGCGTATTCCAGTTGTTCTGGTTCTCGAATGTCTGAGGTAAGTACTAAGTCCAGCTCATCTTCAATAAGGTCAGGAATAGCGTCGTAGCTAAAGCCACGTTCATAATCGACTTTAATGTCAGGCCAAAAGGTATTGAATTCTTTAATTGTTGGCAGCAACCAGTGAAAACAAGCATGACATTCCACGCTTAATCTGAGTTGCGAGATAGGCTGATTAAGGCTTTCCTTCAAACGACATTTTGTTGCTTCTACTTTAGGTAGTACGTCGTTGGCGAGCTCTAATAACAACATGCCTTGAGGGGTAAAGCGTACCGGTTGGGTCTTGCGCTCGAATAGTTGGCAGTCGAGTTTGTTCTCTAGATCTTTGATCTGATGAGATAAAGCGGATTGAGTCAGGAATAGCTCTCGTGCTGTATTCACAAGAGAACCAGTTTCTTTCAAGGTGGAGATGGTCTTTAGGTGCTTTATATCAATCATTATCAACAATTCTCATATTTGAAGTGAGCAAATCTCAGCATTACTCAATATTACGATTCTATTTAGTTATTATCAATGTCTAGACGTCTAAATACCTACGGTGAATTGTTCAAAAATTCACAAATCCACTATAACACTAAAAATGACAGCGTTGTCACTACTTATGTAAAAATTTTGCAAAAAATTACAATTTAATTTTATTCATATGAAATCTGAAAAAGCATCAATTGTTGTTTTTGATTACGAGAGTTAAATTTTAGACATCCATACATCTAGACGGAATTAAAATCATGGCATTAACACATAACTTAGGTTTCCCACGCGTAGGCAAAAAACGTGAACTTAAATTTGCAGTAGAACGCTATTGGTCAGGCGACTTAACGCAAGACGACTTAATCGCAAAAGGAAAGCACATTCGTGCAGAAAATTGGGCATTGCAAGCTGACGCTGGTGTTGACCTTATCCCTGTAGGTGATTTTGCTTGGTATGATCACGTGTTGAATATTTCACTGCTTGTAGGCGCTATTCCTAGTCGTCACAAAAATGATGAGTCGGTAAATCTTGATACTTTGTTTCGGATTGGCAGGGGGCGAGCACCTAGCGGCTGTGCGTGTGCTGCAAGTGAAATGACGAAATGGTTCAACACCAATTATCATTATATCGTCCCTGAGTTAACACAAACGCAGGAATTTTCCCTGACTTGGACTGAGTTATTTACTCAAGTAGAGGAAGCACAATTACTTGGCTACCGAGCAAAACCCGTATTGGTCGGCCCGGTAACCTATCTCTACTTAGCGAAATGTGTTGGCCAAGAGTTTGATAAATTAATTTTATTAGATAAGTTATTGGCTGTATATCAGCAGGTACTTATCAAGCTTGCAGCTCAAGGTGTTGAGTGGGTACAAATTGATGAACCTATTTTAGCACTGGAAATCGACGATGCTTATCGTAACGCGCTGCGCCGGAGTTTTGATGCGTTGAGTGGTCAAGGAGTAAAAGTGTTGTTGGCCAGTTATTTTGACTCCGTACAAGCGCATGTTGAAGATATTCAATCTTACCCCGTAGAAGGCGTGCATTTTGACTGCGTAACGGCAAACTACGACTTGGCTGCATTAGATGAAGTCGTTGGGCAAGATAGCGTGCTGTCTCTTGGGATTGTGAATGGTCGTAACATTTGGCGCTCGGATCTCGAAGGTGTATATCAGCAACTTGCTCTGGTTCATGAGCGTCGCGGTGATAATCTCTGGCTCGCTCCTTCATGCTCATTATTACATACGCCAGTCGACTTAGATCAAGAGCAAAAGCTTGACAGTGAGTTAAAGTCTTGGCTCGCATTTGCCAAACAAAAAGGGCAAGAGCTGGCATTATTGAAAAATGCATTGGAGCAGCGTGATATTACCCAGTTGGTCGAATATTCTAAGCCTGTAAAAGCGCGTTTGACTTCTACTCGCGTGAATAATAATGAGGTACAGCAGCGTGTTTCAGCGCTTACAGCAAAAGACGGCCAACGCAATAGTGAATTCGCAACCAGAATTAAAAAACAAGCACAGTCGCTAAATTTACCCTTATTGCCAACCACAACGATAGGCTCTTTCCCACAAACCCAAGCGATTCGTAAGGCGCGACGTGATTATAAAGCGGGTACGTTGAGTGCTGATACTTATCAAAGCCAGATGGAAGCGGAGATCCGTTATGCCGTTGAAGAACAAGAAGCGCTTAACTTAGATGTGCTGGTTCATGGCGAAGCAGAGCGCAATGATATGGTTGAGTACTTTGGTGAATTACTCGAAGGTTTTGCCTTTACTCAGTTTGGTTGGGTGCAAAGTTATGGTTCGCGCTGTGTTAAGCCCCCAGTGATCTGGGGAGATGTCTCGCGTGTAGCACCAATGACAGTGAAGTGGACGAGTTATGCACAGAGCCTAACCAAAAAACCGATGAAGGGCATGCTAACAGGGCCGGTGACTATTTTATTTTGGTCGTTTGTCAGAGATGACTTAGACAAGCCGAGCATTGCGAATCAAATAGCTTTAGCACTGAGAGATGAAGTTGTGGATTTGCAAAATGCAGGGATTAAGGCGATCCAAATCGATGAACCTGCATTTAGGGAGGGGATGCCACTCAAAGCCAGTCAGTGGCAAACCTACTTAGCGTGGGCGGCGTATGCGTTTAGGGTATCCGCAAGTGGTGTGGATGACGAAACACAGATCCATACGCATATGTGTTATTCGGAGTTTAACGATATTATCGCCGCTATTGCAGATATGGATGCGGACGTGATCACGATTGAAACATCACGTTCAAATATGGCGTTACTCGACGCCTTTGAAGATTTTGACTATCCCAATGACATTGGACCTGGCGTTTATGATATTCACACGCCAAACGTCCCTGAGGTGGCATGGATAAAAGACTTAATTCACAAAGCAGCGAAGAAAATCCCCGTAGAAAGATTATGGGTGAATCCAGATTGTGGGCTAAAAACCCGAGGGTGGCCAGAAACTCGAGCTGCACTTGAGAATATGGTGACAGCCACCAAGGAGCTTAGAAGCGAATTAGGGAAAAGTTAATCTAAACCAGTACACATACCTCATTGTTTATATACAATGAGGTATTTGCTAGGGCATGTTGACCTTTGCTGTTTGATTTTTGTTCTTCTGAGTGTGTTTTGGTCGCGACGCTCGACTTGCCGCCTAGTAATCTAGGCAAAAGTTGAGCAACAATGAACAAAGCGCACTCAGATGAACCCAAAGGGCAGCGCTTGATTAGCATTTCTTCTGTGTTGCCCCACAAGGATGTGGGGTAAGGTGACTTTGCAGGAGCATAAAGTCTTTATCGCCAGACTTACATAGAATGACTATGCTACGTTGGCTCTGCCTTGTATAAATACCAATCAAACTGCTGCAAAAACAAACTTGAAAGATCAACAGGCCCTAGTTTCTACTCAGTAAAAATGCCATCGCTTGATCTGCGGCGAGTGGTTTAGAAACAATATAGCCTTGGCCAAATTGACAGCCTTTTTGCTTTAATAGCTGCCACTGAGTGTCGAGCTCGATACCTTCAGCGACAACGGTCAGGTTAAGTGATTGTGCAAGTTTCAAAATCGCATCAACTAGCGGGTTTTCTCTTTCAGTGAGTTGATCAATAAAGCTCTTATCAATTTTAAGCACATGAATGGGGAGCTGGTGCAAATAACCTAAAGCGGAGTAACCAGTGCCAAAGTCGTCAAGGTAAAGCTTCACTCCAAGGGATTCTAATCCTTGAATAATTTTGGTTGCGAGAGCTAAGTTTGCTATTAATCCAGATTCTGTGATTTCCAAACATAAAGAGCCTGGTGTAAGCTCATAATGATGATAAAGCTGCTGGATCGTATCAACGAACTCTAAGCTTGCGAAATGTCGCGATGAAACATTTACCGTAACGCGAGTTTTCGGCAGCTTTTGCGCTTTCCAACGTTTGAGTTGTTTGGCTGCTAATTCCAACAAATGTAAGTCAAGTTCAATGATCTGTCCGGTTTGCTCTGCAATTGGAATAAAAGCATCTGGAGAGACGAGACCATTTTTGGGGTGAAACCAACGGACGAGAGCTTCAAAGCTAACAATAGCGCCAGTCGTTAGAGAAAATATCGGCTGATAATACAGCGCAAATTCATTGTTTTTGATGCCATGTTGCAGATCATTTTCAATATCGGCTTGCTGTTTTAAGCGTTTGCGCATGGCATTATTAAAATAGCAGACCTGACCCCGACCCGAAGATTTAGCTTCGTACATGGCGGCATCTGCTTGCTGCAGTAAATTGATTGCGCTATCGGACTCGTTATCAGTGAATGCAACGCCAATACTGCTAGAGGCTTGCAGAACGTGACCATCTATATGGAGGGGCTTGGTTATAGCTGTGGTGATCCTATCAAGTAGCAGAGTGACTTGTTGCCTATCTTGGACATTTTCCATAAAAATCGCAAACTCATCACCTCCGAGCCGGGCAAAGGTATCGGTTTTGCGGATACAGCCATTTATCATTTCGACAATCGCAATCAAGAAGTGATCGCCAACATCGTGGCCAAGTGAGTCATTAATGCTCTTAAATCTGTCTAAATCGAGATAGATCAGGCAGTGCAAATTAGCGGACTCGACTCGCGCTAGCCTTAAAATGGCATGTTTGATCCGCTCTAACAATAAATAGCGATTGGCGAGACCCGTTAAATCGTCGTGCAAGGCTCTATGTTCTAGCGCCTGCCTTGAAAGCTGCCGATCTATGGCCATGCTGACTTGGCGACTTATATAAGTCAAAATAGATAAATCATGATTCACGAAAGCTTGGTCGTTATTGTAGCTTTGCAGCACAATCACGCCCTGATATTGATCATTAACCAAAAATGGTACGCCTAACCAAGAGCGTGGCGAGCGACCCACCATTTTAAAATCCCCCCGCGTAATGTGCATGCTAAATTGATCGTTATCACACAGCAGTGGTCGTTGGTTCTTCAGAATATAATAGGATGCAGTATGCTTAATCTGATCTTTTGATACCTTTTGGTGAGCATTACATTTTTCGCCTCCCTCAATCAAATAATCGATTTCTAAAATATCCTGTTGCGTATCATAAAGGCCGATAAAAAAATTCTCGGCGCAAAGCTGAGAAGCAATGATTTTATATAAGTCATCATAAAAAGCTTCAAGGTTCTCAAAGCGGTAAGTGATGTTCGCAATTTTAAGTAGGGACTTTTCTAAATTCTGTGCTTGGTGTAACTGGGCAATCGTGGTTTGGAGGTTTTCTAAGGTGCGTAACTGATGGATTTTGGCACTGAGTAAATGTGCGACCGTCGATAATATTTGTAAATGTGCGGAGGTAAAATAATCAGCCTCTGGATGCTCACAGTCAATCACACCGATTAAGTAACCATCGTACTCCAGAGGTACGCAAAGCTCTGACATGGCTGGACGTAAATCTGCAATATACATAGGGTGAGCGGCGACGTTTCCAGAAATAAAGGGCGCTCTAGTTGTTGCGACTTGTCCGGTAATACCTGAACCAATTTTTATCTTAGTTTGTTCAACACGATAATCCCCATTAGCATGGCAAACGCCCATACTTGCAGCGACTTCTAGATACTCTTGATAAGGGTCAGCGAGATAGATAACACAATCTACAAACCCCAGTCGATTAACGACCTGTGTTGTAACGTATTCAAATAATTCGTCAAGTTTGGTTAGATGCAGCAGCGACGAAGAAAACTGGTTAATGATGCTAAGCTGCTCTGTTTTTGATTCTAATTTTTGGTTCTCAGATAGCATACATATTTCTCATGAAAAGATGCTACTAAGTTAACTTAAATTGTACATATTTACCAATGTTGTGAAAAATGACAATGAGCTAAAAGTAAACTTATAAAATGAAATAATCTGCGGTTGGCCTGAAAAACTTTACTAACACCTATGTGCAGCCTATGATCGGACAAATTCAGCAGTGGAAGAGAGCAATGACGAGCAAACAAACGCTAACGATTACACGACCAGATGATTGGCATGTGCACCTACGTGATGGTGATGTCTTGGTCGACACGGTAAGAGATATTAGTCGCTACATGGGCCGCGCGATTATCATGCCAAACCTGGTACCACCAGCAACTTGCACAGAGACTGCTTTGGCTTATCGTGACCGCATTATGGCCGCTAATCCTCAAGGCAACTTTCAGCCGCTAATGGTGTTATATCTTACGGATAACACGACTCCTGAAGAAATCAAAAAAGCGAAAGCAACTGGTCATATTGTTGCTGCTAAGTTGTATCCAGCCGGTGCAACGACAAACTCAGCATCGGGTGTAACGGATATTGAAAATGTATATCCAGCGCTCGAAGCGATGCAAGAAGTTGGCATGTTGCTACTCGTGCACGGTGAAGTGACGGACTCCTCTATTGATATCTTTGATAGAGAAAAAGTATTCCTTGAGACAAAACTGTCCAAAGTCGTTGATAACTTCCCAACGTTAAAAATTGTACTCGAACATATCACGACAAAAGACGCAGTTGATTTTGTTAATCAAGCGCCTGACAACGTTGCTGCAACTATCACAGCTCATCATTTGCTTTATAACCGCAATCATATGTTGGCTGGTGGCATTCGCCCTCACTATTATTGTTTACCGATCTTAAAGCGTAATACGCATCAACAAGCGTTAATTGAAGCGGCGACAAGCGGAAGTAAAAAATTCTTCTTGGGCACAGATTCAGCCCCTCATGCGAAAGATAAAAAAGAAGCCGCATGTGGCTGTGCAGGTGCATACACTGCACATGCTGCAATTGAGCTATACGCAGAAGCATTTGAAGATGCGAATGCGCTTGATAAGTTAGAAGGTTTTGCGAGTCACTTTGGTTCGGACTTTTATGGCTTACCGCGCAATACGGATACCATTACGCTGACCAAGTCTCCTTGGCAAGTGCCTGATACATATAAATTAGGTGAAGGAACGGTTGTGCCAATTAAAGCAGGATCGACAATTGATTGGAAAGTTGAATGAGATTTAAACAGAATGTAATTAAATATTCTTAATTCTAACTAAAAAGCGCCATTATGGCGCTTTTTTCGTAACAAGATTAAAATTCATAGAATACAATTTGTTTTTTATTAATTTTAATATAGTATTCAATATAAATATTAAAACTAAGCTTAATTGAGAGAGTGTCAATGCGTGAGATCAAGTCTTTTATTAAAAATGCAAGCTATAGTGATTTAGAAAAAGCGTTAGAGCTTATTCAAAAAGCACTGAATGGGCAAAAGGAACAACAGCAAGCTAAAGAGGAAGTATTGGCTATGCTGAAAGAAAAAGGACTTACGCTGGATGATTTAGTAGGCACTACGCCGGCTGATCGTCGTTCTAAAGTAAAAGCAAAATACCGTATCGAAAAAGATGGTGAAGTAATTGAGTGGACTGGTCGTGGTAAAACACCTAAAGTATTCCAAGGTGTTAACCTAGATGATTATCTAATCTAACAATACCATATTATGAAGGTTGTTCGGTATTGAACAGTCTTTGTTTAAATAGCCTAAATAAAAGGCGTATCTACTAAGGTACGCCTTTTTTGACTTAATTATTTATATCCTGAGGTGCTTATTTACGTTTTAAGACCTTATCAACAAGAAGCGGTACAAAATACGCTGGCTCACTTTCGTAAATCAAGCGAGTCAGCTGTCATTGTGTTACCTACAGGCGCTGGAAAGAGTCTAGTGATTGCAGAGCTTGCACGGCTTGCAAAACACAAAATATTAGTATTGACTCATGTTAAAGAACTTGTAGAGCAAAATGCACAAAAATATAAAAGCTACGGATTACAAGCGAGTATTTTTTCTGCTGGATTAAAAGAAAAGTCGTTACAGCATCAGGTGACTTTTGCTAGTGTGCAGTCATTGTCTCGAAACTTATCACAACTCAATCAATTTTATTCATTAGTTATCATTGATGAATGCCACCGGGTGAGTGGGGAAGATAATAGCCAGTATCAACAAATTTTAAACCAGCTGGCTCAGTTTAACCCTGAACTAAAGTTATTAGGCTTAACAGCAACACCTTATCGGTTGGGTATGGGATGGATATACCATAAACATTATCATGGTTTTGTTAGAGGGAAAGCTGAATCACCATTCAAGCAGTGTATTTACGAATTACCACTTAGATATATGATAAAGAACTCGTATCTTACACCGCCAAATAAAATCGACCCAGCAGTTGAGAATTATGATTTTTCTAGTTTAAGTACAGATTCATTTGGGCGTTATTCAGAATCTGATATGAATACATTATTACAAGCACAAACTCGTGCAACAAAGAGCATTATCACTCATTTGCTAGCGCTCAGTGAAAATAGGACGGGAGTAATGATTTTTGCCGCGACGGTTATGCATGCAAAAGAAATCCTCGGTTATTTACCTAAGCAATATAGTGCGCTGATCACGGGGGAAACCAAATCAGCCGTGAGAGATGCACTTATCGTCCAGTTCAAAAATAGAGAAATTAAGTATTTAGTTAATGTTTCTGTGCTTACTACCGGGTTTGACGCCCCCCATGTTGATGTTATCGCTATCTTGAGACCCACGGAGTCCGTGAGTCTCTATCAGCAGATTGTAGGCAGAGGGCTTAGGCTAGGCGAAAACAAAGAAGATTGCTTTGTCATTGATTATGCAGGCAACGACTTTGACTTGTTTGCACCTGAAGTGGGAAGTAAAAAGCCAAACTCAGACAATGAGCCCGTACAAGTGCTTTGCCCTGGTTGTGGCTTTGCCAATATTTTCTGGGGCAAGATAGACGAGCAAGGTAAGCTTATAGAGCATTTTGGCAGGCGCTGTCAGGGATTGCTCGAAGACTATGATGGTCATTCACAGCAATGTGATTATCGTTTTAAGTTTAAAGAATGTGAGCAATGCGGTGCAGAAAATGATATTGCCGCAAGGCAATGCCATCAGTGCGGCGGAATAATGGCAGACCCAGATGATAAGTTGCGTGCGGCACTGAATTTAAAACATGCAATGGTACTACGCTGCAGCGGACTATGTGGCGAAGTGCTTAGTGGCAATAAATTAAAAATTACTTACTTTGACGAGGATGGGGCTAGTTGTAGTGAAGTCTATGACTTTTCCAATCAAAAGAGTCTATTTATATTTCACCAGCAATTTGCAAAGCGGCGAAAATCTACGTCGGCACCTGCGAAATGGCAGTCAGCTGAAGAAGTGATAGATACTGACTTGATTGCACCGGATTTTGTGATTGCTAAATTACACAAGAAGTTTGGTTGGCAGGTTTCTGAAAAGCTGTTTGACTATCAAGGTAGCTACAGAAAGGCTGACAAAAGTTAGCCTTTCTGTATAAAAATCGGATTTTCTGTGGCTGTTCACTCTTCCGAGGCCATTAAGCCCCAGCCATCGCCATATCCTTCATAACCATTGGCTATGCTTTCTAGATATTGCTCCGTCTGACTCAGTAGCTCGTGCATCGGGACCATAGTCACCGTGGTGATCACTTCCCAAACGCCTGTGTCAGGGCATTGTTGTAACTGGGTTTTCGGTGCTAATTCGTCTTTCTCAATCGCGCCAATGAAGCGCTTAGCATCACCAGCTTGCTCGAAAAGAATATAAAAATCGATATTCTGCATTTGCGTCAGATCAACGCCAGCAGCGGCAATCTCAGCTAGAAGCTCACCGTTATCATCATTTGGGAATTGCATAATTTCACTCTGCAGGTTCAATTGTTGCTATTGTCCGTCATCTGCAAGAAAATAAAAAGTATGAATGTAAATAAATGTGCGATAAAACCCACTGCGTTACAACAAAATACACCCTATGTTCAGCTTTAGCTCAGTAAAATTGCAGTTTCTCTGAAAAGTCGTTTTACAGTATCCATTTTCACAAGCACAATGGCATTATCGATGCCCATAAGTCGCGATATTTAGGTCGTTTTATTTTAATGAAGCCGTATTTCTCTTGTTTAACATTAGCGCTCTTTTTGTGCTGCTTTTCCTCGTTTAACGCCGGTGCTGAGTCTCGTCCTGCATCAGTAAAAATCTCCAACATTGAAGTCAAAGTCGAGAACGGCGACGTAGAAGACAACATCATTGGTTTTTTAAAATCTTACAAAGGTAAGCCAAAAGTCCCTCGGGTGATGAAAGAGGTGCGTGCGGACATACGTCGCGCTTTGCATGCTTTAGGTTATTATCATTTTGATATTCAACTCAGTGGAGAAGGGCAAAACGTCATAGCCGAAGTCAAACTTGAAGCACCACTGAACTGGCAAGATGTTAATATTGAGCTTGTGGGAGTGGGTAAGGACAATGCAGATTTAGTTTCGCTTATCAAAGATGTACCGATCCAAGTTGGCAAGCAAGTCAATCATAGTGATTATCAGGCAACGAAAAGCCGCTTTGAAAGCGAGCTACTAGAACTTGGATATTTTGATTATCAATGGCAAGAGTCCAAATTGCTTGTTCACAAAGCGAATCGCTATGCTGGTGTACGACTGCTGCTCAACACGGGTAAACGTTATCAATTTGGTGACCTCGCTATTGAGGGAAACACCAAAGCGGCTAACTATATACGCTCGCTAAGCCCATTTTCGAAAGGGCAGCCGTTTGAAGCGAGCCTCTTGTCTGATTTTAATCTGTCTTTAAATGCCACCCCTTATTTTAGTGCGATAAAGGTTTATCCACTGTTAAAGGAGCGGACGAGCGAACAGATCCCTGTTCGAGTGAGTGTTGAAGACAAACCCGCAAATAGCTTTGAAGTGGGCGCAGGCTACAGTGATGATGTGGGTGCAAAAACCCGTTTTAAGTGGACTAAACCTTGGATCACCGAGGATGGCCATTCCTTTGAGTCCAATCTGAGACTGTCGCAAAAGCAACAAGATATCACTGCAAGTTATACTATTCCTGTAGACAATCCTAACGACGATTTGTGGCGTGTGTTAGGTGGTTATAAGGTGCAGGATGAAGTAACGGAAGGGATCAACAGTCGGATTTGGAACGTACAGGCACAGCGACAATGGCTAACGGATGACGAGTGGGTGAGGACGGCGTTTTTGAAACGTGAACACGAAACCACGGAACAGCGAGGCGAAAAACAACGGACGGAAATGTTGATCCCAGGTATTAGCTACTTAAAGAAAGAAAGTAAAGGTGGCGCGCTACCTTATTGGGGGAACAAGCGCCTGATCTCCATTGAAGCTGCAGCAGATTCTGTACTATCGTCTGCGAATATGTTGAAGGTGAGATGGAACAATGAATGGCTAAGAAGTTTTGACACCAAGCACTTGTTTTTTGGTCGCTTAGACTTAGGGGCGATCGTGACAAAAGATATTGACCAAATTCCGTTTACCCACCGTTTTCTCGCTGGGGGAGATCAAAGTATCCGTGGTTTTGCCTATGAATCTATCGGCCCTCGCGATGACGAAGGGCGTATACTTGGCGGCAGATATTTAGCCACTGGAACAGTGGAATATAACTATCAATTCCATCCAAGTTGGCGAGCTGCTTTGTTTGTTGATGCGGGTACTGCAACGAACGATTTCTCGGACGCTTGGGAAGTTGGAGCCGGGTTTGGTTTTCGTTATTTAACCCCCGTTGGTCCAATCCGGCTCGATCATGCTTGGGGGCTGACCAAAGAAAGTAAAAGCACCCGTCTCAGTATTGTTATAGGACCTGAAATCTAATGCAGTTCAGAAGCTTAAGAATCAAAATCATTACTGCCATTATTAGCCTATTTTTACTTTTGGTTTGTTTATGTTTTACCTTGCCTGGGCAAAAGTTACTGGTTTGGGTAGCGAATAAAACGGTTTCAGGGTTAGAAATCGATGGGCTAGACAAGCGCTTATTATCTGGCGCCAATCTTACGTTGCGTTATCACAATGACGATATCGATATTCGCCTTAGAGACACCAAAGTTACTGTTGAGTGGTTGGCCTGTGCCAGCGTTTGCATTGCGCTAGACGCAAAAACGATAGCGATCGTACAAAAGCAGAAAAGTGTCAGCGAAGCGGAAACTACGGAAAGTGGCCAAGTTGAGTTACCACTGCCAATTGCAATAAAACGTGCGCAAGTTCAGCAATTTTCGTTGGAAACGCCGGATATTACAGTGCAATTGCAAGGCTTAGACACGCAGCTGTCAGGTTCTGGCTCACATTTTAATGTCCCTTTTTTGTTGTTAGATAGTGTGAAGTTGACCACCAAGGTAACTGAGCAACCAGTGCCTGCAAAATCGACAGCACCACTGAATGCATTAGTGCCACTCCAACTACCCAAGATAGACCTGCCGCTAACCGCTGAGCTCGGCGAGTTAAAGATTAACAACCTCGCGGTAGATGAGCAGACACTTGAGAATATCAAGCTTTCTCAAGTTGTAGTGGATGAAAATGTGGACGTGGAGCAGGTTCAGCTTAACTATCAAGAATGGTTTATATCAGCAGCGGCAGAAATCTTGCTTAACGACTGGACTATTGATCTTAGGTCAACCGTGAGTGCGCCACAGGGTTTAGCCAGTTTAACGCTGGCGGGTCGCCCTCACGATCTTACGCTTACTTTGAATAGCGAGGGAATGGCGTTTGCAAAACTGCAAGCCCATGCGGATTTGACAGCGACAAATTGGCCATTTGAGTTACAGGGTCAAATAGATAAATTAGTTATTCCTTCAGAGCCCACGACTTTAAAAGGTGCGACACTCGGCTTGAGCGGGGATGCCTCAAAATACAATTTGTCAGGCTCAATCGCTGTTAATACTGTGCAGTTTGGTGATGTTACCGCGACACTTGAAGGGCAAGGTGGACTACAAGCGTTTACTCTAGCTAAAGCAGCGCTTCAGTTTGAAAAAGCGCAAGCGCACATAGCGGGACAAGTGAACTGGGCGCAAGGGGTGAAGGGTAAAGTGAACGGGGAATTTTCTCAACTACCAATCGATAGATTGCTAGGGCTAGTGCAATACGATGCAGGCCAGACGGAAAACGATACGCTGGCAGGGCAGTTCGCGCTTGATTTTGTGAGTCAAGGTGAGCAGTGGCAGGTTAATGTTGAGCGCTTTAAGCTCGATGGTAAAGTGGCGGGTACACCGTTTAATGCGGACGTTAAGGTTGTTGTGGATGAGAGTCTGCTAGGCGAGTTTAGCCATGCACGCCTGAATTATGGCAAAAATAGCCTGACGGTAAGCGGTGAGCTTGGTCAGCAATTAGATCTCGATATTGACTTTCAGTTTGAGCAGGCGGCAAATACGCTTATTCCCGCTGACTTAAAGGGCAGTGGAGAAATTTTTATTCAGGGTGACCACCTCAAGCCGAGTATTCAGACCGATATTAAGTTTGATTCTGTGCGCTACCAGAATATAGCACTACATGGCTTAACGACGAAAGGCACGGTTGATATTGCCAATGAAGTGACTGGGCAAATTAAACTGGCATTAGACCGTTTGATTGTTGACTCTGAAATGGTTGAAGACATTCGTTTAGCTGTGAAAGGCAATCAGCAGCAACATAACGCGACATTGGATATTCGTGATAAGCGAGTGGTTGCAAGCTTTGAAGTCAATGGCAAGGTGCAACATTCCACTTGGCAGGGAGAATTATCGTCTGGTGAGGTAACTTCTCAAGGGCAAACGATAGCATTGCAAGGTCCTGCCGCAATCGTGATCAGTGATGTCAGTCAGCGCATTGCAAAGCAGTGTTGGCAGATGGATGATACCGATTTGTGTTTTGCAGCCGAGCAACAAGGCACACAAGGGCAGGCCGATGTTAAACTGGAGAAATTGGCACTGGCTAAACTACAAACTTGGTTGCCAGCAGAGCTCAAAGTAACTGGTGAAACTCAGGCTGTGGCTAAACTTGCGTGGCAAAACGGCCAAGTAACGCGAGCCGATGGCGAGCTGAACATTGTTGATGCCGGCGTTACGACTCATGGGCAAACATTTTCAATTTCTGAATTTAAAGCGTTACTAAAAACCAATAACAAACAAATCCACGCTGATTGGCGCATGACCTCCGATATCTTAGGTAAGTTCAGTGGTGATACGCGTGTGCCGCTAGATAAACAATCCCCCCAATTAGCTGGTAACGTAAAAATAGAGTCAATTGAGCTGGCTAAATTGTCAGCGCTACTAAACGGAGTAACGGAACAAAGCTTTGACCTGCAAGGGGAAGTGCTAGGGGATATAAATATCTCAGGCAGCCTCGCAGCCCCTGAAGTGAATGGTAAGCTAACCGCCCAGCGCTTGTTTATGTCTTCTGACTCTTTGCCTGTGGAAATCGATAAAGGTCACATTAACCTTGATTTTAATACCACATCCGCTCAGTTAGAGGCTGAGCTAACTGCAGCAAAAGGTGGCAAGGTGGCACTAATTGGCGAAGCCTATTGGTCGCCCGAGCTCTCTGCTGAAGTGAAAATAAAGGGCGAAAATATTTATGTGCAACCAGACTCGCAGATTGAACTAACCGCAAGCCCGGATTTAACACTCGCCTATAAAGATAAGATTGCGCGAGTACTTGGAGAAATTGTGGTGCCGTTTGGCCGAGTAAACATTGAATCTCTGCCAGAGGGAGTCACTTCGCCGAGCGACGATGAAGTCATTGTCGATGCCAAAGTGCAAAAGCAGATGTCGGTGCCAGTGCAACACGAAATAGATTTAAAACTGACCGTTAAAGATAACTTTAGGGTGAGGGCGTTAGGATTAGATAGCTTTGTTACCGGTGCAATCGAAATTGACAAGCAAGTTGAGTCACCAATGCTGGCAACGGGAGAGTTGCAATTGCGAGAGGGCAGATATCGTGCATTTGGCCAAGACTTGTTGATCCGCACCGGACAGGTTGGCTTCAATGGCGCACTAGATAAACCTTATTTGAACATTAGCGCTATTCGTAATCCAGCGACAACTGCTAACGATGTGATAGCCGGTGTTGAGTTCACAGGCAACATTGCTAAGCCGCGTTTGACCGTGTTTTCAGAGCCTGCAATGGACCAAGCAAAGGCGTTGTCATACCTACTTAACGGTCAGCCTTTAGGGGAGTCTGAAACCTCTAATAATGCGCTACTCACGCAGTTTTTACTCTCACAGGGAATTGATCGAAGTGAAAGCTTCTTTAGCAAAGCGGGTGAATCACTTGGACTTTCAGATGTTAACCTATCAGCCAAAGGCAGTGGTGACGATACACAAGTTGAGGTTTCTGGTTATATCACTCCCAATGTTCAGGTCAGTTATCGTGTTGGGGTATTTGAGTCTATCAATGAAATTGCGCTGCGCTATCGTGTTTTTTCGAAGTTTTATGTTGAAGCCACGAGCGGTTTGTACAACAGTATAGACTTCTTATATAAGTTTGATTGGGATGACAAATGAAGCGGTTTTGGCTCGCTCTAGGTTTTGTGATACTTCCTCTCAAAGCGCAAGAAACAACGGAAATTAGAATTAGCGCTGGTGCCGATCCGTACATTATAGAGCTGCTTACTTGACTCTGTCATACCAGATAGAGTCACCACGGCTCGTATCTGTGAGAAGTATTCCTTCTCAAGACAGAGCGGTGCGCCTGCTTGGAGAAAAAGGGGGGCTGGATGTCAGTTGGTTAGTGACTAACTCACAGCGCGAAAAGGTCGCAAATGCAATTCGCATTCCCCTAGTGAAAGGTATTTTGGGTTATCGCATTCCTTTAGTGCGCAAACATAATCAAGCCTTGCTGAGTGGAGTACGCTATATTGGCGACTTGCGCCGAATTACTTTTGGTTTACGCAGAGATTGGCCAGACCATCAGATTTTTGAGCGTAATGGCCTCAGTGTGACTTCTTTCTCACAAGAAGACAGTGGCTACGACATGCTGCTGAAAAAACGTTTTGATGTGTTGCCAAGCGATTTAGTGAGTATTGAAGCTGCCCTGAGTGACACGGACTTGGTCGCAGATCAGCATGTGGTGTTTTACTACCCTTCAGCGGTATATTTTTTTGTTTCTCACGACAACCCGTTGCTCTATAGCCAAATTGAGAAAGGCCTTAAAAGCGCACTGCAAGATGGCCGATTTGAGGCGTTATTTTTAAAACACTTTTCCGCTCGTCTTGAAAAGCTAGATCTTAAAAATAAAACAGTCATAGAATTAGACAACCCAAACCTGCCACCCAGTGCGCCGTTGGAGGTGCCATTTTATTGGTATAAACAAGGAAAATAATAATGAAAAAAACCTTACTACTTATTACGCTTGCCATAAGTTCATCTTTTGTCTTGGCAAAACCTTATACAAAGTCACCATCGGAAGTTGTTGCTGAGGCCAAAAGTAGCGATTGGCAGCAGTTGGACCCTGAAAATATTCTTAAAATAGAACTACAAACAGGACCAGTCTATATCGCGCTTAACCCTGAACTTGCGCCTAATCATGTGACAAATATTAAAGCGTTAGCGCGAGAGGGGTTTTACACTAACTTGAGTATGTATCGGTTTGTGGAAAACTTTGTGGCTCAAGGCGGCGATATGTCGGACAAGAAAATGCCGCAAAAAGGAAAAAAAGCGATTGCCGCTGAGTTTTTTTATAGCACAGAATCAACCTTGAAGATCACATCGCTAGATGCTGTGGACGGCTACGCGCCGCGTACCGGGTTTTTAAATGGTTTTGCCGTAGGACAAAATGAAGCTGGGACCAAAACCTGGATGACACACTGCGTTGGTTCGTTTGCCATGGCCAGAACCAACGATGTTAATAGTGGTGGTACCGAGTTTTACATCACGTTGACGCCGCAGCGGTACCTAGACAAAAACACCACCGTGTTTGGGCAGTTATTATCGGGAATGGAGCATGTTCAGCATCTAGATCGTAAACCAGTTGCTGGACAAGCGTATAATATTATCAAAGGCGTTACGGTACTTGCTGATGTAAAAGGTGCACCTTCTTTTAAAAGGCTAAAGACAAATACGCCGATTTTTGAGTCGCTAATTGCTGCACGTAAAAATAGAGCGGGAGATTGGTTTGTTGATACGCCAAATCACACCGATATATGTTCGGTCCCCGTCCCTGTTGAAATGGAAGACACGACAGGGGAATAAATAGCAATACTTAGATGTGATAAAAAGCCAAGCCATGTGAGAACATGGCTTTTTTACGTTTTACTGTCGGTTAGTTCTTACCGTATACGGAGTCTGATCTTGTTCACTCGAACGATATGGATTGATATCTAACCCGCCACGGCGAGTATAGCGCGCATAAACGGATAATTTTTCAGGGTTAAAGGTGCGCCAAAGCTCACAGTAAATGCGCTCCACACATTGCTCATGGAACTCGTTGTGGTCACGGAATGAGATTAGGTACTTAAGCAGCGCTTCTCGGTCGATTTGCTTACCACGGTAACTTATCACCACGCTTGCCCAGTCTGGCTGTGAGGTGATCAAGCAATTTGACTTGAGTAAGTGGCTGTGAAGCGTCTCGTCGACCACATCCTCAGAGGCAAGTTGTAGTAAGTTACTATTTGGTGTGTAGCTATCAACTTCAATATCCAGCTCGTCGATACACTCACCAGGGAGGCGCGAGAAAGGAATACAATCAAATTCGTCTGCACCAAATAATGTCACGCTAACTTGGCTATTTGATACCGTGGAAAGATCCGCAGCTAGCGTTTGGCGCACGGTTTCCATCGTATCAAAGCGACTTTGGTTAAAGCTATTCAAGTAAAGTTTGAACGATTTTGACTCAATGATATGCGAGCTTTGGCAAGGAAAAACAAAAGTGGCAACCGCAACTTGAGGCTTACCTTTGTTATTGAGCCAAGACAATTCGTAGCCTGTCCAGGTATCTTCACCTTTGAATGGTAAAGCGGACTCATCAACATTGATTTGGTCACGGTTGAGTTTACGTGCAATGGGGTGCAGTAGGCTTGGAGTATAAACACTGGCATATTCTGTGGTTTTACCAAGCACAGAAGATTGCAGCTCTGGCGAGTTACTGTAGTCTGTCATGTTAATTCAAATCTCGTTACAATGCGGTCATTATAACGAATGTTCACCTCGGGATTAATAGCTATTTGCTTAATTACACGAAACAAGTATTCGCCCATGGTGAGAAAAATAAAGAGAGCTTTATATATGACTCAGCCCGTAAATATGGCGCGCTTGCATCAAGCCTATGTAGATTATCATCAACAAGCCTTTAAAGACTTACCAAGTACCGAGCATGATGAAAGTTGGCCGAGTCCATGTGAGCAGGGTGAACCGAACAAGCTTAATGAGATAAAATGGCTAGCGGCAGCGCGCTCGCCAGCGGGGCATTTAAATGATTTAGCCAAAGCGTTGGAAACACAATTTCCTGAGGGATTGAACGGACTGTATGGTGATTTCTTTGCTGGCAATATCATGGCATTTATTGAGGGTAAGCAAATTGAGCTACTGCAAGCCTGGAACGAAGATGACTTCGAGCGCTTGCAGCAAAATATCACCGGCCATATTTTAATGAAGCGCAGGCTCAAACAACCTGAAACCGTGTTTATCGGCTTAACAGAAGCTGACGACTTATTGGTGTCGGTCGATGTCGCTACGGGTCAAGTTGGGTTAGAGTTTGTCGGTAAGAAGCAGCACCATGTTTTGGCTGATTCTATTGCAGAGTTTGTGGAAAAACTGACAGTCAACTATCCAATATAGCTAGTTGGCATAAAGGAGCTTGTGCTCCTTATTGAAAGTCCCACGAAATATTCGAGACTAATTGGCAAGTTTCACAGCGAAAGTCGAAAAGGCCGAACCATGGCTCCTCGAGCAACCAGTCTCCCTGACAACTTGGACATTTTCTTGCTTTTTCTGCGGCGAGGTTTTCGCCACCAACACGATATAAATAATAGTAAACCGGCTTTTTTGTGAGATAGCGAATACGTTTGCTCAAATCCATGCCACGTCTAAACAAATCGCTACTCGTACTGGAAATTTCTTCCAGTGCAGCAAATTCGCAGCGAGTCGCGCCATTGATCTGTATTTGATCGCAGGCTTGCCAATCTTCTTTCCATTTGATCAGTGCTTTGTAATCACCATTGGCAATAGCTGGGATTTTATATAAAGGCACTGGTAAAAAGTCGTCGCCGCAATACAGTGGACTACAAGTGTGTACGTATGTGGTGTAGAGAATGTAGCTTGACGGTTCATGACAGGCATCAGCGCTGTTGGCATGTATATCTTGCCCAAAAACTTTGACCTTAGGTGCAAGCAAGCCTGATTGCTGTAGCTGGTCAATCGCAAACTTCACAAAAGGACTATGGTTTAATGGATGCAAAGCGTCTTCTTCAGGACACATCACACGAGTGACGAAATAGCCATCTTTAAGTACAGTTGGAAATTCGTCACCAATGATTTGACCATTAAAGCGAAGCGCATTGACCACACGGTTAATGGCCTGCTCGGCAGCATCTAAGGTGGTTTCCTCATAGCAATCAAAAGTTAAGTCGACAACAAACACTACGACTTCTCCAATAAGGCAATGAGCTTATCAAGCTTAGCTTCAATTCTATCTAATTGGCTTTGTGAACTTGCTTTGACGACCTCCTCAACCTCTTGATAGTGATCAATACAGGTAGGGTCTTGTTTGTACGCAGCAACGCCTGAGATAACGTCTGGCATTGCGACGCTTTGGGTTAATTTGCTTTTTGTTAGCGCGACGGTTGGAGTCTTTCCACTATCGACTAATTTTTTGATAGCTCTGGCAACAGCAGGGTGCATAGAGGTTCCTAAACGCCTTAATCATAGGAGTGGATCATAGCACCAAGTTACGCAAGGAGCGATTGCTTTAGCTATCTTAACATCGCATCTAGTTCGTCAATGATTTCACTCCAATCAGCGTCTTCTTTCAGTGATTCTTCAATAAAGTGACGCTGTCCTTCATTCCAAAATGGTGCTTGGCTTAACAGCATATCATCAGGAAGGCGGTGTTGTTTGACAAACCCTTCAATCGCCTTGGGATTGTTGTCGAGCCCAAGTTGGGCAAATAAAGTACTCATAGTGTGGCGACTAGTATCCATTTCGTTCTCCCTCGTTTGCTTGAATTTTACTCACTAACTATAGTAAAGGTGGTTGTAAAACCTTTAGCAAGTCATCATCAATAAAAATCATAATGACTAATACGATGGTAAATATACCTGTCCACGACTGAATAAATTGTGACTTGTATCAATATCTACCACTAGCGAGTAGCCGTACATTATTAAAGTACACAGAAAAAATTCTGAGGTTTTGATATTAAGTAGTATTTCGGCATGATTATCAGAAGCTTGGGGCAATAACAATAAGGAACCATGATGTCAGTAGAAACTTCTCAACATGAATTAATCGTTAGATATTTAAATCCAGAAGATATCAACGTAGCCGCGAGTGTGTTGTATCAGGCTTACCATGATGATCCGTTACTCAAGCAGGTATTGGAGGCAAAACAAGAAGCAATTTTTGAAAAAAAACTCAGAGCCTTAATACGAGAGGAGCTGTCGGCATTTGGTCAAACGGGGCAGCCGATGGTGGGGTTATATCATCAAGATAGATTGGTCGCGGTAGCATGCGTTATTGCAAATGGCGATGAATTGGACGCAAATCGGCAGTGGCATTGGCGATTACGACTCATGATGAGTGCGGGATATTTGCAAACGCAGCAGCTTATCGATAAAGAAAAGTCGATTAGACAAGCGTTGCAAACGCAAGAGCCGTGTCACTTTTTATCTCTAATTGCCGTTGACCCACATGTTCAAGGGCTTGGCTATGGCCACTATTTACTCACTGCGTTGGATGATTTAATTGCACAAAGTGAAGAAACGAAAGGGATGGCAGTATTTATTACTAAGCCAGAACAAGCGCAGTTTTTTGCGGGTCACGGTTATCAAGTTCTGCAAAAGATGGCGTTTAGCTCAGTAGAGGGCACATTACTATTTAAGAGCAAATAGCAACAATGGAAATTACCATGTAAGAGATCTCGTACGAGAATGTGGGTTAAGGCGCTTTGTAGTACCGAATTTGTAGTGTGATTTTTAGTTACCCTTCTGTTTTTAAAGAAGTTACTTTGTTTTTCTTTTAAATGACAAGAAAAAGATTGTTCCGAGCTATCTAACAAAAGAGCTCAATCCCCGTAAACTTAACAATGTAAGGAAACACAAGAGCAGGAGCTCAGCGTCAAAGGATAAGGAATTTGACAACAAGAGAAGGATGTATTGCATAGGGCAAGGAAGATCAGGAACTCGAGGAAGCGAGTGTGAAGCGGAGCTTCACTAGGGATAAGGAGACACATGGAGTGTCAAGGAGCGCGGGAAGCGTAGTGGAGCAAGGAAGAGCAGATAAGGACGAGCAAGGCTCTAGGATGAGGGAGCGCAATCTGGATGATTGCGAAGTGGATGGGTTACACTGGACGTAACAATGTATAGGGAGCACATAGGGATTATGTGAAGCGGAGCCAAGGTGGCATTGGAGCGCGGGAAGCGAAGAGGAGGCCAAGGTGGCTAAAATGGAGATGCATTGGAAGTGCTAATGGATGACACAAGGATGGGATTCGGGTAGGTCGGAGTACATACCCGTTCAGGGGAAGAAGAATTGGCGGATGGCTTTTGGGTTGTAAAGCAGAGGAATTGGATACCTCTTGGGATAATCGTCAGGATTGAGGCGCAGCAGATAGGCTAGCGCCTTAGTTTTTTGTGACGGTTGTAAATTTGATGTATATTTTCCTAGTAACTTAGTTGAAGTTCTCAAAACTCTCCGCTTGCAGTTTCATTCTTATCTTTCGATCTCCTTGCTAGATTATTCCACTCTCATTTTAGTCTTAATACTTGCTCAATTTTAAGGAGCAAATCTGACGCTAACCGCGTTAAAAATTT